>CAIQJF010000085.1 GCA_903872075.1 uncultured Caulobacteraceae bacterium | reverse complement strand
GGCGCCCCCATGGGCGGCGGCGGCGCGCCAATGGGCGGCGGGTTCCGCGGCGGCGGCGGAGCTCCCTCCGGCGCGGCCCCTTCCGGATCGGCGCCCTCGGGCGGCTTCGCGCCGCGCGGCGGCTACGGCGGACAACGCGGCGGCCCGATGACCGGCGGCCAGGCCCCCAGCGGCGGCTACGGCGGTCAGAGAGGCGGCTATCGCGGCCAGGTCCAGAGCGGGAGCGATAGCGGCGGGCGTCAATGGAACGGCCGCGATCACGATGGGCATGAGCACGGCGGACGCGGCTACGGCCGCGGCGGCGGGTATGGCGGTTACTATGGCGGCGGCTACTACTCGCCCTGGCTCTATGGAGCCCTCGGCTTTGGCCTGGGCTCGACCGTCGTCGGCCCCGACTATTACGACAGCTACGATCCCTACTACGACGGCGGCGGCGTCATCTATGAGGACGTTCCGCCGCCGCCGACGGAATACGACGACCAGGGCTATGACGCCCCTCCGCCGCCACCGGGCTACGATTGCCAGGGTTGGCGCTGGGACCCCTCGGCGGGACGCTATGTCCACGCCCGGGTAGCTTGCCGGTAGCTCCCAAAGAAAAACCGCCCGGCGTCGTCGCGACGCCGGGCGGTTCTGTGTTGGTCAGCTTAAATTGAGCGTGGCGGCTCAGACCACCGCGTCGAGGTATTCAACTTCCGGACGGCCGGCCAGGAAGGCCCCCATGGCCCGGCCGCTGGCCTTGAAATAGTCCGTACCGCCATGAGCGACCACGGCGTCCTGGTCCTTGTAGAGTTCCAGCACCTTGTAGGTGTTGGCCTCGGTGCGGCTCTTGGTCAGTTGATAGAGCAGGTTGCCCGGTTCGTTGGCCCGCACCTTGCCGGCCAGGTCCAGGAACACGGCTTCAAAGTCGGGGCCCTTGCCCTCTTGGACCTTAATGACAGCGACGATACCGATCATGCGTTTCTCTCCCGAAATGGTGTTCGAGGCCGCTCTTTAGAGGGCCTTCCGGGAGGTGGAAACAGCTATTCCGCCGCAGATGGCGCGAGATCTAGCGGCGGTCGTCCCAGCCGTAGGCCACCCAGGAGTGGCCGCCCACGTTGCGGGCTTCGATCAGATTGGGATCGACGGGCGCGGGGCGGACCTGACGACGTGCGCGCACGGCGGTGGCCGCCAGGGCGAGCAGGACGGAGGCCATGAAGGCCACGACCATCATGGTCGCGGCGAAGAAGACGGCAAGAACGGCGGCGATCGCCGCGGCCGCCAAACCCGCCAGGGCTCCGACGAACCAGGACAGACCCCGCCAGAGCGAAGCCGTGGGCTTGAAGCTTGGTGACCGCCGTTGCATGGACCTAACCTGCTTCCGCTTTATGGCGGAGTTATGAATAGTCGGGGGCCAATCCCCCCGCGTCAACCGCCGGGCCGGAAGATTCAGGCCCGATCAAGCTCACGTGATCAGGCAAACCTCATGCCCTCGTCCCAACCCGCGTCGCCCGGCTGGACCTTCTGGATCGACCGTGGCGGCACTTTCACCGACGTCATCGGCCGAGACGGGGACGGCGCCTTGAGCACGCTGAAACTGCCATCGCAGTCACCCGCCTACGCCGACGCCGCCGTTGAGGCGATGCGACGGATGTTGAACGCCGATCCCGGCGAGCCGTTCCCAGCCGATCGCATCGCCGCCATCAAGGTCGGCACCACGGTGGCCACCAACGCCCTGCTGGAGCGCAAGGGCGCGCGAACCCTGTTCGTCACCACCGCCGGCTTCGCGGACAGCCTGCTGATCGGCGATCAGGCCCGGCCGGAGCTCTTCGCCCTCGATATCCGTAAGGCCCTGCCGCTCTACGAAGCTGTGATCGAGGCCGACGAGCGGCTCGACGCCGAGGGCGCCGTGTTGCGCGCGCTGGACGACGCGTCCCTCGCCCGCGACCTCGCCGCGGCGAAGGCGGCCGGCATCGAGAGCGTGGCCATCGCGTTCCTCCACGCCGATCTCAATCCGGCCCACGAACGGCGCGCGGCGAACCTGGCTCGGGCCGCGGGCTTCGCCGCCGTGGTCACCAGCCATGAGGTCTCCCCCCTCCCCCGCTTCCTGCCCCGGGCAGAGACAACGGTCGCCGACGCCTATCTCACGCCTGTCCTTCGCGCCTATGCCGAGGGCCTGTCGACAGCCGTGAACGGCGCGCCCCTGCTGTTCATGACCTCCGGCGGCGGCCTGGCCCGGGCCGAGGCCTTCCACGGCCGCGACGCGGTGCTGTCGGGACCGGCCGGCGGCGTAGTCGGTGTCGCGCGCACGGCCGAGGCGGCAGGCGCGACCGCCGTGCTCGGCTTCGACATGGGCGGCACGTCGACGGACGTGTGCCGCTACGCCGGCGCACTGGAGCGCCGCCAGAGCGCCCGCGTCGCCGGGGTCACCCTGCGCGCGCCCATGCTCGACGTGGAAACGGTGGCCGCTGGCGGCGGCTCGATCCTGGCCTTCGACGGGCTGCGCGCCCGGGTGGGGCCGGCCAGCGCCGGGGCCATGCCGGGGCCGGCCGCCTATGGCCGGGGCGGTCCGGCGACCGTCACCGACGCAAATCTGGTGCTGGGACGGCTGGATCCGGCTTTCTTCCCCGCCGTGTTCGGCCCGCGGGGCGACGCGCCCCTCGACGTCGCCGCCGCGCGGACCGCCCTCGCCGCCCTGGCCGAGGCCATGGGCCTTCCCACGCCCGAGGCGGCCGCCCAGGGCTTCCTCGACATCGCCGTGGAACAGATGGCCGGGGCCATAGGCCAGGTTTCGACCGCCCGGGGCTTCGATCCCCGGACCCACGCCCTCACCGCCTTTGGCGGGGCGGCCGGACAGGTGGCCTGTCAGGTGGCCGACGCCCTGGCCATGGACGAGGTGCTGTGCCCGAAATTTGGCAGCCTGCTGTCGGCCTGGGGGATCGGCCAGGCCCGCCTTCGCGCCGCGCGGCAGGCCGGACTCGAGCGGCCGTTGGACCTGGCGGGGCTGGCCGCCGCCCAGGCCCTCGCCGCCGAACTGGCCCAGGCCGCCCGCACCGATCTGGCCGCCCAGGGCGCGGAGCCTGGCTACGTCACCCTCACCGCGCGCCTTCGCTACGCCGAATCCGACACTGCCCTGCCCTGCCCCCTGACAGGCGTCGCCGGCATGATGGCGGCCTTCGAAGCGGCCCATCAGCGCCTGTTCGGCTTCGTCGAGGCGGGCGTCCCGGTGATTGCCAGCGTCGAGGTCGAGATTCTGGAAACGCAGCCCGCGGCGGCGGCGGACGTCGTCGCCCCAACCGCGCCGCTGGCCGCCGCCGCCGCAGCTGCCTCACGTCCGGTGTTCGCCGACACCCTCACCGCCCCGGTCACCGGCCCGCGCCTGGTTCTGCGCCACGACACCCAGATCTGGGTGGCCGAAGGCTGGCAAGCCGAGCCCGGTCCGGACGGCCTGATCCGGCTGCGACGGACCGCGCCGCGCGTCTCGCAACGCCTCGCGGCCGACGCCCCCGATCCGGTCACCCTGGAGCTGTTCAACCGCCGCTTCATGGGCGTCGCCGAGGCCATGGGTGCGGCCCTGGAGCGCACGGCCCGCTCGGTGAACATCAAGGAGCGGCTGGATTTCTCCTGCGCCCTGTTCGACGCCGATGGCGGTCTGGTGGCCAACGCCCCGCACATGCCTGTCCACCTGGGCAGCATGGGCGCCAGCGTGCGGGCGGTGCGCGACCGCCATCCGCATCTGGCCGATGGGGACGCCTTCGCCTTGAACAATCCCTACGCCGGCGGCACCCACCTGCCCGACATCACCGTCGTCATGCCTGTGTTCGCGCCAGGCGCGGTGGAACCGGCGTTCTATGTCGCCGCCCGCGGCCACCACGCCGACGTCGGCGGGATCGCGCCCGGCTCCATGCCGCCTTTCTCGCGGACCATCGACGAGGAGGGGGTGATGCTCGACGCCCTGCCGATCCTGCGCGGCGGGCGGTTCCTGGAGGGCGAGGTCCGCGACGCCCTGGCCTCCGGCGGCTGGCCGGCCCGCGCCCCGGACCGCAACATCGGCGACCTGAAGGCCCAGATCGCCGCCTGCCGCGCCGGTGCGGCCTCGGTGCTCACGCTGATCGCCGATCACGGCGGCGAGGCCGTGGCCCGCTACATGGGCTTCGTCCAGGCCAACGCCGAAGCCTGCGTCCGCCGCGCCGTGGGGGCCCTCTCCGACGGCGCCGCACGTCTGCCGATGGACGGCGGCGGGGAGATCGCCGTGACCGTGACGGTGGACGCCGCGGCCGGCTCGGCCGTTCTCGACTTCACCGCCAGCAGCGCCCAGCTTCCCAGCAATTTCAATGCCCCATCGTCGATTATTGATGCGGCGGCCATTTACGTCTTCCGCAGCCTGGTGGACGACGACATCCCGCTCAACGCCGGCTGCCTGACGCCGCTCGAGGTGCGGGTCGCGGAAGGATCCATGCTCTGCCCCCGCCCGCCCGGCGCGGTGGTGGCCGGCAACGTGGAGACCAGCCAGCACGTGGTCGACGCGCTCTATGCGGCGCTGGGCGTCATGGCCGGCTCCCAGGGGACCATGAACAACTTCACCTTCGGCGACGCGGACCGGCAGTACTATGAGACCATCTGCGGCGGCGCCGGGGCCACGGCCCACGCGGCGGGGGCCAGCGCCGTCCACACCCACATGACCAATTCGCGGCTGACCGATCCGGAGATCCTGGAGCGACGGTTCCCGGTGCGGCTGGAGACGTTCAGCGTCCGGCGCGGATCGGGTGGGGTCGGGGCCATGCCCGGCGGAGACGGAACGGTGCGGCGCATCCGCTTCCTCGCCCCCATGACCGCGGGCCTGCTCTCCACGCATCGCGAGGCCCCGCCCCGGGGCCTCAAGGGCGGCGGCGACGCCCTGCCGGGAGCGCAGCGCCTGATCCAGGCCGACGGGTCGGTTCAGACCCTGCCCGGCTGCTTCTCGGTCGAGGTCCAGGCTGGCGAGGCGATCGAGATCGAAACGCCGGGCGGCGGGGGTTTCGGCCCCGCCTGACTCCCTATTCCGCCGCCTGCAGCAGCGGCGCGGCGGCGCGGACCGGCGGCGCCTTTTCGAACAGCAGGGCGCCGTCCTCGATCGCGCCGTGGCGGATCATCTGCTTGTCCTTCTTATAGTCCTGGGGGTTCACCCAGGGCTCGCGGTCGCCCTGCTTGGGGAAGCGGTGCAGTTCACGCTGCATGTAGCCGGCCGAGAAATCGTTGATCCACGGACGCGCCGGCATGCCCGTGTCACTGGCGCGCAGGCGCGGCGTGATCTGGGTCGTTCCTTTTTTATCCTGGTGATTCAGAAGCCTGCAGACATATTCGCAGGTCAGGTCGGCGCGCAGGGTCCAGGAGGCGTTGATATAGCCGAAGGTGCTCACGAGATTGGGCACGTCGGAAAACATCATCCCCTTGTAGGTCCAGGTCTTGCCGAAATCGACCGGGGCGCCGTCGACGGAGAAGTCGACCTCGCCCATCACCGCCATCCTCAGGCCGGTGGCGGTGACGATGATATCGGCCTTGAGCTCCTGGCCGGAATTGAGCCGCACGCCGGTCTCGGTAAAGGTCTCGATCGTGTCGGTGACCACCGAGGCCTTGCCCGAGCGGATGGCCTGAAAGAGGTCGCTGTTGGGCACCAGGCACAGCCGCTGATCCCAGGGATTGTAGCTGGGGGTGAAGTGGGTCTCGACATCGTAGTCGGGGCCGAGCTCCTTACGCACATGGTCGAGGATGAAGGCCTTGACCTTGTCCGGCTGCGTCCGGGTGCGCTGATACATGATCCCCTGCAGGGTCACGTTCTTCCAGCGGGTCAGGCCATAGGCGACAGTCTCGGGCAGGAACTTGCGCAGGTTGTTGGCCAGGGCGTCCTTGTCCGGGCGCGAGACCACATAGGTGGGCGAGCGCTGCAGCATGGTCACATGCGCGGCCTTGCCGGCCATGGCCGGGATCAGGGTCATGGCCGTGGCGCCCGAGCCGATGACCACCACGGTCTTGCCCGTGTAGTCCAGATCCTCCGGCCATTCCTGCGGATGGACGACGGTTCCCTTGAAGTCGCTCAGGCCGGGGAAGTCGGGGGTGTAGCCGCCACGATAGCTATAGTAGCCCGAGCACATGAAAAGGAAATTGCATGTGAAAACCGAAGTTTCTCCGGTATTCTTTATCTGCGCTTCAACGGTCCAGGTCGAGGTCGCGCTGTCCCAGGAGGCCGTGCGAACCAGGTGGTTGTAGCGGATCTTCCGGTCGACCCCGTACTCCTTGGCCGTCTCATTGACGTACTTCAGGATCGAAGGCCCATCGGCGATGGACTTGGCCTCGCGCCAGGGTTTGAAGTTGTAGCCCAGGGTGTGCATGTCGCTGTCGGAGCGGATGCCCGGATAGCGGAACAGATCCCAGGTGCCGCCCATGGCCTCGCGGCCTTCCAGGATCGCATAGCTCTTGGTCGGGCACTTCTCGTGCAGATGCACGCCCGCGCCGACGCCCGAAAGCCCGGCGCCGACGATCAGAACGTCGACATGTTCAGCAGCCATGATGCGTATCGCCCTTGGTCAGACCCCGGTCGCCTACGCGACCCCGATGAGAGGCCTTGCTAACTCATCAGTGTTAAGTTTGCAGCCCCTATCTCCTCAGGCGGCGGAATCCCGCAGGGCGTGATGATAATAGGCGCGGAACATCAGGGTCGCGCGATCGGTGCCCACCGCCGGCTCGACACCCGGCGGCGGAATCTCGCCCGGCCCCGACGACTCCACCACTGCCCGGTCCTCGTCGGCAATGCGCCCGTTCATCCAGGCAAAGACGGGGTTGAGAAGGCCAAAAGTCGCGAAATCGCGCGAGCCCGCCACGGTGAGGCGGGTGCGCCCCGCCTCGGCCGGGGTGACGATGGCGTGGATGCGCAGGTGCCGGCCGGGCACAGGAATTGTCAGGGCCATGATGTTGGGCCGGTAGAAGTCGAGCACCGCGCCTGGGCCGTGGCCATCCAGGGTGGCGGTCGCGCGGCCGCCGTAGGGGGTATCCTCCCAGGCGATGTCCATGCGCGAGGCCGGGGTCATGCGCTCGCGCACGATCCGCCCGATGGTCTTGCGGTGCACGAAGGGCAGGTGCGGACTGTCGAGCATGTTTTCCATGGCCCGCGTCCAGTGACAGGCCCAGTCCCGCTCCACATAGGTGCGGGCAAGTCCCGGCGCCGTCAGCCCTTCCGGGGCCAGCGGCTCACCCGGCGGTGCTTCACCCGCGGCAGTGTAGATCCAGATGAAATCGCCGGCCTGCCGGACCGGCAGGGCCGTGGCGCCCAGCATCTCAAGGCGGGCATCCGGATTGAGCGGCGCGCCCTGGTTGGTCCCATCGGGGGCGAATCGCCAGCCATGGAAGGGGCATTCCAGACACCCCTCCGGTGTGACCCGGCCGAGCGACAGGGCCGCGGCGCGATGAGGGCAGCTGTCGATCAGCGCCCCGATCGGCCCGCCTTGCCCGCGGAACAGCACCACCGCCTCGCCCGCCACCACGACGCGCACCGGCCGCTGCTTCAGCCGGCGGGTCAGCAGGGCGGGTGTCCACACCCGGGCGAAACCCTCGAACATTCGGCCTCCATGGCGCCGGCGGGCGGCGGCTGCGATTCCCCGCCGCGTTGGCGCCGGGGCGGGACATGCTATCAGACGCGTTCAATGAAGTTCGAGGGAGGCCTTTGTCCATGAGTCGCGCCGTCATCGCCGCCACAGGCCTCTACACGCCGGCCCAGTCGGTTTCGAACGCGGAACTGGTCACCGCCTTCAACGCCTACGTAGAGCTGTTCAACACTGAACACGCCGCCGCCATCGCCGCGGGCGAGACCGCGGCCCTTGTCTCCTCCTCGGAGGCCTTCGTGGAGAAGGCCTCGGGCATCAAGGCCCGCTATGTGGTCGACAAGGCCGGCGTTATCGACCCCCAGGTCATGCGGCCCAGCATCCCCGAGCGGCCCAACGATCAGATCTCCATCATGGCTGAGATCGGCGTCGCCGCCGCCAATGACGCCATCGCCCGCTGGGGCAAGGGCGTCGACCGCATCGACGCGGTGATCTGCGCGGCGTCCAACATGCAGCGCGCCTATCCGGCCATGGCCATCGAAATCCAGCAGGCCCTGGGGATCGGCGGCTTCGGTTTCGACATGAACGTCGCCTGCTCGTCGGCCACCTTTGGCATCAAGACCGCCGCCGACTACATCGCCGCGGGCGACGCCCGGGCGGTGCTGGTGGTCAATCCGGAGATCACCTCCGGCCATCTCAACTTCCGCGACCGCGACAGCCATTTCATTTTCGGCGACGTAGCCACCGCCGTGATCGTCGAGGCGGCGGACGACGCCGAGGGCGGCTGGGACATCCTGGGCACCCGCCTCAAAACCCAGTTCTCCAACAATATCCGTAACAACTTCGGATTTTTGAACCGCTGCGCGCCCGAAGGCGTCGGGGCGGCGGACAAGCTGTTCGTGCAGGAGGGCCGCAAGGTGTTCCGCGAGGTGGTGCCGATGGTGAGCGAGATGATCGTCACCCACGCCGCCGACCTCGGCCTCGACCCCACCGCCCTGAAGCGCCTGTGGCTCCATCAGGCCAATATCAATATGAACGAACTGATCGGCCGCCGGGTGCTGGGCCGCGACCCCACGCCTGAGGAGAACGTCATCATCCTCGACGAATTCGCCAACACCAGTTCGGCCGGCTCAATCATCGCCTTCCATCGCGCCAACAGCGATTTCGCCGCCGGCGAGCTCGGCCTGATCTGTTCCTTCGGGGCGGGCTATTCGGCCGGAACCGTGTTCGTGAGGAAGCGTTAAAGCGGGACCATGACCCCCTCGCGCCTTTCCGCCGCCGTCCTTGTCGCCCTGACCCTTGCCGCGTCGGGCCCCGTCCGGGCGGCCCCCGGCGAGCCCATGCCGGCCGCCGCGCCCAGCGATCCCTATGAACTGGCCGGCTGGTGCTACGGCGCCATGGCCGAATATCTCGATGTTTACGAGCGGGTGACCCCCGACCTTCGGGATATCGACAAGCTGTTCGGCTCCTCGGTGAAGAACGAGGCCCGGCCCTATGCCGACGATGTCGCCGCGGCGCATGACGAACTGAAGGTGCTCTCCGGCGCCGTGGTCGCCGCCGAGAAGGCCAGCCTCAAGCCGATCGCCCAGCGCGGGGCGGCGGCAGTCAGCGCCGGCCGCGGAATCTGGGCGCCGGCCGAGGCCCGCACCTCCCGCGAGCTGGCCCGCGCCTGGCTCTCCTGGGCCCTGCCCGACCGCTGCGACACCAACGCCCGGGAGCTCACCAGCCGCTCGGCCCTACTGGGCCAGGTGCTGAAATACAACGCGCCCTCAGCCACGGAGACCCCGCCCGACGCCTCCCCAGCGCCGCCAACGCCGCCGGTCCCCGCCGCCCATCAGGAGCCGCAGCCATGAGCGCCTTCATTGTCGCCCGGATCGCCATCTGGGACTGGGAGCGCTACCGAGATTATATGCAACACACGCCCCGGGTGATCGCCCAGCATGGCGGCCGCTTCCTGATCCGCGGGGGCGAGAGCGTGATACTCGAAGGCGAGGACGACGGCCGCCGCACGGTGGTGATCGAATTCCCCTCGCTCGCCGACGCCAAGGCGTTCTACCACTCTCCTGAATACACCGCCGTCCGGGCCCTGCGCGCCGGCGCCGGCGAGGGCGTGGTCACGGCCATAGATGGCTATGACCCAAGCGCCTGGGATGCCGCCGTCTCCTCCAGCAACGCCCTGGAACCGCCCGCGCCGTGACTCCCAGCGACCTGGATGCGATTGGCCTCGCCGCCGCCATCCGGTCTCGCGCGCTGTCCTGCGTTGAGGTGATGACAGCGTATCTGGACCGCATCGACGCGCTCAACCCAGCGGCCAACGCCATCGTCGCCCTGCGCCCCCGCGACGACCTTCTGGCCGAGGCCGACGCGGCCGACGGCGCCATCGCCCGGGGCGAACCTCTCGGTCCCCTCCACGGCCTGCCCCACGCGGTGAAGGACCTGACCTGGGTGAAGGGTCTGCCCTGCACCTCCGGTTCGCCGATCCTGAAGGATTTTGTCCCACAGACCGACGCCGCCCCCGTGGAACGCCTGCGCGCCGCCGGCGCCATCATCATCGGCAAGACCAATACGCCGGAGTTCGGCCTCGGATCCCACACCGACAACCCGGTCTATGGCGCCACCCGCAACGCCTATGACCCGACGAAGTCCGCGGGCGGCTCAAGCGGCGGGGCGGCGGTGGGCCTGGCCCTGCGGATGCTGCCCCTGGCCGACGGCAGCGACTATGGCGGCAGCCTGCGCAACCCGGCCGGCTGGAACAATGTCTACGGCTTCCGGCCTGGCTTCGGCGTGGTCCCCAACGTGGGCGAGGAGGCCTGGCTTCCCTCCATGGGCGTCACCGGCCCCATGGCCCGGACGGTGCGCGACCTGGCCCTGCTGCTGAGCGTCCAGGCCGGGGCCGATCTCCGCGCGCCACTCTCCGGGCCGGACGACGGATCGCGTTTCCTGGCGCCCCTCGCGGCCGACATGGCCGGCAAACGCATCGGCTGGCTCGGCGACTACGGCGGCTGGGCGCCGCATGAGCCGGGCGTGCTGGAGCTCTGCGAAACCGAACTGAAGGTGTTCGAGAGCCTCGGCTGCACGGTCGAACCCTCCCTCCCCGGGGCGTCGCCCGAGGAGGCATGGCAGAGTTTCATGCGCCTGCGCCACTGGCAGGCTGGCGGCAATCTGCTGATCCACTATCGCGATCCAGCCACCCGCGCCCTGATGAAGCCCGAGGCGGTCTGGGAGGTGGAAAACGGCCTGAAGCTCTCCGCGTTCGAGGTGACTGCCGCCTCGGTCGCCCGCACGGTATGGTCATCGGCCGTACGGGGACTGTTCGATCGCTTCGACTACCTGATCGCCCCCACCGCCCAGGTGTTCCCCTTCGCCATCGAAGAGCGCTGGCCTCGCCAGATCGCCGACCAGCCCATGGCGACCTACCATGAGTGGATGAAGGCGGTGTGCCTGGTCAGCCTGGCGGGCTGCCCGTCGCTCGCCGTCCCCGCCGGGTTCAATGCGGAGGGCCTGCCCATGGGCCTGCAGATCATCGCCCCGGCCGGCGGCGAGGTGGATTGCCTGAGGCTCGCCTTCGCGCACGAGCAGGCGAGCGGGTGGGTGACGCGCCGCCCGCCGCCAGGGCTGCCTGCGAGCTAGATCTGCTCACCGGTCCACTCCCAATGCCAGGGTTCGAAGGCGTAGGGGGTGAAGCCGAAACGCCCGGCGTTCTGAACCAGCCAGCGATAGGCCCCGCCACGCGAGAGGTAGAGCCGGTTGGCGTCGGCCGAGGAGTCGGGTCCGAAGCCGGGCGCGGCGCCGAGGAAGACGTCGATCGCCAGGCCTGTGGCGTGGGCCGAGCAGGTCGCGCGTGTCACGCCCTGACAGTCGCCGTCGCGCAGGCAGCGGGCCGCGTCCTCATCGGGGGCCCGATAGGCCGAGAACACCGTGAGCAGTCTGGGGTCGCGCCTGAGCTCAGCGAGTTCGGACCGCGCCGCCGCCAGCATGCGGCCATAGGCGGCCAGAGCGGCGGGACGCAGCAGCATGGCCTTGCCGCCATAGGATGCAGCGGCGGGAACCGGCGACAGTGAGGCAACCGCCGGAGAGGCGGGACACAGCCGCCGGCTCGCGGCCACGAACGGCCGCCGGCCGAGCCAGGCCATGTTCATCGCCCCGAAGGTCGCCGCATCCACCACGCCTCCCGCGCCAAGACCATGGACCGATTGCCACGCGGCCAGCGTCCGGGCGAACGCCGGCGTATCCGGCCCCGCGCCGGCGCCGATCTCGCGAGCGATCAGCGGCGCATAGATTTCCCATCCGAGATCGCGGCGGTGGAACGCCTCGATGACGAGATCGCTGAGCCCCCGGCGATTTTCCAACGCGGCCGCGCCGGCATCGAGGCCGGCGGCGCCGGCGGGAGCCGCGGCGCCTGCAAGACAAAGCGCCAGGAGACCGACGGCGACTGGGGCGACGGCGCGGAACCTCAGGCCGTTTGGCGCTTTGCTCATGGGGATCAAACGTGGAGATGTGGATGCGGTTGCTTGGGACGATGGCGTTGGGGCTCTGGCTGGCCGCCCAGGCCGCGGGCGCGGAGACGACCACCACCGCGACGCGCGATCAGCTCATACGGGCTCAAGTGATTCTCGACCGCGCCCACTTCTCTCCCGGGGTGATCGACGGACAGGACGGCGATAATTTCCACCGCGCGCTTTGGGGCTATCTGGCCGCCAACAGGGTCGGGACTCCGGCGCCGGGCGGCCTCGCCACGCTCGACGGCCCGGCGTGGGCGGCGCTGATCGCCGCGGACGCGGCGCCGGCGACGCAGACCTATGTCGTGACCGTAGAAGACGCCAAGGGGCCGTTTCTGGGGACCGTGCCCAAGACGACCCTGGCCCTGTCGAAGGTCGGACGGCTGTTCTACGCCACACCGATCCAGGCCTTGGCCGCCCGCTTCCACATGGATGAGGCGTTGCTCACCGGGCTCAATCCCGGCGCCGACATCGGCGTCGCCGGGACCCGGCTGCTTGTGGCCGTTCCGGCGGACACGGCCATCCCGCCCGTTGCGCTGATCGAAATCGACAAGTCCGATGACGAGGTTCGCGCCTTCGACGCCGCCGGCAAGGTGGTGGCGACCTTCCCCGCCACGGTGGGCAGCACCGAACGGCCGGCCCCTAGCGGCCGCTACGCCGTCCGCGTCGTGGTCCGCAATCCGGCCTATACCTACGATCCCAAGCGCCTGACCTTCGGCCGGCGCTCTCAGGGGCGGCTGACCCTGAGGCCCGGTCCGAACAACCCTGTCGGCACGACCTGGATCGCCCTGACGATCGAGACCTATGGCATCCACGGCACGCCCGATCCCCGCATGGTGGGCAAGACCGCCTCGCACGGCTGCGTGCGCCTGACCAACTGGGACGCCGCCGCCCTGGGTCAGGCCGTCAAACCCGGCACGCCGGTGAATTTCGTGGGCGCCCAGTAGCGCAAGCCGAGCGTCGCCGGCTAGGATCGCGCGCCGGCCATTGACAGGCGCCCCGGCCGGATTAGCGTAGTTCCATAGTCCGCCGAGAGACGGCCCGCAGGGGCCGCGCGAGCGGACGAGGGAGACGGCGAGATGGACGGAACAGGACCGGTGGGTCGCGCGGATCGGCATCCGGGCGACACCTATGAGGACATTCTCGAGCGCGACAGCCGGCCGGTGCCGGACTATCTGCGCCAGGGTCGCATCCCCGATGTCGGGGTCCAGCCTGTCCTCGCCAGCCGCTACACCTCAAAGGAGTTCTTCGAGCTTGAGGCGCGCTACGTCTGGAGCAAGGTGTGGCAGATGGCCTGCCGGGAAGAGGACATCCCCAACCCTGGCGACTATCATATCTATGAAATCCTTGCGAAATCGCTGATCGTCACGCGCACGGCCGACGGCGGGATCAAGGCCTATTACAACACCTGCCTGCACCGCGGCCGCAAGCTCGTCACCCTCAACGGCTGCAAAAGCGAGTTCCGCTGCCCCTATCACGGCATCGCCTGGAACACCGACGGGACCTTGAAGGACAACCCCATCGGCTGGGACTTCCCGCAGTGGGACGGCCAGGACATGAGCTTGCCCGAGGCCAAGGTCGACACCTGGGGCGGCTTCGTCTTCATCAACTTCGATCCCAACGCCAAGCCGCTCGCCCACTTCATCAAGCCCCTGGCCGATCATTTCGAGAAGTTCGACTGGCAGAACCGCTACCGGTCGATGTGGATCCAGAAGAAGGTGCGCTGCAACTGGAAGGCCCTCACCGAGGCCTTCATGGAGAGCCACCACTCCATCACCACCCACCCGCAGATCCTGCCCGGCCTGGCCGACGCCAACAGCCAGTATGACATCCTCAACGACTGGGTTTCCCGCCAGTTCTCGGCCGGCGGCGTGCCCAGCCCCTTCCTGGGCCAGATCCCCGAGCAGGAGATCGTCGACTATATGACCGGCATGGCCGGCTCCCGCCGCGGCCGGCCCATGGCCGGAGGACCGGAACGGGCGATCCTGCCCGAAGGCGAGACGGCCCGGCGCTTCGTCGCCGACATGACCCGCCAGGGCCTCACTGCCGAGACCGGCGTCGACCACGATGACGCCTCCGACGCCGAACTGCTCGACGCCCTGCTCTATAACCTCTTCCCGCACATGAGCTTCTGGGCCGGCCACGCCAGCAAGCTGACCTACCGCTGGCGGCCCAACGGTCTCGATCCGAACAGCGGCATCATGGACATCATGATGCACGCCCCCATCCCCAAGGGCGCGCCCCGGCCGCCCCCGGCGCCTGTGACCGAGCTCGACTTCGACGAGCCGCTGTCCAGCATCGAGGGGCAGCAGGGCAGCGGCCTGGCGGCGGTGTTCGATCAGGACTTCAGCAACCTGCCGCACGTGCAGACCGGGCTTCTGGCCTCGGGCAATGGGGTGGTGCATTTCAGCAAATACACCGAGATGCGCATCCGCCACCTGCACCACATGATCGACCGCCTGATCGCGGAAGGCCAGGCGGCGACCACGGCGCTGCCGGTCTGATCGGCAGCCACGGCCGGCGACGCCCTCTTGTGCGTCGCCGGCCAGGCGCTATCTTACGCTTGTCTTACCTCCACGGAAGATACGCGCATGCCGACCTCGACCGACCTGACGACGGTGCTGTCCACCAAGGGCCAGGTGATCGTGCCCGCGGCGATCCGGCGAGCGCAAGGCTGGCGGCCGGGCGCCCGGCTCATCGTCGAGGAAACGCCCGACGGCGTGCTCCTGAGAACCGCGCCCCTCTTCGCGGCGACCCGGCCCGAGGACGTCTATGGTCGCCTGGCCCATGACGGCCCGCCGATGACCCTGGAGGAGATGGACGCGGCGGTGGCCGCCGAGGCCCGGCGGCGCGATGCTGGCGATTGATACCAATGTCGTCGTTCGCTACCTGACCGGCGACCACCCCGAACAATCACTCCGCGCGCGGCAAATCATCGACGGACAGGCCGTGTTCGTGGCCACCACGGTACTGCTTGAGGTGGAGTGGGTCCTGCGCAGCGCCCGCGGCTATCGGCCCGAGCGACTGGCCGCCGCCCTCGCCGCCTTCGGCGGCCTGCCCACGGTGACCCTGGAAGATCCGGCCCGGATCGCCGCGGCCCTGGAGGGCATTGTGAACGGCCTGGATTTCGCCGACGCTCTTCACCTCGCCGCCGCACGCGACTGCGAGGCCTTCGTCACCTTCGACAGGGCCTTCACGAAGGCCGCGGCTGGGCGTGGCCCGGTGGAGGTCCGGACCGCCTGACTGAAAGGCCTACCGCCCCGCCTCATAGTTGAGGATGGGGCTTAGCCACCGCTCCGCCGTCTTCGCATCCCAGCCCTTGCGGGCGGCGTAGTCCGTCACCTGGTCGCGTTCGATCTTGCCGACTCCGAAATAGTGGGCCTCGGGGTGGGCGAAATAGAGCCCCGAGACCGATGAGGCCGGGCTCATGGCGAAGCTCTCGGTGAGAACGATGCCGGTGGCCGCCTCGGCGCCCAGCAGGCGGAACAGGGTTTCCTTTTCGGTGTGGTCCGGCTGGGCAGGATAGCCAGGCGCGGGGCGGATGCCCTGGTAGCGTTCCGACAGCAGCACATCGAGGTCGAAGGATTCAGTGCGTTCATAGCCCCACAGCTCCTCGCGGACCTTGTGGTGCAGGGCCTCGGCGAAGGCCTCGGCAAGGCGGTCGGCCAGGGCGGCGGCGAGGATGGCGTTGTAGTCGTCGCCCGCCGCCTTGAAGCGCGCGGCGATCTCCGCCTCGCCATGGCCGGCGGTGACCGCGAAGCCGCCGATGTAGTCAGGTCCAGCCGGGGCGACGAAATCGGCGAGGGCCGCGTGGCCCCGGCCCTCGCCCTTGGCCATCTGCTGGCGCAGGGTGTGCAGGCGCGCCCTCTCCGTCGTGCGGGTCTCGTCGGTCCAGACCACGATGTCGTCGCCGTCGGCGTTGGCGGGCCACAGGCCCACCACGCCCCGGGCGGTGAACCAGCGCTCGGCCAGGATCTGCTTCAGCATCACCTGGGCGTCGGCGTAGAGGCTCCGCGCCGCCTCGCCCACCACATCGTCGTCGAGGATGGCGGGGAAGCGGCCCACCAGCTCCCAGGCCGAGAAGAACGGCGTCCAGTCGATGTAGCGGGCGAGGTCGGCCAGGTCCCAGGCGTCGAACACCCGCGTGCCCAGGAAGCTGGGCCGGGGCGCCTGCCAGGCCTGCCAGTCCAGGGCGATGCGGTTGGCGCGAGCGGCCGTCAGGGGCGTGCGCACCTTGGCCTCCTGGGCGCGGCCGAACTGCTCGCGGATCCTGACATAGTCCTCGCGGGTGGCGGCCTCGACCCGGTCCTTCTCGGTGGGCGAGAGCAGGCCGGAGACCACGCCCACGGCCCGGCTGGCGTCGAGCACATAGGTGGTGGACCCGGCGCCATAGGCCGGCTCGATCTTCACGGCGGTGTGGGTGCGGCTGGTGGTGGCGCCGCCGATCAGCAGGGGAATGGAAAAGCCGCGCCGCTGCATCTCCTGGGCGACGAACACCATCTCGTCGAGGCTGGGGGTGATCAGGCCGGAGAGACCGACGATGTCGACCTTCAGCCGCGCCGCCTCGTCGAGGATGCGGTCGGCCGGGACCATGACGCCCAGGTCGATGACCTCATAGTTGTTGCACTGCAGGACCACGCCGACGATGTTCTTGCCGATGTCGTGCACGTCGCCCTTGACGGTGGCCATCAGCACGCGCCCGGCCATCTCGCGCGGCTTGCCTTCGAGTTCGGCCTCCATGAACGGCAGCAGCCAGGCCACCGCCTGTTTCATCACCCGGGCGGACTTGACCACCTGGGGCAGGAACATCTTGCCGGCCCCGAACAGGTCGCCGACCACGTTCATGCCGTCCATCAGCGGGCCTTCGATCACGTCCAGGGGCCGGCCGAGCGTGGCCCGCGCCTCCTCCACGTCGCGATCGATATATTCGGTGATGCCGTGCACCAGGGCGTGGGTCAGGCGCGCGCCGACGGTGCCTGTGCGCCAGGTGAGATCGACCACCCGCTCCACAGCCTTGCCGCCCTTGAATCGCGGGGCGATCTCCACCAGCCGCTCGGTGGCCCCCGGCTGATTGCGGTTGAGGACCACATCCTCCACCGCCGCCCGCAAGACCGGATCGATGTCGTCATAGACCGGCAGATCCCCGGCGTTGACGATGCCCATGTCCATGCCCGCGGCGATGGCGTGATAGAGGAAGACCGAATGCATGGCGCGGCGCACCGGCTCGTTGCCGCGGAAGCTGAACGAGACGTTGGACACCCCGCCGCTGACCCGGGCGTAGGGGAGCAGCTGCTTGATGGCGCGCGTCGCCTCGATGAAATCGACGCCGTAGTTGTCGTGCTCCTCGATGCCCGTGGCGATGGCGAAGATATTGGGGTCGAAGATGATGTCCTCGGCCGGGAAGCCGATTTTTTCGGTCAGGATGCGGTAGGCCCGCTCGCAGATGGCGACCTTGCGCGCCCGGGTGTCCGCCTGGCCCTGCTCGTCAAAGGCCATGACCACCACGGCCGCGCCATAACGCAGGCACTTGGTGGCCTGCTCCAGGAACTTCGCCTCGCCTTCCTTGAGCGAGATCGAATTGACGATGGCCTTGCCCTGCACGCACTTCAGGCCCGCCTCGATCACCTCCCATTTGGAGCTGTCGACCATGACCGGCACGCGGGCGATGTCGGGCTCGGCGGCCAGCAGGTTCAGGAACGTGGTCATGGCGTAGACGCTGTCGAGCAGACCTTCGTCCATGTTCACGTCGATGACCTGCGCCCCGGCCTCCACCTGGTCGCGCGCCACTGTCAGGGCGGCGGTGTAGTCGCCGTCGCTGATCAGCTTCCGGAAGCGCGCCGAACCGGTGACATTGGTCCGCTCGCCGATATTGACGAATAAGGGTCTCATAATTTTCCAGGCATGTGACTGACGGCGTGGCTGGGCTTGCCGCGGAACCGCGGCGCGCCCGTCGATCAGGCGATCTCGAAGGCTTCCAGGCCCGACAGCCGCATGGCTTTGGGCCGCTCGGGGATGGCCCGGGGGGTCTTGCCGGCGACGGCGCGGGCGATGGCGCGGATGTGGTCGGGGGTGGCGCCGCAGCAGCCGCCAAGGATGTTGACCAGCCCGCTCCGCGCCCATTCGTCGAGATGGGCCGCGGTCTGGTCCGGCTCCTCGTCATAAAGTCCGAAGGCGTTGGGCAGTCCCGCGTTGGGATAGGCCGCCACCCGCGTGTCGGCGATGCGCGACAGCTCGGCGATGTGGGGGCGCATCAGGTCGGCGCCCAGGGCGCAGTTGAAGCCCACGGCAAAGGGCTTCGCGTGGCGCACGGAATTCCAGAACGCCTCCACGGTCTGCCCCGACAGAGTCCGGCCGGACCGGTCGGTAATGGTTCCGGAAATCCAGATCGGCAGGGGCTCCAGCCCCTCATCCTGCAGGTCCAAAATGGCCTTGATCGCGGCCTTGGCGTTGAGGGTGTCGAACACCGTCTCCACCAGGAAGAGATCGACCCCGCCTTTGTGCAGCGCCCGCGCCTGTTCCAGATAGGCGGCGTGGACCTCGTCGAAGGTCACCTGCCGCGCGCCCGGATCGTTGACGTCGGACGACATGGAAAGGGTGCGGCTGAGCGGGCCGATGGAGCCGGCAACGAAGCGCGGCTTGTCCGGCGTCGCCGCCGTCCAGCGCTCGGCGCTCTCGCGCGCCAGGGCCGCGGCGGCCAAGTTAATGTCGGTGACCGCGCTCTCCAGCCCATAGTCCGACTGTGAGAGGCTCGTGGCGTTGAAGGTGTTGGTCTCGGCGATGTCGGCGCCGGCGTCGAAATAGGCGTCGTGCAGCTCTGTGACGATGTCCGGCCGGGTCAGGCAGAGCAGGTCGTTGTCGCCCTTCAGCGGATGGTTATGGGCGGCGAACCGTTGGCCGCGGAAGTCCTCTTCGGACAGCCCCCGGCGCTGGATCATCACGCCCCAGGAGCCGTCGAGCACCAGAATCCGCTCCCGCGCGGCGGCGTGCAGGGCGGCGATACGATCCTGGCGGGTCATTGGCAAACCTCTTTCATGCGGCGGAGCCTTCCCGGACGCCCAGCACCCGGCAGATGGCGTAGACGAGATCGGCGCGGTTGAGGGTGTAGAAATGGAAGTTGTCGAACCCCTCCTCCTCCAGCCGGGCGCACATCTCGGCGGAGACGGCGCCGGCGATCAGGCGGCGGGTGTCGGGATCCTTGTCCAGCCCTGAGAACAGATTGGCCAGCCAGTCCGGCAGGGCGATGCCACACGGACCGGCCATGCGGGCGAGGCCCTTGAAATTGGTCACCGGCATGATCCCGGCGGCGATGGGGATGGTCACCCCGGCCTTGCGCACCTGTTCCATGAATCGCAGGAAGCCATCGATATCGAAGAAGAACTGGGTAATGGCGCGGGTCGCTCCGGCGTCGATCTTTGCCTTCAGAACATCGATGTCGTGGGCGATCGACGGGCTCTCGGGATGGACCTGCGGATAGAGCCCGACGGTCACCTCGAAGTCGCCGCGCGAGGCGATGGCGCGGGTCAGTTCGGTGGCGTTGGCGTAGCCGTCGGCGCGCGGGACATAGGCCCCGCCGATCTGGCCGGGCGGATCGCCGCGCAGGGCGACGATGTGGCGGATGCCGGCCTTGGCGTAGTCGTCGATCACCGAGTCGACCTCGTCGCGGCCGGCGTCGACGCAGGTCAGGTGGGCGGCGGGCTTGAGGGTAGTCTCGGCCAGCATGCGCATGACGGTGCGATGCGTGCGCTCGCGGGTGGAGCCGCCGGCGCCATAGGTCACCGACACGAACTCGGGATTGAGCGGCTCCAGCCGGCGGATAGCCAGCCACAGGTTTTCCTCGGCCTCCGGCGTCTTCGGCGGCGAGAACTCGAAGGAGATCTTCGGCGGCCGGCGGCCGGGCCGGCCGGCGCGGGCGACGGGGCCGAGGGCCGAGGGCGGTCCGTCGGCGGGGGGAAGCTCGGACAGAGGGCTCATGCGATCAGGCGCACCCGGGCGGCGTCGCGTTTCGCGCCCCAGATCTTGACGGTGAGCCCCCCGGCGACGGCGGGGGGCAGGGCGCGAACCTCCACGCCGCCCAGGCCGGCGGCGAGGAGCCAACGCTCCATGTCGGAATCGGAAAAACCCAGGCGCCGGTGACGATGCTCGGCCCGGAGAAACTCCAGATCGTGCGGCGCGAAGTCGACGATCAGAACCTTGCCGCCCGGCGCCGTCAGCCGCCCCGCCTCGGCCACGGCCGCGGCGGGATCGGCGAGATAGTGCAGCACCTGATGCACTATCACCAGGTCGGCGCAGCCGTCCGGCAGGCCGGTACCCAGGATGTCGCCATGGCGCAGTTCGCAGGCGGTAAGGCCGGCGGCGGCGGTCTGGGCGCGGGCGATGTTGAGCATCTGCCGCGAGAGATCGAGGCCCACTGCGCCCCGGGCCCGCGGCCCCAGCAAGGTCAGCATGCGGCCGGTCCCGGAGCCCAGGTCCACGAGGCGGTCGAACGGCCCCTGCCCGGCGGCGTCCAGGATCGCCGCCTCCACCGCCGCCTCGGCGGTGTGCAGCGAACGCATCTCGTCCCAGCGTTCGGCGTTGTCGGCGAAATAGGCGGCGGCCTGCGCCCCACGCTCGTCGCCCACGCCCGCCAGGCGCTCGGCGTCGCGGGTCACGGTGGCGTCGTCGCCGGAGATCAGGCCGAGGATCTGGTCCACCAGCGCCTTGGCCGGCGCCGCCGCCGAGAGGCGATAGAACACCCAGGCCCCGTCGGGAAAGCGTTCCACCAGTCCGGCCTCGGCCAGCAGCTTCAGGTGGCGCGACACTCGCGGCTGGCTCTGGCCGAGCACGCGGCACAGCTCCAGCACCGCCAGTTCCTCGCGCGCCAACAGGGCGAGAATACGCAGCCGCGTCGGCTCCGCCGCCGCGCGCAACATCCCCACCGCCTGATCCGACGTCATCGCCATAGAGATATAAAGATATCTTTATATGATAAAGTCAAGACGAGGTGGGAGGGGCGATGGCGACTTCACATCGCCAGGCGCCGGACATCCGCCTCCAGGGCAGCATAGTCCGTGTGGCCGGTGATCGGGGTCACGGTCGCGGCCCACATCTGGTCCATGCGCAGCGACAGTTCAGGCCCCATCGCCTCGCGGTGGCCGCCGACGCCGCCCTGCCGCACCTTGGCCGAGTCGCTGCCGGTCGGCAGACCGCCGCGGGTCTCAGACAGGTGGCGCAGGATGGCGTCGTCGAAGCGGTCCTTGTGGGCGAGCATGTAGGCGAAGGACGTCCGCTCCAGGGTCAGGGCCAGCAGGGCGTCGTCCAGGGCGATGCCGCAGAACGCCGCCAAGCGTCGCACGGCCAACTCCGGATCGGCGACCATGTGCGCGTAGGTGAGCAGGAGCACGTCGGGATTGTCGCGCTGGCCCCACCAGGAGATCAGATGGGCCCAACAGCCCTCGCCTTTGGCGGCGCTGTCGAAGGCGAGCTTCGCGAAATCCTCGACCCGGACCGCGCCCGGTTCAAGCACCCAGCCCTCCATGAACCGGTGCAGGGAGACCAGCGCATCCTTCGGATCGCGCAGCGAGACCACATAGCGCGCGCCCTTGGGGATCTTGTCCCAGGCCAGATGGCTCTTGAATCCGCGCGGCGCGGCCCGCTGGGGCGCCTCCAGGTCGATCCGCAGCAGGCGCGAAGTTTCGATCCAGGGCACGACGCGCGAGATGTCGTCGAAGTCCATGTCGCCGCCGGTGCGCAGGGTGTGAAACATCTGTTGCAGCCAGGTCGTGCCGCACTTGGCGTAGGGCGAGATGACGATGTCGCTCAGCCGGGGGCGATAGTCGGAGATCGCCCCCGTCTCGTCCGGATCGCCCATCCGGGCGTCGGCTTCCTCCATCTCGGCGAGGCTGCGCGCGCGGCGCGGCGGCTGTGCATCCATGTCCGATCCCCCGCGGCCACGACGGACCGCGCGCCCAGTGTCGCCGGGGGGCGGGCCTCGGACAACAGCCCAACAGGTCTGAGAGAGGTGCGGTCGCGGCGCGCCGACAGTGACCGGGGCTGGACGCCGCGGCGGCGGCGTGGCCCTTTTACCCCCGTCCCGGCCGGCCTCGCCGGCTGACCTCAGGAGACCCGCGCATGGACTTCCACTCCGTCGCCTACGCCGTTGAAGGCCGGCGCGCGCTCATCACCCTCAACCGCCCCGAGCGGATGAACGCCATCGACCGGCACATGCCGGGGGAGATCGCCCGGGCCGTGGCCATGGCCAATGAAGACAACGACGTGCACGTCATCGTGATCACCGGCGCCGGCAAGGGCTTCTGCGGCGGCTACGATCTGGTGGACTTCGCCGAGCGGCGCCCGACGGCGCGGCCGGACGCGGCCAAGGCGCCGTCGCGGCCCGAGCGCGCCAATGGCGAGCCCCTGCCCTGGGACCCCATGGCCGACTTCTACATGATGTCGCAGAACACTCGGGACTTCATGTCGCTCTGGCGCTCGTTCAAGCCCACCATCGCCCGTGTTCACGGTCCGGCGGTGGCCGGCGGCAGCGACATCGCCCTGTGCTGCGACATGGTCGTCATGGCCGACGAAGCCCGCATCGGCTACCCGCCGGCCCGGGTCTGGGGCTGCCCGACGACGGCCATGTGGGTCTATCGGCTGGGGGCGGAGAAGGCCAAGCGGATGCTGTTCACCGGCGATCTCGTCCATGGCCAGGAGGCGCTGAAGCTGGGCCTTGTGCTGGACAGCGTGCCGCTCGCGGAGCTGGACGCCCGGGTGGATCAGCTCGCCGCGCGCATGGAGGGCGTGCCGCGCAACCAACTGATGATGCAGAAGCTGATGATCAACCAGGCCTATGAGAACATGGGCCTCGTCTCCACCCAGATGATGGCGACCTTCTTCGACGGCGTCACCCGCAACTCCCCCGAGGGCGTCTGGTTCAAGGAGGAGGCCGAGCGCGAGGGCTTCAAGGCCGCGATCGCCGCCCGCGACGGCGGCGAGCCCATCGCCGAGGGCTGGAGCCGGCCGTTCCGCTCGACCTTCGGGCCCTATCGGCCTTAGGGCCCCGTCCTTCCGGCCGAGGACACTGCTGACGACCGCGCCGACCAGCAAGCGCGGAGGGAGTTGCTGCCGCAGGCCCGGGTCGGCTGCTAGACTCCCGCGTTGTCGCTGTCGTCAGACAGCATTGCCTGGATCGCCAGACCCAGAACAGGCAAGTGGCCCTGAGTGATGTTCCAGACGATGGTTGGCTCGAGGCGATGATATTCGTGGCGAAGGATGTTCCCGATCCCGGCAATCTGGGTCCAGCGCACATTGGGATGAGCGGATTTCTGATGGCCAGGTATCCCGCGGCTGGCTTCGGAGATGATCTGCAGGCCGCGCTCAACGGCGCGCTACAACGCCCAACTCTCACTGAACTCAGAAAATTCGACGCCAGCCAGCGTCTGCTCGATACCGGTGATCGCGTCAGCGATGTCTTCGAGCCGAACGCGGACGGTTCGCATCCGGGTCAAAACACCTGCAGGGCGGAACCCTCGATCGAGGCCCGAAGCCGAGGGTGGATGCTGCCGCGGCTCATCACGTCGGCGCGGGTCTGCAACAGATCGGCGATCCGGTCCTGAAGAGCCACAAGCTCCACAAGGCTGAACCGCGGATCGTCGAAGTCGAAGAACAGGTCCACGTCGCTCCCGGCCCCGGCTTCGTTTCTGGCGAAAGAACCGAACAGGAACAGGCGCGACGCCCCCAGGCGCCTCAAGTCACCCGCATGACGGCGCAGGATCGCCAGGATTTGGTCGCGGTCCATAGAGCCATTTTACTGCGGGTCTGCGAGACGACAAACGGCGGGCGGCCCTTGTTAGCTCGGTCCAGGATGGAGAGCGGCTGTGCGGAAAGCGCGGCGTTCGATAGAGTGACGAGGTGAGGTTCATTCCTCAAAGAGGGAGCATCACCATGCGCGGCTCACCCCCCATCCGGTTGATCGGCGCGCTCGCGCTGGGTGCATCCGGCCTGTCCCTCTTGGCGATTGCCGCGTGGATGACCTTTGCCGCCGATACTCTCGGTGGTCTGCTCGACATGGTTGATCCTAAATACCTCAATTGGGGCTCCGCCGCGGAGGTCGCATCTATGGCCGCGGCGGGACTGTTGTTGATCTACGTCGGCTTGAAATGGCTGGCGACGCGGCCAACCGCTTGACTGAAGCGCGGCAACGTCGGCGTCCCCATCGTCGTGTTCGCGGTGCTGGTCGTTCTGTTGATGACCAACTTGGTCACCGATTGGCTTTGAGTCCCGGCAAGCGCCCGTTTGTTAACTCTGCGGCCACGCGCGGCCGGGCGGAATTCGCAGCGAACCGAAGCCCCAACAGAACGATCAGGCCGGCGGTCCCGTCATCCCCAACATGACGGCCATGCGAAAACTGCCAGCCCATATAGGCGACCAGACAGACCCACACCCCGATCTCGAGGGCCCGCAGAATCAGGAACAGGGTCTTGCGCCACATGTGGGAAACGCGCTCCGGGCCGGGCTAAGATAATGCCACGCCGCGCCGGCTTGTCACAACCTTGCCGGAAACATGAGCTCTTCGGTTACACTGCAGGTGGGGCCCGAGCGATGAGGAGAGCAATGCACTGGTCGACGCTGCTCTTGGTGGCGACCTTGCTGATCCTGGGGCCGGCGACCTGCGCCGCGGCGCGCGCCGGCAAGATCGTTGTCTCGGTCGACGCCCGCGATTGTTTCCAGGGCAAGGCTTATCAGCCCCAGTATCTCACAGTGGCGATCTTCGATGCCTCCAAGGTGGAGCACCTCCTGCGGTCGGCGGACGCGTTGCGCGCGGCCTCCAATCCCACCGACGCCGCGGGCGCCGGCCGGATGTTCGGGCTGCGCGAGTCCTTGCGGGCGGCCATCCGACAACGCTCGGCCTTGGCGCGCGTAAACCACAGTTCGCGGCCGGCGCTGCGCGTGTCGATCCCTCGAATTCAGCGGATCGCGGTCTTCGGTTTCGCCTCCGGCGAGGGCGAGGAAGAGGGCTTTGCATCGGCAATCCAGGACGTAGCCGCCCACGGCCCCAATCGCGTGACCCTGTTCTTCTCCACGCCAGCTGAATGCGGTCTTCGCTAAACGCGCAAACGGGCGGCTCCCACACCGGATTTCCAACCGCGATTGAGGGTGGAACCCCGGCGTTGCAATGGATAGGCTCCCATCTATGAAGAAAGTCCGGTGGAATCCGCACCAATTAATACAAGGCGTTCTAATTCTCGCCGGTATTGCGGATATCGTTTTCCTCGGTTGGTTTGCCCAGCACTTGACTGTGCGGGCCATTCTCCGACCGGCTGGGAACTACACCGTGCCCTACCTGACCCACGGCGGCACGGTCTTCATCAGCCAAACCGAGTGGGCGGAACATGCGCTGGGCTTGGCGGTCGCCGCCGGCCTGGTCCTGGGCCAACTTTGGCTGATCCGGGCGCGGCGAATGACACGGGAGCAAGTCCGGCCGGGCTCCGCGCCGGCCTCATACGCTGAGGTGGACGACACCATCGACCGTTGGGTGCAGCAAAACGGGTTAACCCTCGTCCGGGAATGGCAAGGAGAGGCGCGCTTCTGGTACATCTCGCGTGGAAGCGAGTGCTACCAGATTGCCATAGGCGAACCCCACGATGGCTTGGTGACCGTTCGCGCCGCTGGCGTTGAGACGGACGATGACGCGGAGTTGCTGAGCGAATGGTCCGCTACACTAGACGAACTGGAAAAGACGCTGGCTACCGCGACCGAGCGCATCGACGCCTGGGCGGGTCGCGCCCGAAAACCGTAGATTGGCATAGCTGTGTCAGCCAGGCATGGCGCCTGCGGAAGAGCGCCATCATGGCCGATGCCCTTGCGCCTATCGCGAAGGAGCCCCGGGCGCGCGCTGGGTCCGCAAGTCCGCGGTGCTTCGCAAAGAGGGCTCTGACTGGCGATGGGTGTCCGCCGACGCGCCGCAGTGTTCGACCGCTTTGATTGACTAGGCGCAGTTGGCTCAAGATTTCGACGGCGTCGGACGCGGCGGACGGCTACCCCGTCTCCCGGCTTGTCACGGTGGCGTCGATCGGCGCCCAGGGCGGCCGGCTGCGGGTCCACAGATTGAGCACGATGGTCATGCCGTCATGGCAGTCCAAGGTGCCGGCCTTCAGGACGAGGTGGCCGGGATCGCCGCCCATGGGGTTGTAGATCCAGCTGCCGCAGTCGCCGCAGAAATGCCGGTGCAGGGCGTGGCCGCTGTCGGCCGTCTTGCTGAAGACGCGGGTCTCGCCCTTGGTCAGCCGGAACGCGGCGGCGGGGACGAGGGCGTTGATCGAGGCCCCGGCGCTCGTGGCGCGCTGGCAGTCGGTGCAATAGTAGGCGGCCAGCCTCTCCACCGGCGCATCGACCGCATACCGGATCGCGCCGCACAGGCAGCCGCCGGTCAAGAACTCAGCCACTAAGGATCTCCCGCTGGTTGTCCGGCGCAGGCGTCGTCGTCCAACAGGGCCTCCTGCAGCCTGGACGGCCCGTCAATGCGAAATCGCGAACCGGATGGGCACCTGAACCGTACCTGCGGGGGGGTGCGGCTCGCCGTCCACCAGCATCGGCCCCATCAGAAACATCGGAGCCAACTTCAGCGCCGCCGGGCCGAACGAAGCGAGCGGTTGCGAATCCTCGACTTTGCATTGCGCCAGCTTGCCGCTCTCCAGAATCGTGCAACTCAGCACAACGTAGCCGCTGACAAGGCCGCGAAACGCATCCGCAGGATAGACCCGTTCGACGTCGTACGCTGTCGCGCGCTTCAGCCAGCGTGGCGCCGAATAGACGTGCATTGGCATCAGAGTGTTGGGCGTAATCCCGGGCGGATCCAGCTTGAAAGCGAACGCGACGGTCTCGCGGACGCCGCTCGGAGTTAGAGACAGTTTCGGATTGTCGACCGACAGCTTCGCGAGGGCGAGCGCCGCCGCGCCGAAGCCGAGACCCGGGGGACTCTCCGAGGTCAGCTCGCAGTCGGTCAGGCGATAGTGGTCAGACCTGCGGCACGACAGGAGCGCCTGCCCCGCGGCCCCTCGGGCGCGGGCCCCAGCGGGATAGTAGGCCATGATCCCCGGGGTCGCCTCGGGAAGCGTCAGCGGCGGCGGCGGCGGCACGGTCGGGGTGTCGAAACCCATGGACAGAAAGGCGGCGCCGGCAAGGCCGGCCAGGCTCGTCATGCGCATGCGTCTTCCCCCCCCCCGTTTTTGCGGAGAGTGCGCGGTTTGATCTGGCCGATCAATGCGCGCGTCCTTAGGAAACCGACCCTCGCTTCAGCAGCGCCACTCACCACCGGCTTGCCCGCCTTCCCTGGCCGCCGTCCCCATGCAACGCTGCGGCCGAGAGATCGCCAGGGGGATCCCCGTGAGACCTTGGATCATGGCCGCCGCGGCGGCGGCCCAACACTAGGTTGTTACAGGAGAGCCCTTGTGCTCGGACCCCGGGATTTCGTCGCCCTCACTCCGGCGCTCTCCATCATCCTCTGGATCGAGGCGATCATCTATCTGGGGATCGGGCTCGTCGAGCTCTTCGATGACTTCATCGAAAAGCCGAAGCCCTGGATGACGTTGAACGGCCGGGTGAACGGCTACCTCCGGCTCCAGCACAAGGTGGGCCACAAGATGCATGCCGGCCTCTGTGTGATCCTCGGCGCGGTCGCGCTCAACGGGCTGATCGACCGCCAGGTCAGCCGCTTCGACATCGAACTGATTTTCCTGAGCCTGGGGCTGATCATGTCGGTGATCTGGTCGACCAAGCTGCCAGGCCGCCTCGGCGTCCTGACGATCATCCTCAAGCCCGAGTTCTGGCTGCAGATCGCCATGTTCGCCCTGTTTTTCCCGTTGATCCGTCCGGGGATCGCCCTGATCTGCCTCGCCCTCAACATATGGGGCCTGGCTGTCCTTGTGCTGCGCGGGCGGCGCGACTCGTTCGCGCCCTACACAACGCAAGCCGTCCTGCGAGACATGACCGACGCCGTCGGCGACGCCGCGGCTCAGCGGCTGAAGCGGTTCACTTAACCCGCCGCGGGCTTGTCTTGATTTGCGCCGTTCGCCCCGCGAAGGCATGAGTGGCCGGCGGCGCGGGCGCCATGAGGAGGATTCGTATGCGGGACATGATTCTGGGTCTGGGGATGACCCTGGCGGCGCTGGGCGCCTCTCCGGCCCTGGCCCTGGCGGCCACCGCGCCGGACGAGACCGCGCGGCTGAAGGCCGAGGCGGCCGAGGTCAGGATCGTGCGCGACGACTGGGGTATCGCCCATGTGCACGGCAAGACCGATGCCCAGGCGGTCTTCGGCATGATCTACGCCCAGGCCGAGGACGACTTTAACCGCGTCGAGACCAACTATCTCACCAACCTCGGACGCACCGCCGAGGCCGAGGGCGAAGGCAAGATCTGGCAGGACCTGCGCCAGCGGCTGTTCATCGATCCCGCCGCGCTCAAGGCGCAGTACGCCGCCAGCCCCGCCTGGTTGAAATCGCTGATGGACGCCTGGGCCGACGGGCTGAACTACTACCTCGCCACCCATCCCAACGTTCACCCCAAGGTGCTGACGCACTTCGAGCCGTGGATGGCGCTGAGCTTCTCCGAGGGCAGCATCGGCGGCGACATTGAGCGCGTCGATCTGGCCGCCCTGGAGGCCTTCTATGGCCACAAGCCGGAGGTCCACGCCGCCCTCGACACCAGCTTCAAGGAGCCCACCGGCTCCAACGGCATCGCCATCGGTCCGCAGAACACCGTCGACGGCCACGCCCTGCTGCTGATCAACCCGCACACCAGCTTCTTCTTCCGCTCCGAGCAGCAGGTGACCAGCGACGAGGGGCTGAACGTCTACGGCGCCGCCACCTGGGGTCAGTTCTTCATCTATCAGGGCTTCAACAGCCAGGCCGGCTGGATGCACACCTCCAGCGGCGTCGACAATGTCGACCATTTCGCCGAGACCGTGCTGAAGGCGGGCGGGAAATATGTCTATCGCTACGGCGCCGCGCGGCGCCCCGTGAACGCCACGCCCATCACCCTGTCGTACAAGGTCGCCGACGGGACCCTGAAGAGCCGCACGTTCACCACCTACGCCACCCACCACGGCCCGGTGATCGGCGCCACGGACGGCAAGTGGCTGACCATCGCCCTGATGAACACCCCGCTGACGGCCCTGCAGCAGTCGTTCCTGCGCACCAAGACCACGGACTACGCCAGCTTCGTGAAGGTGGCCGAGCTGAAGTCCAACTCCTCCAACAACACCCTGTTCGCTGACACCAAGGGCGAGATCGCCTATCTGCACCCGCAGTTCATTCCAAAACGCGACGACCGCTTCGACTACACCAAGCCCGTGGACGGGTCCGATCCGGCCACCGACTGGAAGGGTCTGCACGCCCTGGCCGAGGCGCCGCATGTGGTCAGCCCGGCCGGCGGCTGGGTGTTCAACACCAACGACTGGCCCTACTCGGCCGCCGGGCCGGATAGCCCCAAGCGCGCCGACTTCCCGAAATACATGGACACCGCCGGCGAAAACGCCCGGGGCCTGCACGCCACGCGGGTGCTGACCGGGCGCCACGATTTCACGCCCTTCGCCCTGATGACCAGCGCCTATGACTCCTACCTGCCGGCCTTCGCCCTGATGGTTCCGTCCCTGGCCGAGGCCTGGGACGCCCTGCCCGCGGCCGATCCGCTGAAGGCGAAACTGGCCGATCAGGTCGCCGCCCTGCGCGTCTGGGACGATCACTGGGCGATCAATTCCACCGAGACCTCCCTGGCGGTGTTCTGGGGCGAGGCCCTGTGGGCCATGGCCCTGCAGGATCCCGACGCCGAGGGCGTGCCGGTGTTCGAGCATCTGGTCCATCGCACCACCGCGGCCCAGAAGCTCAGCGCCCTGGCGGCCGCCTCGGACCGGCTGACGGCGGATTTCGGGAGTTGGAAGACGGCCTGGGGCGAGATCAACCGCTTCCAGCGCCTCACCGACGAGATCGCCCCGACGTTCACCGATGCGGACGCCTCGATCGCCGTGCCGTTCACCTCATCGCAGTGGGGCTCGCTCGCCTCGTTCGGGGCCAAGCGCTATCCGGGCACGAAGCGGTACTATGGGACCAACGGCAACAGCTTCGTGGCCGTGGTCGAGTTCGGCCCCCGCCTGAGGGCCTGGGCCGTCACCGCCGGCGGCGAGAGCGGCGATCCCGCCAGCCGCCACTTCAACGACGAGGCCACCCGCTACGCGCAGGGCAATCTGCGGGAGGTCTATTTCTACCCCGACCAGCTCGCCGGGCACACGGAGCGGACCTACAAGCCGGGGGAATAGCGCCGTCAGGCGGCGGCTTCGTTCTGCACGACGGTGTGGGCGCCGGCCTTGGTCTCGTCCTCGATCAGGTCAATGACCGCCCGGGCGATGTCGTCCGGCGTGAGCAGCTTCACCCGAGCCAGGGCCGGGGCCAGCCAGGCGGCGGGCGTCACGCCATCACCGGTGGCCTTGACGATGGCCGTGTCGGTGACCCCGGGACAGACCGCGTTGACGCGGATTCCATGGCTTTCACCCAGGGGCGCACAGGCCTGGGTGAAGTTGAGAATTCCGACCTTCGAGGCCGAATAGGCCGGATCCTGGGTCATGGGCGCGAAGGCCGCCACCGAGGAGGTGTTGACGATTACCCCCCGCGCGCCGCGGGCGCGGAACAGGTCGATGGCCAGCTGCGTGCCAGCCATCATGGCCAACAGGTTGATCTGCACCGTCCGCAGCAGCCGCGCGAGCGGGATGTCGGGAAAGGCGGGCGAGCCGCTCACCACGCCTGCGTTGTTGAACACGATGTCGAGCGGCGCGGCCGCCTCGGCCTCGGCGAACAAGGCCGTGAGCGCCGCGAGGTCGGTGACGTCCACGGCCCGGGCCAGGGCTCGCGATCCCGCCGCCTGCGCCAGCGCCGCGGTTTCAGCCGCCGCCGCGCCATCGATATCGGCCACCACGATATGGCCCGCCCCCCTTGCCGCCAAAGCCAGCGCCGTGGCCCGGCCGATCCCTGCGCCGCCGCCGGTGATCAGCGCGGTCTTTCCCTTGATATCCACGTCTCTCTCTCCCTGTCTCGCGTGCGATGGCGCGCCCCGGTTCAGCCGGCCAGGCGCACCAGCATCTTTCCGGTGTTGGCGCCGTCGAACAGGCTGGCGAAGGCGGACGGCGCGGCGTCCAGGCCCTCGACCACCGCCTCCCGCCAGACCAGCTCACCGGACGACAGCAGGGTCGACAACGCCGGCAGAATCTCACCCCCGCGCGGCCCGGTCAGGCCGGCGTTGAAGCCGGTGACGGTCAGGCCCTTTTCGATGATGGCGAAGAAGTCCGAAGGGCCGGCGCGATAGTTGTCGTCGCCATACTGGGCGATGGCGCCGCACAGGCCCACGCGCCCCTGCACGCGCATGGCCCGCAGCGCCGCGCTCAGCGTCTCACCGCCCACATTGTCGAAATAGCAGTCCAGGCCTCCCGGCGCGGCCTCGCGCAGGAAGCCCTCCATATCCGCGGTCCTGTAGTTCACCGCCCGGTCGACGCCGATCTCGCGCTCCAGCCAGGCGACCTTCTCATCGCTGCCCGCGCTGGCCAGCACCCTGGCGCCGCGCCGCCTGGCCAGTTGGCAGGCCACCAGGCCCACCGCCCCGGCCCCGCCGGAGATGAAAATCGTCTCGCCCGGCGCGGGCTGCAGCGTGACCTCAACGCCCACCCAGGCGGTGATCCCGGTCAGGCCGAGCACGCCCAGACGCCACTGCGGCGGACCCAGGTCCGGGTCGAGCGGCTGAAGGGTCTCCGCCCGGGCGGTGAAGCCGTCGCGCCAGCCCTTCTGGCTGAGCACCACAGTTCCTTCGGGCAGCGAGGTCGCGCGCGACGCGATCACCGTCCCCACCGCCGCGCCGTCGAGCACCGAGCCGACGCCCACAGCGCCGTGCAGACCCGCCCGCGGGGTCAGGGGCAGACGCATATAGGGATCGAGGCTGAACCAGCTGTTGCGCACCGCCACCTCGCCCTCGGCCAGGTCCGGCAGCGGCGCTTCGACGATCGTGAAATCATCCGCCCGCACAGCGCCCCGCGGCAGGCGCGCAACACGGACTTCGCGTGCGGTGAAACTCATGGCGCGGTCCTCCGGGGCGGTTCTGCGACCGCACGTCTCCTCTCGCCTGTACGCCACCGGCCCCGGCGAGGCGAGCCTCGTTGCGCTTGCCGGATGCCCGCCCCTGAGGGCGCGCGCGCTAGGCCTGAGCCATCACCGCCGGGCCGCCCATGGCCGGATCGCTCACCGAATCCTGCCCAGTCTCCAGCCGGCCGGCCAGGCGGCGCAGCCAGCGGTCGGACCCGTCGCCGCGCACGGACAGATCATACCAGCCGTGGCGGGCCAGCGCCCATCGCCGGGTCGCGGTCTCGCCGGCCGCCAGGTTCAGGCGCCAGGCCGGCGCGCCCGGGTGATAGGCGTTGGCGCTCACGTCGATGCGCCGGGCGGCGGTTCCGCCGTTGTGCAGGGTCAGGCGCAGGGCGCGTTCGCGGGGCAGATAGGCTGCCGTGACACTGACCTCATCCGGCCCGGCCTGACCGATGAGGTGACGGTGGAAGCCGCCGGGGCCGAGGACCCAGAGGTCGTAGGCGCCCGCGTCCCAGACGCCGGACAGGGCCGCGCCGGCGCCGACGGTGTAGCGCCGGGGGGCGCGCGCCAGATGCAGCCGGTCATAGACATGGAAGACCGCGGCGGCCCGCCCTTCGTTCTGGAAGGTCAGGCTGAGCGCGCCGGCCTCGCGGCCCTCCTGGACATTCAGGCGATAGGGCAAGGCGCGCGACGGCCGCACGCCCATGGCCTGAACCGGGGCGGCCGGGGCGGCCGGGGTGGCCGGCGATGTGCGGCCGGGAAGCGCGGCGGCGCTGGCGGCCCTGGCGAGGGTCTGCGGCAGGGCCGCCGGGACCTTCGCGTTCGGAGTCTTGAAATCGAAGGCGCTGGTGAGATCGCCGCAGACCGCACGGCGCCAGGGCGAGATATTGGGCTCCATGACGCCGAAACGCCGCTCCAGGAAGCGGATGACCGAGGTGTGGTCGAACACCTCCGAACTGGTCCAGCCGCCCCGGCTCCAGGGCGAGATCACGATCATCGGCACCCGCGGCCCCAGGCCATAGGGCCTTCCCATGAGGCCAGGACGTTCGGCGGCGGCCTCGCTGGGCGTTGTGACGAGATGATACTCACCGGCAGTGTCGACGGTGGACCCGCCCAGGGCCGGCGAGGGCTTTCCGGCCTCCAGCGATGGCGGCGCCGGCGGCGGAACATGGTCGAAGAAACCGTCGTTCTCGTCGTACATCAGCAGCAGCACGGTGCGGGCCCAGACCTTCGGATCCGCCGTCAGGGCCTCGATCACCCGGGCCGTATAGTCGGCGCCCTGGGCGGGGCTCGAGGGGCCCGGATGCTCCGAATCCGCCGCCGGGGCGACGATCCAGGAGACCCGCGGCAAGGCGCCGGCCAGCACGTCTTCCCGCAGACCATCGAGTTTGCGCGTGCTCAGGGCCAGTTGTTTCAGGTGCGGATCGGCGCCGGGCTTGCCCGCATGGCTGTCGCGATAAGAGGCGAAACCGGCGGTGGAGTTGTCGGTGAAATTGTCCGCCATGTCCTGGTAGATGCGCCAGCTCACGCCGGCCGCCGACAGCCGCTCGGCGTAGGTGGTCCAGCGATAGGAATCCGGGTGACCGCCCAGGCTGGCCAGATTGTCGTGCGAGTTGCTGATCGCCGGCCCGCCATAGTGTCCGGTGGGATCGTTCGTCCCGCTCCACAGGAACAGGCGGTTGGAGTTGGTGCCGGACTGGATGGCGCAATGGTAGGCGTCGCAGACCGTGAAGGCCTCGGCCAGGGCGTATTGGAACGGGATATCCTCAGGCCGGTAGTAGCTCATGGCGTGTTCGGTCTTGGCCTGCGGCCAGCGACCCATGCGCCCCTCGTCCCAGGCGGCCTGGGCGTCGAACCAGTTGTGCGGCGTGCCCTCCACCCGCATCAGCCGGAAGTCCGTGACCGTGTTCAGGGCGAAAGGCGCGATCACCGGCGGGCGGCCGGCGATGGGCGCATTGGCCTGGGTCCAGACGCTGCGTCCCTGGCGGCCCGGCGCATCCGCCACGGGGACGGGAAAGCGGTCGGCGAAGCCGCGCACACCCGCCAAGGCCCCGAAATAGTGGTCGAACGACCGGTTCTCCTGCATCAGGATCACCACGTGGTCGACGTCCGCCAGGGTCCCCGTGCGCACGTGGGCGTCGATGCTCATCGCCCGGGCGATGGCCGGCGGCGTCAGCGCCACGCCGGCGGCGACGCTAATCAAGCGGCGGCGACTGAGGTCCATCGTCGTCTCCAGGTGCGGCCGGGCCCACGCCGGCGCCCGCCGCTTATCAGCGCCGCGTGACATACGCACCCCCCAATGCGCTCGGCCGCCCGAAGGCGGCCGAGCGGGTGCTAGAACGCCACCGGATTGACCAGCGGCTCGCCCGCGAAAAACCGGCGCAGGTTCTCCCGGGTCAGGTCCACCATCTTGGGCATGGCGGCGGTGGTCGCCCCGGCCGTATGGGGCGTGAGGACGTTGTGGGGCACATCCGCCCAGCGCTCCGCCGGCGTGGGCTCCTGCGCATAGACATCCAGCGCCGCCGCCCCCAGGCGTCCGGTCTTCAGCGCCGCGATCAGGGCGTCCTCGTTCACGACCGGGCCGCGCGAGACATTGACCAGCAGACCTTCGGGGCCGACGGCGTCGATGATGTCCGCGGAGATCAGCCCGACGGTCTCCGCCGTCGCCCGGCAGGCGACCACCAGAATGTCAGACCCCTCGGCCAGGGCTTCCAGGCTCGGCGCCCGCGGCCAGGGCGCGTCGGGTTTCTCACGCGGCCCCCACCAGGAGATGTTCAGGCCAAAGGCCTCGCAGCGGCTGGCCACGGCCGCGCCGATACCGCCAAGGCCGACAATTCCCACGCGACGGCCGGCCAGGGAGCGGCTGGTCATCTTTTCATGGCCGTCCCAGGCGCCGCCGCGCACCATCCGGTCGCCGAGCGCGATCTTGCGCCAGGACGCCAGGATCAGCCCCATCGCGTGGTCGGCGGCGTCCTCGTGATTGACCCCCGGCGAATGGCTGACCTGCAGGCCCCGGTCGCGAGCCCAGCTCAGATCGACCCCGTCGTAGCCGGCCGTGAAACAGGCGATGAGCCCGAGGTTCGGCAGACTTTCGGCCAGGGCCTTGTCGACGGGAAATTCGCCCGCAACCACCAGAACCCGGATGAACTCCACCGCCTCCAGAGGCGGCCCCTCCCAGAACCGCCAGACCGTATAGTCCGTCTCCAGAATGGGGCCGAGGAAGCCCAGCAGGGGATGAACGATCAGCAGGTCGGGTTTGGCGTGGGGCACGGCGGTCAGCCTCGGCTGTTCTTGAACATCCAGATGAAGCGCACCTGGGCGACCAGGGCGACGCCCAGGCAGACGACAAAGGCGGGAAGCCCCCAGGGCTGGCGGAACAGGAAATAGGCCAGGGCGAAGGCGATCGCGCCCGCCCCCACAACGCCCTGGACGAGCATCAGTTGCACGAACCGGCGCTTCAGCCCTTCGACTTCGGGCGGCAGCTCGGCGGCGGGCTTCTCGGACGATGTCATGGCGGCAACCTTGTTCGTGCCGCTTTTTAGGCCAGGCCGCCGGGGGCGGAAAGCGCCTTGCCTACGGCGAGGTCAAGACCTGATCACCGACAAGTGACTTGCAGTATCCGATGCGCGCTGACAGCGTTGCCTTGGGGCATACTGATCCAGGCAACCCCTGGATATTGTGTGGACGGGAACATGTTCAGGATCATTTCATCGGCTGTGCTCGCGGCAACGCTCCTCTTCGCCGCGGGTCAAACATGCGCGCAGACCAAACCCGGGCCCACCGTGGCCCTCGGGACCGTGGGCCTGGCCAATCCCGCGCCGGACACCTTGTCCGTCGCCGTCCCGCTGGTGAATCTCACCCGCCGCCCGCTCACCGGCGTGATGATCGAGCGGATCAGGCTGACCGGCGCCCCCACCCAGACGCCGACTCCCATCAAACTCGGGTCGCTTCGCGGCCGCGGCAGCGCGGTGGTGGAGGCCAGTTTCAACAGCAAGGCGCTGATCAGCGGCCACCGCTATGAGCTTGTCCTTCAGGGCGCCTACCGGACGGCTGAGAAAAGGGAGAAGGACAAGGACGATCTCGCCCGCTTCACCGTCCATACCTCCGTGCTGGCGCCCCCGCCGCCGGCGGGCGAGGGCCGCGTGGGCGTCGCCCAGGCCCCGCCGCACCGGGTCGAGGGCGGCAAATATCCGCACCAGGCGCCGAAGATGGACCGGGAGGTCAACAGCGGCGCGCCGCCGGTGCCGACCAATCCCCGCGTTCCCGGCAAGCCCACGCCCACCGGCACGGGGCTGAAACCGGTGGTGATCGGCGACCCCCCGGCCATCACCTTCAACGCCAACAATTCTCTCGGCCTCAGCGGGGCTGGCGTGGGGTGCAGCGGCGATAGCGCCGCGGCCTGCGCCGAGCCCAGCGGGGCCAGCGGCGGCGGCGTGATCTTCGCCACTGCCAACTGGAACGCCGCCTATTCCACCGACGGCGGCGCCACCTGGAAGATCCTCGATCCCACCACGATCTTCCCCGCCGACACGATCGGCTACTGCTGCGATCAGATCGTGCAGTACGCCCCCTCCATCGACCGTTTCATCTGGCTGCTGCAGGGCACGGGCTATCGTCTGGCCATGGCCAGTCCGGCTGATATCCGGAACAGCAACGGCACGTCCTGGACCTACTGGAACCTGACGCCCGGACTGTTCGGAAAATGCACGGGTCCCGACTATCCGGACCTCTCCGTGGGCGACAACAACCTCTACATCAGCTGGGACGCCGGCGGCGGCGCCGGCTGCACCGGCGGTTTCCAGGTGGTGCGCACCTCCCTGACCGGCATAAAGGCGGCCGGCACGATCAGTCTCGACTTCACCGACCCGGCCAACGCCCCCAGCTCCAAGATCTGGGGCGAGCACCTCACGCAGAACACCGGCGACGAGATCTTCTGGGCCGGCCACAACGGCAACACCAAGCTGACCGTCTATTCGCTGAAGGAGGGCTCCAACACCTACTTCTGGCGCGACGTGGGCATCTCCAGCTGGGCCAACAACGCCCCCACCTCCACCACCCCGGATGGCGCCGACTGGCTGGCCAAGAACTTCAACGGTCCCGGCGGCAACTCCTTCCCGTTCAACGGCATCATCGGCGCCGCGCGGATCGGCAATCAGCTGTGGTTCGGCTGGACGGCAGGCACGGACAGCAACTTCAAACAGGCCCACGTCGAGATCGTCACCCTGGACCGGGGCAACAATTTCAACGCGTTCCAGCAGGTTCAGGTGTGGAACAACAGCTACGCCTTCGCCTATCCCGCCTTCGCCGCCAACGCCTGCACCGGCGAACTGGGCATGTCGTTCGAATACGGCGGCAACGGCAACTACGAGAACCACGTGGTCGGGTTCTGGGGTGATTTCGTCGCCTACATCACCTCGAACAGCACCGCCGGCACCGACCGCTTCGGCGACTATGTGACCATCCGCCAGGCGCCGCCGACCCGCGCCGACCCCGGCAACCTGTTCACCGCCTTCGGCTGGGGCGTGGGCAAGCAGGCGGCGCCCAAGACCGGCAAGACCACCGACGTCCGCTACGTGCTGTTCGGCCGGCCGGCCTGCGGGATCATCAAGTAGCGGATAACCCCTGCCCGGGGTGGGCGGGGGGCGTGGCGGGCCGGGGCGCCCCTTGACCGGCGATCCCGGCCCGCCGATTCCCGCGACATGAACCGCATCGCCATCGTCGGCTGTTCGGGCGGCGGCAAGTCGACCATGGCCCGGCGCGTGGGCGAGCGCCTGGGCCTACCCGTCGTCCACATGGACCAGATCTACTGGACCCCTGGCTGGGTCGCACAGGATCCCGACGTCTGGCGCGCCGGCGTCGATGAGGCGGCGCGCGGCGAGGCCTGGGTCATTGAGGGTGTAGGCTCGAGCGCCTCGGCCCTGCGCTTCCGCCAGGCCGAGATCATTATCTGGCTGGAGGCGCCTGTCTGGCTCTGCCTGTGGCGCGCGGTTCGCCGCTCCATCGCCACCCACGGCCAGGTCCGCGCCGACATGGCCCCCGGCTGCGCGGAGAAGTTCGACCCGGCCTTCTGGCTCTATATCTGGCGCTGGAACCGGGACACGCGCCCCAAACTCGACGCGGCGATCGCCGAGCAGGCCGCGGAAGCGAAGGTGCTGCGTTTGCACGGCCGCAAGGCGGTCGCGGCCTGGGTCGCGTCGCTGCCTTCCAGGGCGGGATCCGCGCCGGCCTAGGCGTCGCCCAGCTCTGCCCGCTGCTTGCGTGTCAGGCCGGCGCGGACGAGATCGTAGGAATGGTCCGCCAGGCGCAGAACCTCCTCCGGTGGAACGTCGGCGTCCAGGGTCACAGAGATCCAGAAGCGCCGGTCCAGGTGCGAGCGATGTCCCACACCGGCATATTGCTCGCGCAGGACCTCGGCCAGATGCGGGTCGCACTTCAGGATCACCGAGGTTTCCTTGTGGTCGGTGAGGATGGCGAACATTTTGCCCATGACCTTGTAGAGCGTCACGCCGCGGGCCGACGGATGGGTCGAGCCTGCTGCGCCGGGCTTTGCCTCCAGCGCCGCCCGCAGATCGGCGACAAGCATTCCCATGACGGCCACCCCAGGATTCCGCGGGACATCCTACGCCGAAGCCCCGCAACGCCAAGTCCGATGTCCGCGCCTCTTGCTCTCCGCCGCGTCGGGATTGCATGGTCGGCGACCACACTGGGGACACCGACCATGGCCGACGGCGCCGCGCGGACCGAGACCTATAACGACACCGCCATCCGGGTGGCCGCGCGGTTGCATGACCTGCGCCGCGCCGCCCATCGCGCCCGCCAGGCGGCGCACGCCGAGCCAACCCTCGATCAGATCTTTCCGCCGCATAACCGCATCCCCCTGGGCGTCGCCCGGGAGTGGACGCGCATGGGCGAGCGGCCCGTCTCGCCCGGCCTTCAGGCCCGCGCCGACGCCCTTGGCTATGACCTGGAGCACCTGGGCGTCACCCTGGGCACGGTGATACACGGCGTCGACCTCAAGGCCGATCTGACGGCGGACCAGGTGCGGTTCCTTCGCGACGCCCTGCTGGAGCGCAAGGTGATCTTCTTCCGGGATCAGAATCTCAGCGAGGATCAGCAGGTGGCCTTCGGCCGCCGCTTCGGCGGGCTGGACGCCTTCCCCTTCGGTCCGCCGGGTAAAAACCCGTTCATCCTGGAAATCGGCCACGGCCCTGGAAATCCCGGCACGGAGAACGGCTGGCACACCGACGTGACCTGGATGGAGCAGCCCTCGCTCGGCTCCATCGCCCAGGTCGTCGTGGCGCCCCCCGTGGGCGGCGACACCCTGTTCTCGGACAGCCACGCGGCCTGTCTCGGGCTGGCGGACGATCTGCGCGCGCGCCTGGAATACATCCACGGCATCAACGACTATCGACTGTTCCTCGGCCGCGGCGCGGGCGCCCTGTCCGAAGAGGTCGTCGCCGACCTCAAGCGCGACGTTCCTTTCGGCGTCAGCCATCCGTTGCTGCGCACCCATCCGGAGACCGGCAAGACCGCCCTCTATCTGCACGGCGGCTTCCTGCGTCACGACTCCCTCTACGATTCGCGCACCGGCGAGCCTCTCGGCAAGGCCGAGTCCGAGGCCTTCGTCGCCCACCTGCTGCGCCAGCACGAGCGGCCGGAGTACATCTGCCGGTTCAGATGGGAGGCGGGGTCCATCGCCTTCTGGGACAACCGCGCCGTGCAGCACTACGCCGCCAGCGACTACTATCCCCACCATCGGGTGCTGCGCCGGGTGACCGTCAGCGGCGATCGGCCGTTCTACGACCCGGACCGCGCCGCGCTCGCCGGCTGAACCCGCGCCGGGGGGATGCAAGACTCCCCGCCGGAGGGTAAACCCCCGGCTCAGCGCCGTCAGGACCCCCGCCGCATGCCAGATTCCTTTCCCGTCGCCCCGGACAGCGGGGCCGTCGCCCACAATGTCCAGTCCGCGATGCGCCAGGCCATCCGGGCCGCGGCCGACTGGTCGATCGCCAACCAGAAGCCCGACGGGCACTGGGTGGCGCGGGCGGAGTCCAACGCCTGCATGGAGGCCCAGTGGTGCCTGGCCCTGTGGTTCCTGGGGCTGGAGAACGATCCCCTGCGCGCGCGCCTGGCGCAGTCCCTGATCGAGACCCAGCGCCCCGACGGCTCCTGGCAGATCTATCACGGCGCCCCCAACGGCGACATCAACACCACCGTCGAGGCCTACGCCGCCCTGCGCTCCATGGGCCATGCGGCCGACGAACCGGCCCTGGCCAAGGCGCGGGACTGGATCCTCTCCAAGGGCGGCCTGCGTAAGATCCGCGTCTTCACCCGCTACTGGCTGGCCCTGATCGGCGAATGGCCCTGGGAGATGACCCCCAACCTGCCGCCTGAGGTCATCTGGTTCCCCCTCTGGTTCCCGTTCTCGATCTACAATTTCGCCCAATGGGCCCGCGCCACCCTCATGCCGATCGCCCTGCTATCGGCGCGACGGCCGAGCCGGCCTCTGCCGCCAGAGAACCGGCTCGACGATCTGTTTCCGGAAGGGCGAGACCGCTTCGACTATGTGCTGCCGCAGAAGGCCGGGGCCGGCGGCTGGGACCGCTTCTTCCGCGGCGCCGACAAGGTGCTGCACGCGATGCAGACCTTTGGCCGTAAGCAAGGCTGGAAACTATGGCGCGGCGCGGCGGTCTCTCACACCCTGGAATGGATCGTCCGCCACCAGGACGCCGACGGCGCCTGGGGCGGCATCCAGCCGCCGTGGGTCTACGGCCTCATGGCCCTGCACACCGAAGGCTACGCCCTCGACCACCCGGTCATGGCCAAGGGCCTGGCCGGTCTGAACGATCCCGCCTGGCGCACCGACCGGGGCGAGGCCACCTGGATCGGGGCGACCAACAGTCCGGTCTGGGACACCATGCTCACCCTGCTGGCCTTCGAGGACGCCGGAACGCTGCATGACTATCCCGCCGAGATCGACAAATCCGTGGGCTGGCTGCTGAGCCGTCAGGTCCTGGTCCCCGGCGACTGGTCGATCAAACTGCCGAAGGTCAGCCCCGGCGGCTGGGCCTTCGAATACGCCAACAACCATTATCCGGACACCGATGATACCGCCGTGGCCCTGATTGCCCTGGCCCCCTTCCGCCAGAGCCCGAAGTGGCGCGAACAGGGGATCGAACAGGCCATCGGCCTGGGCGTCGACTGGCTGATCGGCATGCAGAGCGAAGGCGGCGGCTGGGGCGCCTTCGACAAGGACAACAACCGCCGACTGCTCACCAAGATCCCGTTCTGCGATTTCGGCGAGGCCCTCGATCCCCCGTCGGTGGACGTCACCGCCCACATCGTCGAGGCCTTCGGCAAGCTCGGCTACAACGCCCGCCACCCGGCCATGGCCCGAGCGCTCGCCTATCTGAAAGCCGAACAGGAGGCCGAGGGCCCGTGGTTCGGCCGCTGGGGCGTCAACTACATCTATGGGACCAGCGCGGTTCTGCCCGCCCTCGCCGCCATCGGCGAGGACATGACCCAGCCCTACATCTCTCGCGCCTGCGACTGGATCGTCGCCATGCAGAGCGAAGGCGGCGGCTGGGGCGAAAGCTGCGCCTCCTACATGGACCAGAGCGCCGCCGGCCGCGGCGCGCCCACCCCGTCCCAGACCGCCTGGGCGCTCATGGCCCTGCTCGCCGCCAAACGACCGCAGGACCGAGAGGTCATCGAGCGCGGCTGCCTCTATCTGATCGAGACCCAGGCGGGCGGCACCTGGGAGGAGGAGGACTACACCGGCACGGGCTTCCCCGGTTACGGCGTCGGCCAGACCATCAAGCTCAACGATCCGCTGCTGACCCAGCGCCTGATGCAGGGCCCCGAACTCTCCCGGGCCTTCATGCTGCGCTACAACATGTACCGGCACTATTTCCCGCTTATGGCCCTGGGGCGGGCGCTGAAGGCCTGACGGGCTTTCAATTATTGCATTTTGCAACTATACTGTGCGGCGCGCAATCGGCGCGTTCTCACAGGAGCCATCTTTGCATATCGAACTCATTCGCGACAAAACCCGGTCGACCACGGCCGGAACTTTCGGCCGGCTGCTCATCGACGGCGCGCCGTTCTGCGTGACCTGCGAACAGCCCTGGAACGATAACCGCCCCGGCCATTCCTGCCTGCCGCCGGGCGACTATCAGCTGCGGCCGTATCCCTCGCCGGCCCATGGCGCGACGGTGGTGTTCCACAACCCCGCCCTCGACATCTACGCCACGCCCGATCTGGCGCCGCCCGGCGATGCAAAGAGCCGCAGCCTGTGCGAGATTCACAGCGCAAACTGGCCCTTCCAGCTCAAGGGCTGCGTGGCCGTGGGCGAGGAGCTGACCGATATCGCGCCCAACGGCCCCGGGGTCACCCATAGCGTCGAGACCTTGCACAGGCTGATGGCTGAATGGGGCGACCGCCGGGGCCTCACCGCCACCATCCGAGAGGAGTGAGGCCTGGCCGGCGCTTGGCGCCATGGCCCACAAGTGACAGAGTGGGAGAACTTGTCACTGAGGGTCTCAAATGACAGCCCCGCCTATCCCCCTCACCCTGGCCGCCAACGGTCGGATCGTCATCCCCGCGCCGTTGCGCGCGGCGTTGGGCCTGAAGGAGGGAGCCCGACTTGTGGCACGCGTGGACGATGGCGTCATCGTCATCGAACCCATCGAGGCGGCGATCCGGCGGGCCCAGGCCATCGTCGCGCGCCATGCCTCCGAAGGCCGAAACCTCTCGGACGACCTGATCGCCGACCGCCGGGCCGAGGCGGCGCGTGACTGACACGGTCCTCGACAGCTCGGCCCTGCTGGCCCTGTTGGGCCGCGAAGCGGGATGGGAAACCGTCGCCGACGTGCTGCCCGGGACGCTGCTCTCAACGGTAAATCTGGCGGAGGTGGTCGCAAAACTCATCGACCGCGGCGTTCCGCCCGATCAGGCCCGCCTCGCCATCGAGGCGACGGGGGTGGAGCTTGTCGGCTTCGACCCGGAGCAGGCCTATGTTTGCGGCGAGCTGCGCCCGGCCACGCGCGACGCGGGACTCTCCCTGGGCGACCGGGCCTGCCTGGCCCTCGCCCGGTCCCGCGCCTGCCCCGCCCTCACCGCCGACCGCGCCTGGGCGAGGCTGAGCGATGTCGAGATCACCTTGATCCGTTGAGACCAGCCCCGAGGTCGACCGCCGACGCCTTACGCCGCCGCCTCCCGCGTCGCCGCGGCGTCCGCCCGCACGCCGGCCCACCAGGCCTCAAGCGCCTCGGCCTCCGGCGGCAGGATCACATAGAGCGGCGCGGCGAACCGGTCCCAGGCCTCGGCGAATTTCGGCGAGACCGAGGTGAGGATCGGCAACCCGGCCTCAATGGCGCTGGCGAAGGCCGGCCCCAGGCCGCTGCGCTCGGATTCGATCTTGCCGAACTTGCTGAGGATCACCAGGTCGCAGCCCGCGGCGATCGACTGCTGGACCGACTCGGCCGCGGAGACGACGCCGCCGGCATCCAGGCGGCAGGCGACCGCCCCGGGACCCAGGTCCTGCATCAGCTGAAAGCGGCGGCCATCGCCCAGGCTGCGAAGATCGCCGCCGAGGCAAGGCCCCTCCCCCTCGGGCGCCGGATCCTCGATGACTCCGGCCAGCCGCGCCTCGCCCTCCAGCCGCGCGGCGAAGCCGCGAAGCAGGTCCTGCACCACCGGCGTGGCCGCGCCCTGGACGACGGCGATCCGCTTGACGCTGCTCATGGCAATCCTCGCTGTGGAACCTCGCGGCGACCCTATCATCCAGGCGCCCGCGCGGCCAGAAACTCGACCGGCGTGCTGACCGCCAGCCGGGGAAACAGCCCGCGCATATGGGCCGCGTTCCAGGTGACGATGTGCGGCACGCCGTGCGCAACGGCGGCCTCGCCGATCAGCCGGTCGTAGAGACGCGGCCCGACGCCCCCGCCCTCGGCATAGCCGCGCACGGCGGCGAGCGTCTGCGCCGGGCTCAATCCCACCAGGTCGGTGACGGCCCGCAGGCTCTCCAGCGCCGCCCAGGCCTGGGCCGGCGAAAAATCGAAGGGCGCCGGTCCGCCCTTGCGGGTCAGCATGCTGTAGGTCTCGGCATAGCTGTGGGCGGCGACGGCGAAGCGCCATGGCCGGCCTTGAGCGAACAGCGCGATGGAGGCGTCGTGATGCTGGTGCGCCTCCGCCAGCAGGGCGATCAGAACATTGCTGTCGAGAAGCGCCTCAGCCCGCGCCGCCACCGTCACGCGCCTCCGCCAGGGCGGCCTCGGCGTCGTCGAAAGAGATCACCTGCCCAGCCGCCGGTTTCACCAGAAGCGCGCCTTTGCGCACAAGCCCCTGCAGCTCGGCGGCCGGCGGCGCCGGAACGAACTCGCGCAAGGCCTCCTCCACCACCTGCGTGGCGGTCATGCCGGTCTGGCGCGCCAGTTCATGGGCGCGGGCCCGGGCGTAGGCGGAGCGAACGTTGAGCTGGGCGGACTCTGAGCGGGGCATGGTGGTCTCTCCCTGCCTCTATAGCACCTTCGCGCCGCATGAGGCTAGCCATACACGATCCACGGCTAGCCGAAATGCGGATCACCGGACCGTTTCGGTCTCCTTGGGCGCCGACACCCGGCGGGTCTTGGCCTCGGCCTTGGGCTTGGGCAGGAGCCGGAAGCGGGTCTGGCACCACGCCCAGTCAATGCCGATATCCAGAAGAGCGTCGCCCCGTCCGCAGGGGCAGGCCCAGTCCATGATTCCGATGACGCGATAGGTCTCCCCGGCCTGCAGAGGCACGGGCCTGCCGGTGGCATGGTTCGGGGCGGCGTTCACACAGAGAACAAGATCACCGGGGCCGATCGCGTCGCTCATGGCGTCCCTCCATCGTGCTGTCGCGGGCGCGATTATACACGCGGCGAGGACAGGCGCACCTCAGGTCACCCCGGCATGCCGCACAGCGCCGCAAGCTTGCCCCGCGCCTCGGCCAAGGTCTCGGCGGGCACGACGGCGCCGGCGTAGCGCACCGGTCGCGCCAGGGTGTCGATGCTGCGGACGTGGCTGGTCAGCACCTCGCCCGCCAGCGGCAGGCCCGGAGGAAGCAGAACGCTGGAGCCGAAGCCGCGAACCCGGCTGGTGATCGGACAGACGATGGCGAAGGCCGAGGCGCGGTAAAAGGCGACCGGCGAAATCACCAGGGCCGGCCGGCAACCGCTTTGTTCCCGTCCGACGCGAGGGTCGAAGTCCGTCCAGATCAGGTCACCGGCGTCCGGTTCGTAAGGCTCATTACCCATCGGCGCCGTCACTCATCGACGACTTCGCGCCCGCGGTCCTCGCCCCAGTCGAACGCCTCATGCATGGCTTCGGGGGTCATGCCCGCCAGCAGATCCTCAAGATGCCAGGTCTTGGTCACCGGCTCGATGATCAGTCTGGCGCCGTCGGCGATCACATTGACCTGCTGGCCCTCCCGCACGCCGATCTGCTGGGCCAGCGCCCGCGGCAACCGCAGGCCCAGGGAATTGCCCCATTTCGAGAGTTGAACATGCATCGACGCATCCTTCGCCCAGGCCGAAGATATACATTATATATCGCACGCGCGGCGGTCATCAATCAGGAAACAGCGGCGGGTCGCCCGCGCTGTCGATCCGCCGTTGACGGGTTATTTGGAACATGTTCCAAAACTCTCAAGGGATCCTGGGGGCGGAATGGACGTGGAAGAGCTATCTCGTGTGCGCGCATCGGTGGTTCCCTCCATGGAGGACACCTGGGCCGGACTGGCCGCGCGCGCGCTGCCGGGACCCCCGGAGGCCGAGGCCGTGGCCCAGCTGCAGAGCTGGAACCTGCATGTATTCATGCGCGCGGCCCGCGCCGGCGGAGCGGCCAATCCCTTTCTTCCCAGCGACGTCGTCTTCATCGAGCCGCCGCTCGCGTCTGCATGAGCCAGGCGGTGATCACCCGGGTGCAACTCGGGGCGGCCCATGACGGCGCGGCCGAGCTGCTCCTGACCCTGCGGTTCGACGGCGGCGGGGAAACGCTCGTCCCCCTCGACCATGTGGCCGCCGGCCATCTCATGAGCGCGTGCGGCGCGACGCAGGCGGACGCCCTTCTGGGCCAAGGCTGGGAGCGGGTGCGCGACGCGCTCGCCACATCATCGAACCGGTTCGCCGGACCTGACACACACCCACAGGGGTAAGGAAACATCGCCATGTATGATCTGCTGATCAAGAACGGGACCGTCGTGGACGGATCGGGCCGCCCGGGTTTTCTCGGCGACGTGGCCGTGCAGGACGGCCGCATCGTCGGTGTCGGCGCGGTCGCCAACGACGCCCGCCGCGTGGTGGACGCGGCCGGAAAGGTGGTGGCCCCCGGCTTCATCGATCCGCACACGCACTTCGACGCCCAGCTCCTGTGGGACGGCTTCGCCAAGCCGGCCCTGGCCCACGGCGTGACCACGATCGTGCCGGGCAACTGCTCCCTGTCCCTGGCGCCGCTCCGGGCGGAGCACCGCATGAAGCTGGTCGGCATGTTCAACCAGATCGAGGAAATGCCGCTGAAGGCCTTCAAGGAGGGCGTGGTCTGGGACTGGGAGACCTTCGCCGAATATGTCGACCGCATCCGCAAGGGGCTGGCGATCAATGTCGCGCCCCTGGTCGGCCACAGCGTCCTGCGCCTGTGGGTGATGCGGCAGGCGGCCATGGAGCGTCCGGCGACGCCGGCCGAGGTGGCCGAGATGCAGAGCGTCCTGCGCGAATGTCTCGACGCCGGCGCGGTGGGCCTGTCGACCAGCTATGTGGACATGGACGAGCGGCTTCAGCCGGTGCCCAGCCGCTACGCCGACGCGGCCGAGCTCGACGCCCTGGCCAGCGTCCTGGGCGAATATGGCCGGATGCTGCAGATCGTGCCCGAGTTCTATGACGCCGATCTCACCATCGCGCGCGTCGACGAACTCGCGGCCCTGTCCCTGAAGCACAACATTCCCACGACCTTCTCGCCCCTGTTCGTCAACGCCGACAACGTCGCGGCCGTGGACCGGGTCATGCGGCGGGTCGACGAACAGTTCGCGCGCGGCGCCCGCGTCTGGCCGCAGGTGCAGACCCGGCCGATCGACATCAGCTTCTGTTTCGCGGTGCCGAGCCTGCTCTTCATGCGCCTGCCCGGTTGGTACCGGATCATGCGCTTCGGCATGCCGGACGAAATCGTCGCCGCCTTCCGCGACCCCGACAGCCGCGCCGCCCTGATCCAGGAAGCCGCGCCCTACCTCGGCCTCTGGCCCACCCTCACCCTCCGGCATGTTAAGCACGACGCGAACAAGGCCCTGGTCGGCAAGACCCTGGCCGAGATCGCCGAACTGCGCGGCGTGACGCCCATCGACGCCATGATCGACCTCTCGATCGAGGAAGACCTCGACGCCCACTTCCTCTCCGCCGGCATGGGCCACAACAACGACGCCGAAGTCGGCCGCCTGCTCGCCCACCCGCGGGTTCACGTCGGGGCCAGCGACGGCGGGGCGCACATCCTGTCGTTCTCGACCTATGGCGACACCGGCTATCTGCTCGGCCACTTCGTCCGCGACGTGAAGACGATGAGCCTGGAGTCCGCGGTGAGGAAGGTCACCGCCGACACGGCGGAGATCTGGGGCATTCCGGATCGGGGCCTGCTCCAAAAGGACTATGTCGCCGACATCGTCATCTTCGATCCGAAGACAATCGACCGGGGAGAAGAGGACTATGTGGCCGACGTGCCCGGCGACGGCAGCCGCTATGTCCGCGACTCCCGCGGGGTCTCCGAGGTGTTCGTCGGTGGCGCCCTGGCCTGGTCGGCCGGCGGCGGCTACCAGCAGGCCCAGGGCGAAATCCTGCCGGGACGCGCCGCGTGAGCGCCGCGTCCACGAGCGTGACGGGCGTCACCGAGCGCCGCATCGCTGCGAACGGCATCGAGCTGAACATCGCCGAGGCCGGCGAAGGTCCGCTCGTCCTGCTGCTGCACGGCTTTCCGGAGTCCTGGTATTCCTGGCGGCATCAGTTCGCGCCCCTGGCCGCGGCCGGCTACCATGTGGTCGCGCCGGACATGCGCGGCTATGGCAAGAGTGACAGGCCCGAGGCGATCTCGGCCTATAATCAGGTCGAGGTGGTCAACGACATCGTCGGACTCGTCGCCGCGCTCGGCTATGACACGGCGGTGGTGATCGGCCACGACTGGGGCGCGCCCACGGCCTGGGCCGCGGCGCTCAATCATCCGGGCGTGTTTCGCGCCGTGGGGGCCCTGTCGGTTCCCTTCATGCCGCGCTCGCCGGTCGCGCCCATGGCCGCCATGCGCGCCGCCTTCCAGGGGCAGTTCTTCTATCAGCTCTACTTCTTCGAGCCCGGCGTGGCCGAGGCCGAGTTCGAGGCTGACATTCGCACCTCGCTGAAGAAGTTCCTGGTCATGGGGGCCGGCGAGACCGACCTGACGAAACTGCCGCCCAAGGCCGCCGGCGACGATCTGCTGTCGAGCCTGCCCAACCCCGACACCCTGCCCCCGTGGCTGAGCGAGGCGGATCTCGATTTCTATGCCGGGGAGTTCACCCGCTCGGGCATGCGCGGCCCGCTCAACTATTATCGCAATCACGATCTGACCTGGTCGCTGACCGAGGGCGCGCCGACGGAGATCCGCCAACCGGCCTTCTTCGTCGCCGGCGGCGCCGACGGGGTAATCATGATGGCCGCCGCGGCGCTGGAGGCCATGCCCAAATACGTCAAGGACCTGCGCCTCAACCGGATCATCCCGGGCATTGGCCACTGGACGCAGCAGGAAGCGCCCGAGCCGGTGAACGAATCCATCCTGGAGTTCCTGAGGGCGCTCGACGCGTGAGCGAAGCCCCGGCGCCGCCGCGAGACGGGTCGTCGCCGGGGGCCGAAGGACGCGGCCGGCGCGAACAGGCCAAGGCGGAGCGGCGCTCCCGCATCGTTCGCGCCGCCCGCGATCTGATCCGCGAGACCGGCGACACCGACCTGTCGATGCGCGCGATCGCCAGGCGCGCCGGCGTCAGCCTGACCACGCCCTACAATCTGTTCGGCTCCAAGCGCGCGGTGGTGTTGGCGGTATTCGAGGACGAGCGCGACTTCGTCGTCCGGTTCGGGCGGCTCAAGGCGGCCAACGCCATCGACCGGATCTTCGCCGCCCATGACCTCGGCATGGGCTATTTCATCGACGACCCGGAGTTCTACCGGGCCCTGTGGAAGGCGCTGCTGAACACGCAAGGCGCCGACTCCACCGGCCTCGCCACCCCCGATCGCCTCGAGCGCAGCCGCGCCGCCTGGCGCGCCCTGATCGAGGACGCCCAGGACGAAGGTCTGCTGGACCGCCTCGTGGCCTCGGACACCCTGGAGCGCGCGCTCTCCAACGCCTCCAGCGGCGCCATGCTGGCCTGGGCCATGGGAACCCTGTCCACCGCGGCGCTGGGCCCGACGGCGGCCCTCGGCTACGCCCTCGCCCTGCGCGGCGCCGCCACCCCGGCCGGCGCGGCGATGCTTCATGAGCGCATCCTGGCGTGCCAGGCGGCGTTGGCCCGAACCCAGAGTGCGGCGTTCTGATGGGACTCTGGCAGAAGGCGGCGGGTACGAAGGCCCCGGCTCAGGTCCCCCTCGGCCATTCATAGCACGTGATTTCCACCACGCCGTCGGTGAGCCGAACCTCGAGCGCCTCATTGATCAGACTCGTGCCATTGTCGAGCGCATCGAGCACGGTGTCGAAAAGCGCCCGCTGCACCTCGGGCGGCGCATTGGGAATAAGGATGATCAGCCCGGCGTGGATGTCCTCGCGCGCATAGAGCCGCCGGAAATCCTTGGCGTTGTTCGTCACGAAGGTGAACGCGCCCGCGCGGATCGGCGTCATCAGGTTCCAGTCCTTCGCGCCGCTGAGCCCACGATAGGTAACGTGCGTCGCGTCGTGGCCGCGCAGGATCGCCACCTCCACCAGCGAGGTGTGCAGACATTCGTCGATCAGGAAGTTCACTCCGCCGCCGACGGGACCGCCTTGGTCCGGCCGGATAGCGGATCGGGTTTCAACGGCGCGCGCCGGACACTCTTCACGGTCAGGCCGAGATCGCCCAGCGACTTCGGCCTGCCCCGCCGCGGATGGGCCGCCACCCAGGTTCTCGCCAGATCCAGCAGTCGCGCGGTCAGCTTGGGATAGCCGGCAAGCAGCTCCTCGACCGAGGCGCCCGCCTCCAGCATAGCGACGACGCCATAGACCGGAATGCGCGTGCCCCTGAACACCGCTTCGCCGCCGAGCGTTGCCCCATCCTTGCACACGACGGTCTCGGCCGCTTCCAGGTCGCGCAGCCGGCGATCGACCTGCCGGCGCGCCTCACCCACATCGACGATCAGCAGGTCGTCGGCCTTGACGGTCCGGGCCAAGGGCGCGGCGCGGATGGCGTTGAACAGGCGTTGACGACGCTCCGCCGACAGGGTGTCGCCAACCCCGCGCCACACACGCAGGCGCACCAAATCCTCGCCCGTCAGGAACCGGCCGCCTTCGCCGGAGGCGTCGCCGACAATGCGCTTGTCGATGGCGTTGTGGACCGCTTTCAGCTTCAGCCCACTGACTGCGCCGGCTTCGGCGGGCGTGTAGAGTCGGGCGGCGTCGGCCATTTAAATCTTCTCCTCAGGAAGAATAATAACCGCCGACCGGCGCCTTTGCAAATAGCCATGGGGACGGATAGCGTAGGCCCATGCTCACCCTCCACCACCTCGGCGTCTCACAGTCCGATCGCATCGTCTGGCTGATGGAAGAACGGGTCCTGCCCTAAGACCGGGTCACGTCGCGATGTCCGGCCGCCAGAGCGCCGCGGCCATGCTGCATGGGCGCATTCTCGCAGGCCACGGGCACTGGCCCGAACCCAGAGTGCAACGTCCTGACAGGCCTCTGGAGCGAGGTGGTGCTGTTCGGGTCACGGCCGGTTGGCGAGCGATCGAGCGATGATGTAGGCTGTCCCAATGGGCAAGATCGAGATGCGTGTCGACATCGACGGAGACCTCGCCGAGCAGGCCCGCGCGGCGGACGAGCGAGCTCAGCATTGGGCCCGGGAGAACGCCGAGGCGATCCGGATCCACAATACCCGCGTCGCCGAGCGAGGCCTTTTCGGCGAAGACATGCGTCGCTGGTGACCGACGCCGTTCGACGTCCTTTGGGCGCTCGATCGGCTGTTCACCGGCTTCTAAGGCGACCACGTCGCCTACCCCTCCAACCCCGAAAGCCGCCCCGTGCTCACCATCCACCACCTCGGCGTCTCGCAGTCCGATCGCATCGTCTGGCTGATGGAGGAGCTGGGCCTGCCCTATGAGCTGGTCTGGCACACGCGCGGGCCCGACGGCGCGGCGCCGGCGTCCTACCTGGCCCTGCACCCGGCCGCCACCGCGCCGGTGGTTCAGGACGGCGAGCGGATGCTGAGCGAATCCGCGGCCATCGTCGAGCACATCTGCCACACCCACGCCGGCGGGCGGCTGACCGTGGCCCCGGGCGCGCCGAACCATTACGACTATGTCTATTGGATGCATTTCAACAACAACATCCTGGGCCTGTTCTTCGCCAAACTGGCCCTGGCCGGCCAGACCGAGGGCCCCATCGCCGGCTTCATCCAACGGCGCGAGGACGGCTACGCCCGCCACCTGGAACAGACGCTGAGCCAACGGCCCTATCTGACCGGCGACGACTTCACCGCCGCCGACCTCATGAGCCACTACTGCCTGCGCTCGCCCCGCATGCTGGGCGCCCGCGACGACCTGCCCCACGCGCGGGCCTATGTGGCGCGGATCAGCCGGAGGCCGGCGTATGTGAGGGCGATGAAGATCGCGGGGGCGGAGGCGAGGCCGCCCGAAGATGCACGTCGCGCCTAAATGGATGTCGCCGGATGCAGGCCCGCCCATTCGGGCGCCTGCTGATCTTGCTGAACGCGCAGGCGACGCCATTCAAGGCCGGCAAAAATAGCGTCAGGCGTCGCTTCACCATCAAGGGGTAGGGCCGCTCGCGCCTCGGACGCGAAACGGCGCGCCAGGGCCGGGTCCGCCTCCCAGGCCTGCTCCCACCATTTGATCATCGGCTCCCGGGCGTGGGCCAGCGCCACCGCGGTCGGCAGGCGATCCCGCTTCTTGTGCTGGTTCAAATCGCGAAGCGAGGGTGCGAGATTCCAAAGGTCGCCGCAGGGCCACGCCGACCAGGGCAAGGTGTGATCGATATCCAAATTCGCCCGGGTTAAACGGGTGCCCGACCAGACGCAGACGATCGGAGACCCGGCTTGCCAGACACGTTGCGCCACCGCGCGCGCCAGACCGGTGTCGCGCGCTGGTTCCTGCCAGACGAGGTTGGCCTCAACCTGACCGGGGGCGAGGACCACGCCCATGTGTTCAGCGTAGTCACGGGTGAGCCTCGTCCACTCGGCGAGCAGCACGGGTTCGATCCACGTGCCCAGACGAAGCATGGTTCGCCAAAGCGTCCCCGGAACCGAGAGCGTGCCCGACTCCGCTAGAAATTCGGGCGTCAGCTCCACGGCGCCCCGAACGTTCACCCGCCGGCGGCTAGGCTCGAAGACCTTAGCGGTTGAGTTCGGTAGCGTGGTGAATCGGACCGGCTGATTGACGATAGTATCGCAGGATTCCGCCAGGGCGGCCGCCACCGCCGCGGCCCGTTCGCCGGTGAAGCTTGCGCCCAGACGAAGATCTTGCGGCGCGAAGTTGAGAGCCATCAGCGCCCTGAAGCCCGCCTTCGCGAAGCCGAGGCCTTCCGGGCCGCGGTTCTTTGGCATTTGGGGCAGTTGCGCACGAACCAGGGGCAGATAGCTGCGGATCCAGTTCAGGGCGACAAGCCCCAACGGAATCTCGACCCGGTCCGCCTCTCCGGGAGCCGCCGACGCGAGAGACGGCGCGGCGTCCGCAACCTTTGCCACAGCGCGAAGCAGCCCCAGTTTGTACGTCGCAGACTTACTGTCGTTCAGGATCACGCCGCGAACCAGGGGCAAGCCCATTGAACCGTCATCCGGCAGGCGAAGGCAGATGATCGTCCACGACACCTCGAAGCGGCCCATGAGATCAGCCTGATCAGCCACCCGAACGACACCGAGTCCGTGGTCGCGCGCCAGCGCTTCAACCTCGCCGAGCGACACGTCGTACATCGGTCGATCGGGCGGGCTAGGCCCGTGGCGCAACGTGAGCACCATCACCCCGCCCGGCTTGAGTAGGGTCGCCATCTTTCGGAACGCGCGCGGCCTTTCGTTCGGCCGCAGGTGCATCCATACAGCGCTTAGCAGAATGAAGTCGAAGCTCAGGCCCAGTCGGTGGACACTGGACAACTCCGGCAGCCGGTCATCGACCCAGCGCAATCCGGCATGCCGGTAGGCCCCTTCGCGCCGCATCGCCTCAGAAGGTTCGGCAGCGATGACATCCAGCCCGAGTGACTGTAGCCAACCTGCGTCCCGGCCCGTCCCGGCCCCTATGTCCAGCGCCAATGCGCCGGGCTTGACCGGGATCAGGTCCCGAACGGGGCCCCACTGTTGCGTCGGAGACAGGCCTTCAAATCGGGCCACGAACTCAGCGACACCGTTGTCGTAGGTCGAAATGATCTCGTCCTGTGAACTCATGGGACCCATTTCTGGTAGTATGACACCCTTTTCGATGTATTCGGCATTCTAAGATCAACACAAAACGATTTTTGTCTAGAATAGAAGTCCGCCTAGTTGATGAAAACTTGAGTCCGATGGAACGCTAGATAGCCGCGACGCTCCGTCGGGAACGCCGAAACCTCCCAAGCCGCAGGCATTTCGGCAAACCCGTTTGGCTCCCACGCCAATTGATCGAACCCAAGCCGGCGAAGGTCTGTCCGATCGATACGCGGCGAAACTCTGACTGCGCCATCATCGTCAAAACTAATGAAGCCTCGGTCAAACAGTAGGTCGGCATCAGGTGTCAGCAAGAGGCCGTTCATTCCGTCTAACCGCTCGTGCGCCGTCTCACACAGCCGCCATGGTTTGATATGACTTGCAATGAGCAGCGTGGGATTGGTCACTCCCGTCAGCCGACATGACTTTTCGATCGATTCGACATTTGTGCGAAACCGCCCCTGGCCCCTTCGCGCCAAAACCACGCTTTGTTTCACCGTGTCTTCGAGGTTCCGATCCTCGCGAATGTGACTCTCGATGATATCTTCTATCTTATCTACGACTACTTCGAACGTTAAGCTGTTCGACCCGCCGAATAGCAGTGCTTCGTCGTTGTAACTTGACCGACTAACTACGAGATCGAACACCGTTTTTGGAATGGCGGCGAGATAAGCTTTTTGGTTACCCGCTCCAGAAGCGAGATTGATGGGCGAATAGCGCTGCGGCAGCAGTGGACGCAGACTTGCGATGAACTCCTTCGGCCGCACTGGCGGGCCGAGAGGTGTCCAGAAGACCGGCAACAGCCAGCCATCGAGGCTCCAATTTCCGCCCGTGTTGCCAAACTCCGCCGGCTTCGGAGCCGTGAATGCAAAATCCACGACCCGACCCACATACCTAACGGCTTGACCTGCGTACGAAAGCACCAAGTCGCCGGGAACTGCCCGTCGCATGTTGTTGTAAAACTCGCTGCGCGAGCCATTGCTCTCCGTCTTAGGAGACCAAAGGTATTGCCCGTCAATCTCTTGGCGGGCGGTCTGATTGTGGTTAACCCACCAGAACTGCTGCATGTCACGTTAACTGTTAGCATGAACGTTGCCGATAGCGAGAGGCCCTGCTGCATCTGCCGCCGACTGGCAGCCCCCTACACCCGCGGGCGACCCACATCCTCAAATTTATAGGTACCTTTCATTCGGCTCAGGTTGGGCGGCACAGTCATGGGTGAATTTTAGGAAGCCGCACGGCAAACGCCAGAAGCCCGAGGCGGACCTCGTTAAGGTCCGCTTGAGTCAATGCAGATCACTCTAACCACCCTGGCGGAGCGCGCGCGCGCCCCTCTTTGCGCCAAGGCCAAATGCCGCTTCTCCGCCGGGGCGAGGGCTCTTCGACAATCAGCCGGTTCTGATGGGGAGGCGCGACGCCACCCTCCCAACCCTATTGACTCAACAATTGCGATATGCAACTATTCCACCCATGCACGCCAACGCGTTCCACCCCCTGCCGCCGATTGACGCCCCCGACCCGGCGGCGGACGCGGCCGAACGCGCCGCGAACGACACCCACGCCCCCGATCCCCTGACCAACCGCGCCGAAGAACGCCTCGCCATCCTGCGCGAAGTGACCGATCTGGTCATGGCCTACACCCGCGCCGCCGTCCGCCACGGGATCCAGGCGCTGGAGGCGGAGGCTAACCCCGCCGACGCCCACGACAAGACCGACGCCGCCGCCGCGCCCCCCGCCGCCCCGCGCCGCGATCCGGCCGAGACCCTGGCCAAACTCACCCGCATCGTCCGCCTCACCCTCACCCTGGAGGCGAAGCTCGAAGACGCGCTCGCCGCCCGCCTCGCCGGCGAGATCGCCAAAGCCGAGACCCGGCGCGCGGCGGCCGAAAAAGAGCGTGAAGCCGTGGACAACGATCCCTTCAGCCCGCTCAAGAGCGGCGCAAAGGCCCGCGTTCGCCAGCTGGTGCGCGAGGCGGCCGACCGCGAGATCGGCGATCCCGAGGATCACGACATCCTCATCCACGCCCTTGAGGAGCGCCTGCTCTGCGACGAGGCCTATGACGACATCGAAGGCCTGCCCCTGCGCGACATCGTCGAACACCTCTGCGCCGACCTGATGCTCAAGCCCGACTGGCGCCGCTGGGCGGGCGACGGCTGGGCGCCGAACCCGCCCTTCACCCGGCCCCGCTGTTCGGATTTCACCGCCCCTAGCCGGGTTCCCATACTCCAGGACACCGGCGACCCTGACCCGCGGGAATGAACTTAGGCCGCGACCTCTGCGGACCGGGTCATGTCGCCATGCCCACTGAGCAGGGCGGCGACGGAAATGTCCTCGTCCAGGGCTTCCCAATGGATGCCCCGGCGGCTCAATTCGAACGCCAGCCTCTGTTCCGGCGTCGCGCGCAGCAGACGTGGAAACCAGGCCAGCGGAACGCCGATTGTCCGGCCGTCTTCCAGATCGACCCAGAGGCAATCGTCGTCCAGCCTCACGGTCTTAGGCGAAATGCTCATGCCATGCCCTTTCGAACAGGTCGCGGTGATCCTGCACGATACGGCCGACGCGGTTCAGGTCGCGCGCGGTCAGACCCTCATTATACGCCACAGCCACTTCTTTCCGAAGCCAGAACTTTGCTTCGTCCCGGCCACGACGAACATGGATGTGCACCGGTTCGCGCGGGTTCCCCTCGTTCGAATAGAAAAAGAAGGTGAAGCCTTCGAGGCGCAGAACGACAGGCATGTCGCTCTGCGCCCCTACCTTCCGAACTTCTGGAACTTGATCCGCTTCGGGATCAGGCTGTCCGCGCCCAGGCGGCGCTTCTTGTCTTCCTCATAGGCTTCGAAGTTGCCCTCGAACCATTCCACATGGCTGTCGCCTTCGAAGGCCAGGATGTGCGTGCACAGCCGGTCGAGGAACCAGCGGTCGTGGCTGATCACCACGGCGCAGCCGGCGAACTGCTCCAGCGCGTCCTCCAGGTTCTGCAGGGTCTCGATGTCCAGGTCGTTGGTCGGTTCGTCGAGCAGGATCACATTGCCGCCCGTGGTCAGGGTCTTGGCCAGGTGAACGCGGTTGCGCTCGCCCCCCGACAACAGGCCGACCTTCTTCTGCTGATCGCCGCCCTTGAAATTGAACGAGCCCACATAGCTGCGGCTGACGATCTCGCGGTTGCCCACCTTGATGATGTCCAGCCCGCCGCTGATCGCCTTCCACACCGTGTCGTCGGGGTTCAGGTCGTCGCGGCTCTGGTCCACATAGGCCAGCTTCACCGTCTCCCCCAGGCGAATCTTGCCCTGGTCGGGCGTCTCCTGGCCGGTGATCAGCTTGAACAGAGTCGACTTGCCGGCCCCGTTGGGCCCGATCACGCCGACGATGCCGTTGGGCGGCAGGCGGAACGTCAGGTCCTTGAACAGAACCTTGTCGCCGTATTCCTTCTCCAGCCCCTCCACCTCGATCACCACATTGCCCAGGCGCGGCCCAGGCAGGATCTGGATGGTGGCGAACGACTGCTTCTCGCGTTCCTGCTCGTTGACCATCTCGTCATAGGCGGCCAGACGCGCCTTGCTCTTGGCCTGACGGGCCTTGGCCGAGGACCGCACCCACTCCAGCTCCCGCGCCATGGCGCGCTGGCGGGCTTCGCTCTCGCTCTGCTCCTGGCGGACGCGCTTTTCCTTCTGCTCCAGCCAGGCCGAATAGTTGCCCTCATAGGGGATGCCCTTGCCGCGATCGAGCTCCAGGGTCCACTTGGTCACCTGATCCAGGAAATAGCGGTCGTGGGTCACAAGGATGACGCAGCCGGGGAAGTTTTCCAGATGGTGCTGCAACCAGGCCACGGATTCGGCATCCAGATGGTTGGTCGGCTCATCGAGCAGCAGCATGTCGGGCTTTGACAGGAGCAGACGGGCCAGAGCCACGCGACGTTTTTCCCCCCCGGAGAGGTTGGTGACATCCCAGTCATCCGGCGGGCAGCGCAGGGCCCCCATGGCCATTTCAATGCGGCTGTCGATGT
>CAIQJF010000084.1 GCA_903872075.1 uncultured Caulobacteraceae bacterium | reverse complement strand
GACTCGGTGATCTCGGAGACCACCCGCAGGGTGTTGGGGAAGTATTCCGTCGTCGGAAGCATAGGACGGATTGCCCGCCACGCCAGCATGCCGTGACCGACTTCACGACGGCCCGGCGCGCCCATGCGGCCCGTTTCCCCCACGGAGAAGGGAGGGACGTTATAGTGCAGCATGAACTTCTCGTAGTACTTGCCTTCGAGCGCATCGATCATCTGCTCGTCGTCGCCGGTGCCCAGGGTGGCGACCACCAGGGCCTGGGTCTCGCCGCGGGTGAACAGCGCCGAGCCGTGGGCCCGGGGCAGAATGCCCACTTCGGAAACGATCGGACGGACCCGATCGACGGTGCGGCCGTCGATGCGGATGCCGGTGTCGAGGATGTTGCGGCGGACGACGTCGGCTTCCAGTTCCTTGAAGACGGCGCCCAGCTTGGCGGCGTCCGTGCCGGAGGGGTTGGCTTCCGACTTGGCGAACTTGGCCAGGGCCGCCGACTTGGCGGCGCCCACGGCGTCCTGACGCTGACCCTTGGCCACGATCTTGTAGGCCGCGGCCAGATCGGCGCCGATGAGGCTCTTGATCTCGGCCTTCACCGCGTCGGTGTCGTCCTGCGCGAAGTCGAAGGGCTCCTTGGCGGCGTGTTCGGCCAGTTCGATGATCGCGTCGATCACCTGCTGGATCGCGTCGTGGGCGAACATCACGCCCTTGAGGACCTGATCTTCGTTCAGTTCCTGGATTTCCGATTCGACCATCATGACCGCGTCGCTGGTGGAGGCGACGACCAGGTCCATCTTGGTGGACTTCATCTGCTCAAGGGTGGGGTTGAGGACATATTCACCGTCGATCATGCCGACGCGCGCGCCGCCGATGGGGCCCATGAACGGGGCGCCCGACAGCACCAGGGCGGCGGAGGCCGCCACCAGGGCGACGATGTCCGGATCGTTCTCCAGATCGTGGGCGAGCACGGTGCAGACCACCTGGACTTCGTTCTTGAAGCCCTTGACGAACAGCGGACGGATCGGCCGGTCGATCAGGCGGGAGGTGAGGGTTTCCTTCTGCGAGGGCGCGCCCTCGCGGCGGGGGAAGCTGCCCGGGATCTTGCCCGAGGCGTAGAACTTTTCCTGATAGTTGACGGTCAGGGGGAAGAAGTCCTGACCGGGCTTGGCGGACTTCGCATAGACCGCCGTGGCCAGGACCATGGTCTCGCCGTAGGTGGCCAGGACGGCGCCGTCGGCCTGACGGGCCACGCGGCCGGTTTCCAGGGTCAGCTTGCGGCCGCCCCATTCGATGGATTTGCGCTTGATATCAAACATGTGGGATTTGCTTTCTTCTCTTCATACCCCAGGGCGGATTCCCGTGGGGCGCGGACAGGGGCGGTTGGCTTTTCGGGCCGGGTTTCCGAATCCTCTCCAGTCGACAGGCGGATGAGGATTGCTGTGGAACCCTCGACGCACAAAACCGCGCCCAAGCGGGGGCGCGGCAAAGAGCCCGCGCCAACAGGGCGCGGGCGGGATCGGGCTTCGCCTAGCGGCGGAGACCCAGAGTGGCGATCAGAGCCTGATAGCGGCCTTCGTCGGACAGCTTCAGGTGATCGAGCAGGGAGCGACGCTGAGAGACCAGCTTGAGCAGGCCGCGGCGCGAGTGGTTGTCCTTCTTGTGGGTCTTGAAGTGTTCGGTGAGGTTGGCGATCCGTTCGGACAGGATGGCCACCTGGACTTCGGCGGATCCGGTGTCGCCCTCGGTGCGGGCGTGGGTGCGGATCAGTTCGGACTTGCGTAGGGCGGTGATCGACATCGTGGTTCTTTCCGCTCAGCTGAGATGAAAGACGCGTGTGGGATTGAGCCGTCCCGCCCGCATCTCGCAGAGAGCGACGATCCGATCCCCATGACGGGCGGAAACAACGCGCGAGGCCGACAACTTCGGCTTCAAGGTTTCCACTTGCCTGGGGAGCAGAACGATCGGTCGTCCCTGCGTCAATCTGAAGGCGTCTTCGGTGGTCACGGCCAGCTCCGGGATGTCGTCCAGGGCGGTCTCGACCGGAAGCAGAACCTCCAGGGCGTCGGCCTTATGGCATAAAGCCTCAAGAACTTCCAGTCCCACGGCCCGGGCCTCGGTGAAGGGGCCCACGCGGGTGCGGCGCAGGGCGCTGACGTGGGCCTTGGCGCCGAGGGCGGCGGCCAGGTCGCGGACGATGGCGCGGACATAGGTTCCCTTGCCGCATTCGATCTCGATATCGACGCTGTCCGGTCCGTCGGAGCCCGCCACCCGGGCGTTGTGGATGACCACGCGGCGGGATTTCAGCTCCATGGCCACGCCCTCGCGGGCGAGATTGTAGGCGCGGGCGCCGTCGACCTTGATGGCCGAATAGTCGGGGGGGATCTGATCGATCTCGCCGACGAAGGCCTTCAGGGCCTCGGCCGTCGCCTCCAGGCTGGGCCGCACATCGGAGACGGCGGTGACGGCGCCTTCGCGGTCGAAGCTGGCGGTCTCCTCGCCCCATTGGACGGTGAAGCGGTAGGCCTTGTCGGAGTCCATGAGGAAGGCGACGGTCTTGGTGGCTTCGCCGAGCGCGATGGGCAGGATGCCGGTGGCCAGGGGATCGAGGGTGCCGGCGTGACCGGCCTTCTGGGCGTTGAAGGCGCGGCGGACGCGGCCGACGGCCTGGGTCGAGCCGAGATCGAGGGGTTTATCCAGACAGATCCAGCCGGAGACGGCCTCGCCCTTGCGGCGGCGCGCCATCAGGCGTCGCTCTCGGCGTCGTCGGCGTCGGCGCCCGAGGCCGGGGCTTCGAGATCGCGCTTCACCCGCGGATCGTCGAGCAGCTGGGCGATGTGCTGGGCGGTGTCGAAGCTGTCGTCGTGGACGAATTTCAGCGACGGGGTGTTCTTCATCTCGATGGCCGGGCCCAGGCGCAGGCGCAGGAAGCGCGAGGCGCGGTTGAGGGCGGTGATCACGGCCACGGCCTCCTTGCCGCCGAGGGGCTCGACGAAGCACAGGGCGGCCTTGAGGTCCGGCGTCATCCGCACCTCGCTGATGGTGATCACGGCGTCGGCCAGGGCCGGGTCGGTGAAGGTCTCGTGGCGGAGAATCTCCACCAGGGCGTGACGCACGAGTTCGCCCGCGCGCAGCTGGCGCTGGGACGGGCCGGCCGGCGCACGGCGGCCTCGGGAAGGCGTGGAGGGCATGGTTCGGCTCACGGCAGCCCGGCCGGCGGATCGAACGCCGGTCGCGGGAAAGGGCGCGTGTCTAGGTCTGGGCGGACAGGAAGTCCAGGACGGATGGGTCCCGCGGCGCCCGAAGCCGATCGTCCGGCGGGGGGTCGGGCGGCGGTTGCGCCGGGAATGGCGCGGCCTGGGCCTCAAGGCGGGCGAGGCGCGTGAGGCGCCGCGCCTGGGTCCGCTCGGCGTTGGGCCACCAGATGTGGTCCCAGCGGGTGTTAAGCGGATCGCGCGGGAAGCCGTCCTCGGTCCAGAGGCTCCAGTCGGGCGTGAGGCCAAGATCGGCGCAGATCGCCTCGACGCTCTCGCGCAGGGGCCGGTAGAGGAAACGATCGTAGTGCTCGCTCTCGATCAGGCGCTCGTGCAGGTCGTCGAGAAGCTCCGACGCGGGAGCGAGGTCCTCGATCTCGCGGTTCATGACTTCACAGACGCTTTTGCGGATGCGCTGGCGTTGGGCGAGAAGCCGGGCGCTGTCCTGAGCGCGCGCATCGGCGGCGCCGGGGCCTCGCGCGGCCTGTTCGGCGGCCGCGGCGGCCGCACGCTCGCCGACGCGCAGGGCGGCGAGGTCCTGTTCGAACCTGGCTTCCAGCGACAGGGTGAGGCGCACGGCGCGCGAGGCCTGGGCGAAGGATTGGGCCGGGTCGCGCCGGGGATCGGCGTCCGGCGGCGCGGCAAGGGCCCGCGCGACCACATCCTCCGCCAGGGCCATGGCGAGCTCGGCCAGGCGCCGCAGCATGGCCAGACGCTGTTCGACGCCCTCGATGGTGAGGGTGTCGAGATCCGCCGCCGGGGGCGTTTCGCTGGAGGTGGGAGCGGGCTGGCTCATTTCTGTATGATTGCATTTTGCAATCAATGAGTCAAGTGGGGCCGAATTCGGAGGCGCAAGGCGACCTCGGGCCGGAATCGCCGCGCCCTTCTAGACCTTCACGCGCCGCGCCAGGAATTCGGCCAGCGCGGCGTTGGCGCGGGTTTGCCAGCCGGGGCCGGTGGCGCGCAGGCCTTCGACGACCGCGGCGTCGAGGCGCAGGGTGATCTGGCGCTTGGGCTGGTCCAACTTCGGCCGGCCGCGACGGACCAGGCGCTCGCCATCGTAGAGATCGGCGCGGTTGAAGAAGGCGTCGGTGAGTTCGGGCGCCTCGTCGGGGTCAATCCAGGCCGGCTCGCCAGCGTCTTGCTTCCTTGGCATGGGCATACCTCATTGAAATGATCCGGCGGCTGTCGCCACGCGGCGTCCAGACGATCACCACGACGCGTTCCGCCAAGGCGCCGACGGTGATGCAGGGTGAGATCACGTTTCGCCGGATCGAACGTGATCCTCAAGGTAATAATGTAGTTACGTTAATATAAGGGTCAACCACGCTGGGCGGGGCTCGGCGGACGGGCGATAAGGCTTTCGGTCCAGGTCTTGAACTGGCCGATGGTGCCTGCTCGGACCTGCAGGATGACGCCGAGGTCGCGTTGCAGGCAGGCGATGACGGCGACGAGGTTGCGGGCGGTGGGGTTTCCGGCGGGGCTGAACATGCGCATCAGACTCTTGGAGGGCGTGCCGGTGGCGGCGGCCAGGGCTTCGAAGCCCATGGCGGCGTTGATGTAGTTTCGCAGCACCGCCTTGCCGGTGTCGAGATCGCCGTCGAGCAGACGATTCATGGCCTCGGTCAGCAGGGCGCGTTTGAACTCCGGCTCGCGCGCCATGCGCGCCGCGACGAGGCCGGGATCACGCGCAGACGGGCGATAGACCGGAACGATGATCCAGAGTAACCTGACGGTCATGGTCGCGCTGGCTTACGACATTGATGAGAAGGTCGTGAAAACGATCACCTCGCTTCTGCACGAGCGCATGGACGCGTTTGGCCTGTCGGACGTCCAGGTGCGCGCGGGGGAAGACCACGACGGGGACGCCGTGATCTTCGTCGATGCGACCTACGCTCTGACCCCCCGGCCCATCGAACCGTCCGCGGTGTTCGAGATGCAGAGCCAGATGCTTCAGGCAGTGTGGGCGCTGGGCGAGCGGCGGTTCGTTCACGTGCGGAACCATTTCGACGACGCCCAGACGGTCGCCCGCCGCAAGTGATCGCGGGGCTGACGGACCGCCGGGCGTTCGCCGTGCAGATCAGACTCAAGGCTCGCTAGGCCCCGCCGCGCGGAAGGAGGCGCGATTTGCAGACGCGCCTTGCCGGATGCCCCGCCCGGGAGCGGCGTCGGTCTGGGAGATCGCGATCAAGCGGCGCGCCGGCAAACTGGCCTTCACCGGATCGGCGGCGGCGGCCATGTCGAAGCCTTCGACCAGGCGGCCAACCAAATGAACGTGATGTTGAATGTCGCGAAGCGCCGCTTCCGGCGGCTTAGAAGGCATAGATAGCGTCGGCGGTGGCGGCCGGGCGGACATAGGGTTTGAGGCCCTCGCGGTTGACCACATCGACGGCGCCGGAGACATCATAGGGGGAGTTGAGGATCGGATGTTCGAAGAACCCGGCTGTCACGATTCCCCCTCAGGCGCCCCGCCCGCGCCGGCGCACCTTAGGCCGCGTCCGGCAAGCGAGGCTATAGCCGCCCGCGGCGGGGCGATGTGACAAACCTCACACAGGGGCGGCGATTGTTTATCCGTGACGGGGGCCACAGGGGCTCGGGTTTTCGTCGGGGTGGGCACGGAAAGGGTTCTGAGCCCGGGCTACGTCAGAATCGGTCGCCACCTCCACGCCCCTCACCCCCGCCCCAACTCCGTCCCCACCCTCATCAGATCGATATAGGCGCCGTAGGCGAAGGTCCGGTCGCGGCGGCGGCCGGTGGTCTCGGTCAGGACGCCGGCGGCGATAAGGGTCTCGATCGCCCGGATCGCGGTGGGCTTGCTGGCGCCGATCAAGGGCATGGCCGTGGCCACGGTGACGATGGGGTGAGAGGGCAGACGCTCGAACAGCCGCGCGGCGGAGACGGAGAGGCGCTGGGCGGGCATGCGCGGTGCACAGCTACCTTGACGTTAGGCGTATGACGCCATACGTACATTCATGATCCGGAGCTTTCGCGACAAGGTCACCGCGCTGGTGTTTTCAGGCGGTTTGCCCAAGACCCTGTCGCGCGACCTGGCGATCGCGGCGCGGCGCAAGCTGCTGGCGCTGGACATGGCGCAGAGGCTGGACGACCTGCGAATTCCGCAGGGCAACCGCCTGGAGGCGCTGAAGGGCGACCTGGCGGGCGCGCATTCGATCCGGATCAACGGCCAATGGCGGGTCGTCTTCATCTGGCGCGACGACGGCCCGCACGAGGTGCGGATCGTGGACTATCATTGAGGCAAGGACCGCAGACATGACCCCGGACACGACCCTGATTTCCCGCGAAGACCTGGACGCCGGGCGGGTGAGCTTCGGCGATCTGGACAGTGGCGAACGGCTGCCCAGCGTGCATCCGGGCGAGGTGCTGCGCGCCGATTTCCTGGAGCCCATGGGGCTGACCGCCCACGCCCTGGCCCTGGCGCTGCGGGTTCCCGCCAACCGGATCTCGGCGATCCTGGCCGGCCGACGGGCCGTGACTGCCGACACCGCGCTGCGGCTGGCGCGGCACTTCGGGGTCAGCGCCGGGTTCTGGCTGAACCTGCAGAAGGCCTATGAATTGGAGACCGCCGAGAGGGCCGACGGCGCGCGCATCCGGGTGGAAGTTGCGCCGCGGGCGGTGTGGTGAGGCTGAAAGTCACGAGATCGTTCCCTGGGTTGGGCGTTAGGGACGATTTCGTTACTTAGATTAGAGATGAGGTCGCGTGCATTGCGCCGGTGATCGGGGGCCGCTTCAAGGTCGATCCCAGGACGACTGATCCCTTGGCAGCAGGCCGTCGGGGTCGTGCGCCTCCAGCCGATCGGCAGCGGTCAGGGCGGCATTGAAGATGACGAGATTCACGCCGCCCGCGTGGCGCAGGGATGGAACGAGTATGCCGCGCAATCCATCAGTGATCAGCCGGTCGGCCAGACGCCAGGAAGGCGGCGTCGCGCCGTCAATCCGCGCGATCTCTTTCCAGGCGCAGGCCCAGTCAGCCCACGCCTCGTTCCAGACGGCCGGATCGTAGCCCGACGAAAGATCGACCACCTTGTCCAGGGTGACGCGATAGGCCGCCAGGGTGGCCGGCGGCGCGATCGAGGCGCCCTGGCGGTATTCCTCCAGAGCGGTCTGCGGCGCCCGCGAGAGATAGAGCGCCTCCACCCCCGGCCGGTTGAACCGCCCGCCCCGGGCCGCGGCGCCGGCGCCGCTGGTGGGCAGGAACGCCCATTTGGGGGTGAGGAAGCGATGGAAGACCTCGTCCGGACCGATCCGGCTCAGTCTCATCCCGTCGCCCCGTCTCCAAGGTCGGCGATATAGGCCAGTACGGCGTCAAGCCGGCCCTGGGCGACGAGTTCGGCGGCGGTGCGATAGCCGTAGTCGCCAATCGGCTCGTTGCGATACCAGTAGATGGCCTTTTCGACATCGCCGGTGAGTTCGGCGGCGGCGGTGATGGCCTTGAGGATCTCGCGCAGCTTGCCCTGCAGGCGCTCGGAGGCGGGGTTGCGCAGGGTGTTGCGGTGAATGCCGGTCAGGGCGGCGAAGCTCTGGGCCGGAACACCGAGGGCGGCGGAGAGCCGCTTGGGCGAGATATAGGGCGTGCTGGGTTCCTGAAGGCTCTGGACGAAGCCCGACACCTGAGAGGCGCGGGCCTCGGCGGTCTTGATCGCGGCAACCATGATCGCGTCTCCGTCGAATTGGCGCACATTATTTGCACATTTTCCGGCGCGGATCAAATGGGGCGCGGGAATATCCACCAAGGCCCGCAAGCCTATTTCCAGATCGGCTTGCCGCCGCCGGGCAGGCCCAGCCGCGCCCATTTCTCCGTCACCGCAGCGATCACGTCCTTGTCCATGGCGATCTGGCGGCCCCATTCGCGGTGGGTCTCGGGGGGCCATTTGTTGGTGGCGTCCAGACCGATCTTGGAGCCGAGGCCGCTCTCAGGAGAGGCGAAGTCGAGATAGTCGATTGGCGTGCCCTCGATCAGGGTGACGTCGCGGGCCGGGTCCATGCGGGTGGAGAGGGCCCACATGACGTCCTTCCAGTCGCGGGCGTCGATGTCGTCGTCCACCACGATCACCCACTTGGTGTACATGAACTGGCGCAGATAGGACCACACGCCCATCATCACGCGCTTGGCGTGGCCGGGGTAGGCCTTCTTCATGGAGACCACGGCGATGCGGTAGCTGCAGCCCTCCGGCGGCAGCCAGAAATCGACGATCTCCGGGAATTGCTGCACGAGGAGGGGAATGAACACCTCGTTCAGCGCCTCCCCCAGCACCGAGGGCTCGTCGGGCGGGCGGCCGGTGAAGGTGGAGAGGTAAATCGGGTCGCGCCGCATGGTGATGGCCGAGACGGTGAACACCGGAAAGCGCTCCACCGCATTGTAGTAGCCGGTGTG
>CAIQJF010000083.1 GCA_903872075.1 uncultured Caulobacteraceae bacterium | reverse complement strand
GCTGCCTCTTATCGATATGCGCCGCATCGGGACCCTTCGGCAAGTCTACCGAGATAGAGGCTGAAGTCGCCCAGACAGACAGGAGCCCGACCTCAGGCTTTCGGAAATCGCGGTCCATCGGGACGCCGCCAGGGCGGTTGCCGAAAACGCCCCTACTCCACCCCCCTGTGATTTTTTCACCTAGTGTAAGCCTGCAATCTTGGCTTACCGAGGTTCCCTTCGGTAGGCGAAACCCAACGAGGCGGTCATCGCCAATTCAAGGCGGAGAATGCCGACTTTTCATTGATAGGGCTTCACACCTCGCCCGCTTTCAGCGTTGTCCCGTGCAATCACAATCAATAGGCGCTGCTGTCATAATTTATTCATGATTTCAATGAGATAAATGTTCGAAGTTTCATTCTCAATGGCGCGCCAATTTTTTCAGTGACCAGGTCGCCGCCAGAGGCTGGCTATGTGGCGATCACCCACGCCGGCAAATCCGTTCGCCGCTGTCTTCTCACCAGATCAATCCGAAAGTGTTAGGGGATCAAAATTTTCGGCGCAGGACCCACAACCATTTTCGGTCTTGTTCGCGCGGAATGAGAAACTCATTATTCATGTGTCGTACATCGGGTTTGTAGCGCAGACCCGTGACAGAGGGCGATTCAATGAAACTCCTGGCCTCCTTCGTAATCGTCGGCGTCATTGTCGGTCTCGGCGCACATGCTCTTCATGCGGCCCGGGGCCAGCCGCTCGCCGCGGCGGTGATCGTTTCGCACTGACCCCCCTGACCTGACCCTGGTCTTTCACCCACCCTTTTCGACAGGCCCGCGGTGAGGCCGAAGGCTCTCGGCTTTCTTTCCCTCGGCAAGAGGCCATCCGATGCAGGCCTCGTGGGCGCGGAAGTTACGCAGCCACCAGGCCCAGTCCTCGGGCACGAGCGAGAACGGATCTGGATGGGCCAGCTCGCGGGCCGCCCAAAGCGGCCAATGCGGATTCGACAGAGCCGGACGGCCCAGGAAGACCAAGTCGATCAATTCCTCCCGGATCATCCGATCGGCAACCGCCGGGAGGCCCAGATTCCAGCTGACACCGACCGGAATGCCGACCTCTCGCCGCACCCGCGCGCCGCGCTCGACCATGAACGCCATCTGGTTAAGCGGGTTTTCCCGCATGTGCGGGGCGTTGAAGCCCAGACTAAGGTCAGCCAGATCGACTCCATGGCTCTTCATCATACCGATCGCCGCCACGGCGTCGTCGAACTGCACGCCGTCATCATGCAGATCGTCTGACCCCAGCCTGACCGTGAGGGGCAGGCGTTCCGGCCAGACCGCGCGCACGGCGTCCAGCGCCTCCAGGTGGAACCGAACGCGGTTTTCCAGCGAGCCGCCATACCTATCGGTGCGTTTGTTGGCCAGCGGGGAGAAGAAGCTGGCGCCTAGGTAGCCGTGCGCGAAGTGCATTTCCAGCCATTCGAAGCCGGCGTCCAGGGCCCGGCGCGCCGCATCGGCATAGGCCTGATGAAGCGCCTTGATCTCGGCCTCGCTCAGCTCGTGTACGGGATGCGTGTGCTTGCCGCCGTAGGCCACGGGGGACGGTCCGCGGACCTGCCACCCGCCTGGATCGCCCGGGCCAAGCTGCGCGCCGCCCTGCCAGGGCTTGAGCTCGCTCCCCTTGCGGCCGGTATGGCCCAACTGGATGGCCGGCGTTGCGCCCATGTCCTTGATGATCGCGGTGACGCGGGCCAGTCCCTCGATCTGCGCGTCGTCATAGATGCCGCCGCAGCCCGTACTGGTGCGCCCATCGGGCGTGATGGCGAGTTGTTCGGGAAAGACCAGACCGAAACCGCCCGCGGCCCGCGAGCCGAGCAGCATGATATGGAAATCATTCATCAGCCCGTCGACCGAGCGGTACATGGTCATCGGCGACATCACGATGCGGTTGCGCAGCGTGACATCCTTGAGGGCGTAGGGACTGAAAAGATCGGGCATACTTCGCGGTATCCACGAAATCGTCACCCGCAGTCTATAGGCCGTCCCGTGGGACGGCGTCGCGTGCCGACCTTAGGCTGGCGCGAAACCCTCGGATGTGCGTCTGCGCGAGCGGGAACCTGGCATGCCGCTATGTCCGGCTGTCATCGCGCCCGTGGATTTGACGCATTGGGGTGCGGAACCGGTGATGGCTGACACTTTGGAAATCGAACTCGACGACGAAGACATCCTGCTAGCCATGCAGAGTGTTCCCGATTACCTGGACATCACGACCAGCGACTTTCGCATTGTCTATCATGCAGCCTATCGGCATGGGCTGCGGCATGCGGCCCGCACCGAGGCGATGCCGCTGGCCCGCGTCCTCGAGCCGCCGCGGCTGGCCTTGAGCGAGATCGCGAGATCGTGGGCCGGCGCTTTCGTGGGAATGGCCGCCGTCGCCGGAGTCAATCGCCTACTGTTCCCGCATATCGCGGCGGCGATGATGATCGGCTCGATCGGCGCCACGGCGGCGCTGGTGTTCGGCGCGATGCGCAGCCCGCTGGCCCAGCCCCGCAATGTCCTGGGCGGGCACGTCCTCTCGGCCCTGGTCGGGGTCACCTGCGCGCAACTGCTTGGCGGCCAGCCCTGGCTGGCAGGGGCGGTCGCCGTGGCCAGCGCCATAGCGCTCATGCATCTGACACGAACCCTGCATCCGCCGGGCGGAGCGACGGCTCTGATCGCCGTGATGGGGTCGGCGGACATTCACCGGCTGGGTTATTTCTACATTCTCGCGCCAGCGACGATCGGCCCCCTCGCCATGCTGGCGGTAGCCCTGGTCCTCAACAACCTTGGGGCCGGACGCCGATATCCCGAAGTCTGGATATAAGCGCCGAACACGAATCCAGAAATCGACCGCACCCACCCGTTCAACCCTTTGGAGAGCCGCGCCATGCCTAAAACCGTTATCATGCCGGAAGGCAATCGACCGGCACCTCTCAATGCGGGCGGGTTCATGATCACGGTGCTAGCGTCACGATCGGACGCCAGTCACTATGAAATCTTTCATCAATCCGGACCTGAGGGCAAAGGTCCTGGTCCGCACTTTCACCCTTGGGACGAGGCCCTCTACATCCTAGAGGGCGAACTGATTTGCAGCGTGGACGTTGTCGAGACGGTGGCGCGGCCCGGCGCCCTGATTCACGTACCCGGCGGTTCCACGCATTGGTTTCGGTTCGGTTCCGGCGGCGGCTCAGTCTTGGCCATAACCTCGCAGGGGAACGCATCGGCCATGTTCACCGAATACGACCAGGGCGTGGACTGGGCGAGCGCCGATCGCGAGCAGCTGATCGGCGTCGCCGCGCGTCACGGACAGACCATTATCCGATAGGCGGATTGTCCGCGCCCTCGCTCTGGGGGCCACCGGCACCGCCGCCGGCAAACCGTCGTGGGCCGAGCTGTTCAACCCGTTTGAGGAGGTGTACGGCCAGAGTGGTCGCCGGGTCACCATGGGACTCGGCGTCTCGCTCCTAATAGGTGAGCGGACTCGCCGGCGGCTCCCGGTTTGTCTGCAGCGGGTTGTCGAACAGGCAGCGCTCGACCAGGGCGGTATCGAGAAAGGCGTGCATCTCAATGATCTTGTTGTCCGCAAAGCGGAAGATCTCGCAATAGGTCTGATCGTAGCGGTCACCGGTCACCGTCGGGCCACCGCCTTCCATAATCGCGACCACGCGTTCTTCATCCGCGCACATGATCTTCCAGCGCCGGGCAAACTGCATCTGGTTCATATCCATGACCGCCATGACCTGTTTGGCTATCAGATCGTCGGTAACGGCGGCGCGCCCCTCGAGCCGTCCTGAGGCGGGCGTCGAGCCCGCCATATGGACGACGATGTCGTCATGATAGAGCCCCTCGACGGTAGCCCATTCACCGGCCGCCATGGCCGAGAAATAGGTGGTGAGCAATTCGATGTTCCGCGTGCGTGACATTGTCGATTAACCCTGATCGCCGGTCTGTTCGACAGGCATCGTAGAGATGAGGTCGGCGACGCTCGCGCGACCGCAGATCAGGTCGTCGATCATGCGGTGATGGTGGCTGATCCGGCGCTCATCGACGCTGAGGATCGGCTCCTCGAAACTGCGCGATTTCATGCCCTTCTGGACGAATTCCACCAGCCCGACATCTTGCGCCAGCACCTGTTCGACCACCGGATGTTTCCAGTCGCCCCAGGTCAGAATCTCTCCAACCGGTTCGGCGCCACCGCGGACGACCCGATGACTGTAATCCGGCGGGGTCACACCTTCAGCCAACGGAACGCAAAGAATGAAATCGAAATACATCCGTTCGGGATCACCCGAGGGATGCGGCCGATAGCGCATGGCAACGTAGAACTCGGGGAATAGGTTGAAGTGCAGCGCCGGAAACAGCGTGTAGTGGTGCGCGTCGGTCAATTGGCTGTCGTTGAGCGTCTCATAGGGAAAGACAGTGCCCGTCATGGCGCGCTTGGCGTCGCGAACGGCATCGCGAACATCGGCCGCTGTGCCAGGAAAGTCCGCGGGGTCGATGCCGGCGCCCGCAAGCACCGCCGCCAGCATAGTATTAATGCTCACCTGATCCTCATAGAGTCGGCTCGGCCGGCCGTACTCGTTGATCATCTTGCTGTGGATGTTCAGCAAGGTGATCGGCGCATCCTCATTGCCCCAGGCCAAGACTTCCCGGTGCAGACTCTGAAAGTGATAACTCTCGTGGAACGAGTCAAAACAAGTCTTCCAATTGCAGCCGAATTCGAAGGTTTTGTAGTCAACAATCCTGGCGCGATCCATCCGATAGCGCTCAAGGCGGTCCTTCAGCGGGCCAAGGTAGGTGGTTAGGTCAGGAGTCGCGTCGCCGAGGGTGAACCAGACCCAGCCCGCCCATGTTTCGGTGCGAAACTCACGCAGTCCGCTTCGCGATCTGTCCGCAAGGGTCTCGGCGTCGAAACGATCAGCATACGGTACGCGCTCCAGTCCGCCATCGAGGCCATAACACCAGCCATGGAACGCACAACGAAACTCGCGGACGAATCCTGGCCCATCCTCGGCCAAAAGCAGCCGGTTGCCTCGGTGCCGGCAGACATTGAAATAGCCACGCACCTCATTGTCGTTGTCGCGAACGAAGATCAGGCTCTCTCGTCCAAACGTGTGCAGGAAGGTGTCACCCACATCCGTCAATTCCTCGACGCGGGGCCCCATATGCCAGGTGGCCGACCAGACGTGGTCCCATTCCTGCTCGGCGCGCTCCGGTGAGGAATACCACTCGGGCCTGACCTTGAAGGACCCATTATTCATCCCGAATTGCCTCACCTGTTGTCTCCGGCGCGCCACGTCGCCTGTCCGGCATACCCACACGGATCCGGCTGTCGATAGACAACCCGCGCCAAAGCAGCAATGCGGAAGGTTTTGTCAGGATACCTGTCCGCCACCACACAGACCTCTTCCTTCACTCCTTGAGGCGTAGGACCTCAGGCGATTCGCGCGACGGCTAGAGCAAACTCCGACCAGATGGAATCATCTGGTCGGAGTTTGCTCTAGAATCAGATATTTAGAGATTGATTGACCGCGCGAATCTATTCCGCGCGAGCGGATAGGGCTCTAGGTCGCTGTTTTCGCGTCGGCCGCCACCCTAGCCTGGCTCGCTGACCGCGATCTCAGTGGCCGCGGCGGTATCTTCGACCGCTCGCGCCGCCGTGATCATGCAGCACGGTGACAACCTCGCCGGTGCCATCGGCCATCACGACCGCCATCGACCGCAAGCGGTCGGCGTTTGCGCCCAGCAGGACACGAAGGTCCCGGTCCTGCAGGCGGGCGCGGCTGAGACGCACGGCGGTGCAGCCGCCGCCAACTGGCGATTCCATATCGGCCCAAGCCATCAGGGCGTAGAGCATATCGTGCGTGACGCCACGCTGATTGGCGCGAACAGCGGCATGCTTGGTCAGCTTGGGCATGGCGTCTCCTTACGGCGTGGACACCACTTGGTGGACCTTGCATGCGACAGAAACGGACGTGGTCGCTGTCGATCAGCTATCCGCCCCGGAAATCGCCCAGAAGGCGTCGATCTGCTCGGACGTCGCCAGAACTCCGGAAAAGCTGTCGCGGTGCAAGAAGCAAAGCAAGCGTCCCATGAGTTTGAGCGTCGTGCTCGTGAGAGACCGCTTTATCCGTCCCGCATACGTCCCGCCGACGACACTCCAACCAGCCACGCTGGCGCTCGTTGTCTGGTCCGCCCGGTTCATCGATGATTTGATAGCGCAAAGACCGGCGGGAACACATGCCAGACAAACTCCTCGACGAATCCGCCATCCGCGCCGTCATGGACCGCTACGGCTCGGGCGTGGACGACCGCGACTGGGCCGATTGGGCGGCCATATTCGACGATCCGCTGGAGGTCGATTTCTCCGGCATGACCCCCGGGCTGAAGCCGGCCACGGTCAGCCGCGACAAGCATGTGGCGCGGGCCAGCGCCCTGATCGGGCAGTTCGACGCCACGCAGCACATGATCACCAATGTGCAGCTGCGGGTTGCGGGCGATGCGGCGACCTGCCGGGCGACGATGCGGGCCGAGCACTGGATCTCAGGGCTGCGCGGCGCCGGCCGCTACACCATGTTCGGCGTCTATGAGAACGGCTTCCGGCGCACGGCGGCGGGCTGGCGGCTCAGCCGTCTGGCGCTGCGCGTGGTCCGGGAGGAAGGCAACACCGAGGTCTGGGCCGAAGCCCAGCGCCGGGCGCGCGGGGCGGGCTGATCAGCCAGCCGTCCCGAGAAGGGTCCAGAAGGCGCCGATCTGTTCGGACGTCACCAGAGATCTGACCAGCCGCAGGGCGGCCCGGTCGTCCAGCTTCAGTGAGGCGATGAAGGCCAGCACGAGCTTCTTGGGATCGATGCCGAGCGATCCGGCCAAGGCGCTGACCGCTTCGGCGTTGGCCCAGTCGAGGATGCAGGCGACGTCCGACGGGGAGAGTTCCCGCAGGTCTCCGGCCCGCAGCCGGGCAGGCTCGCGGGTCCAGTCGATCGCCTGGCTCATCGCCGTCATGAGGTCGAGCCGGGGCAGGCCCTCGTGCACGACGGGCGAGGCGCGGCCCTGCCGGCCAGCTGGTCCCGGCGCGCGTCCATAGAAGCCCTTCATGACGGAGGACCTGTCAGCCCCATCGCTGCCGCGGGCGAAGTCTATCGGCCGACCGACGGGATTGCGCTCGGCGGCGGCCCGTCCCTCGTCCGCGAGAGGCGCGGCCGCGGAAAGGGGCATGATCTCTGTCGGCGCCCTCATCCGATACTCGATCTGGGAGCTGGGCCTTGGCGGCGGCAGCGCCACCTTCCGGGTCGCGGGCAGGCCGGCCTGGGCTTCGGCGGCCTCATCCACCAGGACCAGGCTGGTCATGTGGGTGATCAGCCCCTCGGCGGCCGCGAGCCGGGACGCGGCGGCGTCGGGGAGGTTGCGCAAGGCGAGACCCGTGCAGAACGCCGCCACCGCCCGCCCGAACCCGGCCGGCCGCTCGTCCGAGGCCGAAGCGCTCCAGCGCGCCTCCATGCGCAGGCCGTTGCGCACAAGGTCGAGACTTTCAGGGGCGGACTCGCTCGCCGGCGCCTGTCCGCCCGGCTGACGCAGGCCGTCGAGGGCGGCGACAAGGAATCGGGGGAGCTGATCGTCGGCGGCGACGTAGATGTCGCCGCCGGTCAGGGCGGCGAGATGGCCGACCTTGGCTTCCAGACTACCCTCGCCGACCAGGAGAACGCTGACCCGGCGGCCACACCGCGCGAGCTGCAGCGGCTGGACATCGAAGCTCTGGCCGTCGGTGATGAGCAGGATGTCCGCGGCCTTGGATCTCGCCATGACCGTCCGGAGGGCCTTTCCGATTTCCGTTCCGCCCTTGGGCGCGGCTAGCCGCGCGGCAAGGTCGGCGAGGGAGGGGCCGCGGTCTGCGCCCGGGGTCGAAACGCCGACATGGGAGGTCTCGCTCTGGAACTGCCACAGGTCGAAACGATCCCGGGGCGCGGCCTGGAATCCGCTTAGCGCCTTCACGACGGCGTCGTGCTTCGAGCCGCCGCCCGGGTCCATCGTCCCCGCCATCGATCCGGAGTGGTCGACCAGGATGGCGACGTCCAGGCTCTGCTCCTGGTGTCCGGCGGCCTCAACCGTGAGCTCCATGGCGCGGCCGTCGTGGCTGACGCCGCGCAGCGGCGCCGGCCGCCAGTCGCGCACCTTCAGGTCGATTGGCGCGTTCAGCCCCACGAACGCCGCGCCGTTGTGGAGCGCGCCGCCGACCAGGTCGACCTCCCCCGCCTCGGACCGCACTGTCAGGCGCGCCATGGCGTTGGGGCCGCCCGTGACGAGCTCATCGACCTCGTCCAGACCGGAGCGGCCATAGATGTCGCCCACGGTCAGCGGAATCCGCAGACGCCCGGCGCCGTCCACCAGGGCGAGGCTCGTCACCCAGGCCGCGCTGATCACCACTTCCGCGCCCGGCGCGATGTTGGCGACCGACAGCTTGTGTACCCCCTTGAGCGCTTCCTCGTGCAACACGGCCGGCTTGCCGCGATCGATGGCGTCCTCGTAGGCCTCCCGCGCGGCTGTTTTCTCCTTTGCCACGCCGACAAGCCTGCGGCCGTCGATGACGGCGTCCAGCGCGAACACCTGGGCGAGCACGGGGACCGGAAAGGTGATGGTCGCCTCGATGGCTTCCGCTTCGACATTGCGGAAGGTCCGATGGGTCCGCACCACCGCCAGGCCGCCCTGGATTTCCACGTCGAAGCGCGTGTCCGACAGGGGAATGGGCTGGTCGTTTCGGACGTCGAACGCGCCGGCGGTGAAGGCGGCGAGGGGGTTAGTCGTGGTCATCGGTCGTCTCCCGGACAGGCGAGGCTTCCCTCAACGCGTCGGTGAGGAGAGCCTCGATTTTGAGGATGAGCGGCGCGACGGGCGCGCCGGTGGCGAGCAGGTCCGGGGAGATCACCAGGGTCACCCCGGGGGCGACGGGAAAGGGCGCGCCCTCCCGGGCCTGAAGCAGCAGTTTGATCGCGGCCGGGGGGAATCCCAGGTCGCGCAGGCGCGCATACCGGCGGATCGCCTCCACATGATCCTCGCCGTAATCCGCGTTGGCGCGCCCTCCCCGCGGCGCGGGCACGAAGCCCTCCGAGATCAGGTAACGCACCTGACGCTCGACGACTCCCGTCCGCGCGATGAGGTCTCGTAGCCGCACGCCATTTCCTTTCGACAAGAGTTATGGTGAAAGAAGCTCGGGCGACGGTCAATCCTTTCGACAAAATATTTGTCTAAATGCGGGCAGCCTGCGACGCGTCGCCTGCTCCTTGAGACGGGCGCCGTTGAGGCGAGAGCGAAAACCCGTGGGCGATGTTACCGGGTCAATTTGAGGCCAGCGCGAGTTTGATCGGACCGCCCCCCACGTGTCGCGCCAACACGGTCACGGCTCAGCTGTTTGCAGAGGCAGGAAGTCACACGGCGCCCGACCGGGCCAGCTCGGAAACGTCGCCTGTCCGCAGCCTGCGGGAGCGAGGGTCCAGTCCATCGACTGCCTCCTCGCCCTCATCGCGTCGCGCGCGTCCGCGCCGCCGACTTCGCGGCCGGCGGCGCGTCAGCTCTAGGGCTAGGCGCTTACGGCCGCAGGTTTCCGGCGGGTTCGCAGCGCCGCGCCAAGGCCGCCGACACCGACCAGCAGCAGAGTCCAGCTGGAGGGTTCCGGGACAGCCGTGAACGTGCCCTCCAGGATGAACACCAAGGGATTCGGGTCGCTGTTGTTAAGGTGCAGTGAGGCCGCGCCGCCGGTCAGGAAGAACCCGCTGTTGGGTTCATGATAGCCGCAGCAGAACCCGACCAGGGCAGAGTAATAGTGGTTGTTGCTGAGATTCAACGGAATGCCGGGCGCGCCAAGCGGGTAGCCAGGCCCGGAGAAACCAAACGGCGTGATCGTCGACGTCGCGGAGTCGATCTGGGTTCCGCCCGATTGCCAGGCGGCGTCGTACAGGTCCACAAAGAACCAGTTCTGTGTCTTGCCGCCGCCCACGTGCAATGGGTGGCCGCCAGCGATGGCGACGTTGACGTTGAACTGATCCCCCGCGGCGCCAAAGGTGTTCTGCGGCAGCAACTGGGCGTTATAGCAAGACCTGAAGCCGCCGCTGGTCTGACAGGTCTGGGCCGCCGGATTGAAGGTGACGTTGTAAGAATAGCTCGCGGCGGCGGCCGGCGCGGCGGTCGCCATGACGGCGAGCGAGCCGAGCAGCGCAGCCGTCACGCTGACCTGTTGCACAGCGAAATTGAACCCAAACATAGCCTAATTCTCCCTGAATGCCCCATTTCAGGTCGGAACGCGGAGTCAGACGCAACGCGGCCCCCGCCCTCCCCGATTGGTTTTTTTGCGCCATAATTGGCGTAAAATGAACGTTCACTTAAAACTGGAATCAAGCAAGCGATAACTGGGCCGCCGTCCGCCGTCGGACGATCGCAACTAGCGCGTCAGTTCCAGCCCCGGCATCGACCCGTCGGCGCGCCAGCGCTCCAGCAGGCGGACATAGGCCATGGGGCCGCGCCAGTAGGGGTTGTTGCGCGCGATCCGCATGTCCAGCTCGCGGCCCTCGTTGTTGTAGTAGCCGGGGGTGCAGGCTTCGAGGAACGGCCGGCGGGTGACGGCCAGCTTGACGATCGTGTCGACCCAGTCCTGCTCGGCCTGGGCCGCCGGCTCCAGGGTCTTGACCCCGCCGGCCAGGGCCTCAGCGATGATGAAGGCGATGTGCTTGGCCTTCTCGTCGAGCATGTGCTGGAAATTGGCGCTCTGGCCCGACTGGATCGAGGAGAGCAGGAAGGCGTTGGGAAAGCCGCGCGTGACGATACTGTGGAAGGTGGCCGCGCCGTCCTTCCATTTGTCGGTCAGGCTCTCGCCGCCCCGGCCGTGGATCTCGAAACCCAGGCTGCGCATGTAATCCGTGCCGACCTCGAAGCCGGTGGCGTAGATCAGGCAGTCGAGTTCGTACTCGTGGCCATCGACCACCACGCCCTTCTCTGTGATCCGCTCGACGCCCTTGCCGGCGGTGTCGACCAGATGGACGTTGGGGCGGTTGAAGGTGGGCAGATACTGGTCGTGGAAGCACGGCCGCTTGCAGAACTGGTTGTACCAGGGCTTCAGCGCCTCGGCTGTGGCCTTGTCCTTGACGATCGCATCGACGCGGGCCCGCACCTGTTCCATCTTCTGGTAGTCGGCCAGCTGCACCAGGGTGTCGGCGTCCTCGACCACTTCGCCGGCCCGCGCCTTCTGGCGGGCCACCAGCAGGATGTTGCCGATCAGGTCGGTCCAGCCGTCGTTGACCAAGTCGACCTCGAACTCCGCGCCGGAGATGACCGAGGAGAAGTTGTCCATGCGTTCCTTGTGCCAGCCGGGCTTCAGGCTCGCGGCCCAGGCCGGGTCGGTGGGCCGGTCGTTGCGCACGTCCACCGAAGATGGCGTGCGCTGGAAGACATAGAGTTCCTTGGCCGAGGCCCCCAGGTGGGGGATGCACTGCACGGCCGTGGCGCCGGTGCCGATGATTCCGACCCGCTTGTCGGCGAGGCCGGTCAGGCCGCCGCCCGAGTCTCCGCCGGTGTAGGCGTAGTCCCAGCGGCTGGTGTGGAAGGTGTGACCCTTGAAGTCGCCCACCCCGGGAACGCCGGGCAGCTTGGGCAGGCCGAGCGCCGTGCCGCCGGCCAGCAGGACGAACCGGGCGGTGATCGCATCGCCCCGGTCGGTTCTCGCCGACCAATGTCCGCGCGCTTCGTCCCAGCGCAGATCGCTGATCGCGGTCTGGAACAGGGCGCGGCGGTAGAGATCGAAGTGGGTTCCGATCCGCTGACAATGAGCGACCAGCTCCGGGGCCTTGGCGTATTTGGCGGTGGGGATGTAGCCGGTCTCCTCAAGGAGCGGCATGTAGATGTAGCTCTCGGTGTCGCAGGCCGCGCCGGGATAGCGGTTCCAGTACCAGGTGCCGCCGAAGTCGCCCGCCCGCTCGACGATGCGGAAGTCGTTGACACCGGCCTCGACAAGCCGGGCGGCGGTGATCAGACCGCCGAAGCCGCCGCCGACGATCAGCACCTCCACCGTTTCGGTGACAGGCGCCCGGGTGAAGTTCGGGTCGGCGTAGGGATCGTCCAGATAGTGGGCGAAATCGCCGGCGGCCTCGACGTACTGGGCGTTACCCTCGGGGCGCAGGCGCCGTTCGCGTTCGAGCCGGTAGCGTTCCTTCAGCGCCTCGACATCGAGGCCCGCGCCTGCGGCGGTCGCCGCGTCGTTCCCTGTCTGGCCCATGTGTCCTCCGATGGCGTCCCGGTCCGGTATGGCGCCGGGACTTTCGCCGCACAATTGGGGCGTGCGCCCGCGTCCGTAGACGTAAAGGTCGAACGCGTTATAAGTTCAAGTCAATGACTGAACGCGCCCGTCCGAGGCGCGCCGGAGGAGACGCGCGCATGGCCACCGCCACGGTGAACGGCGTCGAGCTGTTCTATGAGATCGAGGGGGCCGGACCGCCGCTGCTGCTGATCGCGGGCCTGGGCGCCAATTCAGCGGCCTGGGCGACCGTCAAGCCGCTGCTGACCGCGCGGTTCACCTGCATCACCTTCGACAACCGGGGAACCGGCCGCAGCGCCGTTCCGCCCGGGCCCTATACGATCGATGAGATGGCCGACGATACGGCGGCGCTGATCGCGCATCTGGGCCTGGGTCCGGTGCTGACGGTGGGCTGGTCCCTGGGCGGGTCGGTGCTGCAGGCTCTGCTGATCCGCAACGGCGACCTGGTGCGCAAGGCCGTGATCCTGAGCGGATTTCCCAGCTACACCGAGATGCAGCACGGCTGGCTCGACTGCCTGATCGCCCTGCGGCGTTCCGAGGTTCCCGCCGCCGCCCAGGCGATGTTCGGCATGGCCTGGGGCTTCACCGCCAAGATGCTGAGCGATCATGCCGTGGTCGCCGCCGCCGCGGCCCTGGGCGCCGCCGCCCCCTACCCCACAGGCGTCGCGGGCTTCGAAGCCCAGGCGCACGGGCTTCGCGCCTATGATTCCCGCCCGCTGCTGCCAGCTGTGACGACGCCGACCCTGGTGCTGGTGGGGGCCGAGGACGTACTCACCCCGGTCAGTCAGTCGGTGGAGATGGCCGCGCTGATCCCCGGCGCGCGGCTGCAGGTTCTGCCGCGCGGCTCGCACGGCATGGTCATCGAATATACGCCCGAGACGGTGGCGGCGATCGTCGCCTTCCTCGACGCCGCGAGCTGACACCCCGGCCACGGCGCCGCGCCGATCGATCAACCCGAGGTCGGGGCAGCCCTCAGGCGGGAACGGCCACCGGGCCCCGACGCCTGAACATCGTCATCACCAGGATGGCGACCACCACCAGATCGGCGATGGCGTAGCCTCGCATGGCGGCCGAACTGGTCCGCAGGCTCACCGCCGCCCAGCGCGCGATGAGCGGGGCGACGAAGAGGGTGAGGAAGGTCAGGGTCGTGTAGACGCCGACGGCGCGGCCGCGCAGCCGGTCCGGAGTCCGCTCCATCAGCCAGATCGAGAGCACCGGCCCGAGCAGGCCCTGGCCCACGCCGTCCAGAGCCGCGCCCAGCATCAGCATCGGCAAGGTCGTCGCCTGGGCGATGAGCAGGGTGCCCGCCCCCGCCGCGCCGATGGCGAGCGCCGCCTTGGCCGGCGGCGGCAGGCGCCGCAGCACTCCCATGCTGAAGGCGGCGACCGCGGCGGCGGCGGCCAGCACGGCGACGCCGAGGCCGGTGATCAGGGACGTGCCCAAGGCCTTCTCGTGCAACAGCACGCCAAGCTCATAGGCCGGCGGGAAGATGATCAGGGTGCCGGCGATCGCCAGGCCGAAGATGAACAGCCATGTGGCCCAGGGCGCCGAACCGGCGCCGGACTCGACCTCGTCGTGATGGGCGTGGCTCGTTTCGACCTTGGGCGCGGGGACAGCCACCAACCCCACGAAGAGTGGAATGCCGACAAACAACGGCAGAAAGGCGTAGCGCCAGCCGATCTCCCCCAGGGCGCCGCTGGCGGCCGAGACCACCACGCCGACGATGGCGCTGGCGCCGCCCTGGGCGGCCAGCCACCGCTGCAAGGTCGCGCCGGAATAGTAGTCGCCGGTCAGGGCCACTGCCGAGGTGATCATCACCCCGACCGCCAGGCCCGCGACCGCGCGCGACACCAGGATCAGGACAAAGGAATTGAGCCAGAGCGGCAGGATGGCGCTGATCGCGAACACCGCCGCGGCGAGGATCAGCAGCCGGCGCCGGCCGACGGTCTCGCCGAGCACGCCGGCGGCGATGCTGGTCACCGCGACGGTCAAGGTGGGCAGCACCGCGACCAGGGGGACGAGTTCGGCGATGTGCGGCTGGGCCGGGAAGGCGCGGATGATCGCCGGCAGGATCGGCAGGGCCACGCAGGTCGTCGCCACGATCATCGTCGGCACGCAGGCCAGAAGGACGCCCTGAATCAGACCGGCGTCGCGGTCAGGCGCGCCAATTCCCGTACTGTCGGCCATCGCTTCCACCCCTGTCGTTTTGCTTTTGGAGCGACGATAGCACCGATCGGCCTCACGGATATCGCTATCGACGACCGCCGCCGGCCCGCGTGCGACGGCGACGGTGCGACGCTAGTTGCCGTTGGTCGCCTGGGCGGCCGGGCGGGCCTTCACGCGCTCGAACCAGGCGGGCAGATGCTCGCAACCCGCCGGCAGGTTGCTTCCGCCTTCGGGCGCGCGAAAGGCCATGAAACAATAGAACATGATATCGGCCAGGGTGTAGCGGTCGCCGCAGATCCATTGTTTGCCGGCCATCAGGCTATCGAACCAGTGGACGCGATCCTCGACCAGCGCCTCGAGCTCCTTCGCCGCCGACACCGACAGCAGCTTGATCTTGTCGCTGTAGAAGGCCCGTCCGAAGGTGGCGCGGCCGGCGCGCGAGCGCCCCTCAAGGATGTTGAGATCCAGGCGCCGGCACCACATGCGGGTCTCGGCGCGTTCGCCGGGCGTGGCGCCGATAAGCGGCGGATCGGGAAACAGCTCCTCCAGATAGTCGCAGATGGCCGTGATCTCGATGATTACCTGGCCGTCGTCGGTCTCGAAGGCCGGGGTCTGCATCATGGGATTGAACACGCTGTAGGGCGGCCGGCGATGCTCGCCGCCGATCACGTCGACCTCCTGCACCGGCAGGTCGATCCCCTTCTCCAGGGCGAACATGCGCACGGTGTGCGGATTGGGTCCGAGCGAATTGTAGAGTTTCATGTTTCCCCCTTGGCGTGAGCCAGTGTTACGGCACGGCGTAGGGCGGCGCCAACGCCGAACGGCGCCATTGTGCGGCGTGAATCGCCCGGCATTCCCCTCACAGTGTGAGGCGAACTTGCGCCTGACGCGAAAAGCGCCATATTCCCCTCAATATGTGAGGCGAATTTGTATATCTGGGAACAACCCGACTGGCCGCGATTTCGCTGGGACGACAGCGCGCTCATCTCGGCGCTGGCCGAGGCGCGCCTGAAACAGGGCCGGTTGCTGGGCCGGATGCGCGGTCTCGGCTTCGACCTTCAGCTGGAGGCGCAGCTTCAGTCGCTGACGGGGGACGTCATCAAGAGCTCCGAGATCGAGGGCGAGATTCTCGACGAAGCCGGGGTCCGGTCCTCCCTCGCCCGCCGGCTCGGTGTTCCCCAGGCGGCGGTCACGCCCGCCGACCGCCGGACCGAGGGCGTCGTGGGGATGATGCTCGACGCAACGGGCAGGTACGATCAACGACTGACGCCGGAGCGGCTGTTTGCCTGGCAGGCGGCCCTGTTCCCGACCGGCTATTCCGGCCTGAACCGCATCAAGACCGGTGGCTGGCGCGAGGATTCGACGGGCCCGATGCAGGTGATCTCCGGCGCCGTCGGTCGCGAACGGGTGCATTTCGAGGCCCCGCCCGCCGCGCGGGTCGCCGTGGAGATGGCCGCGTTTCTGGACGACTTCGCGCGGGACATACCGGTCGACGGCCTGCTGCGTGCGGGGGTCGCCCATCTGTGGTTCGTGACCATTCACCCCTTCGACGACGGCAATGGCCGGATCGCCAGAGCTATTGCCGATCAGGCGCTGGCCCGGTCCGAAGGGGCGCCACAACGGTTCTACAGCCTGTCGAGTCAGATCCGGCGGGAGCGCTCGGACTACTATGAGGCACTGGAGCGCGCCCAGCACGGCGGATTGGACATCACCGGTTGGCTGGCCTGGTTCCTTGGTAGCTTCTCTCGCGCCATCGACGCCGCGGAAGCGGAAAGCGACGGGGTCATGCGCAAGGCCGCGTTCTGGCAGGCGCATGCGGGTACGGCGCTGAGCGAGCGGCAGCGGGTGATGCTGAACCGCTATCTCGACGGCTTCGACGGCGCCCTCACCGCGCGCAAATGGGCCATACTGGGAAAGTGCTCGCCCGCCTCGGCGCAGCGGGACATCGCCGATCTGCTGGCCAAGGGATTGTTGACCCGCAATCCCGGCGGCAGCAAGAACACCAGCTATGCGCTGGCCTGAACCGCGGGTGGAATCCCAGACCTTGGCCGAGCCCACCCCGATCGCTTCAGCGGCCACGCCCCGGCGGTTCGAGGCGCTGGACGGGTGGCGAGGCGTGTGCGCGATGATGGTGGTGCTGTTCCACCTGAACGCCGGCGCCCACGTCTATGCCCTGACCCGCAACGGCTATGCGGCGGTGGACTTCTTCTTCGTGCTGAGCGGCTTCGTGCTGATGTCGGGGTTCTCCGGCAAGCTTGAGAGCCGAGCAGCGTTTAGCCGTTTCGCCGCGCGGCGTTTCACGCGGCTCTATCCCCTGCACCTGGCCACTCTGGCGGTGCTGATCGGCCTGGTCTGCCTCGACGCTCTTCAGGGCGACGAGGCGGCGTTCAGCGGCGACTACAACCTGAACGGACTCGTGCAGTGCCTGACCCTGGTCCAGGGTTTCACGACCCAGGCCCTATCTTGGAACTATCCGTCCTGGAGCATCAGCCTGGAGTTCTGGGCGAGCCTGCTGTTCGGCGCCACCTTGTGGCTGGCCCGGTCGCGGGCCTGGGCCGTCTTCGCAGTCTATGTTCTGGCGCTGGGCGCGATCACCCTGACCGCCAACGACCCGGGTGGGCCGGCGGCCAACGCCGGCGCGGCCCTGGGCAAGGCGGCGCATTCGTTCCTGGCTCTCTTCACCGGCGCGCTGCTGTTCAAGCTCTACGGCGTGCTCGCGCGGTCGGGGCGGAAGCCGCCAGGCTGGCTGGAGTGGCCGGCGACAGCGGTTGTGACGGCGGCGTTCCTGTTCACCGGCCGGCTGCCGCCGCTGGGGACGGTGGTGCTGTTCGCCGCGGTGATTCTGGTGTTCGCCTTCGAGGCCGGTCCGGTGTCGGCCTGGCTGCGAGGGCCGGCGCCGCAGGCCGCCGGGCGCTGGTCCTATTCGATCTATCTGACCCACCCGCTGTGGACGATGCTCACCTTCAAGGCCGTCTACGCCATCGGCCTGTGGCTCGGACAGCCCGCGGTGCTCAACGACGCGTCGGGCGATCACCTTATCCTGGGTGGGCCCTTCACCATGGATCTGGCCGCCCTCGCCTGTCTGGCGCTGGTGCTGGCGACGTCAGCCGCCACCTCGCGCTTCATCGAGGAGCCCGGCCGCAAGCTGGTGGCCAAGGCGCCCCGCGGCGCGCCTACATCGCCGTCATACCGCCATCGACCGTGAATTCCGTGCCGGTGACATAGCCGCTCTCGTCTGAGGCGAGGAACAGGACGCAGTTGGCGATGTCATGGGCCTCGCCCACCCGGCCCAGCGGCATGTTCACGGCCGAGGCGTCGGCGATCTCGCGGCTGCCGCCGCGGGCGCCCGCCTGCATGTTGGTCCAGATCACGCCGGGGTGGACAGAGTTGCAGCGGATGTTGCTCTTGCCGAGGTCCACGGCCACCGACTTGGTCATCAGACGAACGCCACCCTTGGAGGCGCCATAGGCCGTGCAGCCCGGCAGGCCGATCAGGCCGAGGACCGAGGAGAGATTGACGATCGAGCCGCCGCCCGCCGCCCGCATGGGCGCGGCGGCGTATTTACAGCCCAGGAAGACGCTGGTGAGGTTCACCGAGATCTGGCGATTCCAGTCGGCCAGGGAGAGCTCTTCCAGGGGCTTGAGCACGGCGATGCCGGCGTTGTTCACCAGCACGTCCAAGCGGCCGAAGGTTTCCAGGGTCTTGGCGATGACGGTCTTCCAGGCCTCTTCGTCGGTCACGTCGTGATGCAGGGCGATGGCCTCGCCGCCGGCGGCGCGGATCTTGGCGGCGCAGGCCTCGGCGCCGGCGAAATCCACATCGGTGACCACCAGTTTCGCGCCCTCGCGGGCGAGAGTCAGGGCCGTTTCGTGACCTAGGCCCGGATCCGACGCCGCGCCGGTGACAATGGCGATCTTACCCTGAACACGTCCCATGGCTTTCCTCCCTGGCGGCCGTTCGCGGCCGCGCCTTGTTGCACTCAATCAGATAGTGGCGCGCGGACGCCTATTCGTCGACGATCGGATTGCTGAGGACGCCGATCGGCTTGACCTCGACCTCGACGGTGTCGCCGGCCTTCATCCACAGAGGCGGCTTGCGCGCCGCGCCGACGCCGCCCGGGGTGCCGGTGACAAGCACATCGCCGGGCTCCAGATCGATGAAGGTGGAGCAGTAGGCCATCAGATCGGCGAAGCTGAACACCATCTGGGCCGAGGTGGCATGCTGCACCACTTCACCGTTCAGCCGCGTGGTCAGGTCCATGGCGTTGGTGTCGCCCACTTCGTCCGGGGTCATCATCCAGGGGCCGAAGCCGCCGGTGCGGGCATAGTTCTTGCCGGGCGTGAACTGCGAGGTGTGGCGCTGCCAGTCGCGGACGGAGCCGTCATTGTACGGGGCGAAGCCGGCCACATGGCTCAGCCAGTCTTCCTTGGCGATCCGGCGGCCGCCCTTGCCGACGATCAACGCGATCTCGCCCTCGAAATCCAGATTGGCCGATTCCTTCGGCCGCCACATGGCCTGGCCATGCGCCACCTGGGCGGCGGCGAAGCGGGTGAAGATGGTGGGATAGGGCTCGCCGCCGCGGCCGGTCTCGGCCTGGTGATCGCGGTAGTTCAGCCCGGCGCAGAGGATCTTGGTCGGGTTGGGGATCACCGGCAGATAGGTGAGGCCCGCCAGGGGCAGATCCGCCGCCTTGCCGGCCGCCTGGGCGGCCAGACCGGCCAGGGCGTCGGCCGCGATGGCCGCCTTGAGATCGGCGAACCCAGGGGCCATCGCGCCGACGTCCACGACGCCGTCACCCGTGACGATCCCGAAGGTCGCCTTGCCGTTCCGCTCAAAACTCAACCAGCGCACGCCGTTGTCTCCCTGGCTTTCGATCTCGCCGCTTCATGCTCCGCCGAAGCGGTTCAGGGAAGCCCCGATCGTCAACGGATCGGCGTGACCGCGAGCCTGAAACACGTTAGGGATTTGAAAAACACCGGTCTGACCGGGGACGAGGGAGAGGCGCATGAGCATACTGGATCGGTTCAGGCTGGACGGCCAGGCCGCCCTGATCACCGGCGGCGGGGCGGGCATCGGCGCAGGCATCGCGCGGGCGTTCGCCGAGGCGGGGGCGGACGTAGCCATCGTGGCGCGATCGGCCGCGGCCCTTGAGTCCGTGAAGGCCGATGTGGAGGCCCTGGGCCGCAAATGCGTCGTCATCCCTCTGGACGTGACCCAGCGCGGCGCGCCGAAGGCCATTGCCGAGGCCGCCCTGGCCGGGCTCGGGCGAGTGACCATCCTGGTGAACAATGTCGGCGGACTGGGCGGCACTGATGTCATCCACGGGGCCATGGACATGCCCGAGGACGTGTTCCGCGATCAGATCGACGTGAACCTGACCAGCGTGCTGCTGATGACCCAGGCGGCCGCGCCGCTGATGGCGGATGGCGGGTCGATCATCAATATGAGCTCGATCATGGGCTTCAAGCCGGCCGGAGGCTCGGCGGGCTATATCGCCGCCAAGGCGGCCATGAACAATCTGACGGTGATGCAGGCCCAGGAGCTGGCGCCCCGAATCCGGGTGAACGGCATCGCGCCGGGCCCGATCCTGACCGAGGCGCTCAAGGGCCCGCTGAACCTCAAGACCGAGGAGGACTACACACGTCTCGCCAAGGAATGGGGCGTGTGGGTCGAGCGGCTCGGCACGCCCGAGGACGTGGCGGCCATGTCGGTGTTGCTGGCCTCCAAGGCCGGCACATTCATCACCGGCCAGACCTTCATCGTCGCCGGCGGCATGTAGCCGACCGGCCGCCGGCACTCTAACCACCGATCTCAACGACAAAGGCCCCGAGGGGGGCCGACCCAAAGGAGGAACCACCCATGGCCGCCCTGCAGAACCTCGCCGACCGCATCGCCCTGATGGACGTCATGCTGAAATACGCCAAGGGCGTGGATCAGCGGGATATGGCGCTCTACGACTCCGTGTTCGCCGACGATGTGGTGGTGGTGGGCTTCGGGCCCGACACCTACAACGGCCGCGAGGCCTGGGTGGGTTATGTGACAGAGGCCCTGAAGGCCTATGGCGCCACCCAGCACATGCTCGGCCCGCAGCTGGCGGTGGTCACGGGCGACACCGCCCATTGCCGTACCGACGTGCAGGCCCTGCACTATCTGATCAACGAGCCCACCAAGACCCTGACTCTTTGGGCGACCTACAACACCGACATGAAGCGGGTGAATGGCGAGTGGAAGATCGCCCGCCATCACCTGGAGTCGCGGGGGACGCGGATTCAGGCGGACTGACAGGCAAGAAAAAGGGGGCGCGAGCGCCCCCTCCACCCCTTCGGGGTCCCCCTCCCCCGTGAACGGGGGAGGAGAGACTTACTCTTCCCCTGCAAAGCGGGGGAGGTGTCGGCGTCGCCGACGGAGGGGGCGCTCGTCCCCCGCGATCAGATCCGCTCGACGATGATCGCCGGGGCCATGCCGCCGGCGGCGCACATGGTGACCAGGCCGTAGCGCTGGCCGCGACGCTCAAGTTCGTCCAGCACCGTGCCGATCAGCATGGAGCCCGTGGCGCCGATGGGGTGACCGAGGGCGCAGGCGCCGCCGTTCACATTGACCTTGTCGCGGTTGAGCTTCAGGTCGCGCTGGAACTTCTCGGCGACGACGGCGAAGGCTTCGTTGATTTCCCACAGGTCGATGTCGTCGACCGTCAGGCCGGCCTTGGCCAGGACCTTGCGGGCCGCGGGCACCGGGGCGTTGAGCATCAGGGTCGGGCAGTCGCCGATGTTGGCGGTGGCCACGATCCGGCCGCGCGGCTTGAGGCCATGCTTGTCGGCATAGGCCTTGGAGCTGAGCAGGATGGCGGCGGCGCCGTCGACGACACCGGAGGAGTTGCCGGCATGGTGCACGCCGGTCCACTTCACGTCCGGATAGCGCTGATTGATGGCCTGACGGAAGGTGGTGCCGTCGGCGAACACCGACATGTCGGCGATGGCGTCGAAGGAGGCCTTCAGCGAGGCGAGGCCCTCGGCCGTGGTCTGGGGCCGGGGGAATTCCTCATGGTCGAGGGCGACCGAACCGTCTTCGTTGTAGACGGTGACCAGGCTCTTGGCGAACCGGCCTTCGCGGATGGCGACGTCGGCGCGGCGCTGGCTTTCCAGGCCGAGGGCGTCGACCGCCTCGCGGGTGATGCCTTCCATGGCGGCGATGGCGTCGCCGCACACGCCCTGGTGGGACTGCGGATGCAGGCGCTGAAGGGCGGCGTTGCCGGCGCCCATGCCGAGCGGACGCAGGCCGGCGGCGGCTTCTTCCTGACCTATGGTGGTGGTGTAGGACATCATCTCAACGCCCCCGGCGATGACCAGGTCTTCCATGCCGGACATGACCTGGGCCGCGGCGAGGTTCACCGCGGTGATGCCGCCGCCGCAGAAGCGGTCAAGGGTGACGCCGCTGGCGGTGATGTCGAAGCCCGCGGCCAGAGCCGCCATCCGGCCGAGGTCCCCGCCCTGCTTGCCCTTCTGGGTGCTGGTCGAGAAGATCACGTCGTCGATGTCGGCGGTGTTGAGGTTGTTGCGCTCCTTCAGGGCGCGCAGAACGGTGGCGCCGAGGTGCTGCGGGTGGAGGTGGCTCAGGGCGCCCTTGCCGGGCTTGCCGATGCCGCGCGGGGTGCGGACGGCGTCAATGATGTAGGCGTCGGACATCGAAAATCCTCTGGAGGTGGAAACCGGTTGCGGCAAGGTTTCTATCAGGTCGGCGAGCGCAGGGAAGAGCCCTCGGCGTCGCGGGCGCCCGCGACAACCGATCTTGCCGCTAGGACACCCGCGCTTCGCGCGCCGAAATATGTATTCGCCTGAGTATATTCCGCAGGGTCACTGCACAGCCGCAAACCGCAACCTAAGCCGCAGGGCGACGTTGATCGATGACGTTTTGGAGTTTCGATCATGTCGATACGTTTTCTGGTTCCCGTGCTGGCGGTCGCCGCCCTTGTCTCCGGTTGCGCGACATACGGAGAGGAAAGTCCGCGTTATTCGCAATACGACTACAATCACCCGGACCCGTCCTACGGCGGGTATGACGCGGGCCGCTACTATCATGAGGACTCCCGCGCGGCGGAGCACCGGGTCTCGGCTCAGGAGCGCGTCTATCGCGGCCAGGACGGCCGCTATTACTGCCGGCGGTCGAACGGCAGCACCGGCCTGATCGTCGGCGCCATCGCCGGCGGTCTGTTGGGCAATGCCCTGGCCCCCGGCGGCTCGGAAACCCTCGGCACCCTGCTGGGCGCCGGCGGCGGCGCGGTCATCGGCAACCAGGTCGACCGGGACAACGCTCGCTGCCGCTGATCGCGGTTAGCTCGTGCCGATCGACAGCAGGTTCTGAACCGGCCGGTAGAGCTCTTCCAGATAGGCAATGTCGGCGGCGTCGAGAACGATCTCGGTGGCCGCCGACAGCTGCTGGATCTGCTCGACCTTGGAGACCCCGACGATCGGCGCGGTGACGCCCGGCTTTGACAGCAGCCAGGCCAGGGCGATCTGGGCGGGCGTCTTGCCGTACTTATCGGCCGTCTCCACCACCCGGCCGGCAATGTCGAACACCGCCTCGCCATGGTAGAGACTCTCGGTGCGCAGGCGGTCGCGGCCCTGGCTTCGGGCCGTCGCGCCGCCGCCGAACCCACCCTGATAGGCCCCGGCGAGAATGCCCCGCGCCAGCGGCGACCAGGGCGTCAACGCCACACCGCTTTTCTCGCAATAGGGGATCATCTCCCGCTCTTCCTCGCGGTAGACCAGATTGTAGTGGTTCTGCATGGAGACGAAGGGCGTCCAGCCGTTCATCTTCGCCGTGAGCTGCAGCTCGGTGAACTGCCAGGCGAACATGGACGAAGCGCCCAGATAGAGCGCCTTGCCGGCCTTCACCACGTCATGCAGGGCCTCCAGCGTCTCCTCGATGGGCGTGCCCTCATAGCCCGGCACGCCGTGGGGATGGCGGTGGATGACCAGATGGTCGATATAGTCGTGACCGAGACGTTTGAGACAGGCGTCCACACCCTCCATCACATGCTTGCGGGAGAGCCCGCCCTGGTTGCGGTTACGGCCCATGGGCATGGAAATCTTGGTGGCCAGCACATACTGATCGCGCGGCAGAAGCTCCCGCAGCAGGGCGCCGACGACGATCTCGCTGGCCCCGATCCCGTAGATGTCGGCGCAGTCGAAATAGAACAGGCCCTCGTCGATGGCCGCCTTGAACAGGGGCCGGGCGTCGTCGGCTCCCAGGGTCCAGTCGCCCTGATGCCCCCGGCCCGGCTCGCCGAAGTTCATCGTGCCCAGGCACAGGCGCGAGACGTGCAGGCCGCTGTTGCGGCCGAGCGGAACGGACTGAAGCATCAGGCTCCCCCAAATCTGGCGCGAAAGGCCTCGCGCGTCATTTCCCAATAGAGCGACTCGCGGATCGTGCCGTCCGGCCGGACGCTCTCGCGTTCGCCCATGGGCGTAAAGCCGGCGGCCTCGATGACCCGGGCCGAACGGGGATTGTCGCGGGCGGCGGTAACGCCGATCAGGCGCACGCCCAGGGCTTCGAACATCCAGCCGAAGCTGCGCGCCGCACCGGTCTTGCCGCTGCCGGCGTTCTGGCGATCGGCCCGCCGGGCGCCGGCGATCTCCGCCGAGGACCGCTCCGGCCAGAGGGTGAAACGCGAATAGCCGGCCACCTCGCCCGCCTCGTCCAGGCTGACGGTGAGCACCGCCTCCCCCGCCTGCTGCAGCCGCGCCGTGTCCTCGACCCAGGCCAGCACCGTTTCGGCATTGATGGGGCGCGGCAGATCATAGACCGGCCCGGACACCGCCGGGTCGGACAGCAGGACGACGAGCCCGGGCACATGCGCCGCCGTGGCGACCGCGGACCCCTCGCCCAGGCCGCTGAGATCGGGATCGCGGACGGCGGCGCGGATCGCGGCCTCCTCCTCAGGCGAGGCGGTCAGGATCGTCTTGGGCGGGGCGCTCACGGCGCCGCACCGAGAAACGGATCGATCAGGGCGAAGAGAGCGTCCTCGGCCTCGACCATGGGCAGGTGGCCAGCGCCGGCGATCCGGGCGGTACGGATCCGGGGCGACGCCGCGGCCCAGGCCGCGTCGTAGCTCGCAGACACCAGACCGTCGGTCTCGCCGTGGATGACCAGGGTTGGCGTGTGCAGATAGGGCAGGCGCCGGGCCAGACCGCGGTCCGGCAGGGGCCACAGAAACTTGCTGGCCGCGGTCAGGTTGATCGTCCGGAATTCGGCCGGGCTGTCGCCCGCGGCCGGGTCGTAGGCGGAGGTTTCCCGGTCGGCCCAGGCGGGATCCGCCCACTTCGCGGCGGCGAGGCGCGGCGGGGGCAGGACAAAGGGATCTGGCAGAGGCGTCTCGTCCCGCCACAGCCCATAAGGCGCGATCAGGACCAGTCTCCCGACCCGGTCCGGGGCCAGAATCGCCAGTTCGGCGGCGATCATGCCCCCGAGGCAGTGACCGACTACGTCCACAGGTCCGGGGCCCAGGCTGGCGAGCACCTCGCGGTAGTAGAGGGCGAGATCCTGAATATCCGTCAGCTTTTCGAAGCCGCGAGAGTCGCCGAATCCCGGATGCTCGGGCGCGGTGACGGCCCGCGCCCGGGCCACGCGCTGAAGGTACGGCGCATCACCCGGATGTTGCTCGAAACCATGCAGCCAGAGCAGAGGCGGACCCTCGCCGCCGCGCCAGACGCGCACGTCGAAACCGGCGACGGAAAGGCGGCCCGGGATCATTGCGCGGCCTCCAGGACGCCGGCCGCGCGGGCGGCGATGCGCTGCTGGCTGATCGCCGGTGTCCAGTGATCGGGCTGATCGGCCCACAGGTCGCGCAGATGCGGGATGACCTGGGTTCCGAACAGCCAGGTGTTCTCGGCGGCCGTTTCCTCGGCCAGATCGCCCATGTGCAGGCAGCCGATCAGCTGGCCGATGCGCAGGTCGGTCGCCAGTTCGCGCAGGCGCTGGCGCACCCGCTGGGGCGTGCCGGCGATGATGTAGCCCTTCTCGTCATACTCCCAGAAACTCATCTCGCCCTTTTGGGCGCGGACCCGATCCTCGGGCCGCAGGTTGGGCGCGTTGCGGATGTGCTCGGCCATGGCCTTCTGCGAACGGATGGTTGTGTAGCCCGGGGCCATGGTGAAGGCCGGATCCAGGGTGTTCATCCGGTAGAAATAGCGCACGGCGTCATAATATTTCGCCTCGGCCTCGGCATCGGTCTGGGCGCAGCAGATCAGCTGGGTGAAGGCCATGCGGTGCGGATTCATGTCGCCGCCGCGCTGGGCCACATAGTCCCAATAGGCGTCGACCATGGGCTTGGCCGAGTGCAGGCCCGAGAACGACAGGTGGCCGTAGCAATAGTTCTCGTCGATCACGAGATCCCACGTCTCGAGGCTACCCGAGCCCGGCACCCAGATCGGCGGGCGGGCCTGGATCGGCTTGGGCCAGGTATTTACATAGCGAAGCTGGGTATATTTGCCGTTGAAGGCGAAAGGCTCCCGCGACTCCCAGGCCTTCAGGATCAGTTTGCGCGCCTCGTGGAAACGGTCGCGCAGCTCGGGCGGCGGATGGCCGTAGGCGAACACCGAGTCCATGGGCGTGCCGAACACAAAGCCGGCGATCACGCGCCCGCCGGACACACAGTCCAGATAGGCCATCTCCTCGGCCACCCGGGTCGGCGGATTATAGAGCGCCAGGCTGTCGCCGATGATCAGGATGGCGGCGTTCTCGGTGGTCGAGGCCAGGCTCGCGGCCAGCAGGTTGGGCGAAGGCGTCATGGCGAAGGGCGTCTGGTGATGCTCGTTCACCGCCAGCCCGTCGAAGCCGTCGCGGTCGGCCTGCTGCATCAGGCGGATGAACATGCGGTAGGTCTCGCCGACCTTCACCGGCTCAGCCAGGCCGGGCGGCGTGCTCACCCAGCTCGACAGGCCGCGCTCGGGGAAATCCGACGGCAGATGCGGATAGGTCGCCTCCGCGAACCAATGGAACTTCATGGCCGATCCGCCTCCCGGTTTCCGAAACCCCGCCGGGCCCTCTTCACCGGGACCCTGGACGCAAAGCTCTAACGCGTTCTAACCTTGATGCAACGAGGGAAGGAAACCGCCATGAGCCTGAAGGGCAAGACCCTGTTCATGACCGGGGGGTCGCGGGGCATCGGCCTGGCCATCGCGCTGAAGGCGGCGCGGGACGGAGCCAATGTGGCCATCGCCGCCAAGACCGCCGAACCGCACAAGCATCTGCCGGGCACCATCTATTCGGCCGCCGAGGCGATCGAGAAGGCGGGGGGCAAGGCCCTGCCGCTGATCTGCGACGTGCGCGAGGAAGCCCAGGTCCAGGCGTCGGTGGACCGGGCCGTGGAGACCTTCGGCGGCATCGACCTGCTGCTCAACAACGCCTCAGCCATCAGCCTGACCGGCACGCTGCAGACGGACATGAAGCGCTATGACCTGATGCATCAGATCACGGCGCGCGGAACCTTTCTGACCAGCAAGATCTGCATTCCTCACCTGATGCGGTCGGCCAATCCCCATGTGCTGAACATGAGCCCGCCCCTGGACGTGAGCGCCAAGTGGCTCGGCCGCCATGTGGCCTACACCTCCGCCAAGCTGGTCATGGCCATGTGCACCCGGGGCATGGCCGAGGAGTTTCGCGAGGACGGCATCGCCTTCAACTCGCTGTGGCCGCGCACCGGCATCGCCACCGCGGCCATCGAGTTCGCGGTCTCCGGCCAGGAGGGCCTGCGCGGCTGCCGCACCGTCGATATCATGGCTGACGCCGCCTACGTCATCTTCAACAAGCCGGCGCGCGAGTTCACTGGCAACTTCCTGATCGACGACATCGTGCTCTACGACGCGGGGGAGCGCGACTTCGACAAATACCGCGTCGATCCGACCCACGACCTGGGCGGCGGCGACTACATGATCCCCGACGACATGCCGCCGCCGCCTGGGGTGAGCCTGAAGGCCGTCGCATGATCACCCGGCCTCGCCGCGGCCGGGTTCTGCGACGCGCCGGCTCGGAGTCGCCACATCTCAGCCCGCCGTCCTGACGGCGCGACCTGACGATCACCCCCATTGCGGCGGGTGACGATCGGCCCAGGGCCGGGCGGCCTCGACCTGGGCGGCGAGGCGGATCAGCACGTCGTCGGCCCCGAGCCTGGCCTGGATCATCACGCCGATGGGCAGCCCTTCAGCGTTCCAGAACAGGGGCAGGGTCGCGCCCGGATTGCCGAAGGTGTTGGCCTGAGGCGTGAAGGGGATGAAGTCCTGCACCCGCCGCAGCAGCTCTCGCCCATCGTCGAGACTGGTGTCGAGATGTCCGATCGGCGGCGGCGGGGTTCCCAGGGTTGGGGTGAGCAGGATGTCGTAAGACTCCAGGAAGCGGCCCATGGGGCGGTGCATGCGCCACAGGTTGCGGAAGCTCAGCATGAAGTCGCCGACGTCACGGCCCGCGGCGAAGCCGGCCAGGTGGAAGGTCCAGGGCTCAAGATCCTCCGGCCCCAGCGCCCGGCCGAACACACGGCGCATTTCGATCAGGTCGGCGGCGGTGTTGGCGGCCAGCAGGTCCCAGAAGTCGGCCTGGAAACGGTCGAGATCCAGCGGCGGGTCGTCCTCGACGATGTCGTGGCCCAGAGATTCCAGCAGTTTCGCCGCATCGTCCAGGGCCGCCACACAGTCCGGATGCAGGGTCATCCCCGTGTGGGTGCGCCGGGAGACGGCGATCCTAAGGCGCCCCGGTGGCTGGCCGACCTCGTCGCGCCAGGGCCGGGCCTTGGCGGGCGCGGCGTAGGGCTCGCCCGGATCGCCGCCCTCCAGGGCGTCGAGCAGGGCGGCGGTGTCGCGCACCGTGCGGCTGACGACGCCGCTGGTGGCGAGGCCGTTCCAGCCCTCGGTCTCGTCCGGGCCGGCGCCCAGCCGGCCACGGCTGGGCTTGAGACCGAACAGGCCGCAGCAGGCGGCGGGAATACGGATAGAGCCTCCCCCGTCAGAGGCGGTGGCCGCCGGCACGATCCCCGCCGCCACCGCCGCGGCCGAGCCGCCGGACGACCCGCCGGGAGTACGGCCGGTGTCCCAAGGGTTGCGGCAGGGGCCGAAGGCACGGGGTTCCGTGGTCGGCATGATGCCGAATTCCGGGCTGGAGGCCTTGCCGACGATCACCAGGCCCGCCTCGCGGACCTTGCGCACGATGGTGTTCTGAGACGCCGGGACCCAGCCCTTGAACAGGGCCGAGCCGTTGTTGCTGGGCACGCCCGGCAGGTTCTCGAACAGGTCCTTGAGCAGCACCGGCACACCCTTGAACGGCCCGTCAGGCAGTCCGGCCGCAATGGCGTCCCGGGCGAAATCGTCGGTGCGCTGGGTGATGGCGTTGAGCGCCGGGTTGTGGGCCTCGATCAGACCGATGGCTGCCTCGGCGAGTTCCGCCGCGCTCACCTCGCCGCGCCGGACGAGATCCGCCAAGGCCACCGCATCATGCTTCACATAGTCTTCGCGACTGATCATTGCCCTGTCTTCCCGTTCCTCAATGGCCCCCACGGCGCCCGTCAGAGGGCGTGAACCGCTCCCGCGTCATCGCAGGCCTTGCGGAACCAGGCCACGACATCGGGGTGATAGGGAATGCCGTTGGCCAGGCGCTCGGCCTCGGCCTCCGCCTCCTCGATGCCGGGATAGATCACCCGGTCCTCGCCGGGGGCGGGTGTCGAATCGAGAATCCGGCGCGCGTAGGCGTCCATGTCCGACTTGAAGAGCGCCGCGTCGCTGAAGGCGTCGATGTTGTAGGCGAGGAAGTTGTGGGTGGAATCGCCCCGCCGCAGGGGACCGCCGCCACCGCCCGCCAGCATGGTGGTCAGCACCTCCACCAGCATCATCAGGCCGACGCCCTTATGCGCGCCAAGCTCGCGGGTGCCGCCCAGCGGCAGCATCATGAAGCCATCCGGAACCGGGGCCTCCTCCATCACCGGCGAGCCGTCGGCCCGCGCCACCCAACCCGGGAGCACATTGCCGCCCACGCGGTTGAGCAGGACGATCTTGTTGGCCGCCAGGGAGCTCATGGAGGCGTCGAAGATGAAGGGAACCTCCACCGATGTCGGCGCGGCGATGCCGATCGGGTTGAGTCCCAGCATCCGCTCCGCCCCGTGGACCGGCGTCACCAGGACGCCGCCGGTGGTCATGGAGATGCCGATCATGTCGTGGGCCAGAGCCTTGTTGGCGTAGTAGGCCGCCGCGCCGTAGTGGGCGGCGTTGGTGACCACGACCATGCCGATTCCGTGGGTCCGGGCGCGTTCGATGGCCAGGTCCATGGCGGGCGGAGCCACTGCGAGGCCCAGCCCCCTGTCGCCGTCGATGGTCACGGCCGGGCCGGTGTCGCGCAACACCTTGGGCTCCGGCGCGGCGTTGACCTGGCCCTTCTTCAGCCAGGAGACATAGCGCGGGGTCATGTTGGACACGCCGTGCGACTCTATTCCGCGAACGTCGGCGTAGATCAGCACATCAGCCGACCTGGCGGCCTCCGCCGCCGGCATGCCGAGCGCCGCGAAAAGGTTGGTCACGGTGAGGCGCATGGCCTCGGGCGCAATCCGCACGGCGATGTCGTCGGGAACCTTGAAACGGTCGAGCATGGCGCGCGCTCCCTAGTGGATCTCGGCCGAGCGGCCCTGGGCTTCCTTGAGCTTGGCGGCGGTGAAGCCAGGCTGGCGGGCGGCGTCGATGATCACCCGCTCCTGGCGCATGATCTTCTCCGCGGCGGCCTGAATTCCCGCGGCATGCTCATGAGGAATCACCACCGCGCCGTGCTGATCGGCGTGGATCAGGTCGCCGTCACGGACCCGCATCCCGGCCACCGTGATCGGCCGGCCGAAGTCGACCACGTGCACAAAGGCGTGGGAGGGGATCACCCGCCCCGCCAGCATCTGAAAGCCGGGCGCGATGTCGGGAAGATCGCGCACCCCGCCGTCGGTGACCAGGCCCGAGGCCCCCAGGCCGGCGTGGATGGCGCTGTTCACCTCACCCCAGAAGGAGCCGTAGCCCTTTTGCTCGTCGATATCCTGGATGACGATGACGCTCGGCTTCGGCCCGGCGTCCACATAGGCGTAGTAGGCGTCGGACAGGGCGCGGGCCTCGGGTCCGGCCAGATCGCCCGGATGGGCGCTGCGGATGGTGGCGGTGCGCGCGATGCCGACCATGGGTTTCAGCTCGGGCCGGGTGCAGACCAGCTGTTCGGTGGTGAAGCCGTAGCCCCGGCGGCGGGGGGCCAGGACCTCGAGGGCGTTGCACACTGTCGGCGTGTCGAACCTCTGCAAGGCGGCGATCAGCGCGTCGGTCAGCTCGAACATGGGGTCCCTCTCCTGGTGCATGACGCGGGCCCTCTCAAGGGACCCGGCGCCTCAAGCTGAGCCTATTGCGGAATTCCTGACCCCGCCAGCAGGCGCGGACATTCCGCACCCTCAAGAAATCTCCTCCGGGTGGCTGGCGCCCGCTGCGTCACGCGGTAACCTGCTCAGCAGGAAACGCGACCGACCAGACCGGGACACGAAAAAGCATGCGCAAGAACCTCTCCCTGGCCAAGTGGCGGGCGGGCGAACAGACCATCGGGGCCTGGCTCAGCCTCGCCAACACCCACACCGCCGAAATGCTCGCCGGGGCCGGTTTCGACTGGGTGTGCGTCGATCTGCAGCACGGGCTGCTGGACTACGGCGACCTGCGCCACATGCTGCCCGCCATCTCCACCACCGACACGACCCCCATCGTCCGCGTGGCCGGCAACACACTGGCCGAGATCAACAAGGTGCTCGACGCCGGGGCCATGGGGGTGATCGTGCCGCTGGTGAATACGCGCGCCGAAGCCGCCGCGGCCGTGGCCGCCTGCCGCTATCCGCCCCAGGGCGGCCGCTCCTTCGGCCCGATCCGCGGCGCGCTCTATGGCGGCAAGGGCTACGCCCAGGAAGCCAATGACGAGATCGCCTGCATCGTCATGATCGAAACGCCTCAGGGGATCGCCAATCTCGAGGAGATCGTCACCACGCCGGGCCTCGGCGGGGTCTATATCGGCCCCTCGGACCTGGCCTATGCCCTGGGCCTGCCGCCCAAGGGCGACACCGACGAGCCAATCCACCTGGAGACGGTGGGCAGAATCCTCGACGCCTGCAAACGCCACAAGGTGCCCGCCGGCATCCACACCAGCAGCCTGGAGTGGGCCAAGCGGCGTCTTGAGGCGGGGTTCAACTTCGTCACCCTGGGATCGGACGCCGGCTTCATGATGCAGGCCGCCGCCAGCGACCTCGCCGCCGCGCGAGGCGCTCAGAAGCGCGAACGCGAGAACACCGGTTATTGAGCCGCGGCGGCGCGCGCAGACGCGCCCCGGGACACATGGAGAGGTCATGACGCGTAAGAAGGTCGGCATTCAGCTGCCGAAACAGGCCCAGAACCAGACGGTGGAGCAGCGCTGGTCGCTGGAGCTCGAGGCCCTGGCCCCCATCGCCGACATCGTCGAGATCCGCGCCGACACCCCCGCCGAGTTCGCCGCCGGGGTGCGCGAGGTGGATGCCATCATCACCTCCTGGGGCCTCATGATCGACGCCCAGGTCATTGCCGCCCTGGAGAAGTGCGTGGTGATCGGGGTGGGCAGTGTAGGCGTCGACATGGTCGACATCGCCGCGGCCACCGCCGCGGGCCTTGTGGTCACCAATGTGCCGGACGTGTTCATCGAGGAAGTGGCCGACCACGCCATGATGCTGCTGCTGGATGTGGCGCGCATGACCCCGCTGATGTCTCGCATGGCCTGCGACGGCGCCTGGTATCAGGCCAGGCCTATCCTCAGCCGTAGTCCGCGCCTGCTGGGCCAGACCCTGGGCCTGTACGCCTTCGGCAATGTGGCGCGCTGCACCGCCCGTCGCGCCAAGGCCTTCGGCATGCACGTGATCGCCTACGACCCCTATGTCAGCGAACTGGAGATCACCGCGGCCGGCGTCGAGCCGGTCGGATTCAACGAGCTCCTGGAGCGGTCGGACTTCCTGTCGATCCATTCCCCGCACAACGCAGAGACCGAACACGCCATCGACGCCGACGCTCTCTCGCGGATGAAGCGCAGCGCCGCCGTGATCAACACCGCCCGAGGCCCGATCATCGACGAGGCGGCTCTGATCGCCGCCCTCAAAGCCGGCGTGATCGCCGGCGCGGGGCTAGACGTGCTTGAACAGGAGCCGCCCGCCCCCGACAATCCTCTGCTGACCATGGACAATGTTATCGTCACCCCGCACGTGGCCTCGGCCACGACCCGCATGCGGCCCGAGACCCGCCGCCGCGCCGCGCGCGAGGTGGCCCTGGTCCTGCGCGGCCGCTGGCCGATGAGTTGCGTCAATCCCACTGTGCTGCCGCGGGTCGATCTGGAACGCTGGCAGCCCTATCCCATGAACCGGGGACCCAACCGATGAAGGTCGTTCAGGCCATCGCCAAGGCGATGAAGGCCGAGGGGGTGGAGATCCTTTTCGCCTATCCCGTCAATCCGCTGATCGAGGCGGCCGCGGAGGAGAACATCCGCACCGTCATCGTCCGGCAGGAGCGGGTCGGGCTGCACATGGCCGACGCCTATGCGCGGGTGACCTCGGGCGACAAGATCGGGGTGTTCTGCATGCAGCACGGGCCAGGGGCCGAGAACGCCTTCGGCGGTGTCGCCCAGGCCTTCTCCGAGAGCGTGCCGATCCTGGTGATCCCGGCCGGCTATCCGCGACGGCTGGCCAACTACTATCCGAACTTCAACTCCACCCAGAACATGCGCCACATCACCAAATGGGCCGAACCGCTCACCATGGGCAAGGCGATCCCCGAGGTGATGCGGCGGGCTTTCTTCCAGCTGCGCAACGGCCGTCCGGGCCCGGTGCTGATCGAGGTGCCCATGGATGTCTGGGGCGAGGACGTTCCCGACAGCTGGGTCTATGTCCCCAGCTTCGCGGCGAAGAGCGGCCCCGATCCGGCGGCCGTGGCCGAGGCGGCCCGGGTGCTGGCCGGCGCCCGCAACCCGGTGATCTACGCCGGCCAGGGCGTGCACTACGCCAAGGCCTGGGATGAACTGAAGGCCCTGGCCGAGGCGTGGAACATTCCGGTCACCACCTCCATCGAAGGCAAGAGCGCCTTCCCCGAGGATCATCCCCTGTCTCTGGGCAGTGGCGGGCGGGCCAATCCGCGGCCGGTGAAGGCCTTCCTGAAGGACGCCGACGTCATCCTGGGTATTGGCTGCAGCTTCGCCCTGACGGCGTTCGGCGTGCAGATGCCGCCCGGCAAGGCCATCATCCACGCCACCCTCGACCCCATGGACCTGAACAAGGACGTGGTCGCCCAACACGGGCTGATCGGCGATGCAAAACTGACCCTGTCGGCGCTCAGCGCGGCCATGTCCTCGCTAGACAAGGCGCCTGCCGCGGCGCGCAGCGGCGTCCCCGCGCGGATCGCCGAACTGAAGGCGGCATGGCTGGCCGAATGGGCGCCGAAGCTTGAGAACAACACCGCGCCGATCAACCCTTACCGGGTCATCGCCGAACTCAACCGGCTGGTGGACAAGTCGAAGACCATCATCACCCATGACGCCGGCAGCCCGCGCGATCAGATCACCCCGTTCTGGGAGGCCACCGATCCCCTGACCTATATCGGCTGGGGCAAGACCACCCAGCTGGGCTATGGCCTCGGCCTCGCCATGGGCGCGAAGCTGGCCCGGCCCGACTGCCTGTGCATCAATGTCTGGGGCGACGCGGCCATCGGGTTCACCGGCATGGACCTTGAGACGGCGGCGCGGGAGCGGATCCCGATCCTCTCGATCCTGTTCAACAACTTCTCCATGGCCATCGAGATTCCGATCATGCCGGTCTCCCAGGCCAAGTACGGCTCCACGGACATCTCCGGCCACTATGCCGACATGGCGACGGCCTTCGGCTGCTACGGCGAGCGGATCACCGATCCGAATGACATCGTCGCGGCCCTGCAACGCGGCATCGCCGCCACCGAGGCCGGCCGGCCCGCGCTGCTGGAATTCATCACCGACAAGGAAATCACCGTCTCCAATGAGTAGGTTTTCATGAGCAGCGCCAATACCGTCCAGTCCGTCCTCGGGCCGTTGAGCGGGGACAGCCTCGGCTTCACCCTGATGCATGAGCACGTCATGGTGGCCGCCAGCGGCCTCTATGAGGCCTATCCGGATCTGCTGGGGCCCGATCGCGAGGCCCGCGCCATCGCCTGCCTGAAGACCGCCAAGGCCGCCGGCATCGACACCATTCTCGACGCCACCACCTTCGATCTCGGCCGCAACGCGCCGCTGCTGGTCGCCGCGGCGAAGGGGTCCGGCGTCAACATCATCAACGTCACCGGCTGGTGGCTGGACGTGCCGCGCTTCCTGATGGGGGTGGGACCGAAACAGATGGCCCGCGAGTTCGTCCGTGATCTGACGGAAGGTTTCCGCGGCACCGACATCCGCGCCGGCATGCTCAAATGCGCCGCCGATCTGGACGGGGTGACGCCGCCGCTGGAGGTCATGGCCCGCGCCGTGGCCCGGGCGCATCTGGAGACCGGCGCGCCGATCATGGTCCACTCCTATCCGACCGGCCAAGTGGCCCGCCGGCAGATCGCCATCTTCAAACAGGAGGGCGTCGACCTCACCCGGGTGAAGATCGACCACTGCAACGACACCACCGACACCGAATACCTGACCTGGATCCTGGATCAGGGCTGCTATCTCGGTCTCGACCGCTATCCCGGCCGCAACGTCAGCCCACATATGCGCACCGTCACCCTTAAGCGGCTGATGGACGCCGGCTGGACCGAGCGGCTGTGCCCGTCACATGACTGCATCTGCCTGCACATCCACAAGGAACAGGCGGACGGGACGATCCCCGAACACCACGACTACTACCATCACAATCCCGACCAGTATCTCTACATGCACCGCCACGTGATCCCCGAACTCAAGACCCTCGGCGCCAGCGAGGCGGACATTCAGACCCTGTTCGTGGACAATCCCCGCCGATTCCTCACCGGAGCCGCCTGATGATCGTTGAAATGCGCACCTACACCCTGCATCCGGGCAAGGTGGGCCAGTACCTCGCGCTTTATGAAGCCGAGGGCCTGGCGACCCAGACCCGCATCCTGGGCAAGCTGGTGGGCTACTATTCCACCGAGATCGGCGACGTGAACCAGGTGGTTCACCTCTGGGCCTATGACAGTTTCGAGGAGAGGATGAAGCGTCGCGGCGCCCTGTTCGCCGACCCCACCTGGCTGGCCTATATCCCCAAGATCGCGCCGATGCTGATCACGCAGGAATCGAAAATCCTCAATCCGGCGAAGTTCTCCCCGCTGCCTTGACTTAATTTCGGTATTTACCTAAATACCGAAATATGAACCGCGTCTTCAAGGCCCTCAGCGATCCCACGCGCCGCCGCATCCTGCAGATGCTGCGCGCGCGCGACATGACGGCTGGGGAGATCGCCGAAGGCTTCGACCTCTCCAAACCCACCCTGTCCGGTCACTTCGCGATCCTGCGCGACGCCGACCTGGTCACCTCAGGGAAGGCCGGCGCCACCATCACCTATCGGCTCAATCTGTCGGTGCTCGAGGACGCCCTGCTGGGCTTCGCCGAGAGCTTCGGCCTGGGTGCGAAGGCGGCCGCGCCGCCGCTCGCGGAGGAAGAGGCATGAATACGCGTATCGCCGGCTGGATCACGGGCGCCCTGGCCCTGGTCAGCGTCGCCGCGGCAGCCTGGACCCTGACGGTCGTTCCGCCCGGGGCCCGCGTGCCGATCCACTTCGCGCTCGACGGCCGGCCCAATGGCCGGGCGCCGGCGGCGGTGGGGCTTTTAATCATCCCTGCGATCGCCGCGGTGCTGTGGGCGGCGCGGCTGATCCTGCCGCGCATCACCCCGCGCGGCGACAACCTGGACCGCTCGGGCGTCGCCTACGGCACGGTGTGGGTCGCCGTGGCCACCGTCCTGGCCCTGGCCCAGGCCGACATCGTCGCCGCGGCGCTCGGCCGGCCGCTGCAACTCGCCGCGGCCCTGCCTGCCACCCTGGGGTTGATGTTCCTGGTGATCGGCAACGTCATGCCCAAGCTGCGCTGGAACTATGTGATGGGCGTGCGCACGCCCTGGACTCTGGCCGACGAATGGGTCTGGGACCGGACACATCGCTTCGCCGGCTGGCTATGGGTGGTCGGCGGCCTGGCCCTGATCGCCGCCGCCGTCGCCGCGCCCCGCGCCCCGCACCCGGGCTTCCTGGCCGGGATCATCGGGCTCCTGGCGGTCTCGCCCATGGTGAAGTCCTACCTGCTCTGGCGGGAACGGCCGGGCGCCGTAAGTCACTGAACCCACAGCCCACGGCTGGGCCGCGCGCCCTCACTTCTCGGCGGCGGCCTCGGCCATCAGGCGCTGGAGGGTCTTCAACAGATCGCCCAAGCGATCCTTCTTCACGAACGGCGTCGAGAAGAACCGGTCCGCCGCGGCGTTGAAGGTGGCAGGGTCGTCGATCGGAATCATGTGCGTGGCGTTGGGAAAAATCACCAGCTGGCTGTTTCGCAGGTGGTGATAGATCTCAAGCGTGTGCTCGTCGCGGATGGCGTCGTGGTCGCTGGCCATGACCAGGGTCGGGGCGACGATGGCCTCGAGCGCCTCGGGCTTGATGTGCGGCTCATCACGATCCAGCGCCTTCACCCGCCGCTCGCGCGCCGCCTTGGGATCGAGGACCTTGCCCGGCGGCAGGGGCGCCTCGGGCGGATCGAGGAAGGCCGGATAGACTCCGGCTGGATCGAGATTGGCGGCCATGGCCGCGATCCTGGTCACCTTCTCCGGATGCCGAAGCCCGAGCAGCAGAGCCTCGATGCCCCCGTCGCTCCACCCCAGCACGTCCACCGGCCCGGTGCGCAGATCGTCGAGCAGATGAGCCAGATCGTCCGACAGCATCTCGAAGGTCAGCGGAACAGGACTGTCACCTGAGCGGCCGTGGTCGCGGCTGTCCATGACGATCACCCGCCGGCTCTTGCGGAAATAGTCGATCTGGCCGCTGAGCGAGCGGATGTTGGCGCCGTTGCCGTGGATCAGCAGCAGCGGCGGCCCGGACCCATAGGTCTCGTAGTAGAACCTGACGCCGCCGTGCTCCACATAGCCCCCGGCCGCGGCGTTGGAACCGTACTTCGGCGCGGCGGGCGTCTCGGCCATCGCGACGCCGGAGGCGGCGAGGAGCAGAAAGGCCAGCGAGAAAAGCCGTCCCAGCGTCACGCGGCCGCCTTCAGCCGATCCAGCAACAGCCCGTGCATGATGGCGTTACCGGCGCAGATCGTTCCGGTGGCCAGGGGATCGGTCCCGCCCTCGGCGTCGCTCACGACCCCACCCGCCTCGGTAATCATCAGGATGCCGGCCGCCATGTCCCAAGGCTTCAGATCGCGCTCCCAGAAGCCGTCGAAGCGGCCCGCCGCCACCCAGGCCAGATCGAGGGCTGCGGCGCCGAACCGGCGCACGCCCGAGACGCGTTGGGTGATCTGGTGGAGTTCCTTCAGGAAGCGGCCGTGCTGGCCATGGCCCATGAACGGGATACCGGTGGCGAATACCGCCTCTTCAATGCGCGTCCGCGCGGCCACCCGAAGCCGCCGGTCGTTCATGAAAGTCCCGCGGCCGCGTTCGGACCAGAACAGATCGGCGGTGGCGGGATTGTAAGTCACACCGGCCACGATCTGCCCCTCGCGTTGCAGGGCGATGTTGATGGCGAAATGCGGCATGGCGTGAAGGAAGTTGGTGGTGCCGTCGAGCGGATCGACGATCCAGGTGTGGGTCTTGTCGGTGCCCTCGATCATGCCGCGCTCTTCGCCCAGGAAGCCGTAGCCCGGCCGCGCCTTGGTCAGTTCCTCAAAGATGGTCTGCTCGGCCTTGAGGTCGGCGGCCGTGACGTAATCGGCGGCGCCCTTCTTGGAAACCTGCAGTTCGGCGACCTCGCCGAAATCCCGGGCCAGGGCTCGCCCAGCCTTGCGGGCGGCGTCGACCATCACCTTGATCAGGGCGGAGGTGGGGGTGGTCATGCGAAGGCGGCCCGCCCGCCGGAGTTCATGGAAAGACGTGGGACGGGCGGCATGAACTCTCGGTTTCTGGGGTAAAATCCCCTCTTGAACAGGCTGAGGAACCTAGTGGACCCCCCCGTCCAAGGCAAGGCGAGGGGTCCGGCGCCCGGCCGGAGCTCAGGTCTGCGGCCGGTCTCCCAGGCCAAGGGCGATCTGCGCATTGAACGCGGCCACGGCCGCCGCAGGTCCGGCGGGAAAGGCCCAGACGCCGGCGGAGACCGCCAGGAAATCCGCACCGGCGGCGGCCACCGGCCGGCAGTTGTCCACCGTAATCCCGCCGATGGCGACGCAGGGCGTCAGCATGGTCTCCTGCCAGATGTCCAGGATCTCCAACTCCGGCCGGTGGACGGTCTCCTTGGTGGTTGTCGGAAAGAAGGCGCCGAAGGCTACATAGTCGGCGCCCGCTTCGGCGGCCTCCATGGCTAGATCGCGGCTGTCGTGACACGTCACACCCACGATACGCCCCGGGCCGACCGCCTTGCGGGCGTCGGCGTAGGAGCCGTCCGACTGTCCGATGTGGACCCCGTCGAAGCCATGCCGCGCGGCCCAGTCGGGACGGTCGTTGAGGATCAGGGCCACGTCGCGGCGGGTCGTGATCGGCAACAGGGCCTTGGCGGCGGCGGCGATCGCCTCGTCCGAAGCATCCTTGAGCCGAAGCTGAAGCACCCCGACATCGCCGCCTTCAAGGGCGGCGCTGAGCGTGGCGGCGAAGACCGCGGGATCGGCGATCCGGGGCGGGGTGATCAGATAGAGGCGGCAGAGCGGCGGTGACATGTGGCCCTAATGCCCCGAAATGACGCTCCGGCCTAGCATCTAGCTCTTCGGCGGCAAGGCCACGAAGAACGGTTTCACGGCGCCCTGAAACACCGGGAGCGCCTCGCAGGCGGCGGCGTGCGCCTGAAGCGCCGGCCACGCGGCGAGGTCGAAGGCGTCCGGATGGGCCTCAGCGAGGAAGCGCAGGGCGCAGGCGACCATGATGTCGGCGTGCGTCAGCGCCTCGCCGAACCACCACGGCCCGGAGCCGGCCATCCTCTGCGCCTCCAGGGCGTCGAGCACCCCGCCGATCTGCCCCTGGCAGCGGTCGATCCAGGCCGGGGTCGCCCGTTCGTGCAGCACCCGCTCATAGACCAGGCTCACCGCCTTGTCGGCAAGGCCGGCGCCCAGGCCGCAGGCCTTCAGAACGGCCCGCCGCGCGGAGCCGCCGGCCGGGATCAGGGCCCGCGCCGGGCCGGCCATTTCATCCAGTGCGTCCAGGATAGCGGCGCTTTCAATCAGCGCCTCGCCGTCGTCCAGCACCAGAGTCGGGACGCGCTTGAGCGGATTGAAGACGGCGATCTTCTCCGCATCGCCGAACACCGACCAGGCGCGATGTTCGAACGGGAGGTCGTAAATCGCCAGGGCGATGGCCACCCGGCGGACGAAGGGACTGTCATAGTGGCCGATAAGGATCATGGCCGCATCATTGCCGCCGCCCGGCCCATTTTCAAGACGAGCACGCCCTCCCCTAAGCTTTCCCGAACCTGTAGAAGCCCGCTCATGATGACGCCTGTCCCCGCCGAATGGTCTCCGCACGCCGCCATGTGGGTCGGCTTCCCCAGCCACGAGGAGCTTTGGCAGGAGGATCTGGCCGACGCCCAGCGCGAGGTCGCCCAACTGGCCCACGCCCTGGCCGGTCCCGGCCGGGAGCGGGTGAAGCTGATGGTCGCCAACGAAGAGGCGCTCGCCACGGCCCTGGACCTGATCGGAGCCACACCGGGCGTCGAGATCGTCCTGGAGGCCTTCGGCGACGTCTGGCTGCGCGACACCGGGCCGATCTTCACCGCGCCGGGTCAGGGCGCGGGGTTCCGTTTCAACGGCTGGGGCGAGAAATATGACATGCCCGGCGACGACACCGTAGCCGAACGCCTCGCCGCCCGGGCCGGCGCGAGCCTCATACGTCACGATTTCGTGCTGGAAGGCGGCTCCCTCGATCACGACGGCAAGGGGACCATCCTCACCACCCGCCAGTGCCTGCTCAATCCCAACCGCAACACCGGCTGGCGCGAGGGCGACGCCGAGCGGGCGCTGGAAGTGGCGCTGGGCGCGCGCAAGATCATCTGGCTGGACCAGGGCCTGATGAACGATCACACCGACGGCCACGTGGACAATCTCGCCCGGTTCGTGGCGCCGGGCGTGGTCGCCTGCCCCGTGGCCTTCGGCGCCGACGACCCCAACGCCGCGGTTTATGACAAGGTCGCCGAGACCCTGGCCGCCGCCACGGACGCCGACGGCCAGCACCTGCGGGTGGCCCGCATCCCCTCGCCCGGCCGAGTCACCGACGACGATCACCACGTGGTCCCCGCCTCGCACATGAACTTTCTGATCGCCAACGGCGCGGTGGTCGTGCCCACCTATGGCGACCCCGCCGGCGACTGGGCGGTTCAGGCCCTGGAAGGCCTGTTTCCCGACCGCACGGTGATCGGCGTCGCGGCCCACGCCCTGCTCACTGGCGGCGGCTCCTTCCACTGCATCAGCCAGCAGGAGATCGCCTGATGGCGCGCACCCTCCGTCTCGCCGCGATCCAGGCGTCCTTCGGCCTGGACATGGCGGCCAATATCGCCCGGGTCGCCGATCTGGTTCGCGAAGCCGCCGCCGGCGGCGCCCAGGTCGTCCTGCCGCCCGAACTCTTCCAGGGTCCCTATTTCTGCGTCACCCAACAGGAGCGCTGGTTCGCCGAGGCCTATCCCTGGCGGGAGCATCCGTGTGTGCTGGCCCTGGCCCCCCTGGCCGCCGAACTGGGGGTTGTGATCCCTGTCTCGATCTTCGAGCGGGAGGGGCCGCACTATTTCAACAGCGTGGTGATGATCGACGCCGATGGCTCGGCCCTCGGCCTGTACCGCAAGAGCCATATCCCCGACGGTCCCGGCTATCAGGAGAAGTATTATTTCCGCCCCGGCGACACCGGTTTCCGGGTCTGGGACACCAAGGTGGGTCGCCTGGGCGTCGGCATCTGCTGGGACCAATGGTACCCGGAAGCCGCGCGGGCGATGATGCTCATGGGCGCCGAGGCGCTGCTCTATCCGACCGCCATCGGCAGCGAACCGCACGATCCCAGCCTCGACACCGCCCTGCCCTGGCGGCGGGCGATGCAGGGTCACGCGGTGTCCAATGTGGTTCCGGTGGTCGGGGCGAACCGAACCGGCTTCGAGGCCTGGCCGGATTATCCGGGTGGGGGTCAGGGCTTTTATGGCTCCAGCTTCATCTCCGACCACCGCGGCGATCTGGTCGCGGATTTCGGCCGCGACCAGGAAGGCGTCCTTGCCGCCACCTTCGACCTGGACTTCCTGAGGACGCATCGCGCGGCCTGGGGCTTCTTCCGGGATCGCCGCTCCGATCTCTATGGCGCCCTGGCTGCGCCCCGGCCGGCATGATCCTCCACACCGACCGCCTGATCCTGCGTCCTTTCGCGGACGCCGACCGCGACGCCTATGCCGCCATGATGGCCGATCCAGAGGTCGGCTACTGGCTGGGCGCAACCCTGAGCCGGGCCGAGGCGGACGCCCAGGTCGACCGGTTCATGGCGGCCTCGGATGCGCCGGAACCGGGGTTCCTTGCCCTTGAGGCGCGCGCCAACGGCGCCTTCCTTGGCGCCGCGTGCCTACGCCGTGTGCAAGCGGGTCATCCCATGGCGGGCTACACCGAAATGGGTTGGCGATTGGCCCGGGCGGCCTGGGGCACAGGCTTCGCCACCGAGGCGGCCCGGGCCCTCATGGATTTCGGCTTCGGAACCTATGACCTCAAGCAGATTGTGGCTTTCACTGCGGTGACGAACAACCGCTCCCGCGCCGTTATGGAACGACTCGGCCTGAGCCGGCGTCACGCCCTCGACTTCGATCACCCCGCCCTGCCAGCGGATCACCCGCTGCGCGCTCACCTAGTTTACGCTGTTGTCAGACCGTGAATGAGCGCACGTTCCTGACTTAAGGAATAAACTTCAGGGCCATCATTTGACTTCGAATTTCCGGACTGACCAGCAGAAATTTGCACCTTAATGACAGGTCAGATTTTGTCTGTCTTATTCGCTGCGGCCGCCACGTGGATCCTTTCCGACAGCTGCATCAAAAACCGAACCCCGCCGGTCGCAAGAGGGGCGGGGTTTTTCCGTCTTGTGGGATTGCCTAGTCCTTGACCGCCCCAGCGTCCGAACTCTCGGACGCTGGGGCGTCATGTCAGAACGCGGTCACGCCGGAGGGTGTGCCCAACCCGGTCGGGCCATCGTAACCAGCGACCGCCGTGCAGAGGTATGAGCCGCCGCAGCTGCCGTTGCTCCCGGAAGTGACATCATTCAGCGCCGCGGTATTTGCGTAAGGGTCGGCGCCGTAGTTCACCGCGCCGCCGTTGACGCCGTAGATGCCGCCAATCAGCGGAGCGGCGACGCTGGTGCCGCCATAGACCTGCCAGGCGGACCCCGAGTGCGAGGGTCCATAGACCGCCACGCCGGTATTGGGGTCGGCCACGGCGGAGACGTCTGCCACAGTCCGTTTCGCGCAGCCGGCATCGTGCTGCCAGGTCGGCTTGGCATAGAGCGTGCTGCATCCGCTGCCAGCGCCCGACCAAGCCGTTTCAGTCCAGCCGCGCGTGGTGGCGCTTGTCGTCAGGCTGGTTCCCCCGACAGCGATCACGGTCGGCGCGGAGGCGGGGAACTGAACCCCATAGCCGCTGTCGCCCGAGCTGACCGTTACCGCCACGCCTGGATGGTCATAGTAGGCCGCATAGGCCGTCGAACCTGACTCGCCGCCGCCATAGCTATTGGAAATGACATGCGCGCCCAGGCTGGCGGCTGTATTCACGGCCACGCCGAGGTTGCTGTTGCTGTTGGAGTTGGCCTCCACAAGAATGATCTTGCAGCCGGGGCACATGGCGCTGGCCATGTCGAGGTCGAGCGCCGTTTCTTGAGCCCATCCGGTATTCTGCCTCGGGTATGAGCCCTGAACGCCGCTCTGGTTATACTTCACGAAACAGCCATTGGCGGTGGTGCAGGGCGGCAGGCCATAGGTCGAGCGATATACGGCAAGATCGCTCTCGGCGTTGGTGTAGCCATAAGCGTCGACGATCGCGATCACGGTGGTCGCGCTTCCCGACCCGGTCACGCCATAGGCGGCGCGCAAGGCCGCCGGGCCATAGCCCGACGGCGTAAGGTTGGGCTGAGCGGCCTGCTCGCGAACCACGCCCGCCGCGTCACTTACCGCGTGAGCGTGACACCGCGCAGTGCCCGGCGCGGCGGGGCCAGGACACACGGCGACGTGATAGGTGGCGCCTGATCGCTCAACCGCCGGGGCGACCTGCGCCCATGCGCCACCGGCACTGATCAGTGCGATAGCGATGACTGCTGCTCTTATTCGAACCATGACTTCTCCTTCGAAAACACCGACGTTTTCACCACGATAACTCTCCCACTCTGAGAGAACTCTCAACAACGGACCCAATTTTAATAGAGGACTCGCATCGCAGAATGCCTTGGTGTCACGTTCTTCTAACTTCCAGAGGCGACGACATCCCAGAACGCGGCGGGTCACTCACTGATCGCAGACTTCGACATTTCATCCAATCAAACCAGTCTGTACTTTAATTTCAGCGGCGCGGGGCTCTCACAGCACCCCAGCACACGCCATCGCCACGGCCACCGGCTTCGAAAGGCTGAATGAAGTTCCATGAGGCCACGCTTGGACCTAAAGCTTACGATGCATGGATACCACCGCCCACATCGAGGCCGTCCGCCGGCACGGCTACACCATCGTCGAAAACGCCATCGCCACGCCGCTCAACGACGCCCTGGCCGAGGCGCTTGAGCGGCTCGAGCGCGAACTGGGCGCAAGACCCGCGGGCAACGCCTTCGAGGGCGCGCACACGGTGCGACTCTACAATCTGCTCCAACACGGCGCGCCGTTCGACGCCGTTCCGGTTCATCCGGCTGTCCTGCCCATCGTCGAGGGCGTGCTGGACAACGGCTGCCTGATCTCCTCGCTGTCCTCGATCGCCATCGATCCGGGCGAGACGGCCCAGCCGATCCATGCCGACGATCAGCTGATCCCGCTCGACAAGCCGCACCGGCCGCTGGTGTGCAACTCCATGTGGGCCCTGACCGACTTCACCGCCGCCAACGGCGCGACGCGCCTGGTTCCCGGCAGTCACCTGCGGCCCAACCCCGATTACGGCGCAACCTACGACACCATCGCCGCCGAAATGCCGCGCGGCAGCGTGCTGATCTGGGACGGCGCGCTCTGGCATGGGGGCGGCGCCAACGCGACCGGCGCGCGGCGCACAGGCATCGCCATGAACTACTGCGCGGGGTTCATCCGCCAGCAGGAGAACCAGCAACTCGGCCTGGCCCCAGCCCTGGTTCGCGGCTTCCCGCCGCGGCTGCGTGAGCTGATCGGCTACGGCGTCTACCGCAGCCTGATCGGCCACATCGACAAACAGACACCCGATCAGCGGCTGATGGGCGAGGGCGAGTTCACATCGGTTTGGGACAGGTAGACGCGGCGGCGGCTCAGTCCGCGTTCGGCTCCGGGGCCGCACCGCCGCCGCCGGCGGCGATCTCGACGCGGTAACGTTTGCGCAGGCGCGCCATCAGGCCGGCATTGGCTTTCTGGCGGGCGTCGGCGAACCAGGCCTCGCGCACCTGTGAGCGCACAGCCGCGAAAGCGGGCCTCACCGCAGCGATCCGTCCGTCCACCCGCATCAGATGCCAGCCGTAGGCCGATCGTACGGGCCCGATCCAGGCGCCCGCCGGGGCGGACGCCGCGGCCGCCGCATAGGCTTCGCCATAGTCGCGGCCGAGGTCCGTCAGGGTCACATCGCCATAGGTCAACGGCATGACGAAAGGATCGCCGCCGGCGTCCATGCCCCCCGCCCTCAGGCGCGTCAGCGCCGCCGCGGCCGACTTGCGCGCCGCCGCCTCGCCCCGGGTGTCGCTGAAATAGACCTGATGCAGGGCCATGCGTTCCGGCGTTTCGTAAACCGCAGCTGTGCGGTCGAAAAGCGCCTTCAGCGCCGAATCGTCCGGCTCGGAGATCGGCGCGGTGTCCTCGCTGGCGAAGGCCATCTTCTGAGCGAGGCGCCGGCGGACGATGATATCGTCCTTGTCCAGCCCCTGACGTCGCGCCTCCTGGGCGAGGATTTCCTCATCGATCCGCTCACTGATGATCCCGCGAAGCTCGTCCTTCGTGGGCGGGCGCTGCATTTGCTGCTCCCAATAGGCGCCCAGCTGATCGAGCTCGGCGGCGTCGATGCGCACCACCGGCCGCTGGACCTGCTTCAAGACCACAGCGCTGACGAAGATCACCGCTCCGATGGCCAGGAAGTGGACCAGCGGCTCACGAAGGATCCGTCCTACGAGACCTCGCGCTCCCTTGCGGGGCGCGGCGCCCGCCGCCTCAGGCCCTGGGTTCATACCAGATCGGCGAGGACCAGGCCCGCTCGACGATGGTCGGGGCGAGCTTGGGATTGGGCGGCGTGCCGTTGCGCAGGGCGTCCCAGGTCGACCAGCGGCAGGACGGGTTCTCCAGCACACGGACGTAGTAGAACGCCCGATGTTTCGGATTGAAGGTCGGGTCGGTCCACAGGGTGCGAAGCTCCACATCGCCCTTGAACCGCTCGACGGCGCAGGTCGTCAGATCGACCTTGGCCCCGTTGCTTGGGCAACGCCAGGCCGCCTTGTCCAGCGGCAGATGGTCCGAGCAGGCCACGTCGAACACCCGCTCCTTGGCGACGCCGTTCTCCACCCAGCCCTTCACCACCTGAGCGCGCTGCAGATATCCGGAATTGGGATCTCGCACGCCCCAGACCAGGAACTGCGGGGCCTTTCCCTTCGTGGCGGCGGGAAGATCGCCGCCCATGGTCACGCCGTGGGCGTAGGCCTGGGTGACGACGTCCTGCCGGTGCGCCAGGTCGGCGGGGAAATCATAGCCGGCGAAGAAGCGGACCTTCATGCGCGGCCCGGAGGTGGCGAAGGTCTCCTTGCGGCGGAGCGCCGCATAGATCGCCTCGCGAGAGTTTTCCTCCGCCCAGACTGCCGCGAGGCCGGACGCCCCCCAGCTCTGGAAGCGCGCGATATTGGTGAGAGGATCGACTTTCACCCCATCCCAGGTCTTGGCCCCACCGGGCGGAATCGAGCCGCGGAGTTCCGGCGTCCCGTCCTCGCGACCGACCTTGCTGAAGAAGTTATGCTCCTCCACCGAGCCCGGGGCCGCGTTGTGGGTGTCGCTCGAGCCGATGAAGCCCATCTTGTAGGGGTTGAAGCCGTGCTTCTCCTGCATCAGCAGGCCGTCCTTGAGCGCCTCGCGCACATAGCCGCCGGAGAACTTGGTGATCAGCTTGTTGGAGCCGATGTAGCTTTCCATGATCTCGAAGTTCGCCCACTCGTCATTGGGCGAGAGCGAGGGATGAGTCTCCGACGTGCCCTTGATCTGGGTAATCTCGGCCAGGGGCTCGTTGCGCCGGCGGAGGTCCGCATAGGCCTTGTCGATCGGCGTTCCGTCCCACTTGGTGGTCTGGAACATCAGGCCGTCGCTGCCATTGGAATTGTGGGGAATGGCCAGGGCCTCGATCCCCCGCGCCCGCCAGCCGTCCATGGTCCGCCACAAGTCCTCGGGATTCTGCGACTCTGTCGCGGTGAACGGCAGCCCCGGCACGTTGGACGTCCGGAAGATCACGTTACGGTGCAGGTTCTTGCCGTCGGGGGCTGAGGTGAACTCATAACCCACCAGGGTGGTGAAGCGTCCCGGCGCATTGTTGCGCGCGGCGGCGTCCTGCACCTCGCGCCAGGCGCGGCCGGCGATGGCCGGGTCGGCGAACTCCTTGGGCACCTTGTTCTGACGCATGGCGGTGACGATCTTGGTGAAGGCCGCCGCAATCTCATTGTGGTCAGGGCTGAACAGACCCTGGACGATCGGCAACTTCGACAGCGGGCTCTTGGGATCGTCCGCCTCGCGCAGCGCGCCCATATATTCGGAGTGGTCGGTCACAGCCACGAAGTCCAGGGGCCCGCCCTGCAGGCGGATGTCGTAGCCCTGGGCGTGGCCGATCGCCTCGCCCTTGGCGAATCGGTAGGCGTCGTCGGGCGAGGCCCGGACGTTGAAGATATAGGCGTCGAACGACAGCTTGGTGTGGACATGCAGGTCGCCGAAATAGGCGTTCCGCTCGGTATTGTAGCCCGGCAGGCGCGGCGCGGCCGCGGGTCGAGCGGCGGCCCTGGCCGGCGGAGATTTCGCAGCGGGCGCGGCCGACAGCACCGCCGGCGCCTTGGCGGCCGGATTGGCGGTGGCCGCCACGGCGATCAGCGCGCCACCGGCCAGCAGTGTGCCTGCCAGCAGGACGATCCGCGTCCCCCGAGCCTTGAGGTCGAGTGTGGGCATCCCCGTGCGTCCCTTATGCTTTTGCTGGAACAATGGTCCGCCGCGCGGGTGGCTGTCAAACGCCGTGGAAAGCTGGAATATGAACCGATGATGGGGCGGATGATCGCGGCGGCGCGCGGGCGCCTGATCCTGGCGTGGCTGGCGGCCTGGCTGGCCGTGGCCGCACCCGCCGTCGGCCATGAGGTTCGCCCGGCCCTGCTGCGCCTGGTGGTCACAGGGCCGGGAACCTATCAGGCGATCTGGAAGCAGCCGGTGGTGGGGCAGATGGCGGTGCGCCTGATTCCGCGCCTCTCCAGCGGGGCGCTGGACCGGCCCGCCGATAACCAGACCGCCGCGCCCGGGTTCCTGATCCGCGTCTGGCGCGTGAACCACGGCCAGCCGCTCGACGGTCAGACCGTCTCCGTCGAAGGCCTCACGCAGTCGGTGACGGACGTGATCGTCCGGGTCGAGGGCGGCGGCGGTCCGGATGAGGAGTTGCTGCTGCGCCCGGCCGCGCCCACCGCTGTTCTCAAGCTGACGGGCCCGGGCGGGATCGCCATACCCGGCTATCTGAGCTTAGGCGTCGAACACATCCTGACCGGGGCCGACCATCTGATGTTCGTCCTGGGACTGCTGCTCCTGATCGGACCCAGCTGGCGAATCGTGAAGGCGGTCTCGGCGTTCACCGTGGCCCACAGCCTGACTCTGGCCCTGGCGGCCCTGGGCTACATCCATTTCCCACCGGCGGTGATCGAGGCCCTGGTCGCCCTGAGCATCGTCTTCGTCGCCGTGGAACTGGTCCCGGCCAAGGACCGGCCGCCCTCAATCAGCCGGAAATATCCCTGGCTGATCGCCTTCACCTTCGGCCTGCTGCACGGCATGGCTTTCGCCGGCGCCCTGGCCCAGATCGGCCTGCCGCCAGGCGCCGCCCCCGCGGCCCTGTTCCTGTTCAATGTCGGGGTGGAGATCGGCCAACTCGCCTTCATCGCCGTGACCCTGGGCGTGATCCTGGCCCTGCGCCCGCTGCGGCGGCGGGCGCCGTTCGACACCTCCGCCCTGGCGCGGCTGGCCCCGGCCTACGCCATCGGCGGCTTCGCCTGCTACTGGCTGATCGATCGCCTGGTGACGGTCTACGCTTGAGCCGACAAGACCTCGCCACCCCCAGTCAGGAAAGCGTGAAGCCGTCTTTCAGGCGCACTGTCTGCCCCGCGCCGTCGCTCACCACCACGTCCCACAACCCAACCACCATCTCCTTCGGGATGGCGACCTGGCCAGAGACCTCATTGCCGTTCGACGTCACGCCGGTCAGCGGAACCGCGGGGACGCCGGACCGCTCCAGCCGGGCCGACACAATGCCGTTAAGGTTATGCCCGGCCATCTTCAGCGGCACGTTTCCGTCGTCCTTCTTGGCGGTCGCCGGCGTGGCGCTGGTGATATCGGCCGGCGGCTTCGCCGGAGCGGACGTCGCGGCCGAGGCCGCCGACGTCGCGGTCTTGGCGCCGAAATAGAAGCTCGCCACGGCGGTCAGCAGCGTCTCCAGGACTGTCATCAGCTGTTTGGCGAAGTCGTCGGATGCGGTCGCGCCGCCGTACGAGAGATCATAGCGAGGCTCCGGCGTCGTGATCGGAGCGCCCGAAGAATCCTTGCTGATGACCGTCTCGAGGTTAGGCAGGCCCGGATGGGTCTGAATGAATTCCTTGGTGTCAGCCGCGCTCAGATTGACCAGCGATCCGGATCCCTGCCGCCCGGAGTTGTCATAGAGATAGATGGCCAGGATCGCGAAGGTGAGCATCAGCATCAGGGCGATCAACGCCCGCACCGACCCTTCCGGAAGGCCCATGGCCTGACCGGTGTCGGCCATGCCGCGCCATTTGAACAACAGTCCCAGAATGCCAAGGACAACCAGCAGCAGGGTAACTCCGCCAATGAGCGCGAACAGTATATGGTCGGAATTGGTCAGGGCCGAGTTGACGGCCGCAACCTTGCCGGCCGAGACATTCTGCGCGGCGGCGGCGCTCGTGCTGGAAAGACACAACGCGACAGCAGCGCCCGCGCGTCCGTAAGTTGAGATACCCATGGTCTTATCAATACTCCCCAGATTCCTACCCCAGGCTCACCTTTGCACAGCCAAGCCTGTTGGCGATGGGAATTCGTCGTGAATTCGCCGTGAGCCGGCGCCCCCATGGCGCCTCCGCACCGCGTCATGCCAGGATGGACCCATGCGCCACTCCGCCGTCCTCGCCATCCGGGCTTTCCTTATGACCCTCGCCGTCTCCGCCTCAGCCTCAGCCGCAACGCCGGATTCCGCGTCCGGATCGACACCGCTCACCCCCGAACGCGCCTTCGACAGTCCCGCGCTCGCCGGCCCCGCGGCCCGCGGCGTCGCTTTGTCGCCGGACGGGAAGTGGGTGACGTGGTTGAAGGCGGAAGCCGCCAACCAGTACAAGCTGGATCTGTGGGCGGCGCCGGTGGCCCCCGCCCCGAACGAGGACGCCTCGCCCCGGCTGCTCATCTCCGGGGCCAAGGTCGAACCCGACGGCCAAGCCATGTCGGAGGCCGAGAAGAGCCGGCGCGAGCGTCAGCGCGTCGCCGCGCTCTCGGGCGTCGTCTCCTATGACTGGGACAAACAGTCGAAACGCCTGCTGATCCCGGCCGGAGGGGAGCTCTATCTCGCCGAGGCGGCCAGCGGGGCGGTCCGGAAGCTGGCCACGGGCGGCCCCGGCGCGGTGGACGCTCAGCTGTCGCCCAAGGGTGGTTTCGTCAGCTACGTCCGCGACCAGAACCTGCACGTCCTGCCCCTGGCCGAAGGCGGCGCGGAGCGCGCCCTGACCACGGACGGCAAGGGACCGGTGAGCTACGGCGTCGCCGAGTTTATCGCCCAGGAGGAGATGGGCCGCTTCACCGGCGCCTGGTGGTCGCCGACCGAGGACGCCATCGCCTACGCCCGCGTGGACGAGACACCGGTTCCGATCGTCGAGCGCCTGGAGATCGGCGCGGCCGGGTCCACGATCACGCCGCAACGCTATCCGCGGGCCGGCGACCCCAATGTGCTAGTGGATGTCTTCGTTCGCCGCCTCGATCCCGGCGCCGCGCCGGTTAAGGTCGATCTCGGTCCCGAGCGCGACATCTATCTCGCCAGGGTCGACTGGTCGGCCGACGGCAAGGACCTGTACGTCCAGCGCCAGAACCGCGCCCAGACCCGGCTCGACCTGCTGCGCGTGGACCCCGTCACCGGCGCGGCGAAGGTGATCCTGACCGAGGCCCGGGAGCCGTGGGTGAACCTCAACGACGATTTCCACCCGCTGAAGGACGGATCGTTCCTGTGGGGTTCGGAGCGCAGCGGGGCGCATCATCTCTATCTCCATGCCCGCGATGGCGCCCTCGTCCGGGCCGTGACCACCGGACCGGTCCCATTCGCGGGCGGCGGCGGGGCCGGCCTGCGCGCGCCGGGCGTCGTGGGTGTCGATGAAGCCAAGGGCCTCGTCTATGTGATGGCCTCGGCGGAGACGCCGATCGAGCGCCAGCTCTATGTTGTTTCCTATCGCCAGCCGGTCCAGCCGAAGGCGATCACGTCCGGCCACGGCTGGTGGACCGCGGTGATGGGCGCCTCGGCCAAGGCGTTCATCGGCTACTACTCCGACCCCGCGACGCCGCCCCAGGCCGCGCTCTACGATGTCTCAGGTAAACGCCTGCGCTGGATCGAGCAAAACGCGCTCACGGCCGGCCACCCGTTCGCGCCTTACGCGGCCCGCTATCCCGCGCCGGAGTTTGGAACGCTCACGTCCGCCGATGGCCAGGATCTGCACTATGTGCTGCTCAAACCCGTCGGCTTCGATCCGGCCCACAGATATCCCGCCATCGTCGAGGTCTATGGCGGTCCGCACGTTCAGACCGTCGCCCGCGCCTGGCGCGGCGTGACGGAGAAGCTCTATCTGGAAGCCGGCTATGCGCTCTTCCAGCTGGACAATCGCGGTTCCGCCAACCGGGACGCCCGGTTCGAGACGGCCATTTCGCGCCGTCTGGGCTCGGTGGAGGTGGACGATCAGGTGGCCGGCCTGACCTGGCTGAAAGCGCAGCCCTTCATCGATCCGGCCCGCATCGGCGTCACCGGCTGGTCCTACGGCGGCTACATGACCCTACGGATGCTGACCGATCCGCGCACTGGCCTCAAGGCCGGCGCCGCGGGCGCTCCGCCGACCGACTGGCGACAGTACGACACCCACTATACCGAGCGCTACATGGGCCTGCCGAAGGAGGAGGCCGCCGCCTATGACGCCTCGGCGGTGATCCCGCGGCTGCCGCATCTCTCGGGACGTCTGCTTCTGCTGCAGGGCATGGCCGACGACAACGTGCAGATCGACAACAGCTTCGCGGTCATGGCCGACCTCCAGTCGCGCAGCGTTGCCTTCGACCTGATGCTGTTCCCCGGGCAGCGCCACGGCGTGCAGGGCGAGGCCCGGCAACTGCAGCTCTGGCGGACATGGCAGGCCTTCTTCGACCGCGAGTTGGGCGGCGGACGATAGTCCGGCAGAGTCAGATTTTCAGCCCGTGCGCCACAAACCAGGCCAGGCCCGCGGCGACGGCGGCCACAGGAATGAGCCGCAGAACGGGGGCCAGGGCCGGAACCTGGACCCCGGGTTCAGCCGGCGCCGCGCCGGTGATCATCGGCGTCACGAGGTTCTTGCCCCGCAGCCGGTAGACGACGATGGCCGCCAGATGCAAGGCGATCAGGCCCGCCAGCACCCAGAACAGTTTGTGGTGCAGATGAGCGATGGCGCGGCCGGTGTCGAAGCTGACGAAGTGCGACAGCGGCCCGGCCTCGATGCTGTCCTCGTCCACCGCGAACAGACCAAGCCCAAGTTGCGCCGCCAGGACGGTCAACAGGGCGGCAACGCTCCAGCCACCCAGAGGGTTATGACCCGGGCCGGCCGCCGCCGCGCCGCGGAGATAGGCCATCACCGCGCCCGGACCTTTGAGGAACTGCGCGAACCTTGCCGTGGGCGAGCCGACCAGACCCCAGAACAGGCGAAAGATCACCAGCCCGAGGATCACGTAACCGGACAGACGATGCCAATCGAGGTGGTCGGCCTTGGCCGACCACCAGGAGAACGGGATCAGGACGACAAGCGGCCAGTGGAACAGGCGAACGCCCAGGTCCCACAGTTTCGCCTGGGGCGAGGCCGCGTCAGGCGTCGGGCTCAATCCTTGTCCTTGGCCTTGAACGTCTCGTGGCAGCCCTTGCAGGAGGCGCCGACCTCTTTGAAGGCCGGGCCCACGGCCGCGGGATCGGTCCCATTGGCCGCGGCGAGCAGCTTCGGCGCCGCCGCCGCAAGGGCCTTGGCCTTGGTGTCGAACCCGGTCTTGTCGGTCCAGATCACCGGCAGGGCGTGGCTTTTGGGTTCGGCCGACTGACCGCTGCCGGCCGGGAACCAGGTCGGCAGCGCCTTGGCCGCCGCATCGATCTTGGCGGCGTTGAGTTTGACCACGGCCATGTCCGGCGCACCGGTCTTAACCTGTTCAAACACCGCCTTGGTGGCGGCTCCCAGACCCTTCATGTGTTCCATACGCGCCTTGGCGGCCTCGGCCCCGGACAGCCCCGCCACCGCGGCGCCGGCGAGAAGAACCGCGCCCGCGCAAACCAGTGGGCCGAAAGCCTTGAATCGGGTCATGAGGACGTCCTGTTTTCTGTCGTGAGGGAGAGAAGGAAACGGGCGTTCCCGGGCCGCGTCAAGGGCCGGAACGCAGCAGCTCAGACATAGTCGAAAAGCGCCATGAAACCGAAGTCCATGTGCGACTGTTGGTGGCAATGGAAGAGCGTGAGTCCGGGATTGTCGGCCAGGAAATCCACCTCCGCCGACTGATAGCCGCCCAGCATCACCACATCCTTCATCACCCCCGAGGTCGCACGACCGCCGATGTGCGTCAGGGCGAAGCTGTGTCGGTGCAGGTGAACCGGATGGATGTCGTCGCTGGCGTTGCGCAGCCTCAGACGGTAGCGGCGCCCCTCACGCAGGTGGAACATGGGGCCCATGGCCATGTCGTCGAAGGCCTGACCGTTGATCGTCCACTGGTTGAAGCCGTCCGACGCGGCATTTCGCTTGGCGAAGGTCAGATCGATGACCTCGTGGGGCGCCGGAGCGGCCTGACCGCCGCGCGCGCCGAACTCGGCATAGTCCCAGAGGCGCTTGGGCGGCGCCGTCCATTGCGGCTCGCCGGTCTGGCCGGCATATTCCACCACAACGCCCATGCCCCGGCGCCGGTCGTCATCGGCCAGATCGCCCATCACCCAGACGCCCGGCCGGGTCATCTCAACGACGGCCGAAACCCGCTCGGCCGTGCCCAGCCACAGGACCGGAACCTCGGCGGGCGTGGGAACCGGATTTCCGTCGAGCGCCAAGACCCGGAACACATGCCCCGGAAGGGCCAGGCTGCGGATCTCCGTGGCGCTGCCGTTGAGCACATGGAACAGAACCCGCTCGCCGACCTTAACCCGGATCGGTTCGCCATGGCCCAGCATCCGGCCATTGATCGCGAACAGGTCGTAGCCGACCTCGAACCCATGTGGCGCGCCGGCGGCCAGGGAGGCGTTCATCGTCGCCTCGCCGGTCGCCTTCAGCGCCGGGTCCATGGCTCCGGCGAGAAAGTCCATGTCCATGTCGCCGCCGCGGCTAAGTGACGGCGCGAACTCCTTGAGCGTCAGGAAGACCTCGCGATCATAGTGGCCGGGATCATCACGTGGCTCCACATAGACCGGCCCCACCTCGCCGCCGTACTGGCCGCGGGTGAGGTCGGCGCCGGCCCGCAGATGGGTGTGATAGAAGCGCAGGCCGGGCTCGGTCGGTGTGAAGGCGATGCGCCGGGATCCGTGCGCGGGAATGTAGGGCGTTCCCTCCTCCGCCGCCCCATCCACGTCCACCGGCAACCTCAAGCCGTGCCAGTGCAACTGCTCCGGCGCGTCGGTGTCGTTGCGGATGTCGATCACGACCCGTCGGCCCTGTTTGAAGCGCAGCAGGGGGCCGGGGAACTGGCCGTTGTAGGTGATGGCGGAAACGATCTTGTCGGGCGCCAACTCCACAAGACCGTTGCGGATACGCAGACTGTAGTCAGCCGGTCCCGTGTGCGCCGCCTGCCCCGCCGCCCACGACGACGTGGCGATCAGCGCAGACGAGGCGCCCAGCCGCAAGACGTCCCTGCGATCCAGGGCCATGATGAGCCTCCGGCTACCGGGCGGTCGCGCGGACCGGGAGCTTCCAGTTGGGCCGAATGAAGTGGCAGGTATAGCCGTAGGGGATCCGCTCCAGATAGTCCTGGTGCTCCGGCTCCGCTTCCCAGAATGCGCCGGCCGGCGTTACCTCGGTCACCACCTTGCCGGGCCACAGGCCGGAAGCGTCCACATCGGCGATCGTGTCCAGCGCGACGCGCTTCTGCGCCTCGTCTGTGTAGAAGATCGCCGAGCGATAGCTGTCGCCCTGGTCATTGCCCTGGCGGTTCAGGGTCGTAGGATCGTGGATCTGGAAGAAGAACTCCAGCACGCGTCGGAAGCTTATCAGGTCCGGATCGAAGACAATCTCGATCGCTTCGGCGTGGCCGCGATGGTTGCGATAGGTCGCGTTGGCGACATCGCCACCGGTATAGCCGACGCGGGTTTTCAGCACGCCCGGATAACGGCGCAGCAAGTCCTGCACGCCCCAGAAGCAGCCACCCGCGAGGATCGCGGTCTCAGTTGCCGTCGCCATCGTGTGCTCCTTCACTCAGCCGGACGTCCCGGCCGGTCGCCCGCCAGGGGACTCCCATACAGCCCGCCAGATCATCGCCATAGCCGCGCGCGGTTGTCGATCTCCAGGCGCCGGCAGGCTGGTGCTCGCCAGGCGCTTCGTCTGGCCGAGCGCCCGCGTGCCGAACCCGGAGATGCGCGTCGCCAATACGTCCACAAAGGTGTCCAACTCGGCGTCCGGCAGGGCGCGGTTCACCTGGCCGTAGGCGTCGGCCTGCGCGGCGCGGATATTGTCCGAGATCAACAGAACATCGAGTGCGCGATTGCGGCCGATAGCTTGGTGCAATCGATGAGAAGCCCCCCTGGCGAGAGGTGGCGGTCGCCTTGCACCTCGCGTCGTGCTCCGGGCGTCCTGCGGCTTGATGCTGGACTGAGGTCTCAATAAGACTTTGGTGTCGGCAATAAATTAGTGTGATAGATCACGAGGAATTGATCTCGTTTACAATATTTCTGGTGTGCCGCTTTCGAGCTTGTGGACACTTAGGGACTGGACCACACGCCGAGTGTGAATTTCCGCTCGGTTTTCGCTTCGGCTTGTTGGGAACCTCGTGATGCCAAGCTCGGACACGCGTCTTGCCGTTCTCGGCGAGGCCGACCCCTCAACAGTCGATAGCGACAGGCCATCCGATCAGGCGCTGGAAGCGCGCTATCGGGCCGTCCGGGCAGCGAGCCTGGCTCTCGCCGAGCCCCTGTCGCCGGAGGACCAGCAGGTCCAGTCCATGCCCGACGCGAGCCCGGTCAAATGGCACCTCGCCCACGTCACCTGGTTCTTCGAGACCCTCCTGCTCATCCCCGAGCTTCCGGGCTACGCAATCTTCAATCCCGCCTACGTCTACCTCTTCAACTCCTACTATGAGGCGGTCGGGCCACGGACGCCGAGAGAGGCGCGCGGTCTGCTGACCCGACCATCGCTTGACGAGGTGCTGGCCTATCGGGCCCACGTCGACGCCGCCATGGGCCGCCTGCTCGCCGCGCCGCTTGATCGACCCGCTCGCGATCTGATCGCGCTGGGCTTGGCCCATGAGGAACAGCATCAGGAACTGATCCTGATGGATGTTCTCAGCCTGTTCGCCGCCTCGCCGCTCAAGCCGGCCTATGCCGCCCCTGACGGCTTACGGGACAACCTGCGGCCGGCCTGGCCTCAGGGCCCGGTCCCGGGCGGCCCGGACTACGTCGAACTTGCCGGAGGCATCGTGGCCATCGGCGCGGACCCTCGGCGCTTCGCTTTCGACAACGAGTCGCCGCGGCACGACGTCCTGCTCCAGCCGTACCGTCTGGCCAGGCGACTGGTCACGAATGGCGACTGGTTGGCCTTCATGGACGACGGAGGCTATCGCCGCCCGGAGTTCTGGCTTTCGGATGGCTGGGCGCGGGTGCAGGCGCGGGGATGGCAAGCCCCGCTGTACTGGGAACGCGACGCCAGAGGCTGGCAGGCCATGAGTCTCGCCGGGCTCACGCCGATCGACCCCGACGCCCCGGTCGTTCATCTCAGCTTTCTCGAGGCGGCCGCGTTCGCCGCCTGGGCCGGGCGGCGACTACCCACCGAGGCGGAATGGGAACACGCCGCCGCCACCCGGCCCGCGGAGTTCGACCAGTTGTTCGGGGCGGTATGGCAGTGGTCGGCGAGCGCCTACCTGCCCTATCCCGGCTTCTCCCCCCCAGCCGGCGCGATTGGCGAGTACAACGGCAAATTCATGGTCGGTCAGATGGTCCTCAAGGGGTCCGCCTGCGCGACGCCGGCGGGCCATAGCCGACCCTCGTATCGGAATTTTTTTCCTCCGCACCAGCGGTGGATGTTTGCGGGCTTGCGTTTGGCCCGCGACCACATCAGAGATAAATAGCGATTTCAACACTGTGTATTTGGAATAATTTGTGGATCTAGGGATCGATATTCCGACGCTTAGTGCAATATACAGGTTTTCATCCGGAACATTATTACAATTTGACCGTTAGTTCGGCGAAGGATATTGAACATGTTGCTCCTGGATGCGGCTGAACGCCCTCTCAAACCGGATTTGATCGATGCCGCCTTCCGAGCCGACGTTCTCGACGGCCTGGCGTCTCGACCGCGCGCCATCCCCGCGCGTTGGCTCTACGATGAGCGCGGCTCCAGGCTGTTTGAGGACATCACGCGGCTGCCGGAATACTATCCGACCAGGACAGAACGCGCGATTTTGCAGGCCCACGCGCCAGCCATCGCGGTTTGCGTCGGCGGTGTGCGGACGGTTGTGGAGTTCGGGTCCGGTTCGTCCGTCAAGACGCCGACGCTACTTTCGGCCATCAAGCCCGCGGCCTATGTGCCCGTCGACATTAGCGGCGAATTCCTCCGTACATCCGCCGCGAAGCTGGCCACCGCGTTCCCCCTCATGGCCATTCATCCCGTCGAAGGAGACTTCACGCGGCCGGTTGTGCTGCCGGCGGCGGCGGCGGCGGGCCGGCGGCTTGGGTTCTTTGCAGGGTCGACCATCGGGAATCTGGCGATCGGCGCGGCTGTGGACTTGCTTCGGGCTTTCGGTCGCACTCTGGGCGAAGACGGCATGCTGCTGATCGGAATCGACCGGATCAAGGACGTCGGCCTGTTGGTGGCGGCCTATGACGACGCGCAGGGTGTGACAGCGGAGTTCAACCTCAATCTGCTCCGCCGCATCAATCGGGAGCTTGGCGGGACCGCTCCAGTCGACGCCTTTCGTCATGTCGCGCGGTGGAACGAGGCGGAAACGCGTATCGAGATGCACCTCGAAGCCAGGCGCGATGTTCGCTTCGAGATCGCCGGCCATATGTTCTCCATGGCTGAAGGCGAAACGATCCACACTGAGAACAGTCACAAATATGGGCCACGCGACGCTCGCCTCCTCCTGCGGGCGGGCGGCTGGAGCCCCTTGGCGGAATGGACTGATGAGGACGGCCTCTTCGCGCTCTATCTCGCGAAAACGGCGCCCCCGGCCGCAGCGCCCTAGCTGTCTGATCGTGCGGCGAGGATCGAGCCACCTTGGGAGAGATTCGTGGCGTCTCGTAGAGGACTCGAACCTCTGACCCCCGGTTTAGGAAACCGGTGCTCTATCCTGCTGAGCTAACGAGACGTTGACCGCTTAATACGGTTGCACGGCCCCGGGGGCAACGGCGCGGAACCCGCCCCGGTAGACAACGGCAAGGCGCGATGGCCGTCTTGCTCTGGCCTCACAGGGCGGCGCGACGTATGCCCGCGCTGAGATGGCGCGGCGGCGGGCGCGGGTTGGGGATCGGCCATGGGTTTTGTGAAGTCGCTGTTTGGCCAGGTGCTGATCGCCATCGTGCTGGGCGTGGTCGTCGGCCTGCTTTGGCCGCATCTGGGCGTGGCGTTGAAACCGCTGGGCGATGGTTTCGTGAAGCTGATCAAGATGCTGATCGCGCCGATCGTGTTCTGCACCGTGGCCGGCGGGATCGCCAAGGTCAGCGACCTCAGAAGCGTGGGCCGCGTCGGCGGCCGGGCGCTGATCTATTTCGAGGCGGTCTCCACCGTCGCCCTGATCATCGGCCTGGTCGTGGGTCTGGTCTTCAAGCCCGGCGCAGGCTTCAACATCGCTGTCTCCACCCTCGATCCCGGCGCGGTGTCGACCTATGTCGCCCAGGCCCACAAGATGGCCTCGGTTCCCGATACCCTGCTGCACATCATCCCCGACACCGTCGTCTCGGCCTTCGCAGGCGGCGATCTCCTGCAGGTGCTGCTGCTGGCAATCCTCGCCGGCTTCGGCCTGGCGGCGCTGAACCGCACGGGCAAGGGAGCCGGCTTGATCAAGGGGCTGGAGACCGTGGGGGAGCTGTTCTTCGCCATTATCCGGATCGTGGTCCGCGCCGCGCCGATCGGCGCCTTCGGCGCCATGGCCTTTACCCTCGGCCAATACGGCGTCGCCTCCCTCGCTAAGCTCGCGGTGCTGACCGCGGCGGTCTATCTCACCAGCGCAGGGTTCGTCGCCGTGGTCCTGGGCGCCATCGCCTGGGTGGCGGGATTCTCGCTGTGGCGATTCCTGCTCTACATTCGCGAGGAACTCCTGATCTGCCTGGGCGCCTCGGCGTCCGAGGCGGTGCTGCCGCAGCTGATGCAGAAACTGGAACGGCTCGGCGCGCCCAACGCCGTGGTAGGGCTGGTCACCCCGGCCGGCTATTCGTTCAATCTGGACGGCACCAATATCTACATCACCCTGGCCACGCTGTTCCTGGCGCAGGCCACGAACACGCCTTTGACCCTTACTCAGGAACTGACCATCGTCCTGGTGGCCATGCTGACGTCGAAGGGCGCGGCCGGCGTCACCGGCGCGGGCTTCATCACCCTGGCCATGACGCTGGGCGCGGTAGGGACCATTCCGATCGGCGCCATGGCGCTCATCCTGGGGGTCGACCGCTTCCTCAGCACCTGCCGCGCCCTGACCAACATGGTCGGCAACGGCGTCGGAACCCTGGTGATCGCGCGCTGGGAAGGGGTGCTCGATCGGGAAACCCTGGCGCGGGAACTCCGGCGAGGACCGGGAGCCCCCGCCCTGGAGGGCTGACTGGGCCCGCCCCCCGCGCGATGCGCGAGAGCGGCCGCGGGCGGTATCAGGCCGCCTTTTGCAGCGACTTGTGCAGGAGGGTGATGGCCGCATCGCGGTCGATACGCTCAATGGCCGCGACTTCGCGGGCCATCCGGTCGAGCGCCGATTCATAGAGCTGACGCTCGGAATAGGACTGCTCGGGCTGGCTGTCCGAACGATGCAGGTCGCGCACGACTTCGGCGATCGAGATCAGGTCGCCGGAATTGATCTTGGCTTCATATTCCTGGGCGCGGCGGCTCCACATGGTGCGCTTCACGCGGGCGCGGCCCTTCAAGGTGGTCAGGGCTTGGAAGACCACATTGCCCTCGGCCAGGGCGCGCAGGCCGGCGGTGCGGGCCTTCTTCGTCGGCACCCGCAGAGTCATCTTTTCATGGTCGAAGGTGATGACATAGACTTCCAGCGACGTTCCCACCACTTCCTGGGTCTCGACACCCAGCACAACGCCCACGCCGTGGGCGGGATAGACGACATGGTCGCCGACCTTGAAGGCGTGTTCGGTCTTGGTTGTCATCGAAAAGGCATCCCTTCTTCAGCGCCGGGGCAAGAGCGGAGCCGCCCGTCCGGCATCCTGGTTAGCGGCCCATCGCCGCCACGACCGGGGCGCAGCATCCTGCCCCGGAGCCCGGAACGGCTCCTCGAAGGCGTTTCCCAATCTCATACGAACGTGACGCTCCGCAGCGAGCCCCGCGTCGGGAGAATGGAAATGGACGGCGCGGCCCCATCGCGCCGCCGGGACCCTCGCAAGGGCGAAGAATCCAACGACGGCGACGGCCGTATAGAAATGCCTATCATAAAAACGTGTTGATTTGAAGGCTCGCGTGTGCGGAACCGCACAGAGCCCGAACCGCACACCCCTTGCGGGAGCCCCGAAGGGCGCCCGTCAGGACCCCTGACCCGGCTTCGGGCTGAAGTACTTTTCGAACTTCCCGGTCTCGGCGTCGAACTGCGCGCGGTCGGCCGGCGGCTCACCCTTGAGGGTGATGTTCGGCCAGATCTTGGCATAGTCCGTGTTGATTTTCAGCCACTTACCGTCCGACTCGTCCTCGGTGTCCGGCTTGATGGCGTCAACCGGGCATTCTGGCTCGCAGACGCCACAGTCGATGCACTCATCCGGGCTGATCGCCAGGAAGTTTTCGCCCTCATAGAAGCAGTCGACGGGGCAAACCTCGACGCAGTCCATGTACTTACATTTGATGCAGGCGTCGGTGACGATGTAGGTCATCAAGGACTCGAATTTGGGCTATCGCGGAGGCCCCCCGCGATGGGGCGACGGTGTTTGTCAGGCGCAGGCCTGCATTGTCAATGGTGAGGGTCCATATGGCCCGATTCGTCGCGGCCCTGAGCGCTTTCCGTCGTGTCCGAAAGGACAGAATAGAGATTCCGAGCCTCGGCGGGCGGTCCGCGCCGCTCGCCAAGCGCCTCAACCCGAACCGCCGTCAACCGTCCGCCCAGGGCGAACACCAGCTGATCTCCCGACTTCACGGGCCGCGCGGGTTTGTCCAGACGTCCCTCCTGCCCGCCACGGGTGATCCGCACCCGCCCAGACTCCACCAGCCGAGCGGCAAGCGCCCGGGTCTTGCAGAATCGCGCCCGCCAGAGCCAGACATCCGCACGGCAGGCGTCATCCGCCATGGGCGACAGCCGTGGCCGGACTGCGGCGGGGGCGACGGCGCCGCGCCCGCAGAGCGGCGGGTGGAGGCGCCTTCAACGCGGCCAGAGCGGCGAAGGGCGACGCCGGCGATTGCACAGCTGGGCGGTCCGAGGCGCCGAAGGCGTCCTCCCGCTTCGGCTGCCGGCGACGCCACACCACCGGTTCACCCGGGGCGGCTTTGCGGATCGGCGTGAAACCCAGGCCGCGAAGCAAACGGTTGGCCTCGGCCTCTGAGAGACCAAGGTTCAGACGGGCCGTCTCGCTCAGACGCAGACCCCCGCCGCCCGCGCCGGCCCGCAGCGCCTCGCCCATGCGCTCAAGCGTCTCGGCGGGAACGGCCAGGCCCGCGATGGCAAGCAGACCTCGCAGGCCCAACGCCCGCGGCGGGGGCGCGAGTGACGGCAGGAGCGCCACCCCGTCGCCGCGCGGCGTCCAGTCCGGCGCGACCCGCCCGGCGAACGCCAGGGCCGTCGGCAGGGCGTTCGGCTCCCCCTGACTTGGCAGCCAGAGACAGAATTCGCCGAACCTGACGCCAAGCTCGCGCAGGGCCCTTCGCTCACCGCGGCTGAGCTGGCCCAAATCGCGCTCCACGCCTCGGCGGTCCAGCGTCCCGCCGGCTTCGATCAGACGGAAGGCCACGCCGCGCGCAAGTCCCCGCAACGCGCCGGACGCCACCGCCTCTCCAAGGCCCTTGAGCGCCCAGAGCTTCAGGCTCGCCTGGGCGGCCACGAAGGCTTCCAGGCGCCGGACGGCCCTTTCGCGCGCCGGCGGCGCGCCGAGGTCGCCATGCAGCCGCACGAGCGGGCTGAACGGCTGGTCACCCGCCAGGGTTCCCGCCGCCTCGCCGCGCCAGAGGACATCGCCGGACGCCTCCAACGAGAAAGCCGCGTCGTCTTCGGCGGCCAACTGGCCCAGTCGCCGGCTAAGCTCAGGCCCCACGGCCCGTTGCGCGGCGGCGCGCAGAGCCTTGGCCTCCAGCGCGCCGTCGCCGCGCGCCGGCTCGAAGCGAAGACCGCGCAACCGCCCGACGAAATGTCCCTCGACCGTGACCATGCCGTCGGCGCCGACCCCCGCCAGCAAGTCGTCGGCCCGGCCGAGCCCGCGCATCAGGGCGCTGGTCCGGCGGTCGATGAACCGGGCCATCAGTTTCTCGTGCAAGGTGTCCGAGAGACGCTCTTCCAGCGCCCGGGTCACCTCCCGCCAATGCGCCGCATCGGCCAGCCAGTCCGGCCGGTTGGCCACATAGGCCAGGGTTCGGACCCCGGCGAGACGGGTGGAGAGGGCGTCGATCTCGCCATGCAGGCGGTCGAGTTGCCGGCGCTGCTCGGCCATCCAGTCGTCGGGAATCCGGCGGCGTCCGACGCTGAGGTGATCGAACAGGACGCGCACCAGCCGGATGTGGTCGTCAGGCGTGGTCTTGCGGAAATCCGGGGTCTGGCAGGCGTCCCACAGGCGAAGCAGGGCCGAGCGGTCGCCGCATCGCGCGACGACATCGCTATCCGAGGCGAGAGTGCGGAGCGCCCGCTCATCCAGCGCCTCCTCCGCGGCCTTGAGGCCATCGCGCGGGGCCGGGGCGGCCAAGGAGCGCTGCAGGGCGGCGAGCGACTGGAAGTCCAGGGCGCCATTGCGCCACCAGGCCGCCGCCACGGGCTCGAAGGCGTGCCCCTCAACCGCGGCCACCAGATCGGGCTCCATGGCCTCCGCCGCGCCGGTGACGCCGAACGTCCCGTCGGTGCGGAAGCGCCCCGCCCGGCCGGCGATCTGGCCAACCTCGTGAGGATGCAGCGGCCGCTGCTGCTTGCCGTCGAACTTGGCGAGACCCGCGAACGCCACATGGTCGACGTCCATGTTGAGGCCCATGCCGATGGCGTCGGTAGCCACCAGGAAGTCGACCTCGCCGGACTGATAAAGAGCGACCTGGGCGTTGCGCGTGCGCGGCGAGAGCGAGCCCATGACCACGGCGGCCCCGCCGCGCTGACGGCGGATCAATTCGGCGATGGCGTAGACCTCGTCGGCCGAGAAGGCGACGACGGCGGTCCGCCGGGGCAACCGGGTGATTTTCTTCGGTCCGGTGTAGCTGAGGTTGGAGAACCGCTCGCGGGTGACGATTTCGGCCCCCGGCAGGAGGCGACGGATCAGAGGCGCCATGGTCCCCGCGCCCAGGAACATGGTCTCAAACGTTCCCCGGGCGTGCAGCAGGCGATGGGTGAACAGGTGCCCGCGTTCCGGATCTCCGGCCAGCTGGATCTCGTCCACCGCCAGGAACTCAACCTCCCGGTTCAGGGGCATGGCCTCGACGGTGCAGACAAAATAGTGCGCGTTGGGCGGAACGATCTTTTCCTCGCCCGTGATCAGGGCGACGGCGCGCGGCCCTCGCGCCTTGACGATGCGGTCATAGATCTCGCGGGCCAGAAGCCGGAGCGGCAGGCCGATCATGCCCGAGGCATGGCCGAGCATCCGTTCGACGGCCAAGTGAGTCTTACCGGTGTTGGTCGGGCCCAGGACCGCGACCAGCCGGGACGGCGCCTGTCCGGTGGGCCGATGACTCATGTCCCTGGAGTGCCGTAAGCCGCGGCCCTTGGCAATCGGGAAGGAGGAATTCGGCACGTTAACGCCGGATGGACTGCGCCGTGAACAAGGGAGCAACGAATCATGACCGAATCGCTGTTACCACCGCATTCGGGTTTCGTTCCCTACGACATCTTGTACTTCACCGGAGCGGAGGCACAACGGTGCCCCGGACCGCGGGCGGCGAGGCCCGCCGTGCGCTTGACGCGGACGCCGCCCTTCGCCTATATCGCCGCCTCCCGAGCGGGACCCGTCCCGTTCGATCCCTTTTTCCCTGGATAAGTTCCGCGCCATGTCACGCCGCTGCGAACTCACCGGTGTCGGTCCCATGATCGGCAACAATGTGAGCCACTCGAACATCAAGACCAAGCGGCGCTTTCTGCCGGCGCTGTCGCCCGCCAGCCTGCGCTCCGACAGCCTGGGCCAGACCTTCAAGCTGAAGATCTCCAATGCCGCCCTGCGGACCGTGGACTTCCGCGGTGGCCTGGATGTGTTCCTGATGAAGGCGCGCGACGAGGCCCTCTCGCCCCGCGCCCTGAAGATCAAGAAGCAGGTCAAGGCCAAGCTGGCCGCCCAACCCGCCGCCTGATCCGGCTGGCCCGAGGCGTTCGCCGCCGGGCCGTCGTTCGTTTTTCCTAAAGATTGAGCAGGGATCGCCCGGCGTCGCGCACATCGAGGCAGCCTGTGAGCGACATCGCCAGACGTAGCTCCTGCCGCATGATCCCCAGCATCGACGCCACCTCCGCCTCGCCCCCCGCCGCCAGGGCGTAGGCCCACGCCCGGCCGATCAGGCAGGCCTTTGCGCCCAGCGCCAGGGCCTTGAGCACGTCGAGACCGGAGCGAACGCCCCCGTCCATCAACACGGTCAGATCATCCCCCACGGCGTCCACGACGGCCGGCAGGGCCGCGATGGATGACGGCGCCCCGTCCAGCTGCCGTCCGCCATGGTTGGAAACCACCACGCCATCCACGCCACAGCGCCTGGCGTCGCGCGCGTCCTCGGCGTCGAGAATGCCCTTGAGCACGATGGGACCATCCCACCGGTCGCGAACCCATTCGATATCGGCCCAGGTGACGGAGGGATCGAAGTTGCGGCCGATCCAGCCCATATATTCCTGCAGCGCGCCGAGGTCGGTGGTGGCCGAGGCGATATTGCCCAGGGACTGCGGACCACCACGCACCAGCACGTCCCAGAGCCAGTCGGGATGCAGGACCCCGTCCACCGCCTGGCGGATACGGGCGGCGGTGTCGGCGGCGTTCAGGCCGTTGCGGGCGTCGCGATAGCGCGCGCCGGGCACGGGCAGGTCCACGGTGAACAGCAGCACCGGGCAGGCGGCGGCCTTGGCCGTGGCCAGGAGTTCATTCATGAACCCCCGGTCCTTGATCATGTAGAGCTGGAACCACGGCGGCGTCTTCGCGGCGGCCGCGACCTCGGCGATAGTGCAGACGCCCACTGTCGAGAGACTGAAGGGCACACCTGCGGCGGTGGCCGCTCGGGCGGCCTGGGCCTCGCCGCGCCGGGCGTACATCCCCGCCAGCCCCACCGGCGAGAGAACCACCGGCATGGAGAGCTTCTGGCCGAACACCTCTGTTCCGAGGGACAGATCGGAGACATCACGCAAGACCCGCTGGCGCAGGGTCAGAGCCGCCATGTCGGCCGTATTGGCCGCCAGGGTGTTCTCGCCATAGGAGCCGCCGTCGATGTAGTCGAACAGCACCTTCGGCAGTCGACGCCGGGCCACCTCGCGGAAATCCGCGACGCAGGCCGGCTTCACGCCACCGTCTCGCGCACCCGCCGCCCGCCGGCCGCCCGGCTGGGCGCCGCCGCCGGTCCGCCCTGCATGCTGGGCAGAGGCTGAAGCAGGGCGGCGCTGGCCCGCGTCGCGGCGCGCGGTTCTTCCTCGAAGAGGGCCGCAAGCTGTTCGGTGATCGCGCCGCCGAGCTGCTCCACATCGACGATCGTCACGGCCCGCCGATAGTAGCGGGTGACGTCGTGGCCAATGCCGATGGCAATCAACTCCACCGGGCTCTTGCCCTCGATCTCGGCGATCACCCGGCGCAGGTGGCGTTCGAGATAGTGGCCGGAGTTCACCGACAAGGTCGAATCGTCCACCGGCGCGCCGTCGGAGATCACCATCAGGATCTTGCGCTGTTCGGAGCGGCCGATCAGGCGCTGGTGCGCCCACATCAGGGCTTCGCCGTCGATGTTTTCCTTGAGGAGCCCCTCGCGCATCATCAGGCCGAGGTTCTTGCGCGCCCGGCGCCAGGGCGCGTCCGCCGACTTATAGACGATGTGGCGCAGGTCGTTCAGGCGGCCGGGCGAGGCGGGCTTGCCGGCTTTCAACCAGTCGTCCCGCGAGGTCCCGCCCTTCCAGGCCCGGGTGGTGAAGCCCAATATCTCGGTCTTGACCGCGCAGCGCTCCAAGGTGCGCGCCAGGATGTCGGCGCAGACCGCCGCCACCATGATCGGCCGGCCGCGCATGGAGCCGGAATTGTCGATCAACAGGCCTACGACCGTGTCGCGGAACTCGGTGTCCTGCTCCATCTTGAATGACAGGGGCGCGGTGGGATCGACAATCACGCGGGTCAGGCGCGCCACGTCCAGCAGGCCTTCCTCCAGGTCGAAGCTCCAGGAGCGGTTCTGCTGCGCCAGCAGCTTACGCTGAAGGCGGTTGGCCAGGCGGGAGACCACATTGGAGAGACTGGCCAGTTGCTGGTCGAGATAGGCCCGCAGCCGGGTCAGTTCCTCGGGCTCGCACAGCTCTTCGGCCGAAACGACCTCGTCGTGCTCGGCGGTGAAAATCTTGTAGGCGGGTTCGGGTCGGCCTGTGTCCTTGATGTCGGGACGGGCGGGGCGGTCCCCGTCGGTCATCTCCTGCTCGTCCTCGGTCAGCTCGGAGGACTCGTCGTCCTCCATATCGCTGACCTGGCTCTCGGCGCTCTCGGATTCCCGCTGACTGGTCTCTCCGTCATCGGAGGCGTCGCTTTGCGGGGATTGCTCCTCCCCTTCGCCCTCGCCCTCGTTGGAGGCTTCGGCCTCGCCCTGCTCGTTCTGATCGTCCTCGGCGTCCTGGTCGGGCGCATCGGACAGGTCATCTGACATGAACAGGTCTCGCACCACCGCCCGGGCGATGCGGGCGAACGCCTTCTGATCGGAGACGGCGTCGGTGAGCCGGTCGAGGTCGGCCCCGGCCTTGGCCTCGATCTCGGCCCGCATGGACTCCACCAGCGCCTTGGCGGCGGCGGGCGGCGCCGAACCGGTGAGGCGTTCGCGGACGATCAGCGCGACCACATCCGCCACCGGGGCGGCGGCGGGATCGACCACATGGTTCATGCCTTTCCGCTGGGCGGTGTGCTCCCAGACGGCGGCGAGATTGGCTTTGACCCCCGCCAGGGCGTTGGCGCCCACAGCCTCGATACGGGCCTGCTCCAGAGCGTCATAGACCTGGGCGCCTTCCACCGACGCCGGCTTTGCCTTGGCGTGGGTGGCGGCGTCGTGCAGGGCCACGCGCAAGGCCATCTGGTCGGCCAGACCGCGAATGCGGGTAGCTTCCGGGCCCGACAACTCGCGCGGCGGATGCGGCAGGATTGCCCGGTTGCCCACCAGGCTGGGGCCATCGCCGGAAAACACCACTTCCAGATCCGGCTGTTCAGCCAGGGATCGCGCCGCCCCGGTCAGCGCGCGCTTGAAGATTTCGCCGGGGGTCTCTTTTTGTGACATCGTTCCGGACGTTAGCGCGCGCCGCGGGGGGCTGGAAGGAAAAAGGGCCGGGCGAGCTTAGCCACCGAGCTTGGCCATGACCTCTTCGCTGATATCGGCGTTGGTCCACACCGACTGCACGTCGTCGTCATCCTCCAGCGCATTCATCAGTTTCACCAAGGTCGCCGCGGCGGCCTCGTCCACCGGCGTTTCGGTCTTCGGCTTCCACACGATCTTGGTCGATTTCGCCGCGCCGAGGCTGGTCTCCAGCGCCTCGATCACCGCGCCGAGGTCTTCGAACGCCGTGGAGATGACGTGGCTCTCCTCGTCGGTTTCGGCGTCCTGGGCGCCGGCGTCGATAGCCGCCTCGAGGATCGCTTCCTCGCCGCCCGCGGTCAGCGGATAGACGATCTCGCCCAGGCGATCGAACATGAAGGACACCGAGCCGCTCTCGCCCATGTTCCCGCCGTTCTTGCCGAAGATGGCGCGCACATTGGCGGCGGCGCGATTGCGGTTGTCGGTCAGAACCTCAACGATCAGACCCGCGCCGCCCGGCCCGAAGCCTTCGTAGCGGATCTCTTCCATGGTGTCGGCGTCGCCCGCCTGACCCTTCTTGATCGCCCGATCGATGTTGTCCTTGGGCATGGACTCGGCCTTGGCGTTGGCGATCGCCAGTCGGAGACGGGCGTTGGCCGAGGGATCGGGCACACCCTGCTTCGCGGCCAGGGTGATGTCGCGCGACAGCTTCGAAAACAGTTTGGAACGAATCCCGTCCTGTTTGCCTTTGCGAAACTGGATATTCTTGAATTTGGAATGGCCGGCCATGGGTCTCGGGATCTGGTGTTAAATGTGCTGCGCGCTTCTAGCGCTCCGAGCACGCCGACGCCAGTTCACGCCACGCAGGGCCCCATCCGCCCACGAACCGCACCGCGAGCCCGACCATGTCCGACCACGCCCCCGACTATGACGACTCCTATCTGGACGCGGAGGCGCAGCTGCCGATCCCCTTGCCGAAGCCGCAGGGCGATGTGGCGCGCGTGGCGGCGGCCAGCGCCGGGCGGGTGTCCATAGGGGCCCTGGCGGTCGGGGCGGTGGCCCTCGGCGCCCTGGCCATCGGCGCGCTCGCCATCGGCTCCCTGGCGATCGGCCGGCTGGCCGTCGGACGTGGCCGGATCAAGACCCTGCGGATCGACCGGCTGATCATCGGCCGACTGGAGCAGGGCGAGTAGCTCGCCCGACACCTAGGCGTGGACAGCCTGGGCGACGCTGGGCACCGTCTCGGTCAGCCGCCCCCCGATCCGGATCGGCTCGACCCGGCGGGCGAGGCCCGTGGCGTCGTCGGTCTCGACATAGACGCCGCAGACCGTGGCGGGGCCCTCCGCGGGCTTGTAGCGGCCGCCCGAGATGCGCGTGGTGAACCGGCGCAGCGGCTCTTCCTTCTGATTGCCGATGACGCTGTCATAGTCGGCGCAGGCGCCGGCGTCGGTCTGATAGGCGGTGCCGCCGTCCAGAATCTGGCAGTCGGCGGTGGGGACATGGGTGTGGGTGCCCACCACCAGGCTCGCCCTGCCATCGCAGAAGTGGCCCATGGCCATCTTCTCCGACGTCGCCTCGGCGTGCATGTCCACCACGACCGCGTCGGCCACGTCGCCCAGCGGGCAGGCGTTCAGTTCCTTGTCCACGGCCGCGAAGGGATCGTCGAGCGAGTCCATATGGACGCGGCCCAGCAGGTTGATCACCAGGATGCGCCGCCCGCCGGCCACGTCGAAAAGCTGAGCCCCCCGCCCCGGCGCACGGGCCATGGGCGGATAGTTTAAGGGGCGGATCAAACGCGGTTCGCGGACGATGTAGGTCATCGCCTCCTTCTGATCCCAGGAGTGATTGCCCAGGGTCAGGCAGTCCGCCCCCGACTGGAAGAGCTCCTTGGCCGTCGATTCGGTGATGCCGAATCCGGCCGCGGCGTTCTCGGCATTGACGATCACGAAATCCAGGCCGAGGCGGCGACGCAGGCGGGGCAGATGCTCGGCCAAGCCCTCACGGCCCGAACGGCCGACCACATCCCCAAAGAAAGCAAGACGCATGAACTATCCTTCCGACACCGCCCTATAGCCGGTTTCGGTCAGAATGGCGTCAAGGCGTTCGTCGAAGCGCCCTGTGGGAATCACAGGCGCCTCCTGGGCGGCGAAGGCGAGGCCGACGGCGAGGAGCGAACCAGAGGCGCGAAGCTCGCGCAGGGTGCGATCGTAATAGCCTCCGCCCTGCCCCAGGCGCCGGCCTTCGGCGTCGAACCCAAGCAGCGGCGCGATGATCAGGCCCGGCGAAACTTCGCGGGCTGAGGCCGGCGGCGCGGGAATGCCGGCGGCGTCCGGGGCGAGTTCGCCGGTCGCCTCGCGAAACACCAGAGGCAGGCCGGGTGCGATCACCACCGGCAGGGCCAGGCGGACGCCGCGCCTAGCCAGCCGGGCGACGAGAGGGGCAGGGTCGATCTCCTCGGGCATGGCGAGGTAGGCGCCGACCCAGGGCGTCGATGGCCAGAGGTCAATAGGCGCGAGGGCCGCGGCGCGGGCGGAGGCCGTCTCGCGCGCACTGATCAGCGCCGCACGCGCGGCGCGCAACCGACGGCGGAGCCGGGTTTTTTCGGCGTGAATTAAGGAGTCCAACCGCGATCCCGCGCCCTGGCTGTCTGGCTGGATGAGCCAGGAAGGGTGGCGGCGCCGCGAGAACCGTGAAGGCGTTTCAATCCCCTCGGACCTGGAAGACCAGGTGGGCGCCGTGTGTCCAGGACCACGATCCTGATCAGGGACAGCTCCCTTCGAGAGTGATTAAGGTCCCCGGGATGTGATGCCTTCGACGAGAGCCACAGCAGACCCGCCGTTAGGGAACCTAGGCGCGCCGGACCCCGATCACAAGAGCAGCATGGGTCCTGGGGACGATTCGGGCGCCATCTCCTCCAGCCGGTCGGCCGCCGCATCCAGCGCCGCCACCGCCTTGTCGGCCAGACGGTCGAGAACCGCCTCGACCTCGGCCGCCCGCGTCTCGGCGCCCGAAAGGGTGGCGCGGGCGTTGTGCAGCTCGTCAGCGATCATCAGCGCCGCCATGAGCATCAGCCGCGTTTCGCCCAACGGTCCCGCCGTCGGGGCGATCTGCCGGATCTTCTCGGCGATCTGGGCGCCCAGATCGCGGACATGGGACTCGGCGCCGTCGTCGCAGCCGACGTCGTAGGGCTTGCCGTGAATTTCAAGTGTGACGCGTCCCACGACCTAGGCCCCTTCCGCTGTGTCGGCATCCGGTCCGAGCGCCGCGCGGACCTCGGCGATGGCGCGCGCCAGCGCCGCCGAGGCTTCCTGGCCGGCTGATTCCAGTTCGCGCTCGCGGCCCCGGGCCGCGTCGAGTTCGGCGGCCAGGCGGGCCCGGTCGCCGTCGATCATGCTGCCGCCCTGCGCCTCGGCCTCCGAGATCCGGCGCGAGATGCGCTGGTCGAGCAAGGTGGCCGCGCGGTCGAGCCGGCGTATCGCCCGGTCGATCTTCGCCTCGCGGCCCGCATCCTGGCTCATTCGAATACTCCCGTTTACGAGGCAGACCCTACACGCCGCGCGCGCGCCGGGCAAAGCCGGACCGCGCAACATGAAGTCTTGGCGCAACCCTCTGCAAACAAATAGGTATCCTCGCGTATTGACGAGAGCCTCACCGCCCCCCAAAAGCCCCGCGCCAGCCGCCTTTTCAGAGAGACACCACGCATGACCGTCCGCGTCGCCATCAATGGTTTCGGCCGCATCGGCCGCCTCGTCCTGCGCTCCATTGTCGAGCACGCCCGCCAGGATATCGAAGTCGTCGCGATCAACGACCTGGGCTCGGTCGAGGCCAACGCCCACCTGCTGCGCTATGATTCCGTGCACGGTCGGTTCCCGGGCGTCGTGACCGTCGACGGCGACAGCATCGACGTGGGTTTCGGCAAGATCAAGGTGACGGCGATCCGCGATCCCGCCCAGCTGCCCCACAAGGAACTGGGTGTCGACATCGCCCTGGAATGCACCGGCCTCTTCACCACCCGCGAGAAGGCCGCCGCCCATCTTGCTGCCGGCGCCCGCAAGGTTCTGGTCTCCGCCCCCTGCGACCACGCTGACAAGACCATTGTCTATGGCGTCAACAGCGACAGCCTGACCGCCGCCGATCTGGTGGTCTCCAACGGCTCCTGCACCACCAACTGCCTCGCTCCGGTGGCGAAGGTCCTGCTCGACCTCTGCGGTATCGAGCGCGGCTACATGACCACTATTCACTCCTACACGGGCGATCAGCCGACCCTCGACACCCTGCACAAGGACCTGTACCGCGCCCGCGCCGCGGCCATGTCGATGATCCCGACCTCCACCGGCGCCGCCAAGGCCCTGGGTCTTGTGCTGCCGCAACTGGCCGGCAAGCTCGACGGCTCCTCGATCCGCGTCCCGACCCCCAACGTCTCCGTGGTCGACCTCAACATCGTCCCGGGCCGCCCGGTGACCGTGGCCGAAATCAATGACGCCCTGAGCAAGGCCGCCGCCGCGGGTCCGCTGAACGGGGTTCTGGCCGTGACCAGCGATCCGGTAGTTTCCATCGACCTCAACCACGTGGCCGCGTCCTCGACCGTGGCCCTGCCCCAGACCCAGGTAGTCGACGGCACGCTCGCCCGGGTCCTCGCCTGGTACGACAACGAGTGGGGCTTCTCGACCCGCATGGCCGACACGGCACTGGCCATGGCCAAGCTGGGCTAAGACCATGGCGTTCCGCAGCCTCGACGGGGTGGATCTGGCCGGCAAACGCGCCCTGGTCCGTGTGGACTTCAACGTCCCGATGGCCGACGGCGCCGTCAGTGACGACACCCGCCTGCGCGCCGCCCTGCCGACCATCGCGCGGCTGCGCGCCGGCGGAGCCAAGGTCATTCTGCTGGCCCACTTCGATCGCCCCAAGGGCAAGCGGGTCCCGGAGATGAGCCTCGCGCCGGTGGCTGGGCCTCTGGCGGCTCTGGTTGGCGCGCCCGTGGCCTTCGTCGACGACTGCATTGGCCCCGACGCCGCGGCGGCAGTGGCCGCGATGAACAACGGTGATGTCGCCCTGTTCGAGAACCTGCGCTTTCACGCGGGCGAAGAAAAGAACGACCCCGACTTCGCGGCCGCCCTGGCGGCCAACGGCGATCTCTATGTCAACGACGCCTTCTCGGCGGCGCACCGGGCTCACGCCTCCACCGAGGCCATCGCCCGCCTGCTGCCGGCCTACGCCGGCGAGGCCATGCGCCGCGAACTCGACGCCCTCGACGCGGCCCTGGGCAGCCCGCAGCGCCCGGTGCTCGGCATCGTCGGCGGCTCCAAGGTCTCCACCAAGCTCGATCTGCTGAACAACCTCGTCGCCAAGCTAGACTACCTCGCCATCGGCGGCGGCATGGCCAACACCTTCCTGTTCGCCCAGGGCCACGACATCGCCGCCTCCTTCGCCGAGAAGGATCTGGCCGACACCGCGCGCGAGATCATGGTGACCGCCGCGGCAAAGGGCTGCGAACTGCTGCTGCCGATCGACGTCGTCGTGGCCGAAAAGATGGAGTCAGGTGTCGCCTCGCGCGTCTGCGACCTTGGCGGCCTCTCACCGGCAGACCGCATCCTCGACGCCGGACCGAAGTCCGTGGCCCGCCTGATCGCGGCCATGGACAAGGCCAAGACCCTGATCTGGAACGGGCCTCTGGGCGTGTTCGAGATTCCGCCGTTCGACGCCGCCACCAACGCGGCGGCCCGTCATGCGGGCGCCCTGGCAAAGGCCGGCGGCCTGATCGCGGTGGCGGGCGGCGGCGACACCATCTCGGCCCTGCATCATGCCGGGGCCAGCGGCGATTTCACCTTCATCTCCACCGCCGGCGGCGCCTTCCTGGAATGGATGGAGGGCAAGGAATTGCCCGGCGTCGCGGCTTTGCAAGTCTAACCCCGGGCGCGTAAAAGCCCGCACAGCAATAAAAGAGGCCCAACATGGCTCGCATCACGCTTCGGCAACTTCTCGATCACGCCGCCGAGCACGGCTATGGCGTTCCGGCCTTCAACATCAACAACATGGAACAGGGGCTCGCGATCATGGAGGCGGCCCAGGCGGCCAACGCCCCGGTGATCATCCAGGCCAGTCGCGGCGCGCGGCAATATGCCAACGACATCGTCCTGGCCCGTCTGATCGACGCCCTGGTCGACCTCTACCCCTCCATTCCGGTGTGCATGCACCAGGACCACGGCAACAACGAAGCCACCTGCGCCACCGCCATTCAGCACGGCTTCACCAGCGTGATGATGGACGGCTCGCTGAAGGGCGACGGCAAGACCCCTGCCGACTACGACTACAACGTCGGCGTGACCCGCCGGGTTGTGGACATGGCCCACTGGGTCGGCGCCTCGGTGGAAGGCGAGTTGGGCGTTCTCGGCAGCCTGGAAACCGGCATGGGCGAAAAGGAAGACGGCCACGGCTTCGAGGGCAAGCTCTCGCACGACCAGCTTCTGACCGATCCCGACCAGGCCGTGGAATTCGTCCGCGCCACCGAGGTGGACGCCCTGGCCATCGCCATGGGCACCAGCCACGGCGCCTACAAATTCACCCGCAAGCCGGACGGCGACGTCCTGGCCATGAATGTGATCGAGGAAATCCACCGCCGCCTGCCGAACACGCACCTGGTGATGCACGGCTCGTCCTCGGTGCCGCAGGACCTGCAGGACATCATCAACCAGTACGGCGGCGAGATGCCCCAGACCTATGGCGTGCCGGTGGAAGAGATCCAGCGCGGCATCCGCCACGGCGTTCGCAAGATCAATATCGACACCGACAACCGCATGGCCATGACCGGCGCCATCCGGAAGGTGTTCGCCGAGAACCCCGGCGAGTTCGACCCGCGCAAGTATCTGAAGCCCGCCATGGAGGCGATGCGCAAGATCTGCGCCCAACGGTTCGAAGAGTTCGGCGCCGCCGGCCATGCCGACAAGATCAAGCCGATCCCGCTGGCCGCCATGGCCAAGCGCTATTCCGGCGGCGAACTGTCGCCGAAGTTCGCGGTGGCGCTGAAGGCGGCGGAATAGCGCCGCCAGCTCCGGCTCGCGGCGTCCTCAGACGCCGCAGTCAGCGTTAGAGACCGACGGCGAAAGCCGCCTCCGTCTTCGCCCTGGCCTCCTCCACCGTGACACCCGGCGCCAGTTCGGTGAGCGTCGCCCCGCCACCCTTGCGGTCGATCTCGAAGACACCGAGGTCGGTGATCAAGAGGTCGACCACGCCCGCGCCGGTAAGCGGCAGGTTGCAGGCCGTGAGGAACTTCGGCGCGCCGGACTTTTCCACATGGTCCATGACCACGACCACGCGGCGGACGCCGGCCACCAGGTCCATGGCCCCCCCCATACCCTTGACCATCTTTCCCGGCACCATCCAGTTGGCCAGATCGCCGGTCTCCGAGACCTGCATGCCGCCGAGGATCGAGAGGGCGATGTGCCCTCCCCGGATCATGGCGAAGCTGTCGGCGCTGGAAAAGTAGGACGAAGAGTCCAGTTCGGTGATGGTCTGCTTGCCGGCGTTGATCAGGTCGGCGTCGGCCTCGCCCTCGAACGGAAATGGCCCCATGCCCAGCATGCCGTTCTCGCTCTGCAGGGTCACGGAGATCCCCGCCGGGATGTGATTGGCCACCAGGGTCGGAATGCCGATGCCCAGGTTCACATAGAACCCGTCCTTCAGTTCCTTTGCCGCCCGGGCGGCCATGTCGTTACGGGTCCAGGCCATCAGGCGGCTCCCTCTTTGGCGGTGGTCCTGGGACGCGTGGTCAGTTGCTCGATACGCTTTTCGAAATGCGCGCCCTGGAAGATGGCGTCGACGAAGATACCGGGAGTGTGGATGGCGTCTTTGTCGAGCGCGCCCACCGGGACCAGCTCCTCAACCTCGGCGACGGTGTAGCGCCCCGCCGTGGCCATCATCGGATTGAAGTTCCGCGCCGTCTTTCGATAGATCAGATTGCCTTCGGCATCGCCCTTCCAGGCCTTGACGATAGCGAGGTCGGCGGTGAGGCCGCGCTCCATCACGTACATCTCGCCATCGAACTCGCGGACCTCCTTGCCCTCGGCCACCAGGGTGCCGACGCCGGTCTTGGTGAAGAAGGCCGGGACGCCCGCCCCGCCGGCCCGGATGCGCTCGGCCAGGGTGCCCTGAGGATTGAACTCCAGCTGCAGCTTGCCGGACAGGTAGAGCTGCTCGAACAGCTTATTCTCGCCGACGTAGGAACTGATCATCCTGTCGATCTGGCCGGTGGCCAGCAGCAGGCCCAGGCCGAAGCCGTCCACGCCGCAATTGTTGGAGATCACGGTCAGGCCCTTGGTCCCCGTATCGCGGATGGCCGCGATCAGATTCTCGGGGATGCCGCACAGGCCGAAGCCGCCTGACATGATGGTCATGCCGTCGAACAGGACGCCGGCCAGGGCGGCGGCGGCGTCATCGCGAAGTTTCGAAGCCAAGGGCGTTATTCCGCACTGCACAATGGATGGGAGACCCTAGCCATAGGCCCGAAGAGCGATTGATTTCAACCGCGGCCGCGTGAATGTGTGAGCCATGACCACCCCCGCCTTCGAACCGGTCTCGCTTCGGCTGGACGAGACGCAACCCGCCGCCTTCGCCGCCGGCCTGGGCGCCAGTTTCGAACGCCACGGCTTCGCGGTGATCTCCGATCACGGCCTCGATCAGGCGCGCATCGACGCGGTTCTGGCGGATGTGAAGGCTTTCTTCGCCCTGACGGAGGCGGAGAAGCGCCGCTATCTGATCGACGGCGGCAAGGGCCAACGCGGCTACACCGCCTTCGGGGTCGAGGTGGCCAAGGGCGCAACCCATTCCGACCTCAAGGAATTCTGGCACGTCGGGCGCGAATTGCCGGAGGATCATCCGTTCCGGAAGGACATGCCGGCAAATATCTGGCCGGAAACGCCGCCAGGTTTCCGGGAGCACGCCCTGTGGCTGTTCGACGCTCTGGAGACCGTGGGTGGGCGGGTGCTGCGCGCCATCGCCCGGCATCTGCACCTGGCCGAGGATTATTTCGTCGGCCCGATCACCGACGGCAACAGCGTGCTGCGCCTTCTGCATTACCCGCCCGCCGACTTCGACGGCCCGCACATTCGCGCCGGAGCGCATGAGGATATCAACGCCATCACCCTGTTGCTCGGCGCGGAAGAGGCCGGTCTTGAGGTGCGGGATCGCGACGAAGGCTGGCTGGCGATCAGCCCGCCGCCCGGGGCGCTGGTGATCAATATCGGCGACATGCTCGCGCGCCTCACCAACGACACCCTGCCCTCAACCACCCATCGCGTGGTCAATCCCGCGCCCGAACGCCGGGGCGCGGCGCGCTACTCCACGCCCTTCTTCCTGCACTTCCGGCCCGACTTTCTCATCGAGACTCTGCCCGGCTGCGTCGGCCCAGACCGGCCGAACCGCTACCCCGAACCGATCACCGCCCACGCCTTCCTGCAACGCCGGCTGGCGGAGATCGGCCTGACCTGAGCCGGCGCGCCCCCGCGTCGCGATCAATCCCGCGGGACGACCAAGGCGAAGGTCAGCTTGACCCAGCGGCCGGCGGAGGGTTGACCGTCGGGCAGGGTCGGGCCCGCCTGATAGAGGGCGGCAGCCTTGACGCCCCAGCCGTCGAAGATCTCCGCAAAGGCATCGTCCGCGCTCACCCTTTCGTCGGCGCAGGCGAGGTCGCCCTCGTCCTTGATCCGGCAGATCACGCTGACCCGGGCCCCGACAGCCTCCCTCAGCGCGCGGGCGGGATAGAGCCGCATCAGGGAGTCGTAGGTGGGTTGATGGGTCCAGGTCACCTCGGAGTTCTTCAGGGGCTTGCGGCCGTCTGGCGGGATGAATGGGCTGCCGTCGGCGGGATCGATCCGCAGCGGGAGACGAAGGCGCAGCGGAATGTCGCTGTCGGGGTCGAGGGCCGCCGGATCAAGCCGCACCGCATTGCCCTGGCGCTCCGCCGGCCGGGCCAGAGTCTCGGCGATGGCGCCGGCCGCCTTGCAGTTCGCGACCACGCCACGGTGGCGGTCGACATCGCACACAACCTCCACGTCGGCCGCCGCCGGGAGTGGGCTGGCCAGGCCCGAAAAGCTCCGGCGCCGGGCCGGTAGCGAGGGCGCGGGCGGCGACGGCAAACGGGTCAGGTCCACCCATTCGAACGCGGGGCGCGGCGGCAAGGCCGTCAGCCGCGCCCAGACCACGCAGGACGCGCGCGACATCGCGCTCGACCGGTCGAAATAGCGACCGGCGACCAGTACGGTCAGCCCCTCGCGCCGCAGCCCCGCCAGCCACATCGCCGTTCCGTCGCCCCCGGGGTGGAATGCCTGGGCCTGAGGCGCCTGGCCCGGGGCCAGGGTCTCCGCGGCCTGACCGGCGACGGCGTCCGGGAAACCGACCGGCAGCCCCTCCCGCTCGGCCGCCGACAAGGGCGTCACCGGCCCGAGAGGACCGAAGCGGACCCCCAGCCTCCCCGTCGCCACCGCGAAGGCCGCCGCGCACCGGTCCTGGCTCGCGCGGCCGCCGTCCTCGGCGTGGGCGATCTCCAACCGGTAGCCGCCATAGGCCAGAGGCCTGAGGCCGACGTCAAAGGCCAGGCCCTCCAGCCGCAGGGCGTTGCGGCCTTCCAGCGCCACCGGCCTGTGCGTGTAGTCCGAAATCGTCTCCGACCAGCCGGCGCGCGGCGCCGCGGCGCGGGCGTCGGCGAAGCTCATGCCCAGTCGGAAAGGTCCGACATCCCCGGCCGGGGGCTCCGTCGACGCGCGGGCGAGGAGGGGGACCGCCAGAGCGGCGCCGAGCACGAGGGTTCCCAGCTTTGGCCTCGTCGACATCATGCCCCCCATCTCGCACCTCTCGCCGCATCTCTCTCGGCCTCGGGCTCGAACGGAACAAGCGTCCTTTGTCCGCCGCGCGCGCCGCGGGCGAGCTCGGAGGTCGAACCCGGTCACTCGGAAGTCCCCAGCACGCAGTCGGCCAAGCCACCGCGGTCGACGACATTGGCGCGGGCCTCGATGCGGCCGGTGCGCCGGCGGACATAGGCGCCGGGCCGGACGGCTTTCCATTTCAGTGGGCTGGGCAGGATGGCGGCCAGGCGCCCGGCCTCGATCTCCGACAGGCTCCGGGCGGGATGGTGGAAATAACGCTGCGAGGCCGCCTCGACGCCGTAGACGCCCGGCCCCATCTCCACGCTGTTGAGATAGACCTCCATGATCCGCCGCTTACCCCAGATCGCTTCGATCAGGACGGTGAACCAGGCCTCCGCCCCCTTGCGGAGCCAGGAGCGCTCCGGCCAGAGGAACACGTTCTTGGCGGTCTGCTGGCTGATGGTCGAACCGCCGCGGATCTTGCCGGGTTTCTTCTCATTGTGGCGCAAGGCCGCGTCGATGGCCTTCACGTCGAAGCCATGGTGGTCGCAGAAGGTCGAATCCTCGGACGCCACCACCGAGCGGACCATGTCCGGGCTGATCTGGGAGAGCGGCCGCCAGCGGTGATCCAGGCCCTTCCCGGCGATCAGCCGCTCGATCATCAGGACGGTCACCGGCGGCGGCACGACCTTGTAGATCACGACCGCAAGCGGCGGGCCGAGCAGGGCCAGCAACACGAGGCTCACGACCAGATCGCGCAGCCACCGTAGCGGCCCGCCAGTCCGCCTCAGCCGTCCGCCTCGCGCCATGGCGCCTCCGCACACGCGTCCGCCGGGGCTCGCGCGAATTTAGGGTTGCGTCCGACCGCCGCTTCGCGTCAAGCCGCTTGCGCGAAACCCAGGGGAGGGAAGCAGCCATGGATGTGAGCGAAGCGGTGGCGCGGCGGATGTCGATCCGGGCCTTCAAGCCCGATCCGGTGCCGGGCGCGGTGGTGCGCGAGATTCTGGACGCCGCCAAGGCCGCGCCATCAGGGGGCAACCTTCAGCCCTGGCGGGTGTACGCCCTGGCGGGCGAGCCGCTGGCGGAGTTCAAGGCCCTGATCGCCGGAACGCCCATGCAGGAGACCGAATACGAGGTCTATCCGGCCAATCTCTGGGATCCCTTCCGCACCCGCCGCTATGTCTGCGGCGAGGATCTCTACGCCTCCATCGGCATCGGCCGGGACGACAAGCCGGGCCGCTTCCGCCAACTGGCCAACAACACCGATCTGTTCGGCGCGCCCGTCGCGCTGTTCTTCTGCCTGGATCGCAAGCTGGGCTACCCGCAATGGGCCGACCTCGGCATGTTCATGCAGACGGTCATGCTGCTGGCGGTGGAGAAGGGCCTGGACACCTGCGCCCAGGAATACTGGGCCCGCTACGCCCAGACGGTGGCGGAGTTCATCGATCTGCCCGACGACCACATGCTGTTCAGCGGCATGGCGCTTGGCTACCGCGACGACAGCCATCCCATCAACAACTGGCGGACGCGCCGCGACCCCCTGGAGGTCTGGTGCGACCTCAAGGGATTCGACTGACCGCGCCACGCGCGCGTCGGCCGCACACGAACTGACAGACCGGAGACCATCCCATGACCCAAGCCCCCGCCGGCGCGCAGGACCCCGCCCTCGACCAGGAAAGCGTCGGCACCAAGCCGGTGGCCGAAGCCCACCGGTTCGACGAAAGCCGCCTGGCCGCCTGGATGGAAGCCAATGTGGAGGGTTACGCCGGGCCGCTGGAGGTTCGCCAGTTCAAGGGCGGACAATCCAACCCGACCTACCAACTGGTGACGCCGGGCCAGACCTACGTCATGCGCCGCAAGCCGCCAGGCAAGCTGCTGCCCTCGGCCCATGCGGTCGACCGCGAATTCAAGGTGATCAGCGCCCTCTATCCCACGGGCTTCCCGGTGGCCAAGCCCTATGGCCTGTGCCTGGACGAGAGCGTCACCGGCACGATCTTCTACGTCATGGCCATGGTCGAGGGCCGGATCCTCTGGGACCAGACCCTGCCCGACTATGCGCCCGCCGAGCGTCACGCCATCTTCATGGCCAAGCTGAAGACCCTCGCCGATCTGCACAACGTCGATCATCAGGCCGTGGGCCTGGGCGACTTCGGCCGGCCGGGCAACTATTTCGCCCGTCAGATCGATCGCTGGACCAAGCAGTACCGCGCCTCGGAGACCGAAAAGATCGATGAGGTCGAGCGCCTGATCGCCTGGCTGCCGGGCAGCGTCCCGACTGACGACGTGACCACCATCGTTCACGGTGACTATCGTCTCGACAACATGGTGCTGCACCCCACCGAGCCGCGCGTGATCGCCGTGCTCGACTGGGAGCTGTCGACCCTGGGCAATCCCCTGGCTGATTTCACCTATCTGCTGATGAACTGGGTCAATGGCGCCATCGCCACGATCCCCGATCTCGAGGCCCACGGCATCCCGACGGTTGACGAATATGTCGCCGAATACTGCCGGCTGACCGGCCGCAACGGCCTGCCGGAACTGGACTGGTATTTCGCCTACAACGCCTTCCGGCTGGTGGGCATCCTGCAGGGGATCGTGGGCCGGGTGCGCGATGGCACGGCCAACAGTCCCATGGCCCTGGAGCGCGCCGCCCGGATTCCGGGCCTGGCCCAGATGGCCTGGCATTTCGCCCAGAAGGCGGGCGCCCGCTAAGCCGCGGCGTCAGCCTCGGCCTTGGGCGCCTTGGCGGCCTTGGGCTTCTTGACCTTCTTCTTCTTCTTGACCGCCGGCTTGTCCGGCTTCGGCGCCGAGGTTTTTGGCGGAGCCTTGCCGCCGGCCGGCGCATCGGCCTCGGCGGCGAGGCCGGCCAGGATCTTCAGGAAGGTGTCCCGCTTTTTCGGCGACATTAGCGCCAGAACCTTCTCGTCGGCCTCGGCCGCCGCGCCGGCGCCGGCGTCAAGCGCGGCGCGACCGGCCTCGGACAGCCGCACCGTATTGGCCCGCGCGTCCGTGGCCGAGCGCTCCCGCAGCAGGAGGCCCTTGCTGAGCATCCGCGCGACCAGATCGGCGAGGGTGGACCGATCGATGCCCGTGGCCCGGACAAGATCGTTCTGCGTCAGGCCATCGGCGCCGGCGGCGGCGGCCAGCACGGTAAACTGTCGTTGGGTGAGAGAGGCCGGTCCCGCAGCCTCCGCGTGATAGTCCAGGGCCAACTGAAGCGCCCTGTGCAGAAGATGCGTCACAGAGCCGCCCAGGCCCTCACGAACGATCTTGCCTTTGCCCTTGGCCATGGCCGATCCCTTTTCAGCGACGCGCTGTCGGGCGTCGCGCCAATAGCCCGATGACGCCTCCTTGCGACGCCGGCATCAGGCTTTCCTGCAGGAGATTCTGCTCTAGCGGCATTTCACGTCGATTTCACGACAGACCTTCCGTGGACGGCGGGTCTGTCGCGGCGGTCACAGACCCGATTCAGGCGGTTCCGGAAGCTCGGGGGCCTGGACAGACCGGTTGTGCTTGAAAAGGAACGGGGTCTGGGCCAGGGCGAACACCACGGCGGCCACCAGAACGACAACCCGGAACACAGCCCAGGTCTCGGCCGTCTGGGTGCGGCGGACGACCTCATTGGCGATGGCGCAAGCCCACCAGAACAGCCCGTAGCGGATCGCCAGGACCTTCCAGGCCCGGTCGGGAATCTCGAACGCGCCGCCCAGCAGAGCCTTGAGCGGATTCTTGCCGAGGGCCAGACCGCCGAACAGCACCGCCCCCAGAATCCCATCCACGATGGTCATCTTCATCTGCAGGATATCGGCCCGGTGCAGCACCAGACTCGCCGTGCCGAACACCAGGGCGAGGCCACCGCTGAAGGCCGGAAGGGGCGCGAGCCGCCGCTCCACGATCAGACCCACGGCCAGGGCCAGGGCGGAACCGCCGACCACGAACCAGGTGGCGAGAGGAAAGTTGCGGGTGATCAGCAGCACCAGCAGGAAGACGATGGCCGGCGCGCCGTCCACCGCCTGCCGGATCCAGGCCTTGGAAGATGCGGGTTCAGCCATGGAAAGGTCCTTCAAGCCCCACCAGGGAGCGTGAGAAGGCGCGGGCGTCGAACGGCTGGAGATCCTCCACCCCCTCGCCCACGCCGATCAGTTTGATGGGCGAATCGGAGGCCTGGGCCACGGGCACCAGCACCCCGCCCCGGGCCGTGCCGTCCAGTTTGGTCATGACGATGCCGGTGACCCCGATGGCGTTGCCGAAGATGTTCTCCTGGGCCAGGGCGTTGCGGCCCACCGTCGCATCCAGAACCAGGAGCACCTCGTGCGGCGCGTCCGGATCGATCTTGTGGAGCACACGGATCATCTTGGTGAGTTCATCCATCAGGCCCTGCTTGTTCTGCAGACGCCCGGCGGTATCGATCAGCAGCACGTCATAGGCCTCGGCGCGCGCCGTCTCGAGCGCGTCATAGGCCAGGCCGGCGGCGTCGGCGCCGCTCGGCCGCGACATGAAGTCGGCGCCGGCGCGATCGGCCCAGACCTTGAGCTGTTCCACCGCCGCGGCGCGGAATGTGTCGCCCGCGGCGATCAGCACCTTCGCGCCCCGCCCACACAGATCGGCGGCGATCTTGCCCAGGGTGGTGGTCTTGCCCGAGCCGTTCACGCCGATGAACAGCACCACATATGGCCTGGGGCCGCTCAAGGGATCGAACACGCCCTGGCGCGGGACCAGCTCGGCGGCCACCGCCTCAGCCAGGGCCTCCTTGATCTCGTCCTCCGTGGAGGACTTGCCGAATCGCTGGGCCGAGAAGGCCTCGGCGATCCGCGCCGCCGCATGGGGGCCGAGATCGGCCTCGATCAGCATCTCTTCCAATTCATCCAGCCGCGCCTGATCCAGCGGCCGGGCCACCAGGGCCTGGGTGATCTGCTGCGTCATCTGGCGCGAGGACTTCGACAGTCCCTCGGTCAGGCGCGAGAACCAGCCCTGCCGGCGTTCGGTCATGCCGTGACGCTCCAGACATCCAGGCGGGCCCGATGATCGTCGTGGCCGGCGATGACCCCGGTGAGGATGGACCCCGGCGCGGCCGCCCCGGTGAAGGCGACCTCGGTGAAGTCCTCGGCCCGGGCCCGTCCTTCCCGCTCCACCAGGGCGCTGACGGACGTTCCCACGCGGCGATCCAGATGCCGCAGGAAGGCGGCCTCGCCGGCGGCGCGCAGACGCGCGGCGCGGGCCTTGACCTCGGCGGGATCGACCCGCGGCATGCGCGCCGCCGGCGTGCCCGGCCGGGCGCTGTAGGGAAACACATGCACGAAGGCCAGATCAGCCTCGGTCACCAGGGAGAGACTGTTTTCGAACGCCGCTTCGCTCTCGGTCGGGAAACCGGCGATCAGGTCTGCGCCGAACGCAACACCCGGTCGGACCCGGCGCACGTCGGCAATCATGGCCAGGGCGTCGGCGCGGCTGTGACGGCGCTTCATGCGCTTGAGGATCAGATCGTCGCCCGACTGAAGGGACAGGTGGAGATAGGGCGTCAGACGCGGCTCATCGGCCAGACAGGCCATCAGTTCGGGATCCATCTCGGCGGTGTCGATGGACGACAGACGAAGGCGCGGCAGCTCCGGCACAGCCTTCAGAATGCGCCGCACGAGGCCGCCCAGGCGCGGCGCGCCGGGAAGGTCGTCTCCCCAGCTGGTCAGATCCACGCCCGTCAGCACCACCTCATTGTAGCCGGCGCCGACCAGTTCGCGGATCTGGGTGACCACCGCCCCGGCCGGCACCGAGCGCGAATTTCCCCGGCCGAACGGGATGATGCAGAAGGTGCAGCGGTGATCGCAGCCGTTCTGAATCTCCACATGCGCTCGGGCGCGGTCGGCGAACCCGGCCAGCAGATGCCCGGCCGTGCGGCTCACCGACATGATGTCGCCCACCCGCACCTTCAGTCCGGTGTCGATGAGGGCGCCGGGGGCGGACTTCTCAGCGTTGCCGATGACGGAATCGACTTCGTCCATGGCGGCGAAGCCGGACGGATCGATCTGGGCGGCGCAGCCGGTGACGACGATGCGCGCGCCGGGCCGCTCGCGGCGCATCTTGCGGATCGACTGCCGGGCCTGACGCACAGCCTCGCCGGTGACGGCGCAGGTGTTGAACACCACTACGTCGGTGACGCCGTCAGCCGCCGCGCGCTCGCGGATGGCCTGGGACTCGCAGGCGTTCAGCCGGCAGCCGAAGGTGACGACCTCCGTCGCCACACCCTGGCGGTTGCGTTCAGCGATGTGAAAACCGTCAGCCATCGGACCCTTGAACCGGTCGCCGGAACGGCGCCCGCGCGGCTCATATCAGAACCTTCGGCGGGCCGCGACCTTATGGGCGCGCGCCGATCCGGGATCGCGTCTGCGAAAACAGCACCTTGGTCGCGACGCCGCAGATGTCGTGTTCAGGAACCGCGCCGATGAAACGGGAATCCCGACTGTCGTCGCGATTGTCGCCCATCAGGAACCAGGTCCCGCGTGGAACCTTGGTCTGGGGAAAGTCGTCCTGGGGTTGCGGCTCAGAAAACGCCACGACCCGATAACGGGCCCCTGCCGAGGTGGTCTCCTCCAACAGGCGTCCAGGCGTGGCAGGCTCCTGAGATGACGATTTGCCGGTCCAACCGCCGATCGTCCTTTGTCCAAAGGGTCTATCGTCCACCACAGGCACGCCGGCCCGGACCGCGATCGATTGGCCGCCTCGCGCGATGGCGCGGGAGGGATAGGTCACGCCGCCCCGATGGAAGATCACCACATCCCCGGCCTCGATAGGCTGGCCGCCGCAGGCGGCGCGCGCGCCGCCCGAGAGAATGACATCGCCCGCGGAGAGCGTCGGCTCCATCGACCCGCTCATGATGGTGTAGGTCGCCACGGGCCCGTAGAGGCGCAACACCAGCGCGCCAGCCATGGGCGCTGAGAGCGCCAGCGCCAGCAGTCTCCAGCCTTGTGCGCTGGACGCAGGCGGGCGGCGGCTCAGCCAGGCGGCGTGGACGGCCAATGTCAGGGCGAGGCCCCAGCCGAGCAGACTGACCGCCGGTTTGATGTTGCTGGCGCGCGCCACGAGGCCATAAGCGCCGGGCGGTGAGGCGACGGTCCAGACGACGGCCACGGCCAGCAGACCGATCAGAATGCCCCAGACGCGCAGCACATAGGCCGGAAAACCGGCATAGACATAGCCAGCCGCCGGAAAGAGCAGATTGAGCAGAAAGGCCAGCCAGCGCCGTCTGCGCCGCGATGAGGGAGCGATGCTTACGTCACGGGCCCCCTCGCCGGTCATTCAGGCCTTGTCCGCCATGTACTCGGCGAAGGCGGCCTGCCAGTCGGGATGCCACCGCGACAGGGGCGGGCGGTTCTGGGTGATGTCCTGGGCGGCCCAGGCGATGCGCGCGTTGTCGATCGCGCGCGTCACGTCGTTGTCCGGGCAAAGGATGTAGAAGTCCCCCGCCGAGAGGCGTTCCAGCAGAAAGTCTATCACCTGGCCGGCGGTCCAGGCGCCGGGCGGCTTTTCCGGCGAGCGGCGGGTCATGCCGGTATAGGTGAAGCCTGGGACAAGCAGGTGGGCCGAGACCTGGCAGCCGGGCAGGCCGCGCAGGGTGTGCTGCAGCCCTTCGGTGAGCACCTTCACCCCGGCCTTGCTGACGTTGTAGGCCGTGTCGCCGGGTGGGGTCGTGATGCCCTGTTTCGAGCCGGTGTTGACGATGACCGCCGGCCGGTTCTGATCGACCATCGCCTGGGTGAAGGCCTGAACGCCGTTGATCACGCCGCCAAGGTTCACCCCCAGCAGCCGCGCCCAGGCGTCGGGCCGTTCGAAGGCGTGCCCGCCGCCGCCGACCCCGGCGTTGTTCATCAGCACCGCCACATCGCCGAACCGGGCGAACGCGTGATCGCGCAGGCGCTCGACCGCCCCAGTGTCGGAAACATCGGTCTCCAGACAGTCCACCGCCGCACCGTTCGCCGCGACGGCGCGGACCTCGGCGGCGGCCGTGGCCAGGGCCTCGGCCGCGCGATCAGCCATGACCACATTCATCCCAAGCGTCGCGAAGCGCCGCGCGGCGGCCAGGCCCACGCCGCTGGCGGCGCCGGTGATGACGGCGGCGCGTCCGCTGGCGATCGCGGCATGAAGGGTCAAGGCGAGGACTCCGGGTCCGGAAGGCGGCCTTCGAACTCCAGAGCGATCGGACCGGTCATCAGCACATGGCTGTCGCTGGCGCGCCATTCGATGGTCAACTCGCCGCCGTCCAGTTCCACGGTGGCCGCGCGTTCGCACAGGCCCCGTCGATGGGCGGCCACCAGGGCCGCGCAGGCGCCGGTGCCGCAGGCGCGGGTCTGGCCGACGCCTCGTTCCCAGACCTTCAGGCGGATATGACGCGGTCCGACCACCTGGGCGAAGCCTACGTTCGCGCGCTTCGGGAACAGCCAGTGATGCTCGATCTTGGGACCTGCCTCGGTCACCGGCGCGGTTTCCGCGTCCGGCACGAAGAAGACCACGTGCGGATTGCCGATGGACACGCAGCCGGGCGCCCGGAGCACCGGATCCACGGCCAGATAGATCTCCTTGGTGTCCATTTCCCAGGCCAGGGGCACATCCTGCCAGTCGAGGCCCGGCTCCCCCATGTCGATCGTGACCATGCGCTGGCCGGCGCGGCTGGCCTTGAGGATGCCGGCCGAGGTCTCGATCGCCACGGCGTCGCGCCCGGTGGCCTGCATCATCAGCCAGCCGACGCAGCGGGTGGCGTTGCCGCAGGCCTCCACCTCTCCGCCGTCGGCGTTCCAGATACGCATGCCGGCGTCGGCGCAATTCGACGGCGTGATGGCGATCAGCTGATCGCAGCCGATCCCGTGCGCGCGATCGGCGATCGCGTGCGCCCAGGCCTGCGAGGGCTCGAACGGCCGGCCGTCGGCGACCACGATCACGAAGTCGTTGCCCAGGCCGTTCATCTTCAGGAACGGGAAACTCATGGCCGCCCAGATACGGCGAAATCCACGGAAAAACTACTGGGTCCGGCCGCCGGGCGGCCGGCGTCGGCGAACAGATCGGCCAGGAGGCGGCCCTCGGTGGCGCGGGTGGACCCGGCCCGCCAGGCGACCACGATCTCGCGGCTGGCGTGGTCGGGGGCCAGGGGACGGACATCGACCTGAGCCGCCCGGGCAAGACCCGCCTCCACGGCCATGGCCGGGATCAGGCTGACGCCGAGGCCCGAGCCCACCATCTGCACCAGGGTGGCCAGGGAGGTGGCGGCGAAGCCCTCCTCGTAGGTGGACTTCTGCGGACCCAGGCCACAGGCCGAAAGGGCGTGGTCGCGCAGACAGTGGCCGTCCTCCAGCAGGATCAGGTTCTCCCCGTCCAGTCGGCCCGGCGACACCGTCGCGTCCGCGCCCAGCGGATGTCCTGCCGGAAACGCCGCCATCAGCTCGTCGTCGCCCACATGCGCCCACTCCAGGCCCGTCATGTCGTAGGGCAAGGCGATCAGAGTGGCGTCGAGCACCCCGGACTTGAGATCGGCGATGAGTCGCTGAGTCATGTCCTCGCGCAGGAACAGCCGCAGCTTCGGATAGCGCGCGCGCAGCACCCCCAGGGCGGCGGGCAACAGGAACGGCGCGATTGTCGGGATCACCCCTAGCCGCAGGCGGCCCTCAAGGGGCTGGCTCGCACCGCGGCAGGCCTGAACCAGATCCTCGGCCTGGGCCAGGATCGCCCCGGCCCGCGCCACCACCTCGGTCCCCGCGGCGGTCAGGATCACCCCCGACCGATTGCGATCGACCATGGGCGCCCCGAGGATACGCTCCAGTTCCTGAACGCCGGCCGAAAGGGTCGGCTGGGTCACATGGGCGGCCTCGGCGGCGCGGCTGAACGAGCCGTGCTGGGCCAAAAGCTTGAGATACTGCAGCTGTCGGAGAGTCGGGAGCATGGCCATTCATATAGGCCGGGTCGATTAATTTTAAACGCCGGATCGGAGAACTCTTTCCTGATCAGGGCGACTTTCCGCCCTCCGCCGCCGTCGCGAGCCGCCCCAACTGCTCGCCAAGAACCGCGTCTACAGGGGCGGCGAGCTTGTCCAGTCCCCCGGGCGCGTGGCCGCCCACGTCATAGGTCAGGGTCACAAGCGTCGCCTCGCCATCCGGCGTCAGGGTGAAGGTCAGATGTCCCGCCACGCCCAGCGCCTGAAGGGGGCCGAGCCCCCCTTCCAGCCGAAGGGTCGTCAGAGGCGCGGCGAAGACCACGGCCATATGACGCACGCCGCCGCCGTTCGGCAGGGTCTCAAGCCAGTCGCCGCCAGGGCGGGGCGTCAGGGTGAGGTTGCGGGCGTCATGGGAGTAGGTGTGCTCGGACGACCACCACTTGGCCGGCTGCACCAGCGTGGCCCAGACCCGGTCCGGCGGCGCCTTGACCAGCCGGCTGTCGCGAATGGTGAACCCGCCGGCCTGGCTGTCGATCACCTCGGCGCGGGCCATGGACGCCAGGGCGAGGACTGCAAGACAGACAGCGGCGGCGGGTTTGAACATGGCGGCGCTCCCGAGGGGGTTGATCGTCAGGCGGGGTCGAAGGTCAGCGGTTCGCCCCAGAATCGTGACACCAGGCCGTTCTGGGCGCCCGGCCGACCGGTCGTCAGGAACCGGCGGCCGCCACGCGTCCCTGGCTCGAATTCGGGATGCCGCGCCAGATAGACCTCGATGGCCTCGGCGGTGGCGAGGGGCTGGTGAATCAACGGCGTTCCGGGCGGCAGGGCGTCGCGGAACAGGGCCGCGGTGATTTCATAGTGGGTGCAGCCGAGGATTGCCCGGTCGGGGGGGCGGCCGATCCTGCGGCTCAAGGCCGCCACATGGCCCTCCACGGCGGCGCGCAGCTCGGCCTCGGGGGCGTCCTGCTCGATCAGCCGCGCGAGATCGGGACAGGGCTCGGAGAACACCGCCACATCCTGCCGCCGCTTGTCGATCTCGATCTCATAGACCCGGCTGCGGGTCGTCGCCGGCGTGGAGAAGATGCCGAGAACATCCAGCTGTTCGACCTTGTCCCCACGCCGCTCGGCCTCATGCTCCCAGGGCAGGCCCGTGGCCGCCTCGATGGTCGGCACGATGATGCCCAGCACGTTGACAGGCCGACCCAGCGCCCGGCGATAGCCCGGCAGCCAGGTCTGCTGCAGGCGGCGCAGGGCCACGGCGGCGGCGGTGTTGCAGGCCAGGATCACCAGGCTGCAGCCCGCGTCGAACAGCCGCTCGCAACCGGCGCGGGTGAGATCGACGATCTCCTCGCCAGTGCGCCCGCCGTAGGGGGTGTTGGCCTGATCGGCCAGATAGACGAAGTCCGCATCTGGCAGGCGCCCAACCAGGGCGTGATGGACGCTGAGGCCCCCGATGCCGGAATCAAATACGCCAATGGCCATGGGGCCGTTTACCGGCCCGCCGCGCGCGCGTCCATCGGGACCGGGGCGGCGCTCATCAGCCGCCAGGCGAACCACAGAACGCGCTGAATTTCGCCCAGCGCGGCCAGAGGAAACCAGAGGGCGATGACGGCTTCGGGAATCCGCCACGGCGGCGGGGTCCACAGCTGTTCGATGCGGCTCCACATATCCTGAAGGTCAGCGATGCCGATGGCCGGCGTGAGCGGGGAGGCCAGCCAGGCCTGAAGGATGACCCAAAGCGCCACAAGACAGACCGCCAGCCGACCGGCGACGTACACGCGCCGTTCCGCCGGTCGCCACAGCATGGCCGCGCCGACGCCGATCTGCGCCAGGCCATAGCCGAGCACCGGGATGAACACGGCCGCCTTGACCGCCGCCCAGTCCAGCCTCGCGAACGGACCGAAGATCGCCAGTTCCGGGTCGTCTCGCAGGGCGCCGCTGGGAAAGAAATGCAGCGCCCCGACCCACCACAAGGTGAGCACCGCGCCGCTGGCGATCCACAGCAGCGGATTGACCGGCCCGCGACGCCGCCGGCGACGCGGACGGGGGTCGCGCCACGGCTCGCGCGGTCCGGCGTCGGTCGCCGAGGCGGTTACGGCGCGGCCCATCACCCAGTCCAGAACCGGCAGGGGATCGAAGGCCAGGATCTCAAGGACCTGAAGGTCCTTCACCCGCCAGCGATCGAGAAAACCCAGCCGGACCTGATAGTGCTCGATGATCAGGGCCGCCATGGTCGCCAGACCCACCAGGGTGATCGCGCCGTTGATGATCGAACCGATGGCGGCGGTCAGGGCGTGGCCGAGATCGCCCTCGCCCCGCGTCAGGGCGACGATGAAGACGATGGCCGAGATCGCCAGCTGCAGCGACAGAGCCACCCGCAGCACGAACAGATAGTAGGGATAGAGCCGCGGCCCGATCAGCTGGCTGGCCCCGCGGCGGTAGCGCGCCGCCACCTCCAGCGGATGGCCGACGGCGTGCAGCTCGGCCTCGATCTCCGCCTCGGTCGGCGGCCGGCCCAGCGCCGCCTCGCGCGCCTCGAGCCTGTCGAGGATCGTGTCCCGCAGTTCGGCGACGATGTCGTCGCGGTCGGCCTTGGGCAGATGGGCGGCGATGGCCCGCAGATAGGCGTCGACGAGATCCATGACCCGTCCTCCTTCAGCTTGTCTTGTCGATGATCGCGGACAACGAGGCGCTGATGCCCCGCCACTCGTCGAGCAGCCGCGCGAGCATGGCCTCGCCCTCAGGCGAGAGCCGATAGAAGCGCTTGCGGCGCCGGTCCTCCTCGCGCCATTCGCTGGCGAGAAGCCCCTGAGTCTCCAGCCGGCGCAGCAGCGGATAGAGGGTGCTTTCCTCCATCTCCAGCCCGTCCCCGGCCAGGGCCTGGCGCAGGGTGTAGCCGTAACGCTCCTCCCGCAGCCGGGCGAGCACGGCCAGGACCAGCGATCCCCGCCGCAGCTCCATCCTCAGGCTCTCGTAGAGGTCGTCGTCGATCGGCATGAAGCCCTGTCCGCCACATAGTGTATGATACACAGTGTGTGGCGCCCATGATGGCGTGTCAAGCCGCGCTCGATCTTTGACAGCGCGTGGTCCACACTGCCCCACTCCCAATCCGGGAGAGGATTGAGGCTCATAAGCGACGGTGGCCATGACGACGCGGGACAGAGGCTACACGGCCGTCGCCATCGGCCTGCATTGGCTCATCGCCGCGGCGATCGTCGTTCAGATCATCCTTGGGTGGCGGTTTTCCGACGCGCCGAAGGGGCCCGCGGTCTTCGCCCTGTTCCAGCTCCACAAGTCGGTGGGGATTACGATCCTCGTTCTGACCCTGGCGCGCATCGCATGGCGGCTGGGTCATCGGCCTCCCCCCGCGCCCATAGGTCAGGCCCAGTGGGAACAGTTCGCCTCGCGCCTGGTTCATGCCGGGTTCTACGCCATCCTGGTCGGGCTCCCCCTGACAGGATGGATTGTCGTTTCGGCCAGCAAGCTGAACATTCCCACCCTGCTTTTCAGCGTGGTTCCATGGCCGCACCTGCCCTTCATCGCCGATCTTTCCCCCACGGCGAAGGCGGCATGGCGCACGGGCGGTGAGTTCAGCCACGGCCTCCTGGTCAAGATAACCTATGTGCTCCTCGCGCTTCACCTGGGGGCCGCAGCGAAGCATCAGGTTCTCGACCGGGACGAGGTGTTCGGCCACATGGCGCCAGGGGCCGGGCCGGGCTGGCGCGAGCCGCGCGCCTGGGTCGCGGCGGCCGTGTTCGCGGTCGTTGTGGCCGGCGCCTACGCCTACGCACCGATCCCGCCGGCGACAGCGGCGGCCGTGGTCGCAGCCGAACCGGCCCCGCCGCCGACCTCGGTGGTCACTCCGGAAGCGTCCCCTGGCGCCCTGGCGATGACAGGCCAATCCCCGCCCGCGGCCGGCCCCGCGCCGTCGGCGGACGCTCCGGCCAAACCTGTCGATTGGAAGGTGCAAGCGGGCTCAAAGCTTGGCTTTACGGCGACATGGGCCGGCAATCAGGTCGACGGCGCCTTCACCGGGTGGACCGCCCGGATAAGCTTCTCTCCGGAGGCTCTCGACACGTCCCGCCTGGAAGTCTCGGTCGATCCCGCGGCCGTCTCGACCGGAGACGCCCAACGCGATTCCAGCCTTGCCGGAGAGGACTTCTTCGACAGCAAGGCGCACCCGCGCGCGACCTATACGGCGACAAAATTCCGCAAGGTCGGCGAAGGGCGTTACATGGCGTTGGGAAGCCTCGATCTGCGCGGGGTCAAGAAGCCGCTGGACCTTCCCTTCACCTTGACGATCAAAGGCAATGTCGCCGTCGCCACCGGATCCGTCACGGTCAATCGGACCGATTTCGGTGTCGGGCAGGGCGAGTGGGCCGCGACGGACCAGATCGCCGCGGCGGTCAGGGTCTCCTTCCGAATTACCGCGAAAACCGCGCCACGCTGACCGGATCCGCCGCCGCCCCATGACGCTGCGTCCGTTTCCGCCTAAGGTCGGCCCGGTCAGCAGCAGCCGGGAGAGACCCATGGATCGACGCAGCTTCCTCGCGGCCGGAACCGCCGCCACCGCCCTCGCCGGAGTCCCCTTGATGAGCCAGGCCGCCGCCTCGACCGTTCCGATCCTGGGGCCATGGACCGGCCCGCACCATGGGGCGCCGCCGTTCGACAGGATCGCCGTGGCCGACTTCAAGCCGGCCCTGCTGGCGGCGATGGAGGAGAACCGCGGCGAGATCGCCGTGATCGGCGGCGATGCCGCCGCGCCCACTTTCGCCAACACCATCGCGGCCATGGAAAGGTCGGGCCAGGCGCTCAACCGCGTCGGGGCGATATTCGGGGTCTGGACCTCCACCCTGAACGACAAGCCCATGCAGGCCGTGGCCCAGGAAATGGCCCCAATCCTGTCTGCGTATCAGGATGAGGTCGTTCAGAACGCCGCCCTCTTCGCACGGGTGAAGGCGGTCCACGACGCCCGCGAGACCTCCGGCCTGACACCGCAGCAGAAGCGCCTCACCGAGGTGGTCTACCGGCAATTCGCCCGTCAAGGCGCCGCCCTCTCGCCGGCTGACAAGACACGTCTTGCTGCGATCAATCAGAGGCTCGCCACCCTCTCCACCACCTTCAGCCAGAACGAACTGGCCGACGAGGAAGGCTACGCCCTGACCCTGACCAGCGAGGCCGATCTCGCCGGTCTGCCCGCGGCGATCGTCGCCGGCGCCGCCGCTGCGGCCAAGGCCAAGGGGCAGGAGGACAGGTGGCTGATCACCAATACCCGCTCTTCCATGGAGCCGTTCCTCACCTATTCCACGCGCCGTGATCTGCGCGAGCAGGCGTTCAAGCTATGGGCCTCGCGCGGGGACCATGAGGGGCCGCACGACAACAATCCGCTGATCACCGAAATCCTCAGCCTTCGCGCCGAGAAGGCGAAGCTGCTCGGCTTCGCCACATTCGCCCACTGGATCACCGACGATCAGATGGCCAAGACTCCGGACGCGGCCATGGGCCTGATGCTGAAGGTCTGGGCGCCGGCCAAGGCGCGGGTGGCGCAGGAAGTGGCCGATATGCAGGCTCGCGCCGACGTGGAGTCCCCGGGCATCCGCATCGAGGCCTGGGACTACCGCTTTTACGCCGAGAAGGTCCGCAAGGCGAAATACGATCTCGATGAGAGCGAGATCAAACCCTACCTCCAGCTGGATAAGCTGCGCGAGGCCATGTTCTGGGCCGCCGGCCAGCTCTACGGTTTCGAGTTCGTCCCGGTCAGCGACCTGCCCGTGGCGCAGCCTGATATCCGGGTGTTCGAGGTCCGCCGGAGCGGCCGCCAGATCGGCCTGTGGTACTTCGATCCCTATGCCCGGGCCGGGAAGCAGTCCGGCGCCTGGATGAGCGAATACCGCCTGCAGGAGCGTTTCGCCCGCGAAGTCACCCCCATCGTCTCCAACAACGCCAATTTCGTAAAGGCGGCGCCGGGCGATCCGATCCTGGTCTCCTGGGACGATGCAGTCACCATGTTCCACGAGTTCGGCCACGCCCTGCACGGCCTCAACTCCGACGTGGATTACCCCACCCTCTCAGGCACTAACGTCGCCCGCGATTTCGTGGAGTTCCCCAGCCAGCTCAACGAACACTGGCTGCCCACCCACGAGGTGCTCACGCGCTTCGCCCTGCACTACAAGACGGGCGAGCCCATGCCTGACGCCCTGGTGGCCAAGATCAGGAAGGCCCACACCTTCAACAAGGGCTTCGACACCGTCGAATATCTGGCCTCGGCCATCGTCGACATGAAGGCCCACCTGGCCGGGGCGACGCCCATCGACGCCCGCGCCTTCGAGGCCGCGACCCTGAAGGAGATCGGCATGCCGCGCGAGATCGTCATGCGTCACCGCATGCCGCACTTCGGGCACATCTTCGCGGGCGAGGGCTATGCGGCCGGCTACTACGACTACATCTGGGCCGATACTCTCACGGCCGATGCGGCCGAGGCCTTCGCCGAGGCGCCGGGTGGCTTCTACGACAAGGCGGTGGCGAAGCGCCTGCACGACTGCATCATGAGCGTGGGCAATACGATCGAAGCCGCCGAGGCCTTCCGCCGCTTCCGCGGCCGCGACGTGACCATCGACGCCCTGATGCGCGACCGGGGGTTCCCGGCGCCCGCCAAGACCTGAGACGCGGGGCGAGGCCGTGCGGATCGCGATCATCGGCTCTTCGGGGTCGGGGAAGTCGACGCTCGGCCGCCGCCTCGCCGGGCGCCTGGGTATTCCGGCGGTCGAACTGGACGCCCTGAACTGGGAGGCCGGCTGGCGCAATCTGTCGCTGGAGGATCCCGAGGAACTGACGCGGCGCATCCAGGCGGCGATTGCCGCGCCGGGCTGGGTGACCGACGGCAACTACCGCGCCGCCTTGCCCCTGATCCTCGCCCGCGCCACCGATGTAATCTGGCTCGACTACAGCCGCCGGGTGGTGATGAGCCGCGTCATTCGCCGATCTTTCGCGCGCTCAGCGTCAGGCCAGGAGCTGTGGCCCGGCACCGGCAATACCGAGAACTGGCGGCGCTGGTTCGACAAGGAACACCCGATCCGCTGGGCCTGGGACACCTATGACCGGCGCAAGACGCAGTACGCCGCCCTGTTCGCGGACCCGCGCCTGGCTGGCGTGCGCAAGCATCGGCCGCGCCGCCCCGCCGAAGCCGACGCCCTGGTCGAGATGCTGGCGGCCGCAAAAGAAAAGGCCCCCGTCCGTGAGGACGAGGGCCCGATCTCTTAGGGCTGAAAAGCCGTGAGGCTTATTCGGCCGCCTGCTTGGGCGAGTAGCCGAGCACGGCCTTGATTTCGAGGTACTCGGTGAAGCCGTGGTCGCCCCACTCGCGGCCGTTGCCGCTCATCTTGTAGCCGCCGAACGGGGCCATCATGTCCCCGCCGCCGCCGTTGATCGACACCTGACCGGCGCGCAGCTTGGAGGCCACTTCGCGGATCTTGCCGATGTCGGTGCCGGAGATGTAGGCGGCCAGGCCGTATTCCGTGTCGTTGCCGACCTTCACGGCCTCATCGACCGACTGGTAGCCGAGGATGGAGACCACCGGGCCGAAGATCTCTTCCTTGGCCACGGTCATGTCGTTGGTGACATTGGCGAAGACGGTGGGCTTCACATAGAAACCCTTGTCCAGGCCTTCCGGACGGCCGACGCCGCCGGTGACCAGGGTCGCGCCCTCGTCGATGCCGGCCTGGATCAGCTTCTGGATCTTCTGCCACTGGGTCTTGTTGACCACCGGGCCCATCTGGGCGTTGCCATTCGGATCGCCGACGGTCACCGACTCGGCGGCTTCCTTGGCGATGACGATGACTTCATCCATCTTTTCAGACGGCACCAGCATGCGGGTGGGCGCGTTGCAAGACTGACCGGAGTTCTGCATCACGTGCTTCACGCCGCCGCCGACCGCCGAGGGCAGGTCCGCGTCGGGCAGGATGATGTTGGGGCTCTTGCCGCCCAGTTCCTGCGATACGCGCTTGACCGTGGCCGCGGCGGCCTTGGCCACCTCGACGCCGGCGCGGGTCGAACCGGTGAACGAGACCATGTCGATGCCGGGATGGCTCGAGATGGCGGCGCCCACTTCGGCGCCAAGGCCGTTGACCAGATTGAACACGCCGGCCGGCACGCCGGCGGCGTGCATGACCTCGGCCCAGAGGATGGCCGAGAACGGCGACTCTTCCGACGGCTTCAGCACCATGGTGCAGCCGGTGGCGATGGCCGGGACCACCTTGCAGGCGATCTGGTTGATCGGCCAGTTCCAGGGGGTGATCAGGCCGCAGACGCCGATCGGCTCCTTGACGATCCGGGTCTGACCGCGATCTTCCTCGAACTTGTATTCCTTCAGCACCGCGATGCCGGTGGCGATGTGGCCGATGCCGATCGGGGCCTGCGCGCGCTGCGCCAGGCTGGCCGGAGCGCCCATTTCCTCGGTGATCGCATTGGCGATGTCGCCGAAGCGCTTCTGATATTCAGCCTGGATGCGCTCGAGCAGGTCGATGCGCTCTTCGCGGGTGGTCTGCGAGAAGGTCTCGAACGCCTTGCGGGCGGCGGCGACGGCCTTGTCCACGTCGGCGGCGGAGCCGGCCGAAATGTGACCGCAGACTTCCTCGGTGGCGGGGTTGATCACGTCGAGGCTCTTGGGCGTGACCGGATCGACCCATTCACCGTCGATGTAGAATTTCATGTACTCGCGCATTCGGCTCTCCCTGGCATGGCGATGTGTGGCGGACCCCGCGTTCCTTCCGAGGCCTCATCGGGAAGCTATATGAGTGATCGCGCGTAATCCGGAAAGAGCCCTTTATGGTCGCAGGCGCGATTCCCGCTCCGCCGGGCGCTTGCGGCGCGGCGCGCGCCTCGCTAAATCGGCCCCTCATCCGCGGCGCGAGGCCGTCCTGGAGTTTGTCCTATGGAAGCCATCGGGGTCATCCTGCTTTTCGTGGCCGCGTTCGCGGTCCTGAACCGCGTCGAGTTCGGCCGCTTCGATTGATGCGCCCATGACCGATCGGGGCTGGGCCCTGATCACGGGCGGCGCCCGCCGCATCGGCCGGACCCTCTGCGTCCGCGCCGCCGAGGCGGGCTTTGATGTTCTTATCCATTCCAGACGCCCGGCCGACGCCGAAGACACGGCCGCGGATGTTCGCGCACGCGACCGTGCCGCCCACATCGTCGGCGGCGACCTCTCCGACCCCGACATCGGTGCGCGACTAGTGGCCGCCGCGCCGGGCCCGCTCCGGTTGCTGGTCAACTGCGCCTCCTTGTTCGAGCGCGACGAGATCAACACCCTCACCGCCGCCGGCCTCGACGCGGCCCATGCGGTGAACCTGCGCGCGCCGGTGCTTCTCGCCCAGGCCTTCGCCGCCGCCCTGCCGGAGGACGCTCACGGCCTGATCGTCAATGTCATCGACCAGCGGGTCTGGCGGCTCAATCCGCAGTATTTCAGCTACACCCTGGCCAAGTCGGCCCTGTGGACCGCCACCCAGACCCTGGCCCAGGCCCTGGCCCCGCGCATCCGGGTCAACGCCATCGGCCCCGGCCCCACCCTGGCCAATGTCCGCCAGACTCCGAACCTCTTCGCCGCCGAGGCCGCCGCCACCCTGCTGGCCGAGCCGGTCGATCCCAACGAGATTGCCGGAGCCCTGGCCTATCTGATCGATGCGCACGCGGTGACCGGCCAGATGATCGCCGTGGACGGCGGACAGCACCTTGCCTGGCGCACGCCGGATATCGTGGATGACTGATCGACCCGTTGCGGAAGGGCGCGCGGTCGCGTCCAAGGTGTTCGTGCGCGGCCTCACCGTCTCGGCGGAGGTGGGCGTGCATGCCCATGAACAGGGCCGCCGCCAGCCCCTGATCGTCGATGTAGAGATGGACGTGGCGCCGGGCGGCTGGCGGACCATCGGCGAGACCGTCAACTACGAGCACATCCGCCGCCACGCCCGCGCCATCGCCGAGGCCGGCCATATCCTGCTGGTGGAGACCTTCGCCTGGCGTCTGGCCCAGGCCTGCCTCGCCGAACCCCGCGCCCTGAAGGTTCGCGTCCGCGTGGAAAAACCCCTGGCCCTGGCCCCCGACGCCGAAGCCGCGGGGGTGGAGATCGTCGTCGCGAGGGACTAGGCTCCGGCTTCCGCAAAGGAAGACCGCCGATGAGCCAGTCCTACGAGCCGTCCCCGCCGCAGAACACGCCGTGGCTCGACGAGCGGCAGATGACCCTGATCATCTACATCCTGTTCCTGGCGCCGCTGGGCGGTGTGACCCATGTCCTCGGCCTGATCCTGGCCTATGTGGCGCGCAGCAGCGCGCCGCCGTGGCTGTGGACGCACTACACCTACCTGATCCGCACCTTCTGGATGGGCCTCCTTTATTTCCTCGCCGCCGGCGTGCTCTGCGCCCTGCTGATCGGCTTCGCCCTGCTGCCGGTGGTGTTCCTGTGGTTCATCGTCCGCTGCGCGGTCGGCCTGATGCGGCTGTTCCGCAACGAGGCCATCCCGAACCCGGAAACCTGGACGATCTGAGGCGACGCCAGAACGGCCTCAGGCCGTCTCGCGACGGACCATGCGGGCGTAGTCGTCCATCAGCGACAGCGAGAGATTGCCGGGCGTGAACCGGTACTCGCCGATCTGGGAGACCGGCGTCACCTCGGCCGCCGTGCCGACGATGAAGCACTCGCTGAAGGTCGACAGCTCTTCGGGCTTGATGTGCCGCACCACCACCTCGACGCCCTTGGCCCGGGCCAGGTCGATCACGGAGCGTCGAGTGATGCCGTCCAGGAAACAGTCGGGGTCGGGCGTATGCAGAGCGCCGTCGCGCACGAAGAACACATTCGCCCCCGTCGCCTCGGCCACATAGCCGCGCCAGTCCAGCATCATGGCGTCGGCATAGCCTTCGCGCTCAGCGGCGTGTTTGGAGACGGTGCAGATCATGTAGAGGCCGGCGGCCTTGGAGGAGGTGGGCGCGGTGTCCGGCGAGGGGCGGCGATACTTCGCCCAGGAGAGGGCGATGCCCTTGGCCTTCTGTTCCGGGTTGAAATAGCTGGGCCAATCCCACACCGCGACGGCCACATGGATGGTAGTGTCCTGCGCCGACACGCCGATGGTCTCAGAGCCCCGCCAGGCGATGGGCCGCAGGTAGCAGTCGCTCAGGCCATTGCGGGCGCAGGTCTCCTTGCACGCCTCCTCGATCTGCGCCACCGTGTAGGGGATCGTGAAGTCGAGGATTTCGGCCGACCTGAAGAGACGCTCCGTGTGCTCGGTAAGCTTGAAGATCTCGCCCCCGTACATCCGCTCGCCCTCGAACACGGCCGAGGCGTAGTGGAGCCCATGGGTCAGGACGTGCACCTTAGCCTCCCGCCAGGGCACAAACTGGCCGTCGAACCAGATCCAGCCGTCGCGATCGTCGTAGGGAACCAGTGACATTGGGCGTTCAATCCCTTTCCTCGAAGAGCCGGGGGTTAGACGACTCTCCCCGCCCGGCGTCAAACGAAATGGCGCGGATTTGAGCGCCCTGACCCCCGCCGCCGACGCCGAGCGCCGCCATCTGCTGGTGGTGGACGATGACGACCGCATCCGCGACCTGCTGAAGGAATTCCTCACCCGGCGCGGCTTCCGGGTGAGCACCGCGCCGGACGCCGCCGCCGCGAGACGGCTGTTGGCCGCCCTGCGATTCGACCTCCTGGTGGTGGATGTGATGATGCCGGGCGAGGACGGCTTCTCCTTCACGCGCTGGCTGCGGGGGCGGTCGGGCGAGGCCGGCGCGGCGCCCGTGCTCATCCTCACCGCAAGGGGCCAGCCCGACGACAGGATCGAGGGCCTGCGGCTCGGCGCCGACGACTATCTGGCCAAGCCCTTCGATCCCGAGGAACTGGTCCTGCGCATCGAGGCGATCCTGCGCCGCGCCGCCGCCGCGCCGCGCGGCGAGCGGCACGTCCGCATGGGCCGCTACAGCTTCGACACCGCCCGCGGCGAACTTACCGCCGAGGGCGAACCGGTGCGGCTCACCGAGAGCGAGACGCAACTCCTCAAGACGCTCGCCCGCGCGCCGCACGCGGCCGTGGATCGCTATGACCTGGCTGGCGGCCAGGGCGACGCCGGCGGCCGGGCGGTGGACATCCAGGTCACCCGCCTGCGCCGCAAGATTGAGGGCGATCCGGCAAATCCCCGCTATCTGCGCACCGTGCGCGGCCGCGGCTATATGCTCACGCCGGACTGATGCGCCTGCCGCGCCCCTGGCCCCGGGTCTTCTGGCGCGCGCTCAAGCGGCTGACGCCAACGTCCCTGTTCGGGCGCAGCCTGCTGATCATCGTCCTGCCCGTGGCCCTGATGCAGATCGCGGTCACCTATGTGTTTTTCGACGCCCACTGGCAGACGGTGAACAGCCATCTCACCGAGGGTCTGGCCGGCGATGTCGCCCTGGTGGTGCAGACCTTCGAGGAGGATCCCCGCCCCGTCGCCCTGCAGCGCCTGCAAACGCGCGCGCAGGCCAACCTCGACCTCTCCATCGTCTACCAGGAAGGGGGCGTCCTGCCGCATGGCCGCCGGTCATCGCTGTTCGTCGCCGTCGATCGCTCGCTGCGCAAAGCGTTGACGGAGCGCATCGACGCGCCCTTCTGGTTCGATACCGCGCGCTATCCGGCCTATGTGGACGTGCGGGTGAAAACGCCCGGCGGGGTCCTGCGGATCATCGCGCCCAAAGAGCGGGTGTTCGCCACCCGGGGCCATATCTTCATCTTCTGGCTGACCCTGGCCACGGTCCTGCTGACGGCCATCTCCATCGTCTTCATCCGCAATCAGGTGCGGGCCATCGAGCGCCTGGCCTATGCCGCCGACGCCTTCGGGCGCGGCGCCGACGTCGCCTTCCGGCCGCACGGCGCCCGCGAGGTCCGTCAGGCGGCCCGCGCCTTCCTGGCCATGAAGGCGCGTATCCAACGGCATGTGGACCAGCGCACCATCCTGCTGGCGGCGGTGAGCCACGACCTGCGCACACCGCTCACCCGCCTGCGGCTTGAACTGGCCCTCGCCCCGCCGGGCGCGAGGGTGGAGGCCATGAAGCGTGACCTGGGCGAAATGGAGCACATGATCGACGAGTATCTCGCGTTCGCGCGCGGCGAGGGTGGCGAGGATCTGGAGACCGTGCGGGTTCTCGACATCATCGACGACGTTCGCGTCGGCGTCGCCAGGACCGGGGTCGGGGTGACGGTGGAGGCGGCCGCCGACCTCATGGCCCAGGTCCGCCCGGGCGCCCTGCGTCGCGCCTTGACCAATCTGGTCACCAACGCCGCCGACCATGCCGGCAAGGTGGAGATTCTGGCCCACGCCACCACCGCGGGCGGGCTGGAGATCCATGTTGACGATGACGGGCCGGGCATCGCGCCGGACCGCTATGACGACGCCTTCACGCCGTTCAGCCGGCTCGAACCGGCCCGCGGGCCCAACACCAAGGGCGTCGGCCTCGGTCTCGCCATCGCCCGGGACGTGGCCCGCAGCCATGGCGGCGACGTCACCCTCGCCGCCTCGCCGCTGGGCGGACTGCGCGCCACGGTTACCCTGCCCTGAACGCTATTCCGCTCGCTTGGCAGCCTCGGCGTGAGCCGCCATCGTCGCGGCGCCGGCCGCGCGTCGGCGACGCATGTACCAGAAGGTCCAGACGGTGAGCGCCCCTATAGTCGAGTAGCCGACCACGGGGCTGGCCAGCAGATAGTCGCGGATGGAAAGTGTGAAGACCAGCACCACGCCCAGGGCCGATTCCAGGAGCAGGCCCGCCCCCCAGACCACGGTCATGATCATCATGGTGCGGCGGAAGCCGGCGTTCTCCCGCATCGCCTCGAACGACGCCGCTTCCTCGGCCGAGCGGCGGCGTATGGTTGCCCGGGCCAGTTGATAGATCAGCGGCCGGCCGATCGCCGCCGACCCCAGAAAGATCGTCCCGATCAAGGCGTTCACCAGTTTCTCGCGCAGCTGCAGGAACTTCACTCCGCCACCGCCCAGATAGGCCAGCAGGGACAGGGCGATGCCGCCGAGCACGAGCATCGAGACCGCGTCCACGCGGCGATGCCGGGCGAAGCCGATCAGGCTCCAGAGGATCGGCGGCGCGGACGAGGCCATCAGCGCCCGCACGTCGCCCAGCTGGGTTTTGGTCAGTTGGTAGATGACGAACGGGCCGACGAAATTGACCAGGGCCTCGACGGCGATGCTGGCGCCGTTCTTGCGCAGATAGGCCGTGGCGGCGGCGGCCTTCGACACGAATCTAGAACCCGGCGCCGATGCGTCCCAGCGCGGAGCGCATCTGTTTCAGCCGCTGATCGATCTCGGCCATGGTGCGGTTGAGGGCGCCGTCGTCGTCGCGCCAGACCTGAACCACCCGCGCCCAGAGCGCCGCCATGGCCGCGATCCGCGGCGGCGTCGCCTCCAGACCGGCAGTTTCCAGGATCGCCCGCGCCGTGAGCGGCAGGTGCGAGGCGATGGCCAGGCGCGGTGTCTCGCGCGCCATGGCCGTCAGGGCGGCGCGATCAGGCTCCATGGCTTCGACCCGCGCCATCACTGAATCGAACAGGCGGTCGTGCATATCCTCGGAATCGCCCACGGACGCGCCCATGGCCACCGTGTCGTAGTGCGCCGACAGGCGCGCCAGGAGATCGAGCTTGCTCGGGGCCTGAGCGTAGAGACTGGTGAGCGGAATCCCGGCCCGTTCGGCCACGTCGCGCAGGGCGATGTGCCGCCACGGCCGCTCCTGCGCCAGAGCCAGCAGCGCGATGCGGGCCTGTTCCAGTAGATCCTCGGGCGCACCGCTCATGACGCCAGTTCCCGCGACCGGGAGGCCGCGGCTCTGACCGCGCGGACCAGCAGGTCGTTCAGGGCGCCGTCGCCGATCAGGACGCGCAGCGCGGCCTCCGTCGTGCCGCCCGGGGAGGTCACTTGGCGGCGCAGCTCGGCCGCCTCCGTCCCGCTTTCCTCGAGCAGGGCCGCGGCCCCGATCAGGGCCTGACGGGACATGGCCCGGGCCGCCTCGGCGCCGAGCCCGGAGTCCATGGCGGCGGCTTCGAGCGCCTCCACCAGGGCGTAGACATAGGCCGGGGCGGAGCCTGAGGCGGCGGTCGCCACGTGCATTTGCGCCTCCGCCTCGAGCTCAACCACCACGCCGAGCGGGCCGAACAGGCGCCGGGCGGCGTCGCGGCCACGGCCGTCTGCGGACCAGACGCTGGCCGTGCCCTTCAGGGCGGCGGCGGAGGTTGTCGGCATGACGCGAACGATCGGCCGGCCGGGGAACGCTTCGGCGAGGTCTCCGGCCGGGACGCCGGCCATGATCGAGACGATCACGGCGTCGGCGGCGATCAGAGGGGCAATCTCCCCGGCCATGGCGCGCCAAGCCTGAGGTTTAACCGCCAGAATCACCGTGCGGGCCGCGGCCAGGCCGGAGTCCGGGCCATTCAGGAGCGCCCCGGCCTGCGCCGCCTCGCGCGCCGCGGCGCCGGGCGTGGGGTCGCGGAGCATCAGGTCCGCCGCGGCGACAGGGCCCGCCCGCCGCCAGCCCGCGATCAGGGCGCCGCCCATGTGTCCGGCCCCGACCATCAGCAGGGGCGTCAGGGTTTCGGGCATGCGATCTTCAGGTCCTAGGCGTGGCCCACGGTCTCGAACATGCAGGCCGCCATGGCCTCCTCGGGGGTCTTGCCGCCGCTGATCAGGAAATCGAACGCGGGGTAGAACCGGTCGGCGGCTTCCATGGCTGCGTCGATCATCGCCGCGGTCTGGGCCATGCTGGGGCGCTCGCTGTCGGGCAGGGAGAGGGCGTGGCGGAAGACGATCTCGCCCTCCTCGGCCCAGGCCTCGAAGTGACCCAGCCAGACCCGCTGGTTGATCAGATTGATCAGGTCATGGGCGGAGTCGCGCAGGGCCTTGCCGGCCTTGAGATCCATCGACAGGCAGAGCTGCAGGCAGTCCGCCTCCGGCCGCCAGGCGAACCACAGCTCGAAGTCCTTCCAGTCGCCGGTGAGGGCAAAGGCCAGATCGCCGTCGTCGGTGCGATCGAAAGAGAGATTTTCTGCCGCCAGAACCCGCTCGACCACGTCGAGGGGGTCGAAGCCGATCAGGGTGTCGTCTTCTTCGGGTCTTGGAGTGTCCATGGGGCCGACTGGCCTCCTTCAGGCTCGCGGCCGGCGAACCGGCGGAGCGGGGGTGAAACACACGTCAACGCGGGCGAAGCTAATCTGCTTCGCGGGCTGCGTCTCGCGGCGGGAACCGGTTTTCAGGCTTTTTCGTCGCGGCGCAGGGCGGCAAGTTCCGCGCGCAGGGCCGCCACTTCCGCCCTCAGGGCGTCGAACTCGTCACGCCGGACGAGGTCCATGTCGGCCACCCACTTTTCCGACTGCGACCGGAAGGCCGTCTTGGCCTCTTCACCTGCGGCCTGGGCCACGCCCATGGCGGCCTGGGTGAGGCGGGCCACCTCGTCCAGAAAGGGGTTCTGAGTCTGCATGGCCCCCTTCTAGCGCAAAACCGGTGACGATGCGAAGACTCTCGGGGGCGCGGGGCGGACGGGCGCGCCGCGCGCGCTACACCTGGGCGGCGGATCGGTCTAGAGAGGCGTCCATGGCGCTGCCCTTCCCCGACATTCCGCGCGAGATCTTCGCCGTTCCGGCCGTGAAACTCGGCGGCGTCAGCCTCGGTCCCTTCGCCGTGCGCTGGTACGCCCTGGCCTATATCGCCGGCATCGTGCTGGGCTGGCGCTACATGATCGGCCTGACGCGCAAGGCGGGCCTGTGGACGCCCGCCGGCCCGCCGGCCAGCGAGGTGCAGATCGACGATCTGATCCTGTGGATCACGGCTGGGGTCATCGGCGGCGGGCGCCTGGGCTATATCCTGTTCTACATGCTGCCCCTGGCGGCCAGCCGCGACGCCCTGCTGCACGATCCCATGGAGGTTCTCCGTGTCTGGCACGGCGGCATGAGCTTCCACGGCGGGGCGCTTGGGGTGGCGATCGCGGTGATCCTGTTCGCCCGCGCCCAGAAGCTGTCGTTGCTCGCCCTTGGCGATCTGGTCGCCGCGGCGACCCCGATCGGCCTTGCGTTCGGGCGCCTGGCCAATTTCATCAACGGCGAACTCTGGGGCCGGGTCACCACGGTCCCGTGGGGCATGGTGTTCTGCGGCCAGCACATCGACACCTATTCCGACGGCAGCTGCGTGGCCGGGCTCCTGCCGCGGCATCCGAGCCAACTTTATGAGGCGGCGCTGGAGGGCGCTCTGCTGTTTCTGATCCTGCGGCTGGCGACCCACCGGTTCAAATGGTTCCGGCGGCCGGGCTCGGTCGCGGGCCTGTTCCTGGTCTGCTACGGCCTCTTCCGCACCGCCCTGGAGAACGTCCGCATGCCGGACGAGGGCTTCCGCGATCTCCCCCTCGGCCTGACCATGGGCATCCTGCTGTCCACGCCCATGGTGCTTGGCGGCGCGTTCCTGATCTGGCGGGCTTTCCGCGCCCCGGCGGTCCCCGACGCCCGTGACCTTGCGTGAGAAGATCGCGGGCCTGATCGCCCGCGAGGGACCGATCGACGTGGCGCGGTATATGACGCTGTGCCTGCACGATCCCGAGGCCGGCTACTACGCCACCCGCCCCGAACTTGGCGAGACAGGCGATTTCATCACCTCTCCCCTGGTGTCGCAGATGTTCGGAGAACTGCTGGGGCTGTGGGCCGCCGAGGTCTGGCTGGCCATGGGCCGGCCCGATCCGGTCCGACTGGTGGAGATCGGCCCCGGCCACGGGGTGATGATGAGCGACATCCTGCGCGCCGCCCGCGCCGCCCCGGGCTTCCGCGAGGCCTGCGATGTCTGGCTGGTGGAAACGAGCGCGCCGCTGCGCGCGCGGCAGGCCGCCACCCTGGCGCCGCTCGCCGCCCCGCGCTGGGCGGATGGGCTGGAGGAGGTTCCCGGGGGCGCGCCGCTGATCATTCTCTCCAACGAGTATCTCGACTGTCTCGCCATTGGTCAGGCGATTCTCACCGCCGCCGGCTGGCGCGAGCGCCGCGTAGGCCTTGCTGCCGATGGTCACAGCCTCGCCTTCGTGGCGGGCGAACCCGTCGCCCCGCCGGCCGGCGGGGCCGGCGCGTCTGAAGGCGCGGTGGCGGAGTGGTCGGACGATCTCGCTGCGGCGGGCGCGGCGATCGGCGCGAGGATCGCGACGGACGGCGGGGCGGCGCTGTTCATCGACTATGGCCGCGATGCCGTCGAACGGGGCGATACGCTTCAGGCGCTGCGCCGGCACGCCAAGGTCGATCCCCTCGACACGCCCGGCGAGGCCGATCTCACCGCCCATGTGGACTTCCCCGCCTTTCTCGCCGCCGCAGCCCGGGCCGGCGTGGCGGTGGGGCCGATCCGAACCCAGGCGGGATTTCTGAAGGATCTGGGAATCGCCACCCGGGCCGCCCGGCTCGCCGCCGCCCGGCCGGATCGGGCCGAGGTCATCGCACGCCAGCTTGACCGCCTCGTCGGCGCGGACCAGATGGGCCAGGTGTTCAAGGTCGCCGTCATCCATACGCCAGGGCTGACCCCACCCGGATTCGAGGCCACCGCGTGAACCCTCCGCCCGTGCTGCAATCTCCGCTGCTGGCAGGTCTGAACGGCATCCGGCACGGCTTCTTCACGCGCCAGGGCGGGGTGTCGCGCGGGCTGTACGACAGCCTCAATGTCGGCCTGGGGTCGGGCGACGATCCGGACGCCGTGACGGAGAATCGCCGCCGTGCCGCGGCCGCCTTCGATCTGCCGCCCGAGGCCCTGACCACCGCCTATCAGATCCATTCGGCCACCGTGCTGACCGCCGCCGAACCCTGGGGGCCTTCCCGCCCGGAGGCCGACGGGGTCGTGACAACCTCGCCCGGCGTGCTTTGCGGCGCCCTGGCCGCCGACTGCGCGCCCGTGTTGATCGCTGATGCCCGCGCGCGGGTGGTCGGGGCGGTCCATGCGGGCTGGAAGGGGGCTCTGGGCGGGGTGGTGGAGGCCGCGGTGGCGGCCATGGTGGCCCACGGCGCGCGCCCGGAGGACATGACCGCCGCCATCGGCCCGTGCATCGGGCCAGCCTCCTACGAGGTCGGCGCCGATTTCCTGACCGCCTTCACGACCGCCGCCCCGAGCAACGCACGCTTCTTCAGCCCGGGCCTGACCGCGGATAAGCGTTGGTTCGACCTGCCGGCCTTCGTCCTCAGCCGCCTCGCGGCCGCCGGCATCCCGCGTTGCGAGTGGATCGGCCGGGACACCTGCGCCGAGCCGGAGGCGTTCTTCTCGAACCGCCGGGCCTTCAAGGCCGCGGAGTCCGACTACGGACGTCTGCTTTCGGTCATTGTGCTGAACTGATCGCTACTTGTATGGATCGCGGGCTTGTCGGAGCGCCACAGTTTATGAAGGTCCCGGGGCCGCTGGCGCGCGAGATGGCGCTGGCATCGAAATTCGCCGCGGTGTGCCTGATCGGATTCGGCGCTGACGTCGCAACCCTCTGGGCGGCGATGAGGCTGGGTGTGAACCTTCCGGTGTCCCGCCTCCTGGCCCTGCTGGTCGCTCTGCAGGTCACATTCATCCTCAGCCGCCGCCTGGTGTTCCGGACCGCCGGCGCGGGGGCGCGCGGCCGGGAATGGAGCCGGTTCATGATCGCCAACGGCTTCGGCGGCCTGTGCAATTTCGGGCTGTTCGTGGGTTTCACCACCTCGCACTGGCCCTGGATTTCAAACCCCTGGGTCGCGCTCGTGACGGCATCGAGCATCGCCTACGCCATCAACTACGCCGGCACACGCCTGTTTGTGTATCGTCGCGGCCAGGTCGGTCCGCCGCGCGGCCTCTGATTCAGCCCACGAACGATTTCGAAGGGCTTTGCCCCGCCACCCCACGCTGATAAAGGCTCGCCCGTCGCGAACAGCGCCCCCCCAGAATCGCGCCACGAGGATGATCATGAAGCTTCTGGCTGGCAATTCGAACAGGCCGCTCGCCGACGCCATCGCAGAGTCCCTCGACATCCCGCTCACCCGAGCCCAGGTCAAACGCTTCCCGGACAACGAGGCCTGGGTGGTGATCGAGGAGAACGTCCGGGGCGAGGACGTCTTCGTCATCCAGTCGACCAGCTATCCGGCCAACGATAACCTGATGGAACTGCTGATATGCATCGATGCGCTGAAGCGCGCGTCGGCCAAGCGGATCACCGCCGTCACCCCCTATTTTGGCTATGCCCGCCAGGACCGGAAGACCGGCGGCCGCACGCCGATCAGCGCCAAGCTGGTGGCCAATCTGATCACCCGGGCCGGCGCCGACCGCCTGCTGACCATGGACCTGCACTCGGGCCAGATTCAGGGCTTTTTCGATATCCCCACCGACAACCTGCAGGCTGCGCCGCTGATGGCCGCGGATATCCAGGCCCATTATCACAAGACCGACGAACTGCTGATCGTTTCGCCGGACGTCGGCGGGGTGGTGCGCGCCCTCGCCCTGGCCAGCCGCCTCAACGCCGGCCTCGCCATCGTCGACAAGCGCCGCAAGGGGCCGGGCCAGTCGGAGGTGGCCAACATCATCGGCGACGTGAGTGGTCGCCGGCTGATCATCTTCGACGACATCGTCGATTCGGCCACCACCCTGTGCAGCGCCGCCAAATCCTTGATGGATGCCGGCGCGGCGGAAGTCTCTGCCTATATCACCCATGGCGTGCTCTCCGGCGCGGCGGTGGAGCGGGTGAACAATTCCGTGCTCAAGGAGCTCGTGGTGACCGACTCGATCGAAACCGACGGACGGCTGGGCGGCGGCTCCAAGATCCGGGTGGTCAGCTGCGCAGGACTAATCGGCGAAGCCATGCGGCGCATCGCCAACGAAGAATCCGTCTCGAAGCTGTTCGATTGACCTTTTTCCGGAAGACCGAACCCCGCGGATCTCGGCCGAAGCCTCCGCGCGGAGCCCTCCTTCTGCTGGCCGCGGTCGCCCTGAGCGTCTGCATCCCCACCGCCGACGTGCTGGCGCGAGGCAAGAAGCCTCCGGTTGTCGAAGCCCCGCCGCCACCGCCACCACCACCACCTGCCGGACCGGTCAGCCTGCCGGACCGGATGATCCAGGAGGCGGCCGGCTATCACAGCTACATGCGCAAGTCGGTTTCCATCTCGCCGGCGTTCACCGATGCGAGTTCGGTGACTCGCGCCGTGGACACGGCCAGGGCCTACGGCCCCCACGCGCTCATCCGCGGCGCCGTGGCCTATGGCGCCGTCGCAGCCCTCGAGAACCAGACCTTCGTCAAGGCGCTGCGTGAGGCCGGCAACACGCCCGAGCATCGCGCCCAGATGGTCGACTATATCCTGGCCAACCCGGCGTATCTCTATCAGTTCGCCGGCGCGGACACGGCGGCCGGGCTGGCGCGTGAGGCCCTGGCCCCGTCGGCCCTGCGCCTGCACGCCACGGGCCGCGCCGTCCGTCAGGCCGCCTATGACATCCAGAAGCAGGGCTGGTCGAAGAGCGAGGTCGCGGACCTCAAGGGCCGGCTGGCCGCCGCCGAGGCTGTCGCCGACGGTGACATGCCCACCGACCCCGATGAACTGGCGGACGCGAGGAAGTCTGTCGCCGGCGTGTCGCCCCTGCCGATCTCCGCCGCGCCCTTGGCGCCGCCCTACACCCCGATGGTCGCCCACGCTCTCCAACTCGCCGCCATCGCCGCCCTGGGCGAGGCCCGGGAGGACGCCTACGACCGCCTGTCGGTTCTGACGAAGGACGACGACGCCTCCAATTGCCTGGCGGCCGCCAAACGAAACTTCCACCAGTGCCTGGCCGTGGCCAAGCCCAACTACGAAGACATTTTCTGCATGGGTCAGCACGCCCTGTTCGACACGGGCGTGTGTCTGGCGCGCGCCGCCGGGGTGGAGCCGCCGCCCGAACCGGTCCCACCGGCGCCCGTCAAGAAGAAAAAAACCGCTGTCCGACGTCGCCACGGCTGACCGCCGCGGAATCGGCGGCGGGAGTCACGAAGGCGTTGCATGAGGGCGCCGTCGCGTGTATCTAACCGCACCCTTTTCCACGGGCCCCAACTGGGGTTCGCGATCCTGTCGCCGCGCGCAGACATCTCGCGCGGCGTATCCTTTTGAGGCGTGGCCATGGCCGATATCATTCTGAACGTTCAAGTGCGTGACAACACCGGAACCGGCGCCGCCCGCGCGGCCCGCAACGCCGGCCTCGTCCCGGGCATCCTCTACGGCGCCGACAAGGCGCCCGTGCCGATCGCGGTCAAGGCGGCCGAGTTCCGCAAGGCGCTGCACACCGGCAAGCTGCTCGGCCACCTGGTGACCCTGCAGTACGGCGAAGAGCAGCAGGCCGTGATCGCCAAGGACATCCAGTTCGATGTCGTGCGCGACGAGCCGGTCCACTTCGACCTGTTCCGCGTCGACGCCCACGCCTCGATCCGCATCGCCGTTCCGGTGCACTTCGTTCACCACGACGCCTCGCCCGGCCTGAAGCGTGGCGGCGCCCTTAACGTCGACCTGCATGAAGTCGAAATCCTCGCCCCGGCCGACCACATCCCGGAAGACATCAAGATCGATCTGACGGGCCTGGACATCGGCGCCGCCATCCGCGCCAGCGACCTGGTCCTGCCGGAAGGCGTCAAGGTCCACAGCCACCACGCCGGCTCGATCGTCGCTTCCATCGGCACCTCCTCGGCCATGGGCGCCGCGGCGGCCGCGGACGCGGAAGCCTAAGGGACCCGGCGCGGGCTTTCGGGCCCGCCGGCGCGCGCGCCATGCTGATCCTGGCGGGCCTGGGCAATCCGGGCGCCAAATACGCTTTCAACCGGCACAACTTCGGGGCGATGGCCGTCGACGCCATCGCCTCGCGGTGGAATTTCGGCCCCGAGCGCAAGCGCTTTTCCAGCCTGGCGCGCGAGGGCGAGATTCCCTTGGCCGCCGGCGGCGGCGCCAAGGCCCTGATCCTAAAGCCCCAGACGTTCTACAATGACAGCGGCCTGGCGGTGAGAGACGCCATGGGGTTCTACAAACTCGCCCCGGCCGATGTGGTCGCCTTTTACGACGAGATCGACCTGGCGCCGGGGCGTTTCCGAATGAAGACCGGCGGCGGCGCGGCGGGCAACAACGGCATCCGCTCGATCACCGCTCACATCGGCCCCGACTTCCGCCGCGCGCGCCTGGGCTCGGGTCATCCCGGCCACAAGGACAAGGTCATGGGCCATGTCCTGTCGGACTTTCACAAGGTCGAACTGGGCTGGGTGAAGCAGCTACTGCAGGCCTGCGCCGACGCCGCGCCGTTCCTCGCCGCGGGCGAGGACGAACGCTATCAGGCCGAGGTCATGCGCCTGGCCCCGGCCGAGAAGCTCGATCCCAAAGGCGGCGGTCGCGACATCTGACGCCCTGTCGCCTTGCTGACGGGCGCCGTTTGCCGGTAGTCACGCGCCCTGGACAAGGGAATCCGAGATCATGACCGAACGGGTTGGAGGCTGCCTCTGCGGAGCGGTGCGGTACAGGCTCCTGTGCGAGCCCCTGGCCACGGCGGTGTGCCACTGCACCCACTGCCAGAAGCAGAGCGGCGGCGTGTTTTCCACCAATCTGGTGATTCCCGAGGCGCAGTACGAGCAGGCCGGCGAGACCAAGGTCTATGCCGACAGCGGCGACAGCGGTCAGGCCGTCCTGCGACACTTCTGCGGCGCCTGCGGCTCGCCCATCCTCTCCAAGGCCGCGATCATTCCCGGCATGGTCCTGGTCAAGGCGGGGACCCTCGACGACATGAGCGGCCTGGCGCCGGCCGTCGAGGTCTACACCGACCACGCCGCGGCCTGGGTCGCCCCGATCGCCGGCGCCCAGCGCTTCGCCCAGGGCTCCGCCTGACCGCGGCGGCCGCGTGGCCTTTTTCCGCAATGACACCGTCAACTGGCTGAACCTTCACTACACCGTCCACGCCCTGGCCCTGGGCGGCAGCGAGGCCTTCTTCGCCGCCTATCTCCTCAAGGCCGGCCTGCCGGCGCCCCAGGTGCTGACCGTGCTGGCGGTGATCTTCGGCGCCCGTTTCTTCATTCGCCCGCTTGTGCTGGTGCTGGCGCGGCGCGTGGGCCTGCGCGCCCTGGTGATCGGCGGAACGGTCCTGGCCAGCGTGCAATATCCGATGCTGGCCCAGGTTCACGGCCTGGGCTGGCCCCTGGCCGTCCTCTGCCTGTTCGCGTCAGCCGGGGACACCCTCTACTGGACGGCCTATCACGCCTATTTCGCCGCGCTCGGCGACGTCGAGCATCGCGGCCATCAGATCGGCGCCCGCGAAGCCGCCGCCGCCCTGGCCGGGGTGGTCGGCCCGCTGCTCTCGGGCTGGGCCCTGACCGTTCTCGGCGCGCAGGTCGCCTTCGGGGTCACCGCCGGGGTGATGGCTTTGAGCGCGCTGCCCTTACTGCGCACGCCCGACGTGGCGATCGCGCCGCGCCTCCCAGGAGCGTTCCGCGCCGCTCTGCCAGGGGTTTGGCTCTATGTGGCCGACGGCTGGATCGGCGCCGGCTTCTATCTGGTCTGGCAGATCGCCCTGTTCAGCACCCTGGGCCAGCAATTCTCGGCCTATGGCGGGGCCATGGCCCTGGCGGCCCTGGTCGGCGCGGCCAGCGGCCTGCTGCTCGGCCGCTGGATCGATCTTGGCCACGGCGCCCGGGCGGTGATCCTGTCGCTCGGCGGTCTGGCCGGAGCGGTCGCCTTCCGGGCGATCGGGACGGGTCACCCTGTCCTGGCGGTGGCGGCCAGCGCCGTCGGCGCGGTGGCGACGGCGGCCTATACGCCGACCTTGATGACAGCGGTCTACAACCTCGCCAAGGCCTCGCCCTGCCCGCTCAGGTTCTCCATGGCCACCGAGGGTGGCTTCGACGCCGGCTGCGCGGGAAGCTGTCTGACGGCGGCGGCCCTGCTGTGGTCCGGCGTACCTCTGGGCGGCGCGATCCTGCCGGCCCTGCTGGGAGTTGGCGGCATGTCGCTGCTCCTGCGACGATACTACCGCGCGGTCTGAGCGGCTTCGGACCCGCGCCACCAGGCCGCGGTCGCCGCGATGGCGGCCTCCAGCGCGGTGGGCGGCGCCCAGCCCAGGGCGATCTGGGCGCTCACGTCCATCAGCTTGCGCGCCATGCCCACGGGACGTGAGAGGTCGTGCGTGAACACGCCGTCGTAGCCAAGAGCCCGGGCCGCGGCGGCGTAGTAGTCATTGACCGTCACATCCACGCCGGAACCCACGTTGATCGTTTCGGGCAGGTCCTTCAGGCGATCGAGGAACGTCCAGATGAAGTCCGCCAGATCTGGGGCGTAGAGAAACTCGCGCCTGACGCTCCCATCGCCCCAGATTTCCACGCTCGCCGCGCCATCCCGCCGGGCCGACTCGACCTTGCGGATGACGGCGGCCGGCAGGTGCGAGCGCTCGGGATCGAAGCTGTCGTGCGGACCGAACAGATTGGGCGGGATCAGCGTGCGCCAGGCGGCGGCCGGCATCTCGCGCCCAAGGCTCTGGGTCAGCTTCCACACCGACAGCTTGGCGAGGGCATAGGCTTCGTTGGTCGGCTCTAGGGGGCCGGTGAGCAGGTCGCTCTCTCGAAGCGGGACCTGGCGGTCCCTCGGGTACATGCAGCTGCTGCCCATGTTGATCAGGCGCGGGACCTCCGCCTCGCGGGCGGCGGTGAGCAGATTGAGTCCCATGACCAGGTTCTCGGTCAGGAACCGGGCCGGCTCGGCCATGTTGGCGGCGATGCCGCCCACGGTAGCGGCTAGATGAATCACCAGGTCAGGCCGTATCCGGTTCAGCCAGACGGCGCAGGCCGCCGCGTCGGCGAGGTCGAGTTCAGCCCGGCGAGGGGCAACAATCTCGTGCCCGCCCGCCCGGGAGTCGGCCAGAAGGCTGCGACCCACCAGGCCGCCGCCACCCGTCACAAGGATTTTCACGACCGCATGTCCCGCTTCGCGGCGGCCAGATCGGCATCGACCATCTCGGCCACCAGGGCCTCAAAGCCGATCTCGGGACGCCAGCCCAGCCGCGCGGCGGCCTTCGAGGCGTCGCCGCGGAGTTCGTCCACCTCGGTCAGCCTGAAATAGCGCGGGTCGACCTTCACCCGGACGGCCCCGGTCGCCGCATCGATTCCCTCCTCATCGACCCCCGCCCCGCGCCAAACCAGCGCCACGCCCACCCGCGCGAAGGCCTGCTCGGCGAACTGCCTGACGGACCGGCTCTCGCCCGTCGCCAGCACGTAGTCGTCCGGCGCCGGCTGCTGCATCATCAACCACATGCCACGCACGAAGTCGCGGGCGTGTCCCCAGTCGCGCAAGGCGCCGAGATTGCCGAGATAGAGGATGTCCTGACGGCCCACAGCAATCGCCGCCACCGCGCGGGTGATCTTGCGGGTGACAAAGGTCTCGCCCCGGACGGGGCTCTCATGATTGAACAGGATGCCGTTGGAGGCGTGCAGGCCGTAGGCCTCGCGATAATTCACCACCATCCAATAGGCGTAGAGCTTGGCGGCCGCATAGGGACTGCGCGGCCGGAACGGCGTTGTTTCGCACTGCGGCGTTTCCGGAGCGGCGCCATAGAGTTCCGAGGTCGAGGCCTGATAGATACGGGTTCCCGACATCCCGAGCAGCCGCACGGCTTCCAGCAGCCGCAACGCGCCCAGGCCGTCGGCGTTTCCGGTGTATTCGGGGGTCTCGAAACTGACCTGCACATGCGACTGGGCGGCGAGGTTGTAGACCTCGTCCGGCCGCACCTTCTGCACCAGCCCGATCAGATTGCTGGCGTCGGTCATGTCGCCAAAGTGCAGGACGAACCGGGGATCGGGATCGTGCGGGTCCTGATAGAGGTGGTCGATGCGGCCGGTGTTGAACGATGACGACCGGCGCTTCAGGCCGTGCACCACATAGCCCTTGGCCAGCAGCAGTTCGGCCAGATACGCGCCGTCCTGGCCGGTGACGCCGGTGATGAGCGCGATCTTGGGGGGCGTCGTGTCGGCCAATTGCGAATGTCCCCTGGCTAGCTGTCGAGCGGCGGAAAGGTCGCCAGGACCGCGAAGCCGGCGGCCTGTTCTCCGCCGACCACCGCCTTGTCGCCCGAACGCACCCATACATGAGCCGCCGGCCCGGGCGAATCGCCATTGCGCGCGCCATAGAACAGGCGCGACGCCCAGCCGCGCCGCCGTAGCAGGGCGTGAGCCGCAAGGGCGCGCTCGAAGCACATCGCCGCCCAGGGCGCGCGCGCCGCGGCCGTCTCCACCGCCCAGGCGATCCGGGCCGCACTCGCGTCCGTGGCCGGGCGGGTCGCGATATTGCCGCTCGCCAGGCCGGCAATACGCGCGAAACTGAGTGTCCGCAGTGCGATCCGGGCCACCAGCAGCCACAGGCCCGCCTCAAGAAGCAGAGCGCGGTCGGCCACAGGCCCCCCGAACGACGACGGAGACTCAGCCATTGGCGCCCAGGGTGCGGGTCAGGAACCGGCCGGCCGACAGACCGCGCAGCAGCGCCATGCGGTAGTCGGTCATCGTCGTTTCATCGGCCCAGCCCGATGTTGGCCAACGTTCAGCCAGATGTCGCAAGCGGGTCAGGTCCAGCAGGCCCGCCGCCGCTGGAATAGCGGACAGCCGGTCGAGGTCGGCGGTCACAGCGGCCTGGTCCCGGCTCAGCCCCTCGTGCCAGTCGGCGGCCTGATAGCCCCGGCTGCGCCCGCCCAGGACTTCCACGGGTAACCGGTCGCTCAGCGCCAGCCGCGCCAGGGCGCGCGGCCGGCCGTCGGCGTGAAGCTGGCTCACAGGTACCGACAGACAAAAGTCCACCAGGCGAAGGTCGGTGAGGGGGTCGCGGATATCGACACCGCTGGTGGCCAGGGCCGCCTTTGTCCATCCGGACAGGTCCACACGGGTCAGGCTGGCCAGCCGGCGGGTCGCCCGATTCTGTGGCGGGCCGGCTACGCCCGGCCCGCCTTTTGACCAGGCGTTTGCCGGTAGCGCGCTGTGAGCCCGTTCAGCGGACAGATCGCGCCCGGCGAGGCGGCGAAGCCGGTTGACCCTTTCCGGCCCAAAGAGGGGTTCGAGACTGAGCGCGAGCACCCCCGCCCAGCTGAGCAGCCCGGCGCGCGTCGTCGCGCGCGCAAGCTCCAGCCAGCCAGCCACATCCCCCCTCGCCCACAGGTCGGGCAGGCGGTCGACGCCATCGTCGGTGAGGGTGAGATTCCCGAAGTCTCCTGTCAGCATCACCGACACGCCCCGGTGGCGGGCCGCCCGGTTGAGATCGTTGAACCACAGGTGATTGCAGGGATTGAGTGACGGTCGCCCGGCCAGGGCGATATCGCGATCGAGGTCCGACAGCGGCGAGCGGCCGTCGCCCCGCACCACCACATGATCGAGATTGTCGAAGAGGGCCGCCACGGCCGCCGCCCCGCCGCTCTCGTCTCCATGTCGCCCAGCGGGCGCGGCGACGGGGAAGCCACGGCGCGGCGCGGCCGTGAACCCTGTGACCCGCCCACCCGCGGGAGCCATAAGGCGCGCGGCCGTGGCGGCCACGGCCGCGCTATCCCAGCCCGAACTCAAATGGGCGCCGACGGCGCGGTCCGCACCCCGCAGGCGGACTGCCACGGCCCGGTCCAACTGCTCCCGCAAGGCCTCCACATAGTCCTCCCGGGCCTTCAGCCGGAGCAGAGGCGGCGCGGCGCGATCGGCCGGCGTCGCGCGCGCGCCGTCAGAATCCAGCACGGTCCAGCCGCCGGGGGGAACCCGGGTCAGCCCCAGGAAGAAACCCGGCGACTCCGCGTCCGATCTCAGCGCCAGGAAGGCGGCCAGTCCAGCGGTATCCGGCGCCCGGGGAATCTCGGGCAGGGCGTGCAACCCGGCCGGCATGGAGGCCACGGCGGTCAGGCCCCGCGCCCGATGCCAGAACAAGGGCCGATGCCCGCACGGATCCCGCGCCAGCACCAGACGCCGTCGCGGCGCGTCCCAGACAACAACGGCGAAATCCCCGATCAGTCGGGCGAAACAGGACTCCCGCCACCGCATCCAGGCGGCCGCCACGAGTCCGGCGTCGGCCGTGGCCCGGGCGCGGGCAGGATCGAGGTCCAGGGTCGCGATCAGATCGTCGCGGTTGTCCAGGCGCACATCCGCCACGAGCCGGCCGCCATCCGGCAGCGCCACAGGCCCTGTGTCATGACGATCTTCCGGCAGGGTCCGAAACAGGCGGCGGCCCAGGGCGACCAGCCCGCCGTCCCAGGACGCGCCGTGGTGAGGACCATAAATGGCCTGGCCAGCGAGAACCCGCCCGCAGTCTTCGGCGGCGGGACCGCCGTCCGGGCGCCAGACCGCCGCCAGGGCCGACATCTAGGCGCTTCCATCGTGGGCGGACCGGCGGATCAGGCCCTCAGCCTCGAGGTCCGCCATCAGCACCAGAACGTCCGCGCGGCAGGCTTCGGGCGCGACATCATAGTCGGCGATCAGGGCTTCACAGACCGCCCCGATCTCGGCGGGAGTCTCGATGAGGTCCCAAACGCGGGCGCCGACGGAATCCAGGCCGAAACACAGCCCCCGGGTGACATCCAGGGCGACCAGCTCGCCATCGACGGCGGCGCTGAGGGTATCGGGATTACGCGACACATGGTCGGCCAGGGCGAGCGGCGGCGGGCCGGTCATGCCGACGTAGCCTCTGTCTTCAGGAGAGGTGCAAACCATCGTGAGGCGGCCGGCCCTTGCGCGCGTCAAGCGCGTCGGTGCGGCGCAGAGCCGGGCGGCGCCACGGCAGCTTGCCGGCCGGCGCCGTCGGCGCGGCGTCGACGGTTTCGGGTGTCGGGCTTGAAGGAGGGGTCTGGGTCAACGGAGTCACCTTGGCAAACGCGCGGCCCCTCCTGCCGCCCGAGGCATAATTGCCGTTTCCGGCAAGGCGTGCAAGGCGAAGTCCTTGGCGGCAACGTGGGTGTTGATCGGCCTGAGTAAAGGCTCGGTGCGACGAAAACTCACAGGTCGAGAGTCCGTGTGAGATGATCCGCCAAGCGTCCGGGATCGGCAGGGCCATGGGGATGGCCGATCTCGACGATCTCGACGGCCCGCGCCAGCATCGCCGCCTGAGCGAAGCGCGGGGCGGCCCGACCCATCGCGATCGCCAGGGGCCAACGATAGATGCTGTCGATGACGGCCTGCGCCGCCTCGGCCCCGGAGAGCCGCCGAACGGACCCCGCGCCGCCGCCCGGGGCCAGGACGTAGATCCGGCGGAGCGGTGCGCCCTCCTGCGGGACTGGCCCGTCCACGGGAAGACTGAACTTGTCGATGCTCTCGCCGATGGGCTGCAGAGTCGACGCCCGCGCCGGGTCGAGCGCCGGTGACCCGCGCCAGAGTTTGATCCGCGACAGGCCCGGCCGCACGCGTGGCGCGCCGAACCCCGAAGTGTCGGCCACACAGAGGTCATCGGCGAGCACCAGCGCGCCGCGCGCCGCCAGTTGCGCCGCCAGGGTCGACTTTCCCGCACCAGTCGGGCCGGCGAAGGCCACTGCGCCGGTCAGTGTCAGAACCGCCGCGGCATGCAGCGGCAGACCGGGGCGCTGATGGCAGAGGGCCCCGAGCGCCGTGCCCAGCAGAAAGAGGCGGACGTCAGGCTCAGGCGCAGCCGGCCGGGGTGCGATGGTGATCCGCCGCCCGCCCGTGATGCGATATCGACCCGCCGGCGCGGACAGAAGGACGTCGTCGGGCAGCACCTGCAGGCCCGGATCGACGATCACGCCGCCCGGGAGCAACTCCGGAACCTCGCCAATGCCCACGATCACGTCAGGTACGCCCGCCCCACGCGCCGGCCACAGTTCGGGCAGGGCCAATCCGGCGCGCAGGCGCAGCCCGAACACCTCGTGGTCGCTCTCACCATGCGCTGGGTTCGCCATCACCATGCTCATCTATAGGATTGCGTCATCCGACGGGAGACACCGCCCCCTTGACCTTTTCGCCCGAGTTTCGCCTCACCGCCGCCTGCTGCCGCCTGGACGGCCCAGCGCGCGACGCGGCGGTGCGCGCGGTGGCGACAGAGGTTCACTGGGATCGGCTCCTGCAGATCGTGGCGCGGCATCGCGTGGAAGGTCTGGTCTACGCCGCCCTCGCCGCCGCCCGTGTCGCCCCGCCGCCAGACGTGGCCGCGCGCCTCCGCGAAGCCGCCACCGCCATCGCGGCGGAAAGCCTCGCTCTCGCCGCTGAATCGGCGCGGCTGCAGGCGGCCCTCGACCGCGCCGGCCTGGTCAATCTGGTGCTCAAGGGGGCCGCGCTCGACGGCCTCGCCTGGGGCCGGCTGGGTCTCAAACGCGCCTGGGACATCGACCTTCTGGTGCTGCCGGACGACGCCATGGCGGCGCGCGGCGTGCTGGAGGCGACGGGCTATGAGCTGGGCGATCCGACGGACCCCGGCGCCGCCGCCTTTGCCATCTGGGTTGGCCTCTCGAAGGAAAGCGCCTTTCGTCATCGCCAGACCGGTCGGATCGTCGAACTGCGTTGGCGCCTGGCGGACGCCGCCGGCCTGCTGCCGGACCTGTCGGCGGCCTCGCCGACCCAGACGGCCAGTGTGGCCGGCGCTCTCACCCTGCGAACGCTCGCCGAGGCCGAGCTCATCGCCTACCTCTGCGTGCACGGGGCGTCGCATGCCTGGTCGCGGCTGAAATGGCTGGCCGACCTCGGCGCCCTGCTGGCTCGCCGCACCGAGGCCGAACGCGCGGATCTCTATGCACGGGCTCAGGATCTGGGCGCCGGCAATACCGCGGCGCTCGCCTTCCGGCTCTGCGCGCGCCTGCTGGATATCCCGATCCCGGCCGCCGTTGGGACGGAGATCGCCGCCAACCGCAAGGCCGCCCGGCTGGAGACCCTGGCCCTGGACGCTCTCGACGGCGGCGGCGCGACAGAAATCGCCGCGCGCAGAGGCTTCAATGACCGGATTCTACTGTCGCAGTTCCTGTTCGCGGATGGTTGGGCCTTCCGGCTTGCCGAATTGCGCCGGCAGGCGACTAGCCTGGACGACCACATGCGCCTGCGCCTGCCGCCGTCCCTGGCCTTCCTCTACATCCCGGTTCGCCTGCCCCTGTGGGTCTGGCGGCGGCTCGGGCGGCGCCGGACCTAACCGATCTTCACCATGCGCTTGCCGATGTTCTCGCCGGCCAGCAGGCCCACCAGGGCCTCGGGCAGGTTTTCCAAACCCTCCAGTACGTCCTCACGCACCTGCAGTTGGCCTGAATCCACCCATCCCTTCAGTTCGGCCAGGGCTTCGCTGCGCTGCGCGTCGAAGTCGGAAACGATGAAGCCGCGAAGGGTCAGGCGCTTGGTGACGATGAGGCCCGGAACGCCCCGAGGCCCGGCGCGCGGCGCGGCGCCGTCGTACTGGGACACCGCCCCGCAGCAGGCGATGCGTCCGGCGTTGTTCATGTTGAACAGGCAGGCCTCGAAGATGTCGCCGCCCACATTGTCGAAATAGACGTCGATCCCCTCGGGACAGGCCGCCCGCAGCGCTCGGCGGACATCGCCGGCCTTGTAGTCCACGGCCGCGTCGAAGCCGAGGTCACGGGTCAACAGGGCGCACTTGGCCGCGCCGCCGGCGATCCCCACGGTGCGGCAGCCCTTGATCCTGGCGATCTGGCCGACGATCGATCCCACCGACCCGGCGGCGGCCGACACCACCACGGTCTCGCCGGCCCGCGGCTTGCCGCACTCCAGCAGACCGAAATAGGCGGTCAGTCCGGCCACGCCATAGACGCTCAGCAGATGGGTCAGGGGTTCGAGGCGCGGCAGTTTGGTCAGCCGCTTGGCCGGCACGGCGGCGTAGATCTGCCAGCCCGTATCGGCAAACACCAGATCGCCGGGCGACAGGGCCGGAAAGCGGGACTCCACGACCTCGGCCAAGGCGCCTCCGGCCATCACATCCCCGGCCTTAAGCGCGGAACGGTAGGTCGCGCCCTGCATCCAGGCGCGATTGGCGGCGTCCAGGGACATGTAGAGGGTCTTCACCAACACTTCGCCTTCGGCGGCGGCCGGCATCGGCGCGGTCGCCGCGCGGAAATGCGAGGCCTCCAGCTTGCCTTGCGGAAGCTCCGCCAGAACGATCTGGTGGTTGTCTTGGGTCATGAGGCGCTTCTCCGGGAAGCCGACAACGGCGCGGCCTTGACCGCCAACCTAGGACGCGACGGCGAAAGCGGGAATGGGTTTTCTGGCTTTGCGCGGACCCCTCCGATCTTGCCGCGCCGGGCCCTAGCCACACCCCATGCCGCCAGCCTATCCTGCGGACGCGTCATCGACACCCCTCCGGAGACTGACATGGCCAGCGCCTGGACCGACAATGGCCCCGTAAGCCTGCCTTCGCGCGGTCTGGTGAACCTCGCCGCGGTGCTGGTGGTTGCATTCGCCATTCTGGGACTGGTGATGGGTGTGCAGGCGGCGTTCCGTAAGGGGGCTGCTCCCGACATCGGCGCGGCGGGCGCCGTGGCGGGGAAAGCGGACGAGATCGCCGCCAAACCCATCGTCGATCTGGCCCCGCCCACCCCAGCCGCCGACGACGGCAAGGACGACGGCGACAAGACCGATGAGGAGCAGGCCAAGGCCGACGCCCTTGCGGCGCAGACGGCCGCAGCGCAAGCGATCCAAGCCAAACCCTCCAAGGCGGGCGGCAATATCGACGACGTGCTGGCCTCGCCGACAGAGAAGCCGCCCGGTCCGGTCAAGAACGCGGGCGATGGCGCGCCCGTGAACAGCGAAGTGCCGTTCTAACATTCGCACCGAAAGACCGGAACCTTCGGGTCCGCTCCGGGTTACGAGCCAAGATCAGTCGCCGTATCGCGTCGCTTTCGGGACGTCGCTACGCGGATTACGCTCTGGTTTGTTTTGATCGAGATAATTTCGATTTAGCGGAAGTCACAACCGATTTCCGTGTTCGAGACCTTTTTCAGAGCACGTGTAAGTAATGGCGTCGCGAGACAGTCAAGGAGCACACCGTGAGCAAAGAAGGCATCGAAGGCGCAGCCAAAAAGGGCATGGGCGCGATGAAGGAAGGCGTCGGCAAGATGACCGGCAATCACAAGATGGAAGCCGAGGGCATCGCCGAAAAGATTGCCGGATCCGCAGAGGAAGCGGTCGGCAAGATGAAGGACGCCGTGCACAAGGCCACCAAGTAGGCCGGAGGCTCTGTCGCCTAACCGACATCCTGGAGCGGTGGACCGGTCCTCTCCGGCCGCCGCTCCAGATTTGGACCCGGCGACAGCATGCGCCAGCTCGGGTTTCCCGATTGTCTGCGTGGGCGGTTCGGCGGGCGGACTGGACGCCTATAAGCGCCTGTTGAACCACCTGCCGGTGGACATGGGTGTCGCCGTCGTCATCGTCAATCACCTGCGACGCGTGGCGACCCTGTTGCATGAGATTCTGCCTTACCACACGACCATGCCCGTGACCCTGATCACCGATCGTCTCGAGGTGCGCCCCGACACCGTGTTCATTATCCCGCCACAACGGGATCTGCATGTGCTCGACGGGGAGTTCAGGCTCGAACCGATTTCCAAGCCGCGCGGCTGGCCGGACGTGATCACGGTGTTTCTGCGCTCGCTGACGGAACACTGGGACGGACCGCTCATTGCGGTCATCGTCTCGGGCTTCGACGGCGACGGCGCCGCGGCGCTGTGCGGCATCCGCGACATCGGCGGCGTCACCATTGCCCAGGCGCCGGACAGCGCGATAGAACCGGAGATGCCGCAGAGCGCCATCGACAGCGGCTGCATCGACTTCATCCTGCCGCCCGAAGCCATCGGGCGCGAGATTCTGCGCATCGCCCGCGATGCGGCGAGCGCCCGACCCGTTCGCTAGGTCATCCCCGCCAGCAGGCTGTCGATGTGGGTGCGGATCAGGGTCTCGCGGTCCACCCAGGGGAAGGTCGGCCGGGCGATCAGCAGGGACACCAGTCCGTGCAAAGAGGCCCACTTGCTTTGGGCGATGCAATCCAGTTCGACCTCGCTGAGGCCCGCGCCGAGCACCCGGCCCACCGCCTGGCGATGAAGCAGATAGGCTTCGATGCCCGCCCTCAACGCGGGTTACGCCTTGGCCTCTTCGCCGGGGCCCGCCGTCTCGATCATGAACGCAACGCGATAAGCGTCGGGCTGGCTGCGCCCGAAATCTACACAAGAACGCGACGGCCGCGCCGCCGACCTGCGCCGCACCGAGGCCGCGCTGCGACGAAACCGGCCGGCGGCCGGCGACGCCTGTGAAGCCGGAACTCTGAGCCTGCTTGAGCTGGTCGACGCCGATCGCCAGCTTCTCGCCGTCCAGGACGACGACGCCCAGGCCGACGCCGACACCGCCCTGACGGCCGTCGCCCTCGTTCGGGCTCTGGGGGCTGAAAGCGACCGGCCAACTTCCGGACGCGCGATTATATGCGCGGCTGTTTTCATTCACCCCGCCGCCATGCCAATCTCGTCGCGACCTCGGGGGAGCGCGGCATGGACCTTGCGGCCTATCTAGATCGGATTGGATTTACGGGCCAGGTGACGCCCGACCGCACGACGCTCGCAGCGGTGCAGCGGGGCCATCTGCTGTCGATTCCGTATGAGAACCTCGACGTCCAGCTCGGCCGGCCGTCCACCACCGATCCGGCCGCCGCCTTCGACAAGCTCGTCACACGGCGCCGGGGCGGATGGTGTTACGAAATGAACGGGACCATGGGGCTAGCCCTGGAGATGATCGGTTTCAAGGTGACGCGGCTGACCGGGGCGGTGATGCGCTCCATGGCCGGCGACGGCATGATCGGCAATCACCTGGTGCTGCGGGTCGACCTGCCGGAGGGCCCCGTCCTGGCCGACGTTGGGCTGGGAGACGGCCCCTTCGAGCCCTTCGAACTGATCGCGGGGGACCACGCGGCGCGCGAAATCGGCTTCCGTGTCGAGCGCGCGGACGGCGGCTGGTGGCGCATCCACAACCACGATCTGTGCCGCCCGCCGAGCTTCGATGTCCACCCTGAGCTCACCGGTGAGGACGTCCTGGCCCGCAAGTGCGCCTTCCTGCAGACCGACCCGTCCTCGATGTTCGTCCAGACCCTGATCTGCCAGCGCTTCACGCCGGACGGCCATGTGGATCTCATGGGCCGGGTGTTGCGTGAGGTCGGCCAGGGGGGCGTCACCGAACGGACCCTGGCCTCGGCGGACGAGCTCGTCGCCGTGCTGAGCGACGTCTTCGGTCTCGACGAACCCGAAGCGGCCACCCTGTGGCCGAAGATCTGCGCGCGGCACGCGCTGGTGTTCGGCGCGGCGTAGTCGTTCAGCTACAGGCCGTCAGGCGCGGGCGTCGCCGGCAACCTCGCCGGATGTCCACTTGAACACCTCGTCGATGCCCTTGCCGAACACGTGGGCGATGCGGAAGGCGACCTCCAGCGAGGGCGAATAGCGCCCCTGTTCTATGGCCGCGATCGTCTGGCGGGTCAGCCCAACGCGCCGGCCCAGTTCGGCCTGAGTCATGTCGCTCGCCAGGAAGCGCAGCAGGCGGATCTCATTGGTCAGGCTTTCAGTGGGCAAGACGCGGGGTTCCCCGATAGCCCTGGACGATCAGCAGATGGCGCAGCGTTTCGGCGCAGACGATCGCCAGCACGGCGGCATTGACGATTTTCCAGCCGGCGTCGCCGAACGGCATGATCATGCCGACCACGACCAGGCCGGACATCAGCAGATAGTAGGCCAAGCGGTTGGCGCGGGCCTCGATGGCCCGGTCGCGTTCGTCGGCCAGCAGCGCCTCCCCGTGCTCCTTCCGGTTCACCACAAACAGGCCGGCCAGGTAGACCGCCGCATGCACGCCGGCGATCGCCGCGAACCAGGCCAGACGCTGCGGCGTGGTGGTCAGCCATGTGGGAAAGCCGATCTGGACGGCGAAATAGACGACATAGGCGGGGCACATGCCCCACAGATTGAACCGGGCGAGACGTTCGAGCGGCGCCATGTTCCGCCTCCTGTGTTTGATATTTATCACACCATGTTATATATGACTAACATGATGTCAACCTAGGATACCTTCTGGCGCGTTCTCGGTGCTATATCAGGGGGGCGTTGCGGGTGTCCGCCGTCACTGCGGCGACACGGCCGGCCTAGGCCTCCAGCTCGATGTCCCAATAGAGATAGTCCAGCCAGCTTTCGTGCAGGTGGTTGGGCGGGAATCGGCGGCCGTGATCCTGCAGTTCGTACATCGTCGGCCGGCGCGGCGCGCGATGGGGTGTCACGCCGGCTTCGCGGGGGGTGCGACCGCCCTTGGCCAGGTTGCAGGGCGCGCAGGCGGTGACGATGTTCTCCCAGGTCGTCCGGCCGCCACGCGAGCGGGGGATCACATGGTCGAAGGTCAGGTCCTCGCCCCGGCCGCAGTACTGGCAGGCGAAACTGTCGCGAAGGAACAGGTTGAAGCGGGTGAACGCCGGCGGGCGGTCCTGGGCCACATAGCTCTTCAGGGAGACGACGCTGGGCAAACGCATCTCGAACGTCGGGGAGTGGATCACGGTGTCGTAGGTGGAGACCACGTCCACGCGGCCCAGGAACACCGCCTTGATCGTCTCCTGCCAGGGCCACAGGGACAGGGGATAGTAGGACAGCGGTCGGAAGTCCGCGTTCAGGACCAGGGCGGGGCAGCCCGAAGGCGGACGGCTAAGAACCTGCATGGCGGCCTCCTCGGGGAGGAGCAATGCGGCGGGGCGGTGTCGGTAAACCTGAACTGAAGACGAAGCCTCCTTTTCGACGGTTTAAGCGAATCGGACCTTAGCAGGATCGACGCCGGACCATAGGAGAGCTTTGGCGACAGCTCCAAGACAGTTGCGGGAAAGTTCGGGCCGTTTGCCCGTTTGCGCGGCGGCTTGCGGGGACGCTCAGAAGGTCGGCGGGTCGAGAGGGGCGCGCCGTGGCCCCTCTCGATGTCTGTCCAGCCGACGCATGGTCGGAGAGACTCGACTTAGCCGCCGACGATGGCGACGCCACCGGCGACAACGGCGCCGATGGCGATGATGACCAGGGCGATCGCCCGGTCGAAGAGGCGTTCGAAAGCGGAAATCTTGGCTTGGGACATGACAAGGACCTTGTTTTGGGTTGAACCTGCTCTAAGCGTCAGGCCGTCCGATCTGGACAATGCTTAGATATCACCTATGTGAACGGCGTCAAGATGATCTTTACGCCGTTAGGATATAGTTTTAGGGTCAAGGCCATGAGAGAAACTGGAAACGCCGCCATCCAGGCCCCCGCCGCCAAGGTCGCACCGGCGACCGCCGGCGCCCGTCCGTATCATCATGGCGACCTGTCGCGCGCCCTGGTGGCGGCCGGCCGCCGTATCCTGGAATCGGAAGGCCCTTCGGCTTTGTCGCTGCGCGCCGTGGCGCGTGAGGCCGGCGTCAGCCCGGCCGCGCCCTACCATCATTTCAAGGACAAGAGCGAACTGCTCGACGCCGTGGCCGAGGAGGGCTGGCACGAACTCGGCGCCGCCATCGCCACGGGCCGGGCCGCCGCCGCCAACCCCCGCGCCGCCCTGACCGAGATCGGCGTCGCCTATGTGAGCTTCGCCCGCAAGAATCCCGCCCTCTACCGTCTGATGTATCACGCCGCCTGCGACCGGGAGATGATGCCCGATCACGCCAAGACCCAGGACAGCGGCTGGGGCCATGTGGCCGAAGCGCTGGTCGAGGCGGGCGCCGACCCGACCAATGAGCGCGAGATGCAGCTGGCCCAGATCGCCGCCTGGTGTAACGCCCATGGCGTGGCCGAAATGGCCGGCTTCAAGGAGTTCGAGCCGCTCAAGGAAGCCATGGGCGGCGAGGAGGCCTTCGTCCGCGGACTGCTCAACCATGTGGGCATCTTCGCCCGGCCCCGGGCGCTGCTGGACTGACCTCGGCAAGCTTCACCACGAGGTTCGCCCCGTCGCCGACGGGACGCCTGCACCGCGGCCATGCATTCTCGGCCCTGACAGCTTTCACTGCGGCCCGCGCGGTCGGCGGGCGGTTCCTGCTGCGTATCGAGGACATCGACACCAGTCGCTGCCGGCCCGCCTACGAGACGGCGATCTACGACGATCTCGCCTGGCTCGGCCTCAGCTGGGAAGAGCCGGTCCGCCGCCAGTCGGAGCGCCGCGCGGCCTATGCCGCGGCGCTTGAGACGTTGCGCGCAAAGGGGCTGCTCTATCGCTGCTTCCGCACCCGCCGGGAGAGCCTGGAGGAGATCGCCCGCGCCCCCCACGGGGCGGCGGAAGTCCTGACGCCGGGCCCGCTTTCGGCGGATGAGGAAGCCCGGCGTCTTGCCCGCGGCGACGCCTTCGCCTGGCGGCTCTCCCTCGCCGCGGCGCAGAAGGCCCTTGGCGGCTTCAGCCACCTGACCTTCCTCGAACAAGGCGCGGGGCCAACCGGGGAAAAAGGACTCGTGAGCGCCCGCCCCGAGACCGCCGGCGGCGTCGTCCTCGCCCGCAAGGACCTGGGCGTCAGCTATCACCTTGCGGTGGTGGTGGATGACGCCGACCAGGAGGTCAGCCATGTCATCCGCGGCGCGGACCTGTTCGAAGCGGCCCATATTCAGCGCCTGCTCCAGGCCCTCCTGGATCTGCCGACCCCGGTCTACAGACATCATCCGCTGCTGCTGCGACCGGACGGCAAGCGCTTCGCCAAGCGCGACACCGCCGAAACCCTGGCGGATCTCCGCGCCCGCGGCGACACGCCGGCCGCCCTGCGCGCGGAACTCGGTTTCTGACAGTTGCCCGCATCGCGGGGATGCGTATCTTCACCGCATGACCGAACACACGCATGAACACGACTGGCGCACCAACGGCGTGCGCGTGATCCCGGGCGACCAGCTCGACGTCAACACAGCCCAGACCCCCGGCATGAACCGCGCCGCGGCGATCAATTTCGCCCGGGTGGGGGCTGAGAAGCTTTGGGCCGGCACGGTCCATATCCATGCCGGCGCCAAGACCGGCGCACACCACCATGGGCCGCTGGAGAGCGTGATCTATGTGGTGGCCGGCAAGGCCCGCATGCGCTGGGGCGAGACCCTCGAATATACCGCGGAGGCCGGCCCCGGCGATTTCATCTATGTGCCGCCCTATGTACCGCACCAGGAGATCAACGCCTCGGACGACGAGACCTTGCAGTGCGTGCTGGTGCGCAGCGGCGGCGACGCGGTGGTGGTGAATCTCGACATCGAGCCGATCGAGAAGCCGACGTCGGTCGCCTGGGTCGATTCCATCCACAAGGCGCCTTGAGGCTCGGACGGCAGCACGACAGCGGCGCTGGCGCAGTCGGACTAAGGCCTCTCCGGTAATTTGGCCGGGAACGATCGCCATCCACGCGGGTTGTCATCGTGCCCAGACGACGAATGGCGGCTCCCTGAGGACCGCAACGGAGCTTCGGAAACGACGCCAGGCCAGGTCAGGCCCCGTTCATTTGCATCGATCCAGTCTGTCGCCGAGGACGGATCCCCGTGCGGGATCGCCGGAAAGTCGTTTCGATGACAACTCACGTCTGGATGAACCGGGCCTCGGCCGGGGCAATCGCGGCCGCGCTTGCGGCGCTGACTCTGGCCGCCTGTCAGAAGGGACCCGCCGCCGGGACAGCCCCGGCCCCCACCGACGCCAACGCGCCGCAGGCCGTGGCGACCCTGCCGCTGACCGATGCGCCGGCCCAACCGGCGGCGGCCGCCCCGTCCGTCTCCGCCCTGCCCGCGCGCTCCATCCCGCGTGTTCGCGTCGCGCGCGCTATCGACCGCTATGCGTTCAGTGACCGCGCCAATCGTGTGGGTTATGGCCTCGGCGACGCACCGCCGGACTACAGCTTCGACTATCAGGGCGTCCGACCCTGGGCCTGGCGCAGTCAGGCCGGCTATCAGGTGGTGGTCGAGCCGCTGCCCGGTGGCGGTGACCGTTACTACTATTATCAACCCGGCTCGGATCAGCCCTATCTGGTCCGCGATCCCGACTACGCCTATGGCTATCAGGGCGGCGCCCTCGCCGTGGTCTACGACCGCGACGGTCGACCGCTTCCGGATTCGGATATCGATCGGGCGAGCGACCCGGCGGGCCGCTATTTCTACCGCGCCCTGGCCCTGTTCGCCGCGGCCACGTCGGCCCAACACCTCGCGGTCGGACGTGACGATTGGTCCGCCCGTCGTCCTCGCATTGACGCGGCGCAGTCGCGTTGGCAGGCCAGTCAGGCCCGCGATCCCCAGTGGCGCGCGTATCGCGATCAGTACGCCCAACAGAACGGCCCCTCCGATCAGGCCATGTGGCAAGCCGAACGCGACCGGCGAGCGGCCTATCCGAACGGCCGCGATCAGGCGCAGGGCCCCGCTCAGCCTGTCTATCCAGGACGTCCGCAGACACAGACAGGCGCTCCCCTCGGACCGCCACCGCTCCCCCTGCTGAACGAGTCCCAACGCGCCGCACAGCAGGCGGCCGGTCAGGCCGATCAGGCGCGCCGCCAGGGTTTGGCGGCGCAGCAGGCCCGCGAGCAGGAGCAGGCGCGGCTGCAAGCGCAAGCTCAGACTCAGGCGCGTGACACCGCGGCCCGCCAAATGCAGGCCGCCCAGCAACAGGAACAAGCCCGTCTGCAGGCGCTGACTCTGGCGCAGGCGCAGGCAAGGATGCAGGCTCAGGCGCGCGACAACGCCAGCCGCCAGACGCTCGCCGCACAACAGGCGGAGACAGTCCGGCTCCAGGTTGTCGCAAAGACCCAACACGACGCGCAGGTTCGTCGGCAAGCCGCTGCCCAGGGTCAGGCCCAGGTTCGCGCTCAGGCTGACGCCCGCGCCCTTGCAGAGCGTCAGGCCCTGGCGCGGCAGGAGGCGATCCGCCAGAACGCCACGCGCCCGCCGCTTACCCCCGTCCGACCCGCGGTCCCGCCTGCGCCGGCCGCGCCGGAACGCCCACCGGTCCCCCGGCCGGTTCCGCCGCAACCCATTCTCCCGCTGGCTCAGCCGCTGCGGGTTAAGCCGGTTGCGCTCCCCGATGCTGCGACGCGCGCCAGGATCGCCGCGTCAAAGGCGGCGCTCGTGACGCGCCCCGGCGCTCAGAAGCCCGAGCCGAACAAGAAGGAGTCCGAACCTAACGTTCCCAGTAGAGGTAACGATAGGCCTCAGTGAATCCGGCGGCCCGATAGAGCGCGATGGCGCCCGGATTGTCGGACTCCACCTGCAGCCACGCGCGTGTCGCGCCGGCGTTCGCCGCGCTGGCGAGAAGCCTATCCAGCACCTGGCGGGCCAGCCCCCGGCGGCGAAAGCGCGGATCGGTGCGCATAGCGAAGATTCCGGTCCAGTCGCCTTCGCTTGCACCGGCCCCGATGGCCGCCGGCTCGCCATCGACCGCCGCCCGGGCGAAGGCCCGCGGATGGGGTATGCGGGCCAGGGTCTCCAGTCGTTCGCGTGCGTCGGCCGGGTCGTGGGCCGTCGCGGCGAACACGCGCGCGAAGGTATCGTCCACCTGGTCCACCACCTCGACGTCAGGGTGATCGCCTCCGGTCGCCGGACCCGTCATCATGATCGTTTCGGTGCGGGCGCGGTAACCGCGCGCGGCGAGGCGTGAGGTGAGATCGCCAGGCGCACAGGCCGACTCGACGACCTTGAACAGGGGCGGCAGGTGTCTCTCAGCGTACCAGCCTTCAACCGTGTCGAGGGCCGTATCCGGGGCCAAGCCAGGATCTTCCAGAGGCCAACAGGCGTTGATGCGTCCGGAAAAACCCGAGGAGGCGTAGAGCCGCCAGCCGCCGAGGGCGTCCACACGCGCCGCCGGCCAGGCGCGCGCCGCCACCAGCTCGAGCCCGACGATAGCGGCGGACGAAAGGCTCACTTCTCGGCCAGCAGCGAGTCGATCACCGCCCGGGCGTCGTGACCAGACCAGTCTGCGCCGCCGGAGAGCCGCGCCCGTTCCATCCCCTTCTTGTCGAAAATCACGGTGGTGGGCATGCCGTCGACCGCCGGCTTGAAGGCGAAGGTCAGGCTGTAGGTGGGCTCGGTGTAGAAGGTCAGGGGCGGATTGCGGGCCAGGAACGCCTTGCCGGCCGTCTCGTCGTCGCCCTTGCCGAGGCTGATCGGCACGACCGCCACGTCCTTGCCGGCGTAGGCGGCCTTCAGCCGGGCGAGACTGGGAATCTCTTCCTTGCAGGGCGCGCACCAGTTCGCCCACAGATTCACCACCAGCACCTTGCCTTTGAATTCCGCCAGGATGTGCGAGCCCCCGGCGGCATCCTTGAACATCGTGTCCGGCGCCGGAACAGGCTTGGCCGTGACGCTGAGCTTCGCCATATCGCCCTTGGCCAGGGACTTCAGATCCCCCGGCGTGTTGGAACAGCCGCCAAGCCCGTATAGAAGCGCGGCGAACGCCGTGACGGCGAGGGCGCGCCCGGGGCGCGCGGACCTTGGGATCTTTTGCATATGACCGACGACTCCGGGAAAGCAGGTCACTCTCTATGGGGCGGCCGCTTCTCCGCCAAGCCCGCCGACCTGATGCGCCGGATCAATGCCTCCATCGATGTCGACCGCCGGCTGGCCGGCGAGGACCTCGCCGGCTCGCGCGCTCATGCCGCCATGCTGGCCGAACAAGGCATCATTCCGAAAGCCGACGAGCAGGCGATCCAGGCCGGCCTCGATCACATCGCCGGCGAGATCGCCACGGGCGTGTTCCCGTTCCGCGAGGAGCTGGAAGACATTCACATGAATGTGGAGGCGCGGCTCACTGAGCTGATCGGCCCCCCCGCCGGCCGCCTGCACACCGCCCGCTCGCGCAACGACCAGGTGGCTTTGGACTTTCGCATGTGGGTGCGCGCCGCCTGTCAGCGTTCGGCCGATCAGATTCGTGACCTGCAGCGGGCGCTCGTCCGCCGCGCCGAAGAGCATGCCGACGCCCTGATGCCGGGATTCACCCATCTGCAGCCCGCCCAGCCGGTGACGTTCGGCCATCACCTGATGGCCTACGTGGAGATGTTCGCCCGCGACGCCTCTCGTTTCGACGATGCCCGGGCGCGGATGAACGAGAGCCCTCTGGGGGCGGCCGCCCTGGCCGGGACGTCCTTTCCGATCGACCGCCACGCCGTGGCCGCGGCGCTGGGCTTCGACAGGCCCACCGCCAATTCTTTGGACAGTGTCTCCTCCCGCGACTTCGCCCTGGAGGCCCTGTCGGCCGGCGCGATCTGCGCCACCCATCTCTCGCGCCTGGCCGAGGAGATCGTCATCTGGATGACGCCGGCCTTCGGCTTCATCACCCTCAGCGACGCCTTCACGACGGGCTCCTCGATCATGCCCCAGAAGCGCAACCCGGACGCCGCCGAACTGATCCGGGCCAAGGTCGGCAAGATCCTGGGCTCGCTGGTCAATCTGACCGTGGTGATGAAGGGTCTGCCGCTGGCCTATGGCAAGGACATGCAAGAGGACAAGGCCGGCACGTTCGAGGCCTTCGACGCCCTGGAGCTGTCGCTGGCCGCCATGACAGGCATGATCGACGACCTAGCGGCCAATCGCTCGGCCATGTCCGCGGCGGCCGGCGCCGGCTTCTCCACCGCCACAGATCTTGCCGACTGGCTCGTGCGCCGCCTTGGCCTGCCGTTCCGCGAAGCCCACCACGTCACCGGCCGCGCCGTGGCGAGGGCCGAGGCCCTGGGCTGCGACCTCGCCGCCCTGCCGCTCGCCGAGCTTCAGGCGCTGGATGACCGCATTGCCGCCGACATCTACGATGTGCTCAGTCCGGCCGCCTCAGCCGCGAGCCGTATGAGCCACGGCGGGACCGCCCCGGCGCAGGTTCGCCTGCAGATCGCCCGTTGGAAGGAAGCCCTCGCATGACAAACCACACCAGGCCGCTGCTCTGGGCCGCGGCCCTGCTCATGCTGGCGGCCTGCGGTCGCGTGGGCCCGCTGGACCAGCCGGCGCCCCTCTACGGCGCCAAGGCGAAAGCCGACTATCAGGCTCGCAAGGCCGCCGACGCCGCGGCCGCCAAGGCCGCCAAGGACGACGGTGACCCCGAACCCCTGGCGCCGGATACGCCCGGGCCAAATGTCGGCGTGTCCGGCCCGGACAATCTGCGCGCCGATCCCGGTCCCGGCATGCGCGCCCTGCCCAACGCGGCGCCCCCCGCAGGCGTTCTGCCCGACCCGTTCAACCACCCCAGATGAACCATTTCGAGCCGCGCGACGGCGAACTCCGCTGCGAGGATGTCTCCCTAACCGCCCTGGCCGAGGCGGTGGGAACGCCGCTCTATGTCTATTCCTCCGCCACACTCGAGCGACACTACCGCGTGTTTCGCGAGGCGCTTGAGGCCTTCCCGCGCCTTGGCGCTCCGCTCATCGCCTATGCGGTAAAGGCCAATTCCAATCTATCGGTACTCGCAACCCTCGGCCGCCTGGGCGCCGGGGCGGACACCGTATCCGAGGGCGAAATCCGGCGCGCCCTGGCCGCCGGCATCCCCGCCTCGCGGATCGTCTATTCCGGCGTCGGCAAGACGGCCGCGGAACTGGCGTTCGCGTTGGAGACCGGCGTCGAGCAGATCAACATCGAATCCGAGCCGGAACTGACCCTTCTGGCGTCGCTCGCCCGCACCCGGGGCGTGCGGCCGGGTGTCGTGATTCGGGTCAATCCGGATGTGGGCGCCGGCGGCCACGCCAAGATTTCCACAGGCACGCGGGAGAGCAAGTTCGGCGTGTCTCTGGCCGAGGCCGAGCGCCTCTACGCCCTTGCGGAGGCCGATCCGAACCTGAAGGCGCTTGGCGTCGCCTGCCATATCGGCAGCCAGATTACCGACCTCGCCCCCCTCGCCCGGGCCTTCGGTCTGATGCGGGACCTTGTGGAGCGTCTACGCGCCCAGGGTCTGACGGTCGAACGTCTCGACCTCGGCGGCGGGCTCGGGGTTCCCTATTTCAACCAGCCCGATCCTCCCGCACCGATGGCGTTCGCCGCCATGGTCGACTCGGTGGTCGGCGACATGGATATCGATCTGGCCTTCGAGCCCGGCCGGGCAATCGCCGCCAACGCCGGCGTCCTCCTCGCCCGGGTGATCCATGTCCACGCCCGGCCGGACGGCCGGCGATTCCTGGTCCTGGACGCGGCCATGAACGACCTGATCCGGCCGGCGATGTACGACGCCTATCACGACATCCGGCCGGTCAACCCCCGCCCGGGTCCGCTCGTGACCTATGATGTCGTTGGGCCCGTCTGCGAGACGGGAGACACCTTCACCCGCGACCGCGACCTGCCGCCGCTGGAAGCCGGCGATCTGGTCGCCTTCATGAGCGCCGGCGCCTACGGCGCGGTGATGTCGAGCGAATACAATACCCGGCCGCTTATCCCGGAGGGGTTGGTCAAGGGCGCGGACTGGGCCGTGGTGCGGCCCCGGCCAACCTATGACGAGATCCTCGCCCGCGAGCCCGCCGCCCCCTGGCTCTGATCGGTCCGTTCAGCTGTCCGGCGCTGCGCCGATGAACGGCAGTCCCCGGAAGCGGCCGCCGATATCCATGCCGTAGCCGACCAGAAAGGCGGCAGGCGCTTCCCAGGCCACGTGATCAGGGATCTCGGCCCGGGGTTTCGGCCAGGGTTTGCGGGCGAAAACCGCTGTGATCACCGAAGCGGCGCCGGCCTCACGCAGATGGCGCGAGGCTTCGGCCAGGGACAGGCCTGTGTCGAACACATCGTCCAGGATCAGCGCCTGCCGCCCGGCGATCGGCCGCTGCAGCCCGGCGCGAATCTCGCAACGCCCGCCGCTGGCCTTGGCGTCGCCATAGGAGGTCAGCCACAGGGCGTCGAAGGCGATGGCCTTGCCCCGCGCCGCCAGGGCGCGGGTCAGATCCGCGGCGAACCAAAGGCCGCCCGTAAGCAGGCAGATCGCCACGGCGTCGTCTTCCAGGTTCGGGACGATCTGCGCCGCCAGGCCATCCACCCGCGCGGCGATCTCCTCGGCGGTCAACAGCACCTGAAGTCCGGACAAGCTCTCAGACATGCGGGGCCGCGGCAGACGCCGGCAGACCGACAGCGGTGTAGAGCGGCGCCAGCCCGGGGAAGGCCTCGACCAGGGGCCCACGGAACATCACCGCCGCGGTCACCAGGATGATGACCAGGCAGGCCAGGGCTAGCCAGAGACCGAGCTTCGGAGAGCCCGCCCCGTAGCTCGAGCGGCGACGGGGCGGTGGAACCCTGAACAGCGCCGGGGCGGTGGCGGTCTCGTCGTCCTCCCTCGGCGCGTCAGGGCTGAGGGAAGGGAATTCCAGAACCAACGGTCCCATGGGAGCCTCCGAGTCAGCCGCTCGATCGTCGCCGAGGACAGGATGGATCGCGGGCGTCTCGATGATCGGCTGAGGCTCGGGTTCGGGCTGAGGTTCCGACTGGGGCGCCGGTGAGTCCTGCGCTTCAGGCTCCGGCTGCGGGACCGGTTCGGGTTCAGACCGCGACGGAGGTGACGGCCGGACGCCCTTGCCCGCCGCGCGCCAGCGCTGACCGCAGGCCTCGCATTGCACCGTTCGCCCCGTGGTCCAGACCTTTGCTTCGTCGACCAAATAGCGGGTGGCGCACCTGGGGCATGTCAGTATCATGAGGGGACTCAGCTTGCCTCGGCGGCGTGCGCCTGGGGTCGCTGATTTTCTCGTCCATGTCCAGAACACCCGTGAACGCCCGGATCGAAACCCCAGCGCCCTTGAGCGGCGACAGCGATGTTCTGCGCGTGGAGGGTCTCGCAGGCTACGGAGGCCCCGGCCAGACAATCGCCTTCGCCATTCCCGCCGGCGGCGCGCATGTCATTGCGGGCGGCCCTGGCTCCGGCAAGACCTCTCTGCTGGAATTGATCGCCGCCGCCCGTCCTCCGCCACAGGGACGCATCGAGCTGTTCGGTAAGAACCTTGAATCGATTGGTCCACGCGAACGGCCACGGCTGCGACGCCGGATCGGCATGATCTTTCACGACCTTCGCCTCGTCGAAGACATGTCCGCCCATGACAACATCGCCCTGGCCGCTTTGGCGGCCGACCGCGCGCCGCAAAACTATGAGGCCGAAGTCGCAGAACTCCTCGCCTGGGTCGGCCTGACCCGGAAGGCGGATGTTGCGGCCGGAAGTCTGAATGGCGAAGGTCGCCGGCGACTCGCCGTCGCCCGGGCCCTGATCAACAGGCCGGAACTGGTGGTCGCTGACGAGCCGTTCGGCGACTCAACCTTCAAACTGCTGTCTGATCTCAACAGCGGCGGGATCGCGATCCTGATCGCGACCCGTGACCTCGACCTGGCGGTCAATGCCGGGGCCGAGATCACCCAGCTCGCCGATCCGGGCGTGCGGTCATGACCGAGGCCCCCCGTTCTCGTCGCGTCCCCGCGCTGCTGCCCGGCCTCGGCGTCGGCCCGCTCTGGCTGTTGGCGGCCATCTTCGTCCTGTCTCTGTTCGCGGCAATGGAGCTCATCGGTGTCGCCGCCGCGGTCGGGACTCTGCAGGCCTGGCCGGCGCGCCTCAATGGCGCCTTGACGGTCGCCGTCACGGGCGGCGGGCTCGAGAGCGCCGACGCCGCCGCGGCCCGCGCCCTGGAAATTCTGAACCACACGCCGGGGGTCACCCGCGCGTGGATCGTCGAACCCGCGCCGGGCGATGACATTGCCGGTGACATGATGGGTCTGACAGGGACCGGCGGAACGACCCGCCTGCTCGGCCTCGGGACCGCACCAGGCCAAACGCCGCAGCCCGGCCGGATCGCGGCGACCCTGAGCCAGGCGGGTCTCAAGGCGGCGATTGACGATCACGGCCTGACCAGCGGTCCGTTGGAGCGCGCCGCCGCGGGCGCGGCGGCTGTGGCGGCAGGCGCGTTCGGCCTTCTCCTGCTGGTGAGCTGGGGCCTCTCCGCGCGCGCCGCGGCGTCCGCCCTGACGACCCGGGCGGAGCGCGTCCTGCTTCTGATTCAATTCGGCGCTCGCGACGCCGCGTTCGCCCGCCCGTTCCGATCCTGGGCGCCCGCCGGCGTGTTCCCCTCCGCCCTGTCAGGCGCGGCATTTGCGGCAGGTCTGGCGGGGGCCCCTGTGGCGTCGCCGAACGTCGCAGCGTGGCTGGCCGCTCAAGGTCTGCCGATCGCGGCGCTCTCGGCGCCCGATCTCGCCGCGGCGGCGATCTGGCCCCCTATGGCGGCGCTGCTGGCCTATTGGGCGATCGACATCGCGGCGCGGGCGACGGCCAGGCAATTGTCTTGAAGGGCCTCGCCGCAGGGCTTGCGGTCCTGCTCATCTGGGCCGCCGGCCTCGCAGCCTTCGCCGACCGGATCGCCAGGTCGACGCCCGCCGCCCCACCCGCGACAGCGGACGGCGTCGTCGCTCTGACCGGGGGGTCGGACATGCGCCTGCGCGTGGCGACCGGCCTGCTGGAAGGCGGCAAGGGCCGCCGGCTGCTAGTGTCGGGTGTCAATCATAGGGTGAGCCGCGGACAGATCTGGGCCGTCACGGGCGCCGCCAAGCCTCTCTTCGACTGCTGTGTCGACCTGGACTTCACGGCGGCCAACACCATCGGCAACGCCCGGGAGACCGCCCGATGGGCGCGGGCGATGGGCTATCATAGTCTGATCCTGGTCACAGCCGACTATCATACGCCCCGGGCCGCGCTAGAGTTGCGGGCCGTCATGCCGGGAGCCCGGATCGAGACCTACCCCGTGGCGACGACCGATCTTGACGCCCGCAAATGGTGGGTCACGACCCGCGACGCCCGACGCATGGTGGCGGAATATTCGAAATATCTGGCGGCCCTGGGTCGGGAGACCCTTATCGGGCTCGGGCCCGCCAACGCTCCGGAGTCTGTGAAGTTATGATGATGGCGAGGTCCCTGCTGTTCGTGGCCCTGTTCTATCTGTGGTCGACGGTCTGCGGACTGGTGCTGACGCCCATGTTCCTGGCGCCCCGCGCGTGGACCATGCGGACGATGGCCGTCTGGGGCCGGGTGGTAATCGTTCTGCTGCGGCTGATCTGCAATATCCGCGTGGAGTTCCGCGGTCTCGAACATCTGCCCCGGGGCCGCGCGCTCGTGGCGGCGAAGCACCAGTGCATGTTCGACACCATGGCCCCGCTCAGCATCCTCCCGGACGCCGCCTATGTGATGAAACGCGAGCTGCTGAGGATTCCCTTCTACGGATGGTTCTGCGTCAAGGCGGAGATGATCGAACTGGACAGGCAAGGCGGAGCCGGCGCCCTGCGCCGGCTGATCGCCGATTCGCGCAAGCGGCTGACCGAACCACGCCAGTTGATCATTTTCCCCGAGGGGACCCGCACCCCGCCCGGCGCCAAGACCGAATATCAACCCGGCGTCGCCGGCCTGTACCGGGACCTCGCCATGCCCTGCACGCCCATGGCCACCAATTCGGGCGCCCATTGGCCCGCCCACGGGTTCCTTCGCCGTCCGGGCGTCATCGTCTATGAGTTCCTGGAGCCGATCCCGGCGGGTCTGCATCGCGGCGCCTTCATGCGCGAGCTCGAGACCCGGATTGAGACGGCCTCTAGACGGCTGCTCGCGGAATAGACCCCGCGACCTCGCCCTCCAGGTCGGCGACCCTGTGCAGCAGCCGTTCCATGCCGTGGTCGCGGATTCCCTCGGCCCGCAGGTGCTCGACCAGATCGCGGAGGTAGTCGATGTTGCGGCCGGACAGGCCGCGCGCCCCGGCGATCAATTGCGCCTGCTGCTCGGCATCCAACGCCCCCGCCCATTGCGGATGGCCCTTGTCCGACAGGAATGTCACCGCGCGAACGGTCCGTCCGTCCAGCAGGCGGACCGCGACGCGCGCCTCCACATAGGTCTCCGTCGGCTGCTCGCGTTCCAGCAGATAGGCGTAGACCGTGGGCCAGTCGGCGTCGGTCACCCGGTAGGCCGCGCCGCGCACCGATCCCCCGGCGGCGAGGCCGAGGACGAGGCCCTTGCGCTCCGGCGTCCCCCGATGGTGAACCGAATAGATGCAAAAGGCCCGCCGCCGGCCACTGAGCCGCGCCGCGGTGCGTTCGGCATAGGGAAAGCCCGGCCGCCACATGAGCGATCCGTAGCCGAACACCCAATGCCCCTCGCCCACGCCTGCCGTCATGCCTTAAGACCACCCTCCGCGAACCGCCGGAATCTTGTCCGATGACCCTGCCCGATAAGTCCCCGCCCCGTAAACCGGCCAAGCCGCCTTCCCGGCTGGGTCTGTATATTCCCTTCGGCCTCCTGGGTGTCGGCGTTGTCGCCTGGAGCCTGGGCTGGCTTTGGCTTCAGGGTGAAATCTACCGGCGGATGGACACTGCCGCCCATGCCTGGGAGCAGGCCGGCTATCGGGTCGACTGGGTCAGCCGCAGCGTTTCGGGTTACCCGTTTCGCCTGGACGTGGAGATCAAGGCCCCGCGACTGCGCGAACGGTCGGGCTGGGGGCTGACCGCGCCGAGTCTGAAGGCCGAGGCCTTCGCCTTCGCCCCGGATCACTGGGTCGCGGTGGCGCCGAACGGGGCGGTGCTGATCAGGCGAGTCGGCGGACCGGTGTCGATCGCCGCCAAGGCCCTGCGCGCCAGCATGTCCGACGGCGCCGCCCATCCGCCGCGCCTCTCCATCGAGGGACTGGGTCTGACCTTTGTGACGCCGCCGGGCGCGCAGCCCTTCGCCTTCACCCGCGCCGGCGAGTTTCACTTCCACAGCAAGGCCGGGCCGAGCGATCAAGGCGCGGCCTATCTGGAACTCGACCAGGCGCGCCCCGCGGGGACCGGCTGGTTCCGGCAGATCGGCGGAGACAGCCCGGTGACCTTCATCGCCGATGGCCTCTTTACCCATGCGGCCGCCCTGAACGGTCAGGGCTTTTCGGGCGCGCTGCACAACTGGCAAGCCGCCGGCGGTCGATGGACCGTCCGCCGCCTGACCGTCCGCGGCGCCGCCCGGTCCATCGAGGCGACCTCCGGCGATCTTGCCATCGGGACGGACGGCCGTCTGACCGGAACCCTGCCTTTGACTGTGAAAGGCGGCGCCCGTCTCGTCGAAGATCTGGCCCAGGTGAGCGCCCTGCCGCCGGAGTCGGCGAAGACCGCCGGCGCCATTCTCGCCGCGGGTGAGAAGGGCGGTCTCGCGCCTCTGACCGCGGTTTTCCAGGCGGGGGAGACCACGCTCGGGCCGGTCGGCGTCGGACCTGCGCCGCGGGTTTATTGACAGGCCCTTTCGATCGTCGCCATACCCCGCCATGACCGACACGCCGACCCTGCCCATCCCCCGTCCGGGGATTCTCGACATCACGCCCTACAAGCCGGGCAAGGCGACCGCCGAGGGCGTGGCCCATCCGGTCAAGCTGTCGGCGAATGAGAATATTCTGGGGTGCAGCCCCGCGGCGCGGGAGGCCTACCTCGCCGCCGCCGGCGACATGGCGCTCTATCCCGATGGCCGCGGAAATCCGCTGCGCGCCGCCCTCGCCGCGCGATACGGCCTGGAGCCTGACCGGCTGATTCTGGGCTGCGGCACCGACGAGATCTTTGCCCTGCTCAACCAGACCTATCTCGAGCCGGGCGACAATATCATCCAGGGCGAATACGGCTTCGGGGCCTACGCCATCGGCGCTCGGGCCAATCAGGGCGAGGTGCGCTACGCCGCCGAGACCAACTACCGCATCGATGTGGACAAGGTGCTCGAGCAGGTGGACGACCGCACGCGGCTGGTGTTCATCGCCAATCCGGCCAATCCCACCGGCACCTTCATCTCACGTGACGAGGTCGAACGCCTGCACGCTGGCCTGCCCGGGCGGGTGATCCTGGTGCTGGACGGCGCCTATGCGGAGTTCAACAGCGACCCCGGCTTCGACGACGGGCTCGCCCTGGCGCGGACCGCGGGCAACGTCGTTGTCACCCACACCTTCTCCAAGCTGCACGGTCTGGCGGCGCTGAGGGTGGGCTGGGCCTATGCCCCCGCCGCCATCGCCGATGCCGTCGACCGCATCCGCCTGCCGTTCAACACCTCCATCGCCGGACAGGCGGCGGCGATCGCCGCCCTGGCCGACGAAGAGTTTCAGGCGCTCTCTCTGGCCCATGTGGAACAGTGGCGGCCGTGGCTGACCCAGCAATTCGGCGGACTGGGGCTCGAAGTTGTCCCGTCGACGGGCAATTTCATCCTGATCGGGTTCGCCCGCAGCGGCGGCAAGGTCGCCGGGGCGGCGGAGGCTTTCCTGGCCAGCCGTGGTCTGATTGTCCGGGGTGTCGGAGGCTATGGCCTTCCCGACCACCTGCGCGTCACCATCGGCCTTGAGGCGCACAACCGCGCTGTGATCGAGGCGCTGAGCGACTTCCTGGGTCAGCCCACCGCCACATGACCGACGTGATTTATCCGAAAATGGCGCTGATCGGTTGCGGCCTGATCGGATCGTCCGTCATTCGCGCCGCACGCGCCCAAGGGATTGTCGGCCGGATCGCGGCCATGGACGCCAGTCCGGCCGTGCGCGACCGTGTGTGCGAACTCGGCCTCGCGGACGAGGTTGTCGAGAACGCCAGGGACGCCGTGAAGGACGCCGACCTGATCGTCTTCGCCACCCCGCCGCTTTCCATCGGTCCCGCGGCGGCGGCCGTCGCCGACAGCATCAAGACCGGCGCAACGGTCACTGACGTAGGCTCCGTCAAGGCCGCGGTTTCCGAGGCGCTCGCCCAGGTCGTTCCGCCGCACGCCTTCGTTATCCCCGGCCACCCCATCGCCGGGGCCGAGACGTCCGGGCCCGATGCCGGATTCTCCACCCTGTTTCAGGGCCGCTGGACCATTCTCACCCCGCGCCCGAGCGAGGATCCGGCCTTCGCCGCCGCCGTGCACCGGTTGACCGCCTTCTGGTCCGCCATCGGCGCCCAGGTGGATATCATGGACGAGCGCCACCACGACTTGGTGCTGGCCGTCACATCGCACCTGCCGCACCTGATCGCCTACAATATCGTGGGCACCGCCGCCGACCTGGAGGAGGTCACCCGCAGCGAAGTGATCAAATATTCGGCCGGCGGTTTCCGCGACTTCACCCGCATCGCCGCGTCCGATCCCATCATGTGGCGCGACGTCTTCCTGGCCAACAAGGACGCGGTGCTCGAAATTCTCGGCCGGTTCACCGAAGACCTTCAGGCTCTGTCGCGGGCGATCCGCTGGGGCGAAGGCGAGAAACTGCAGGAGCTCTTCACCCGCACCCGCGAGATTCGGCGTGGCGTGATCGACGCCGGCCAGGAAACCCCGGAGCCCGATTTCGGGCGGCGGCGCCGGGCGCCGTAGCCTCGATCCGTGACCGCCCGCCCGCCCGACTGGTTGATCGGCCTTGGGGTCGTCGGCGCCCTGATCGGCGCCGCGATCGTGCTGCCGTTTTGGCTCCGGGACAGCGCCGCCGCCGGCGGCGGACAGGCGGCCCCCCCTTCGTCGAGCCATGCGACACCGGCGACATCCCTGCTCGATCCGACCATCACGGTCGATGTCCCCAGCGGCGCCGGCCCCGGCGCCGGGACGGCGTTCTCCATCTCGGCGGGCGGCATGTGGATGACGGCGCGACACGTGGTCGAGGGCTGCGCCCACACGGCCATCGTCGTCGGGCCGGGCCAGGGCGTGGCGGCGGAAGTACGGATAGATCCGCACGGCGAGACCGCTGTCCTGATCACCCAGGGCGGGGCCCCGGCGCTGCCAATCGCACCGCGCGATAGCCTCAGGCATGGCATGACCGCCTTCCACGCCGGCTTTCCACAGGGCCATCCCGGTCAGGTGTCCAGTCGCCTTCTTCGCCGCGAGACCCTTGTGCTCCGGGGACGACGAACACGGCATGAGTCTGTGCTGGCCTGGTCGGAGAGCGATGACGAGGGCCCGATCCCGCCCAGTCTGGCGGGACTTTCCGGTGCGCCCGCCCTCGACTCACAAGGTCGCGTGATCGGGGTGACCATCGCCCAGTCGCGGCGGCACGGTCAGATCTATACGACAACCCCGACCGCACTGCGCATGGCGATCATCCGGGCCCATATCGAGCCCGCCACCGGCGCGCGGGCCGCGCCGATGAGTCCGGGCAGCTACAGCCGGATCTCCGCCGTGCTGCGGGGCAACCTTCGGATCGTCCCGGTGGTCTGTCTCGCGGGTTAGCCGATCGGCCGCGCCGCCGGCCGCCGGTAGGCCAGGATCAGGCAAAGCACGATAGCCGGTACGCCGATGGCGGCGGAGAGCAGATAAAACAGGCCGTAGGCTTCCAGCAGGGTGCGGCCCTGTTGCAGGTCATCGACGATCACCCCGGAAAAGCCCTTGAGGGTCTTTCCGGTCCAGGTCAGGGCCGATGTCAGCAGGGCATACTGGGTGGCGGTGTAGCCGAGGCTGGTCAGGGTTGACATGAAGGCCACCAGCGCCACGCCGGAAAAGGCCATGACCAGGGAATCGAAGGCCATGATCGCCTCGAACCCGGTCAGAGTCACCGGGCCGGCCGAAATCAGGGTCCAGTCGCCGCCACGCCAGGCGAGAAGCGCGAAGGCCGCCACCGCGATCGGCTGCAGAACGGCGCCCAGGATGAGAGTCCGGAAATTGCCCAGGCGCAGCGACGCCGCGCCGCCGAGCGCGATTCCCGCCAGCGAGCCGCCCAGGCCGATGGTCGCCCGTACGGCCGCGATGGTCGGCTTGGAGATGCCGAGCGCCTTGTAATAGGGATTGCTCATCGGCCCGCGCATGTAGTCGCACAGGTGGTAGAAGGTGATCATGCCTAGCATGAGCCCGGCCAAAGCCCAGCCGTGGGCGCGGAAGAAGGCGATGAACGGCCCCACAATCGCGTCGCCGATCGCGCGCGCCGGATGGACCGCCGCCTCATGGCTCTTAGCCTCCATGGCCGCGTCGGCGCGCGCCGGCTCGACCACCAGCAGGGCGGCGATCACGCCCACCACCATCAGTCCGCCGTAGAGGCCGTACGAGATCGGCCAGCCCACGGCGTTGGCCAGGAGCAGGATCAAGGCCTCGGTGGCGATCAGAGCGGCGCGGTAGCCCAGGCTGTAGGCGGCTGTGAGCAGGCCCAGTTCGTCGGCGTCAGCCGCCGATTCGATCCGCCAGGCGTCGACCACCGTGTCCTGAGCGGCGGCAGAAACCCCCGTGAGCAGGCCAAAGCCGACCAGCAGGCCGAGCTGCGTTCGGGGATCCGTGCACGCCATGCCGATCAGGCCGGTGCCGACGCCAACCTGGGTGATGATCATCCAGCCGCGGCGGCGGCCGAGCCGACCGATCAGCGGCGCCGGCAGGCGATCCACCACCGCGCCCCACAGGAACTTCACCGAATAGGTCAGGGTGATCCAGGACAGGAAACCGATCACCGCCAGCTTCACGCCGTCCTCGGCCAGCCAGAAGGTCAAGGTGTTGCCGATCAACATGAAAGGCAGGCCTGAGGAGAACCCAAGCGCCAGCATCAGCCCGACCTTGGGCTGGGACAGGGATTTCAGGACATCGGCGGCGCGGCGCCGAGCCGGCGGCGCGATCGCCGCGGCGGGTTCATCGGTGGGGTCGGGCGGTTGGACCATGCGGCGAACGTGGCCTGCGTCGCCGCCGTCGTCCAGGGACCCTCGCCGGGATCAGAAGCGCGGCGTCTCCGCCGCCGCCTTTTCAGACGGACCGCGGATCGTCACGCCGTCATGGCTGTTGTGGAAGCTGTAGAGCCCCGTGCGCCGGTCCACTGAGGCTTCCTTGCCGTCGCCCGATTCCAGCCGAATCAGATTGGCGTCGGCCGCGAGGTAGCCGTACTCGCGCCTGAACTGCCAGCCTTTGCCCAGATCGTCGGAGACCCGCACGGTCTTGCGCGCCAAATCAAGATCCAGCCGCCGCCGGCCCTCGCGATGGGCGCCGCCGGCCTTGGTCCAGTGGACCTTGCAGACCAGGCTCAGGGTCTCGGCCGCCGCGGACTGGGCCGCGAGGGTCAGGGTCAGGGCCGCGATCAACAGACCGGCGCGTTTCATACAGGGACCTCTTGTCTGCCGAAGAGGTAGGGTTGGCTCAGGTCTCCACAAGGCCGAGGACCTTGCCGGGATTGAGAATATTGCGCGGATCGAACGCCGTCTTGAGGGTGCGCATCACCGCCAGTTCGGCCGGCGAGCGCGACCAGGACAGAAACTCACGCTTCATCAGGCCGATGCCGTGCTCGGCCGAGATCGAGCCGCCCCGCGCGCGCAGGGGGGCGTAAACCGCTTCCTCCACCGCCCGCTTCGTTGCCGCCGACCGGTCCCCGGCCGGCGCGATAATGTGCAGATTGCCGTCGCCAAGATGGCCGAACACCATCATCTCCGCGCCCGACGCGGCCAGGGTCGGGAGGCCGGCGCGGACGTCGGCCACATAGGCCGGCATGTCGGCGATCCGGAGGCTGACATCGAAGGCCATGATCGGCCCGTTGCGGCTCGTCTGGCCCACATCGTCGCGCAGGGCCCAGAGGGCCGCCCGCTCAGAGTCCGACTTGGCGATCACCGCATCGACGATGTCCCCGTCCTCAAGCGCAGCCCCGAGAACAGCCTCAAAGCGGTGGCCGTCCGCCGCCGCGTCGCCGCCCATGGCCTCGGTCAGAATGTAGAAGGCGTGGCCGCGGGAGAGCGGCGCGGTTCCGCGCGCGGGCGGCGTGGTGACCAGGTCGTAGAACTCCGGCCAGAGCACCTCAAAGGCGGACATACCGCCGCCGAAGCCGCGCTCCAGCCGGCGCAGGACGCGGGGCAGCGCCTCGAAGGAGTCCACGGCAAGCAGGGCGACGTTGTGGCTGGCGGGCTTCGGGCGAAGGCGCAGCACGGCGCGGGTGACGACGCCGAGGGTGCCTTCCGTGCCAATGAACAGCTGCTTGATGTCGTAGCCGGCGTTGTTCTTGATCAGCGGATTGAGGGCGTCGACCACGGTTCCGTCGGCCAGGACTGCCTCGATCCCCAGAACCATATCCCGCATCATGCCGTAGCGCAGAACCCTGTTGCCCCCGGCGTTAGTGGAGATGTTGCCGCCGACCGTCGCCGATCCGCGCGAGCCCAGATCGAGGGGCAGCAGGAGGCCCTGGCTGTCAGCCGCCTCGCAGGCGGCCTGCAGTACGCAGCCGGCCTGGACCCGCATGATCCCGGCGGCGGGATCGATCTCCTCCACGGCGTTCATCAGCTCCAGCGACAGGGCCAAGGCCTCGTCCGCCCGCGCGCCATCCACCAGGCCCGTACGTCCGCCCCAGGGCACGACGGCAACGCCCGCCTGCGAGGCAGCCTTCAGAATCCGCGACACCTCGTCGGTCGTGCGCGGCCGCAGGACGGCGATCGGGGCGCCCAGGCGGGTCCAGGGACTCTGGGCCTTGTCGAGAGCGTCCTGGCCGGTGAGCACCGCGCCCGGCCCCAGCGACTCGCTCAGACCGTTCAGCCAATCGGTCATGGTCTTGTCTCCGTATCGTCTCGTACGGCGGGTTCGCCGAGCGTCCGGGCGATGAAGGCCGCCACGGCCGCGTTGAAGCCCTCGGACTGATCAAGGTTGACCGAATGACCGCCGGGCAGATCGACCACGGTAAGACCGGGAATCTCCCGGGCCGCGAGGTCGCGCAGGGGCTGGAACGGGGTCTCGCGCGTACCGTTCACCAGCAGGCTGGGAACCGCGATCCGGCTCAGGTCGGCGGCGACCGAGAGTTCAGGCGAGGTGGTGCGCAGCGCCTCGGCCACAGCGGCGGCGCTCAACAGGTCGGCGTCGGCGAGAAGATCCTCCCAGAGTTCTGGTGACAGGCGACGCGCCGGACGGGGGTGGAAGGGGAGATCCTTCATCGCCTCGACCCCGCCCCGGGCGATCGCGTCGGCCCGGGCCAGGCGTTCGGGCTCACGCGCCCGGCTGGCTGTCGACAGACCCGACATGGAGTTGGTGAACACCTGGCCGATCACCCTGTCCGGATAGGTCAGGGCGTAGCGGATCGTCAGGCCGGCGCCGAAGGACTGGCCGCAGATGAACCAGCGGTCGGCGCCGAGCCGCGCGCGCAGGGCGTCGAACCGCTCCACATAGGCCGCGACCGTGTAGGCGGCCGGATCCTCGGGGCTCGGCGAGCGGCCGTGGCCGAACAGCTCGACCGTCACCGGCGTGCACACCGCGCTCAGCGCCGCCACGTTCGGCTTCCACTGCGCCCGGCTCGACAGAAGGCCGTGCACCATCAGCAGATAGGGCTTGCGCCCGTCGCCGTGGATGTCGACCTGCATCTCCAACACCGTCGCGCCTCCGCCGGCCTACTCGCCCCGGAAGACCGGATCGCGCCGCTCGACAAAGGACTGCACGCCTTCCTTGAAGTCGTTGGATCGGAACAGGTTGAGCAGACTCATCAGCACATGGTGAGAGTGGCTCTCGAAGTCCTGGGTCAGGCCATGGCGGAAGAGGCGTTTCATCTCGGTGACGGCCAGCGGCGCGTTGGCGGCGATGCGATCGGCCCAGCGGTCAACCTCCGCCTCGAAGTCCGCCGCCGGGACAGCCTTGTTGGCCAGGCCATAGGCCACGGACTGCTCGGCGCTGAGGGTCTCGCCCAGCATGGCCACCTCGCAGGCCTTGGCCCAGCCCAGCAGCCTGGGCAGATACCAGGTGCCGCCGCTTTCCGGGATGACGCCCCGCTTGACGAAGCCCGGCATGAGGATCGCGCGGTCGGACATCAGGCGGATGTCGCAGCCGAGGGCTAGGTCGAGGCCGTAGCCCGCGGCCACACCGTTGATGGCGCCGATCACCGGCTTGTCCATCCGCTGCAGGGTGACGGTGCAGATCTCCCGGGTGGAGTGATGCTTCGCGCCGGCGCTGGCCAGACCCGCCCCACCGATTCCCTCGCCGGCCGCCGCCTGTTTGAGATCCAGACCCGAGCAGAAACCCCGGCCCGCGCCGGTGAGGACCACCACGCGCACGGCCGGATCGTCGTCAGCCGCCTTCAGCGCGTCGTTGAGTTCGCCGAGCATCCGGCCGGTGATGGCGTTCATCACGTCCGGACGATTGAGAATGATCCGGCGAACGCCATCACGATCCTGCACCAGGACTTCACTCATGGGCTGCGCTCCCGTCACCGCCATCGTTTTTATCGCCCTATGATTAGCAGCCGGTGAGGGACCGCGCACAGGTGATTTTGCCGTGCCGGACCGCCCATCTGGACAGGCCCGCCGCCATCTGCGAGGGGCCTTGGGGACCGCCGGATCGCGCGGCCGGCTCCAGGGGGACATTGCATGCTCAGCGACATCGAGATCGCCCGCTCCGCCACGCTCTCGCCGATCGCCGACATTGCCGCCAAGCTGGATATTCCCGCCGACGCTCTCAGTCCCTACGGCCGCTTCAAGGCCAAGATCTCCGCGCCGTTCATCCGCACGCTTGCTGATCGTCCGGACGGCAAGCTGATCCTGGTCACCGCCATGAGCCCGACCCCCGCCGGCGAGGGCAAGACCACCACCACCATCGGCCTCGGCGACGCCCTCAACCGGATCGGCCGGCGCACCGCCATCTGTCTTCGCGAACCGTCTCTCGGCCCCTGCTTCGGCCAGAAGGGTGGCGCCACGGGCGGCGGCCAGGCGCAGGTCGCGCCCATGGACGAGATCAACCTGCACTTCACGGGCGACTTCCACGCCATCACCACGGCCCACAACCTGCTCTCAGCCATGGTCGACAACCATCTCTACTGGGGCAACGCGCTGCGCCTGGACCCGCGTCGGCTTGTCTGGAAGCGGGTCATGGACATGAACGACCGGGCGCTGCGTCAGATCGTCACCAGCCTGGGCGGCAATGGCGCGCCGGCGGAGACCGGATTCGACATCACCGTGGCCTCCGAGGTCATGGCCATCTTCTGCCTCGCGGCGGACCTCGCGGATCTGCAGACGCGCCTGGGCCGGATCATCGTCGGCTACAACCTGGACGGAGACGCCGTCACCTGCGCCGACCTCAAGGCCGACGGCGCCATGACCGCCCTGCTCAAGGACGCCCTGGAGCCGAACCTCGTGCAGACGCTGGAAGGCAATCCGGCTCTGATCCACGGCGGCCCCTTCGCCAATATCGCCCATGGCTGCAATTCGGTGATCGCCACCCGCGCGGCGCTGAAACTGGCCGACTATGTGGTCACCGAGGCGGGCTTCGGCGCCGACCTGGGGGCGGAGAAGTTCTTCGACATCAAATGCCGCAAGGCGGGCCTCAAGCCGGCCGCGGCGGTGGTGGTGGCGACCATCCGGTCGCTGAAGATGAACGGCGGCATGGCCAAGTCACACCTCGGCGAGGAGGACCTCGGCGCCCTGAGGCGGGGCTGCGAGAACCTCGGCCGGCACGTGGAGAACGTCCGAGGGTTCGGCGTGCCGACGATCATCGCCATCAACGCCTTCTCCCAGGACACCGACGCGGAGATCGCCGAACTGCGCGCCTTCGCCGCCGGGCTTGGCGTCGAGATCGCCCTGTGCCGGCACTGGGCCGAGGGCGGGGCCGGGGCAGAGGATCTGGCTCGGCGGGTGGCGGAGATGGCGGACTCCGGCGAGAGCCGGTTCGCGCCGCTCTACCCGGACAGCCTCGGGCTATGGGAAAAGATCGAGGCGGTGGCCAGGCGCATCTACCGGGCCGATCAAGTCTCCGCCGACAAGGCGGTGCTGACCCGCCTGAAACGCTGGAAAAAGGCGGGCTTCGGCCATCTGCCGGTCTGTATGGCCAAGACCCAGTACAGCTTTTCCACCGATCCCGAACGCCTCGGCGCGCCCGAGGGACACACCGTCCATGTGCGGGAGGTGCGGTTGTCCGCCGGCGCCGGCTTCGTGGTAGCGATCTGCGGCGATATCCTCACCATGCCGGGCCTGCCCCGCCATCCGGCCGCGGAGCGGATCGGGCTGACGGCGGACGGGGATATCGACGGGCTGTTCTGACGCCACGCGTCACGGGAGACTATCTTGGACCTGAAAGCCACGCGCTACGAGATCGCCGACCGGGTCGGCCTCGTCACTCTGGCGCGTCCGAAGCGGCGCAACGCCTGGACCGGGCGGATGCACACCGAATACCGCTGGATCCTGGACCAGGCGAATCGCGATCCCGCCGTGCGGGTGATCGTCGTGACCGGCGATCCCGACGGGCAGGCCTTCTGCGCCGGCGCGGACCTGGGCGCGCTGGAGGGCCATGCCGAAAAGGGACGCTACGATTCCGGGACCACCGAGGACATCGCCACACCCGGCTACGGCGTCGATGCGAACTTCGACGCCAGTTTCGCCTACCACTTCGGCCTGGATAAGCCCGTGATCGCCGCCATCAACGGCGCCGCCGCCGGGGTTGGCCTGGTGCTGGCCGCTTTCGCCGATCTGCGTTTCGCGGTCCCGGGCGCGAAGTTCACCACCGCCCACGGCCGCTTTAATTTCCCCGCCGAGTTCGGCCTCTCCTGGGTACTGCCGCGCATCGTCGGCCTGACCCACGCCAATGACCTGTTGCTATCCAGCCGGGTGTTCACGGCCGAGGAGGCCCTGACCATGGGCTTTCTCAACAGGATCGTCCCCGCCGACGGCCTCCTGGAGCATGTTCTGACATACGCCCGCACCCTGGCCGACCAGGTGGCGCCGGGCTCTGCGCGGGAGACCAAGCGGCAGATCTACCGCGACCTGCATCGCGACGCCGCCACGGCCGTGCGGGACGCCGAAGCGCTGCTTGAGGAGATGATCCGCCACCCGGACTATGGCGAGGGGGTCAAGGCCTGGATGGCCAAGCGCACGGCCAACTGGGGCGCCTGACAGCGCCCGTCAGGCGACGCTGTCAGGCTGGATATTGGTGCAGGAAGGCCACCGCCGCCCCGAAGAGTCCGGGTTGCGGGTGGGTGATCAGCTTGACCGGCATGTCCGCCATGCGGGCGTCAAACCGGCCCTTGGCCCGGAACCTGGCGCCGAAGCCTGAGCCGGCCAGCCGATCGGCAATGCGAAGACCCACACCGCCGGCCAGCACCACGGCCTCGGCGCCCTGAACGAGGGCGAAATCGCCCACCGCGGTGCCGAGGCAAAGGCAGAAACGATCGAACGCCGCCGCCGCCAGGCTGTCCTCGCCGTCCATCGCCAGCCGCCACAAATCCGCGTCGTCCATGGGGGTCGTCGGCCGCCCCTCGATGGCGGCCAACGCGGCGTAGATGTTGGCCAGGCCCGGCCCGGACACAACTCGCTCCACGGAGACACGGCCGTAGAGCTGCCGGAGGCGGACCAGGATCTGATCTTCGAGCGCATCCACCGGCGAGAACTCGGAATGGCCGCCTTCGGCCTCAATGATCCGCGCCCCGCTCCCGGCCCGCGACAGAATGGCCACCCCGAGGCCCGTGCCCGGGCCGACGACGCTGATCACCCCGGTCTCCGGCAGCGGACGCTCCGGACCGCACAGATGGCGGAATTGATCCTCGCCGAGATGGTCCACGGCAAAGGCCACCGCCCCGAAATCGTTGACCAGGGTGAACCGGTCGAGGCCCAGCTTTGTGGGAATCTGGGCCGGCCGGATGATCCACGGATTGTTGGTCAGCTTCAGCACCTCACCTGTCACCGGGCAGGCGACGGCGATTCCCGCGGCGCGCGGCAGGGGCCGGCCGACCCGCGCCGCGAACGCCTCCCAGGCGGTCTGAAAGCTGGCGTGTTCGGCGGTCTTCAGCACCGTCTCGTCGGACAGAGCGACCACCTTGCCGCTGTCGACGGCGGCGATGGCGAAGCGGGCATGGGTTCCGCCGATGTCGACGGCGACGATGTCGGTCATTCCAGAACGATCCGGGGGTTTAGCGGGCGGCCGTGCGCGTTGCGGCGCGCGCCTTGGCCTTCGCCTTGGCGTCGAACGGGGCGTTCAGCCGCACGATGGTGAGGTTGAGAAAGCTCGCGAAGGACACCCAGGCCAGGTAGGGCGCCAGCAGCAGGGGGGCCAAGGGCGTGAGCGGCCGCAATCCGATGATCAGGGCCAGGATCGAGACCCAAAGGAACGGAATTTCGATCATCGCCCAGTCTGGTCGCTTGAGATTGAAGAACAGCGGGCTCCACAGCATATGCAGCACGATGTTCACGCCGAACAGGATGCCGATCCTCAGGTGGGCGGCGGGGTCGGGATTGTGAATCCAGGCCAGGACGCCGGCCCAGGCGGCGAGTCCTAGGATAAGGGTCCAGGCGGGTCCAAACACCCAGTTCGGCGGATTCCATTTCGGCTTGCGCAGCCGCTTGTACCAATTTCCGACGTCGGTCAGGGCGCCGCCTACACCCAGGACCACGCAGGTGATTAGCACGGCGACGAGGATCGGAACGGTCATGGGGCGGCTCGGGGGCGGAGAACGACGTTATCGCCTCAAATGGTCTCCCGCGCCATGGGCTCAAGGACCTGCCGGCGCCGCAGGTTTCACTTGCCGCGCAGTTCGGCGCCTCGATAGGGTCCGCGAACGCCGCCGCCCGAGCGGCAGAGGAAACACCGATGCTGATTCAGGCCGACCGCCTTACCCGTGTGCTGACAACCCTGCTTGAGAAGGCCGGAACCGAGACCGACAGGGCGCAGGTCTGCGCGGATCACCTCGTGCGCGCGAACCTCAAGGGACACGACTCCCATGGCGTCGGCATGGCTCCGTCCTACGTGCGATGGATCGCAGCCGGAAAGCTGTTTCCCAACGCCCGGCCGAAGGTGATCAAGGACAGGGCGGCGGTGATGGTCGTTGACGGCCAGTTCGGCCTCGGGGCGCCGGTCGCCAAGGAAACCATCGAAATGGCGATCGCCCGCGCCAAACAGACCGGCGTCGCCTGCGTGGCCCTGCGGGATTCCTGCCATATCGGCCGCATCGGAACCTATGGCGAGCAGTGCGCCGACGCCGGGATGGTCTCCATGCACTATGTGAACGTCGTCGGGGCGGAGCCGGCCGTGGCGCCGTTCGGTGGGCGCGAACCGCGGATGCTTACCAATCCCTATTGCTGCGCCGTGCCCCGCGCCAACGGCGATCACATCGTCCTCGACTTCGCCACCAGCGCCATCGCCATCGGCAAGCTGCGTGTGGCCCACATGAAGGGCGAACCGGCGCCCGCCAATGTCCTTCTCGACGCCGACGGCGCTCCGACCACCGACACCTCGGCCTTCTTCACCAGCGGGCCGCGCGGCCATCTGCTGCCCTTCGGCCTGCACAAGGGCGGAGGCCTGCAGATCATCTGTGAACTTCTGGGCGGCGCCCTGGCCGGCCAGTGGACCATGCAGCCGGGCTCTGATCGCGAGTACGGCGCGGCGGTGAACAACATGCTGTCCATCGTCATCGATCCCGAGGCCTTCGGCGATCTGGCCGATTATCAGGCCGAGGCCGAAGCGATGATGGACTACGTCTCCAGCACGGCCCCAGGCCAGGGCGTGGACCGGGTGCGCCTGCCGGGCGATCCGGAGCGTGAAAGCCTGGCCAAGCGAATGCGCGACGGCGTGCCGGTGGACGACAACACCTGGAAGGACATCCTGCGGGTGGCCGCGGACGTGGGCCTGGACGAGGCGGCCATCGCCGCCATCGCCTGACGTCAGGCGAGGCCGCCGAGGAACGCCTCCAGGTGGCCGACGACGGCGTCTGCCTGTTCCTGCTGCACCCAGTGGCCGGCCCCCTCGATCAGATGACAGCCGCGCAGGTCCGTGCAACCCACGCCCTGCATCCGTTCGAACGAACCGGGCGACTGATGCACGCCCCAGTCGCTGGCCCCGGCGAGGAACAGGGCCGGCACGTCGATGGCCTTGCCCGTGAACAGCTGCAGTTCGGCGACGAACCTCGGCTCGCGCTGGCCGCGGTACCACTGCAGTCCGCCCTGGAATCCGGTGCGGGAGAATTCCGCGGCGTATACCGCCAGTTCCGGCTCGGTGAGCCAGGCGCAGGCGGCGACCTCGGCCTTTGGCGGCGCCTCCGCCAGGACGGTCCGTGTCATGCCATCGCCAAGGTTCATGATGTAGTAGGTCGGCATGCGGGCCAGATGTTCGGGCGACCAGGACGCCAGGGGCTCGGGCCGGTTGGCCGCCCAGTCGGCGCTTTTCACGTGATAGTAAGCGCGCAGGAAGGCGTGGACCCTGGCCGGGTCGCCCGACATGTCCGGATCGGCCTCCCGGCTGCTGTAGTAGGCCTGATAGTGCCGCCTTGGCCGCGGCAGGGCGGCGAGTCCCGCCTCCAGCCGCTGGAGAAACGAGGGTCCGCTAACCGGCGTTGCCCCGTCGGTGGCGAAGGGCAGGCTGGGCGGCCCTGGAAACGGCGCGCTCATCAGGGCCACGGACCGGAACACGTCGGGCCGGATCAGGGCGCACCAGGCTGCCACGGGAGATCCGAAATCGTGTCCGATGACCGCGGCCACGGTGCGATAGCCCAGGGCCGCCACCAGACCCAGGGCGTCGCGGGCCAGGTTCACCATCCGGAACGCGGAGAGGTCGCCGTCATAGGCGCCATCCCACCCGGTCGAGCGGCCATAGCCCCGTTGGTCTGGGGCGACCACATGGTAGCCGAGCGCGGCCAGGGGCGCGATCACCTTGCGCCAGCTGAAGGCGAGTTCGGGAAAGCCGTGCAGCAACAAAAGCAGCGGGCGCCCCGGAGTCTCGAAGCCCGCCTCCAGGATATGCACCCTCAGGCCGTTCACATCCTCGACAAACCGGCTCCGCACACCTTCGGGCAGAACGTCTTTCGGCAACGGCTCCATGACGCCTCCTTGGCCGGGCGGGATTGACGCGGCTTGCCCGGCGCCCGCACCTTGGCGCCACAGAGGACCGCCGGGCAACGGCGGACGGAGGAGCACCCGGCATGATCAGGACGCCTATTTCCGCGGATTCGCACATCACCGAACCGCCCAACTGCTACATCGACCACATCGATCCGGCCTTCCGCGACCGCGCGCCCTACATGAAGGAACTGCCGGGGGTGGGAGACGCCTTCATCATCGATGGCATGGGATCGCCCGTACCCATGGGTCTGGTGGCGGCGGCAGGCAAGGAGCCGTCCCAGATCACCACCAGCGGCGTCGCCTTCAAGGATCTCTGGCGCAGCGGCTGGGACCCGAAGTTCCGCCTCGCCGACCAGGACATGGACGGCGTCGGGGCCGAGATCATCTATCCGACCGTGGGCATGCTGCTCTGCAACCACCCTGACTTCGATCTCAAGAAGGCCTGTTTCGAGGCCTACAATCGCTGGCTGGCCGACTACTGCTCGGAGGCGCCGAATCGCCTGTTCGGTCTCGCCCAGGTGTCCATGCGCAGCCCCGAGGACGGCGTCGCCGAGCTCAAGGCGGTCAAGGCCATGGGGTTCAAGGGCGTGATGATGCCCGGCGACCCGGGTGTGGAGGACTATGACAGTCCCCTCTACGATCCGGTCTGGGCCACGGCCGTGGAACTGGGCCTGCCGCTCAGCTTCCATATCCTCACGTCCAAGAGCGGCGCGCTCGCCCAGAACCCGCGCGGCCCCCGGATCAACAGCTTCCTGTCGATCATCCGCGGCTGTCAGGACATCATGGGAACCCTGATCTTCAGCGGGGTCTTCGACCGCCATCCCGGCCTGAAAGTCGTCTGCGCCGAAGCCGACGCCGGCTGGGTCCCGCACTACATGTACCGCATGGACCACGCCTTCAAACGCCACCGCTACTGGATGAAGGCGCCGGCGCTCGAGCGCTTGCCGAGCGAGTATTTCGCCGAGCACATCCACGTGACGTTCCAGGACGACTGGGTGGCCTTCAAGACCAAGGACCTGTGCAACGTCCGCCGCCTGATGTGGGCCAGCGACTTCCCGCACTCCGATTCCACCTGGCCGCATTCCCAGGCCATGCTCACCGAGCACACGGCCTCACTTACCGAACAGGAACGCAACTGGATCTGCCACGACAACGTGGCCGAACTCTACGGCCTGACCGTCAACTGACCCCGGCGGTAACCTTCACCCGGGCCGGCGCTTGGGGCTGGCCCGCGATGTCGACCCGGGTGCGGAAGATCGTGCCGCAGGCGGGCTTCGGCCCGCCGTCGGAGCCCGTGACGACATAAAGATCCTTCAGTTCGGGGCCGCCGAAGCACAGGCTGGTGACCATGGGCAGGGGGACCTTGACGTCGAGCCGGTGGGTTCCGTCGGCCTCGAAGACAGCCACCCGCCCGCCATGGGCGTCGGCGACCCAGACCGAGCCGTCCGCCGCCACCTTCAGCCCATCGGCCCCGCCGTCGAAGGCGGCGAACGTCCGCCAGGGGCCGACGGACCCATCGGCGGCCACGTCGTAGACGCGCACCAGATGGCTGCGTGTATCGGAGTGATAGAGCCGCCGCCCGTCGGGCGAGAAGCCGAGGCCGTTGGTCAGCATGATCCCTTCGGAGAGCGTGCGTATGGACCCGTCGAGATCGATCATGTGCAGCTTGCCGGGCTTGGGCTCATCGCCGCCGAACACGCGGTAGGCGAGCGATCCCACATAGATCCGCCCGGCCTGATCGGTGGTCAGATCGTTGAAACCGAAGGATCCAGGAATCGCTTCGCCGGTGAGCAGGGCCTTCCCCTCCCGGCCGTCGAGCGGCGAATAGGAGATGTCGCGGCCGCCGAACACGATGCCGCCGTCGGCGTGCAGGGCGATGCCGCCCACCCCGCGGCGCTTCGGCACGACGATCGAGACCTGATCGTCCGGACCCAGCAGGTAAATGCCGCCGTCACGCACGTCGCTGAAATAGAGCCCCCGCGCGGGATCCCAGCACGGGCCCTCGATCAGGCCATAGCCGGTCACGACCTCCTGCATCACGCGTCTCCCTTTGTGCCGGCGTCGAACGCGCCGTGAGGCGATGGTGCGCGGTCGCGACCGTATCTGGCAAGCCGGCAGTAATCGTGTTGATGTGGTCTCGGGGGGCAGAAGCCCCGGACCGGCCGACGATGCCGGTGAAATGAGGAAACGCAGATGCATGAAGTCACAGCGGGCGAAGACGTCGCCCTCAGCGCCGATACGGTCTGGGCGGTGATCGGGGATTTCTCCGGAATCCGGAAATGGGCGACCCTGGTCGAGAATGAATCCACCGAGGACACCACTGACGGCAAGGTCCGCACCCTGACCATGCCCGGCGGGCGGGTGGTGAAGGAGTTGATGACCGACTCAGGCCCGCATCACTACACCTACACGCTCGATCGGCCGGACATGAAGGCCTACTTCTCCACCGTCTCGGTGAAGCCGGCCGGCGCCGACGCCTCGCGCATCGAACTGGGCGTGAAGTTCGTTCCCCACGACGAAGCCGCCCTGGACGCGACCCGCGAGCAGCTGACCAAGTTCTGCCGCGGCAATATCAAGGCCATGAAGCGGGCGCTCGGCCTCGCCTGAAGCGGGCCGAGAGTATCAGGTGGTGGCCACTGGGGGCTGCCCGCTCTGGACGCGGGCCTTGAACGCGGCCCGGTCGTTTTCCGACGGATAGGGCTCGGCCGGGACAGGCACGCCGAGCCAGGCGCAGAGCGGTTCCCAGCCCTGTCCGGCCTCATAGATCAGCAGGCGCTCGGGGGCGATCGCCGCCTTCACCGCCTCGGTGTGCCGGCGGAAGTGGTCGGTCATGAAGGCCCGGTCCTGCAGGTGCGGCCGGATGTCGCCGATAAAGCTGTCGAAAAACGCCGACATCGGCCCCTCGGCCACGGTCGTGGCGGAGCCGGGGGCGAAGATGGTTTCCTGGGTCGATTCGAACCAGCGGTCCGGGTCGCGGACGGTGTGCAGCACCTTGGCGTCCGGATAATAGTCGGCAAGAGCCTTCCAGTGCCCCGCGCCCGGATAATCCACCATGGACTGATAACCGGCGAAGATGGCGTCCCAGTCCGGCCGGCCCGCGCCGGCCTCAATCCATAGCGGGATGCTCTCGGGGTGGGCGAACACCTCCACCATGTGGTGGCACGGCCCGAACCCCAGCATGTTCAGGGCCGTCTGCATGGATTTGGTTCCGGTCCGGCCCAGGCCTGATCCGACTATTTTCAGCGCCATTGTCGTCCGCCTCCCCGCGGTGTCCCGAACGACGGTGGATGCCGCCGCCGACTCTCTCAATTCAGTCTATCGGTAACCGTCTCCGCGCCCGGCGCCAATCGACCCGACCCCCTTCTTTCGGCTAAGCTGGCGACCTTACCTCCGCCCCCCCGATCAGGAGCCCGGCGCATGTCGCTCACCAACACCCCCGATCCCGCCGAGCGCGCGCGCGTCGTCGCCCAGGATCTGGAGAATGTGCTGCATCCGCTCGTCCAGCACCGGGCGCTGGAACAGAAGCAGATGGTGGTCGTCTCCGCCCAGGGCTCCACGGTGATGGACGCCGACGGCACGGCCTTCCTCGACGCCATGGCAGGGCTCTGGTGCGTCAACATCGGCTACGGCCGCCACGAGCTGGCCGACATCGCCGCCGAACAGATGCGGGCCATCGCCTATTTCCCGCACTCGGCCATGAACCTGCCCGCGGCCCAGTTGGCCGAGCAGCTCAACACCCTCATGGGCGGCGGCTATCACAGCTATTTCGTCAATTCGGGCTCCGAGGCCAATGAGGCGGGCTTCAAGTTCGCCCGGCAGTACGCCAAGCACGAGTTCCCCGGCGAGTTCCGCTTCAAGACCATCTCCCGCTACTACGCCTATCACGGCACCACCCTCTCGACCCTGGCCGCCGGCGGCATGGGCGACCGCAAGATCAAGTTCGAGCCCTTCGGCGGCGAGTTCGTCCACGTTCCGGCCCCCACCTGCTACCGCTGCCCGCTTGGCCTGGAATATCCCAGCTGCAAGGTGGCCTGCGCCCAGGCAATCGAGACCACCATCCTGGGTGAAGGTCCCCAGACCGTGGCCGAGGTGATCGTCGAGCCGATCATGAGCGGCGTGGGCGTCGCGGTGCCGCCGGACGAATATCTGCCGATGGTGGAGGCGATCTGCCGGAAATACGATGTCCTGCTGCACGTCGACGAGGTGATCAACGGCTTCGGCCGCACCGGCAGGATGTTCGGCCACCAGCATTGGGGGATCAGCCCCGACATCATGGCCGTGGCCAAGGGCATCATCAGCGCTTACCTGCCGCTGGGCGCCACCATCGTGAAGAACAAGGTGTTCGAGAGCTTCCTGGGCGCGCCGGCCGACGGCCGGCAGGTGTTCCAGGTCAACACCTACGGCGGCCACCCCGCCGCTGCGGCCGTGGCGGTGCGCAACATCGAGATCCTGCTCGAGGAACAGCTGGCCGAACGGTCGGCCAGCATGGGCGCTTATCTCATGGATGGCCTCAAGGGCCGGCTGATGAAGCACGGCATCGTCGGCGACATCCGCGGCAAGGGCCTGCTGCTCGGGATCGAGCTGGTGGTCGACCGCCAGAGCAAGACGCAGCTGGAAGGTCATCTGGTGCAGGGGGTAGTGGACTTCTGCCGCGAGAACGGCGTGCTGGTCGGCCGGTCGGGCGGCGGGGTTCGCCACTCCAACACCATCGTCATGTCGCCGCCGCTGATCATCACCCGCTCGGAGTGCGACACCCTGATCGATGTCCTCGACAAGGCCATCGCCGACGCCGTGGCCAAACGCGCCGGCGCCTGAGGCCCCTCGTTCAGATGATCGAACGCGCCCTCAGATCGGCGATATCGGCCGCGGCGTAGCCCAGTTCGGTCAGGATGGCGTCGGTGTGCTCGCCCAGCACCGGGGCGCGCTCGCGGATCGATCCAGGGGTGTCCGAAAGGCCGAGTGCGCCCCGGGCGATCGGGGCCGGCGACGGCAGGCCCGGATAGTCCACTGGCTGGAAGAACCCCATGGCCTTGACGTGCGGATCGTCCAGCACCTGCTGGGGCTTGAGCACCTGACCGCCCGGGATCATCGCCTTGCCGAGAATATCCAGGGCCTCGGTGGAGGTCCGCTCCGCGCACCAGCGGCTCATGCGCTCCGAGATCACCGCGCCGTTCTCGCCGCGTGAGATGTCATCCTTGAAGCGCGGATCGGTGAGCCAGAAGTCCTCCTCGCCCATCAGCTTCGCCCAGCGCCGGAACAGGGGCTGGCCGACCACCTGGACCAGGATCCAACCGTCGGCTGTGCGGAAGATATCCACCGGTCCGGAGGTCTGGCCGCGGTTGCCGGTGGGCACGCGGTTGATCCCCAGCATCGCCTGTTCGATCAACATGCCGTTGTTGATCGCCAGGGCCGTGCCGAGCAGGGCCCCTTCGACGATCTGTCCCCGGCCGGTCTGGCCACGCGCCATCAGAGCGAGGACGGTGCCGTAGGCGCAATGCAGGGCCGTGCCGAAGTCGACCCACGGCGCCTGAAACCGATAGGGCCGCTCGCCATCGCCTTCGGACGTCATATAGACCGCGCCGGACATGACCTGGCCGATGCCGTCGAAGCCCACCCGCTCGCTGTAGGGGCCACCCTGGCCATAGGCGGTGACCATCGTGAGAATGATGTCCGGCTTGATAGCCTTGAGGCTCTCATAGTCCAGCTTCATGGCCGCCAGGGTCTGCGGCGGCAGATTGGCCACCACCACATCGGCCGTGGCGACCAGCCGCCGGACCACCGCCTGTCCGTCCTCGGTCATGGGATCGAGGGTCATGCCGCGCTTGTTGCGGTTGACCTGCTGGAAGAGGCCGCCGTCGCCGGTTTCGGACACCGGCGCCTGGAAACGGTCCTCGCCGCCGGAGCGCTTCTCCACCCGGATCACCTCGGCCCCGAAATCCGACAGCAGGGCGGCGCAATAGGGTCCGGCGATATAGCGGCCGAAATCGAGCACGCGGACGCCCGAGAGGACCCCCTTCAGACCGGTCTGTTCAGACGTCACAGCGTCCCCCTCGTTGTCGCCACTGTCCGCGGCGGGCTCATCGTTTCAGAAAGGCGTCTATGCCGACCTTGGCGCTGGGGAAGCCAAGATTCTCCGCCATGGCCGCCGTGGCGGTGGCGTAGGCCTGGGCCAGGGGCTGGGTGCTCTGGCGGTTGAACGCCGCCTTGCCCAGGGCGATCGCCTCGGGCGCCTTGGCGGCGATGGCGGACGTGGCGGCGTCCAAGGCGGAGTCGAGCTCGGCGGCTGGAACGGCGCGGTTGATCAGCCCCATGCCTACCGCTTCGGCGGCGCTTGCGAAGCGGCCGGTAAGCAGCAGGTCGAGCGCGTCCTTGCGGCTCACCGCCCGGCCCAGGGCCACGCCGGGGGTGGAGCAGAACAGCCCCAGGTTCACCCCGGAAACCGCGAACCGCACCGTGTCGGCGGCGAAGGCAAGGTCGCAGCTGGCCACCAGCTGGCAGCCGGCCGCCACGGCCGCGCCCCGGACCTTGGCGATCACCGGCTTGGGACTGTCCACGATGGCCATCATCAAGCGCGAGCACTGGTCGAACAGCGCGGCATGGAACGCCGTGTCGTCTGACGACCGCAGTTCAGCCAGGTCATGCCCGGCGCAGAAAATCTTGCCCGCCGCCTCCAGCACGACGACGCGCACGGCTGGATCGGCGACCGCGGCGGCCAGGGCGCCCTCGATCGCTGTCATCATGGCCGTCGAGAGGGCGTTGGCGTGCGCCGGATCGTTCAAGGTCAGGGTCGCCACGGCGCCGTCGGTGCGGCTGAGCAGGAGGGCATCGGTCACGGCGGTTTCCTCAGGTGGTCTTTTCAGCAGGGTTCGCGCGAACCGCGGCGCGGATCAAGGGCGGGTCGCGGGCCTGGAGCTAGACGGGACTTTCGCTCGGCCATTGCGGCGCCCGCTTCTCGCGGTGGGAGAGCACGCCCTCGCGCGGTTCGTCGCCGGCGAAACCCATGAACTCCAGGGCCAGGGAGGCGTCGAAGGTCGGGCCCATCTGGCGCAGCCAGTTGTTGAGCGAGTGCTTGGTCCAGCGGATGGCGCTCTGCGCCCCGTCGGCCAGGCGTCCGGCCAGTTCCACCGCCTTGGCGTCAAGATCGGCGTCCTCCACGGCCAGGCTGATCAGGCCGATCTGGGCGGCTTCCTCGCCCAGGAGCTGATCGCACAACAGCAGGTAATATTTTGCCCGGGCCATGCCGACCAGCAGCGGCCAGATGATCGCCGCGTGGTCGCCCGCCGCCACGCCTAGCCGGGTGTGGCCATCGATGATCCGGCAGTCCTTCGACGCGATGGAGATATCGGCCAGCACGCCTGTCACAAGACCCGCGCCCACCGCCACGCCGCGCATGGCGCTGATGATCGGCTTGTTGCAGTTGATGAGGTTGTAGACGATCGCCCGCGCCTCCTTCCAGCCGCGGGCTCGGGCCGCCGGATCGTTCATCAGATCCTCGACCATGGCGAAGTCGCCGCCGGCGGAGAACACCTTCTCATTGCCGGTGATGATGGCGGCGTTGATCTCCGGATCGGCGTCGATGTCGTTCCAGATCTCCGCCAGCTCCCGGTGCATCTGGTGGTCGGCGGTGTTCATCCGGCCGTTATCGAGACGGATGCGCAGCACCTTGGGGTGCGGACGGTCGAAGGTCAGGCGCTGGTACTTGGCGTAGCGGTCGGCGGTCATCGGCGTGTCGGTCCTGGACGGTCTGGAGACGAGGCGCCAAGGTGACGGGCAAGCCGCGCCGCGTCCATGGGCGATGAATGGCAAACTTACGGGCTCCGCCGGCGCCCGCTGAGATGGAGATTGCGGCCGCGCGCGCGGCGAGACAGCTTGCGGCCACGCCAACATTGGGAGCCGCCGTGACCGAGTTTCTCGAAGCCGCCTATGGCGCCGTCGCCAGCGATCTCGCCCAGGCCCGGGCCCTGCCCGGCCCCGCCTATGCCGATCCCGCCGTGTTCGCGGCCGAACAGGCGCGGGTGTTCGCGACGTCCTGGATCGCCGTGGCGCGGGCGAGCGAGCTGGCTGAGCCGGGCGTCTACCGGGTGGTGGACGTCGCCGGCGCGCCGGTTGTGGTGGTGCGCGATGAGTCAGGCGCCATCCGGGTGCTCTCCAACGTCTGCCGCCACCGCGGCATGCCGGTGATGGAGGGGGCGGGAACGGCGAAGAGCCTCACCTGCCCCTATCACCTGTGGCGGTATGGCCTGGACGGGCGCCTGGCCTCGGCGACCGCCATGGCCGAATCGCAGGTCTTCGACAGGGCCGCCTGCGCCCTGCCCGAGATCGCCTCCTGCCTGTGGGAAGGCTGGGTGTTCGCCAATCTGGACGGCAAGGCCCCGCCCCTGGCGCCGCAACTCGCCCGGCTGACGCAGCGGCTGGAAGGATTGAACGTGGCCGGGATGGTCACCGCCACGGTGGTGGAGTTCGACTCGCCGTGGAACTGGAAGGTGATGGTCGAGAACTTCATGGAGTCCTACCACCACATCGGCCCCCACGCCGGCACCCTGCAGCGGAGCAATCCCGCCCTGGGGACCTATGACGGCGACGGCGACCATCTCTACAGCGTTCTTGAAAACCCGCCGGCCGACTCTGAGAACGCCTCGCTGCTGGTGGGGGCGATCTTTCCCTTCACCCTCATCGCCTTCAGCGAAACCGGGACCCCGTCGGGGGTCTGGTACGAAATGGACCGGATCAGCCACGCCAACTTCCGCCTGAGGGTGCATTTTCTCGCTCCGCCCGAGGTCGCCGCCGATCCGTCCCGGGCCGGCGCCTTTCGCGACGCCTTCGTGGCCATTCACCTGGAAGACATTCCGGCCTGCGAGGGCGTTCAGCGCGGCGTCACCAGCCCGCTCTATGCGCCGGGACCCCTGAGCCATCTGGAAGCCAGCCTGCTGCGCTTCCACCGCTTCCTGAAGGCGCGGATGGCGCCTTAAGAGACTTGGTCGGGGAAGCGCACGATCAGCGACTGGCTGCCGGTGGCCAGCAGGACGCCGTCCTCGCTCCACATGTGGACGGACCCATAGCCGAAGCCGTCGCCGACGAACTCCATGCGGTTGTCGCACAGCACCCATTCGGAGGGGCGGCGGTTGGCGATGCGGATCGTGTTGTCCAGGCTGGTGCAATGCGCGACCCGGCCCAAGGCGTTGCCGAGCACCGAGGGCATGTAGTCGGCGATGATGCCCAGTGCGGCGGCGTCATGGACGACCTCCGGCATGCGCGCCCACAGCAGCGAGCGGCCGTCGTCGGTGGGCTCGCCGAACATGGTGAAGCCGAAACAGCCGCGGGCCAGCCGCAGCTCCACGTGCTTGTGGATGCTGTCGCCGTCGTGGGCCCTGTCGATGATCGGGCAATCCTGCGGCGGCGGGGCGGCCGGCGCCTCAAGCCAGCAGCCGCTGGCCACGGGCGGGCGCTCGCCCACCGCGCCCAGAACGGTGATGATCTCCCGGTCGCCCACGTGCCCCACCACCCTGCCTTGGGTGACGTTGCGGCCCTGGGCGGGCAGGTGAACCTCCAGATCGATGGACACCGGCTGCTGGGTGATCGACAGATACTGGCCGGTCGCCCAGACCACCGGCTTTCCGGCCGCCAGCTCCAGGGCCACGATCCCGGCCGCGAGACCCACGCCGCCGAACAGTGAGCCGCGACCGCCGGTCATGGATTCGTCCACCTTCAGCTCCCAGCGATGGGTGTCGACGGGATGGGTCAGGGCGAGGAACTCGGCGCTGGTGCGGCGGGACATGGCGGGGGGACTCGGCAGGCTGAGACAGGGAGGCGGTGAGCGCGACGCGCCGCCCGTCCGATAACGTCGCCGCGCCTGAAGTCCAGCCTCGGCATCAGGCGAAGGGCCGCGTCAGTTCCCGGCCCTCGACGGCGCCCTCGCCCCCTGGCCCCAGCCGCCGGTAGATCAAGGCCTCGGCTACGTGGACGCGCCGGACCGGACCGCCGCCTTCCAGGTCGGCGATGGTGCGGGCCAGGCGCAGGGTGCGGGTCCAGCCGCGGGCGGTGAGGGTGCGGGCCTCGGCGGCCTTGGCCAGCAGGGCGCGGGCCGGCGCATCCAGGGCCGCGATCTCGTCGAGCCAGCCGCCCTCGGCCCTCGCGTTCAGATGGCTGGCGCCCTCGCCAGCGGCCTCTGCGCGGCGGATCTGAATCTCGCGGGCGGCCGCCACCCGGGCGGCGACCTCGGCCGTACCTTCGGAGGGCGGCGGCAACGCGAGATCCGCGGCCGTCACCGGCGGAACCTCCACCGTCAGGTCCATGCGGTCGAGCAGGGGGCCCGACACCCGCCCCTGATAGGTCTGCTGACAGCGGGGCGCCTTTCCGCAGGCCCCGCGCCCGAGACCGCCGACGCCGCAGCGGCAGGGGTTCATGGCCGCCACCAGCTGCACCCGAGCCGGATAGCGCACGTGGGCGTTGGCCCGGGCGACCACCACCTCGCCCGTCTCCAGCGGCTGGCGCAGGGAATCCAGGGCCTGGGCGCTGAATTCGGGCAGCTCGTCGAGGAACAGCACGCCGTTGTGGGCCAGCGAAACCTCGCCCGGCTTGACCCGCAGCCCGCCGCCGGTGAGCGCCGCCATGCTGGCCGAGTGATGCGGGGCGCGGAACGGCCGGGCGCGGGTCAGGGCGCCCTTGGCGATCAGGCCAGCCACCGAGTGAACGAGGGAGGTTTCCAGCAGTTCGGCGGCGGTGAGCGGCGGCAACAGGCCGGGCAGGCGCTGGGCCAGCATGGATTTCCCCGAGCCCGGCGGGCCCATGTAGAGCAGGTTGTGGCCGCCGGCGGCGGCGATCTCCAGGGCCCGCTTGGCGTTCTCCTGGCCTTTGACGTCGCGCAGATCGAGACCCCGAGCGGGATCGAGCATGGGCCCGGGTTTGGGCGGGCTCATCACCTGGGTCCCCCGGAAGTGGTTGACCAGGGCGATCAGGGACCGGGGCGCCAGGATCGCCGTCTCCCCCGCCCAGGCCGCCTCGGGCCCGCAGGCTTCCGGACAGATCAGCCCCAGCCCCAGGGCCCCCGCCGCCATGGCGGCCGGCAAGGCCCCGGCCACGGGTGCGATCTCGCCGTTGAGGTTCAGCTCGCCGATGGCCGCCCATCCGTCGAGGGCGTCCTGCGGCACCACGCCCATGGCGCCCATCAGGGCCAGGGCAATGGGAAGGTCGAAGTGATTGCCTTCCTTGGGCAGGTCGGCGGGGGCGAGATTGGCCACCACCCGGCCGCTGGGGAGGGCCAGGCCGAGACCGGCGAACGCGGCGCGGACCCGCTCGCGCGATTCGCCCACCGCCTTGTCGGCCAGCCCCACCACCACGAAGGAGGAGGGCCCGCTGACCTTCTGGACTTCAACGTCCACGCGGCGGGCTTCCACCCCCTCGAACGCCACAGAGACCACCCGCGCCGCCATGAGACCGCCTCGCATCCTCAGACTTATCCACAGGCGGGCGTAGATTTCTGGCGCCAACCATGAACAAATCACGAACTATACGAGAATTGACAACAGTTCAATGACTGTCGACGGCATTTTATTGCATTTTGCAGAAAAATCCGTACGCGGCAATAGGGTCGCCGTGACGCGGGGAAATTCTAGTCGCGGCCGGCCCGGATCGCCTCGATCCGGTCCCACATGGCGGCGGCGGCGTCGGCCCCGCCGAAGCGCTTCAGCTGCTGCGCTCCGGTGGGAGAGGTGACATTGATCTCGGTGAGGAAGTCGCCGATCACGTCGATGCCGACAAACAGCAAACCCCGGCGGCGCAGTTCCGGGCCGATGATCCGGCAGATTTCCAGGTCCCGCGCCGTCAACTGCACCGCCGCCGCCCGGCCACCACGCGCCAGATTGGACCGCACCTGGCCGTCGGCCGGGATGCGATTGATCGCCCCCACGGGTTCGCCGTCGACGAGCAGCACCCGCTTGTCGCCCTTGGACACGGCGGGCACGAACTTCTGGGCGATCACCTGCTCGCGGCTGATCATGGCGTGCAGCTCAAGCAGGGCGTCGAGATTGGGATCGTCAGGCTTCAGACGAACCACGCCGGAGCCGCCGCCGCCGTAGAGCGGCTTGAGCACCATGTCGCCGTGACGGGCGCGGAAATCGTCGATGGCGTCAGGATCGCTGGTGATCAGGGTCGGCGGCTGCAGGCCCGGGAAGCCGGTGACGAACAGCTTTTCCGGCGCATTGCGCACCTCGGCGGGATTGTTCACCACCAGGGTGGCGGGGTGGATGGTCTCAAGGAAATGGGTGGCGGTGATATAGGCCATGTCGAAGGGCGGGTCCTGGCGCATCAGCACCACATCCATCTCCGCCACGCGCCGCACCTCATAGGGGCCAAGCTCGGCGTGATCGCCCTTCACCGCCTTCAGCCGCACCGACCGGCCGCGGGCGGTGACCTGGCCGTCCTCCATGGACAGACGATCGGGCGTATAGACCCACAGGCTGTGACCCCGGGCCTGAGCCTCCATCATCATCAGGAAAGAGGTGTCGGTGTCGATGTTGATCCCCTCGATGGGATCCATCTGAACGGCGACCTTCAGGCTCATGGGTGTTCCTCGCGACTTCTAAGGCGGTCTTAAGCGTCCGGCGGCGGCGGGGGAATAGGGCGCGGGGTGGTCCAGTCGGGCCTGTCAATCGCCCTTCAGCGCCAGGGCGCGGGCGTAGAGCTCCCGCCGGTTGAGCCCGAGCGCCTTGGCCACCTCAGAAGCGGCGCGGGCTGGACCTACCCGGGCCACGGCTTCGGCCAGGGCCACGTCCACTTCGTCGGCGCTGGCGGCGCGGTCCTCGCCCGGCCCAACCAGGACGACGATCTCTCCGCGCGGCGAATCCAGGCGAGGGTCAATGGCCAGATCGGCCAACCGTCCCCGGACGACGGTCTCGTGAAGTTTGGTCAGTTCACGGGCCACGACCGCCTCGCGATCCCCGAAGACGGCGAGCATGTCGGTCAGGCTGGCGCGCAGGCGCGGTCCGCCCTCATAGAAGATCAGGGTGGCGCGGACCGGGGCCAGTTCGGAGAACAGTTCGCGGCGGCCGGCGGCCTTCGACGGTGGGAAGCCCGCGAACAGGAACCTGTCCGTGGGCAGACCAGACACCGTCAGGGCGGCCAGGGCGGCGGAGGCCCCCGGCGCGGCGAACACCGCGGCCCCCTGGTCCACGGCCTCACGCACCAGCCGGTAGCCGGGATCCGACACCAGCGGTGTTCCGGCGTCGGAGATCAGGGCCAGCTTGCCGCCGGCCGCCAGCAGCGCCAGGGCTTTGGGCCGCACGCGCTCGGCGGCGTGTTCGTCGTAACGCTCCAGGCGGCTCTTCAGCCCGTGGGCGGCCAGGAGCTTGCCGCCGATACGGGTGTCCTCACACAGCACCACGTCGACCCCGCCCAGGATGTCGAGCGCCCGCAGCGTGATGTCGCGCAGATTGCCGATGGGTGTCGCCACCAGATAGAGGCCCGGCGCGAGCACATTGGGCTTGGTCTTGGACTGCGGCGCATCGGTCATCGGGTTGAGACTAGGGCCCGGCGCGGTCAGACGCCATCGGCCAGTTCGGCGATGACGCGGTCCAGAACCGGACGCCCCGCCGGCGTGGCGATCAGCCGGCCCTTGGTGACCGCGACGAGATCTTTCAGCCCGGTCAGACGGCCGGGCGAGATATTCAGCGGCGCCAACTCGGCGACGGCCACGCCCTCCACCGTTCGCAGGCCCATGAGCAGACGTTCCAACGCGGCGTCCACGGAGGAGAGGGGCTCGCGGCCCGACCCGGTTCCCTCCGACTTCACCCGCGCCAAATAGGCGTCGATGGGATCCGGCGCGACGGTGGCGCAACGGTCGCCGCCAAGGCTCAGGCGGCCATGCGCCCCGGGTCCGACCCCGACATAGTCTTCGCCCCGCCAGTAGATCAGGTTGTGGCGCGAGCGGGCCGCGGGGCCCCGGGCGTGATTGGACACCTCATAGGCCTCGAATCCGGCGCCCTCGAGCACAGCCTGGGTGGTCTCATAGAAATCGGCGGCCAGATCCGGCTCGACCGGAACCAGTGTCCCGCGCTGCACGCGGCGATGAAAGGCCGCCCCGGGCTCAATCGTCAGCTGATAGGGCGAAATGTGCTCCGGCCCCAGGGCGGCGACCGTCGTCAGTTCGCGCGCCCAGGCAGCGAGATCCTGGTCAGGAAGCGCATAGATCAGATCGATGGACAGCCGGTCGAACGCCTTGCCGGCGACTTCGATCGCCCGCCGCGCCGCGGCGGCGTCATGGTTGCGGCCGAGCAGGGTCAGGGCGCGATCGTCCAGGGACTGCACGCCGAGCGACAGACGCGTTACGCCGGCGTCCGCCAGGCCGGAGAACCGCGAAGCCTCCGCGTCGGTGGGATTGGCTTCCAGCGAGACTTCGATCTCGCCGGCCGGCGACCACAGACCGCGCGCCGCGGCGATTACCGCGGCGACATCGTCCGGCGTCATCAGCGAGGGCGTGCCGCCGCCGAAGAAGATCGACACCAGTTCGCGCGGACCGGTCAGGGCCGCGTGGGCGCGCAGGTCGGCCAGGATGGCGGCGGTCAGGGCGGCCTTCTGTTCGGTCCGCCCACGGTCCCGCACGACATTGAAATCGCAGTAGGGACAGATGCGCGCGCAGTAGGGCCAGTGAACATAGACGCCCAGCGGGGGCGCTGGTGTCAAAACAGCGCCGCTTTGAGCGCCGCAAACGCGCGGGCGCGGTGGCTGATGGCGTCTTTGGCCTCGGGATCCATCTCGCCGAAGGTCAGGCTGCCGCCCTCGGGGACGAAAATCGGATCATAGCCGAAGCCCCTGTCGCCGCGCGGCGGGAAGCTCAGGCTTCCATCGATGCGGCCTTCAACGGCCACCACCGGCCCGTTCGGCCAGGCCACGGCCAGGGCGCAGACGAACCAGGCGGAGGCGTCGTCGCTCTCGGTATCGGTGAGGCGCGCCTCCACCGAACGGATGGCGTGGCTGAAATCCTTGGAGGGTCCGGCCCAGCGGGCCGAGAAGATGCCTGGCGCGCCATCCAGGGCCGCGACGCAGAGGCCGGAATCGTCAGCCAGGGCGATCAGACCGCTGGCGTCGGCCGCCGCGCGCGCCTTGACGATAGCGTTGCCGACGAAGGTCGATTCCGGCTCCTCGGGCTCGGCCAGGCCCAGTTCGGCGGCGGAGACCACCGTGAACCGGCCTTCGAGCAGGGCGGCGAGTTCGCGCGCCTTGCCGGGATTGTGCGTGGCGGCCACCAGCCGCAGGCCGGGTTCAAGAGAGAGGCTCATGCTCGCCTCCTAGCGCTTTCGCCGCCGGAGCGCCATTCATGCTGCATTGCGAAAAGTTAATGTTGATAAACGATATGTAATTTGATCGAAAAACGATGTGGTCGTATTGATAATCACACAAGGACGGCGCTGAGCCGTCCCGCGGGACCGAAAAGCAGGGCTTTTCTACCGCATCGCACAATAGGAACTGACCATGACCGCCACCCAAACCCTCCGCGCCTTCGACAAGATCGCCCTGCGGCTCTTCCACACTGTCGTCCTCGTCGGCCTCGGCGTGGTCGCCTTCGCCACGGTCGTCCAGTCCATCCAGGTCTGATGATGGCGCAGCGCGCCCCATCGCGGGCTGACCGACCGCCGCCCGGAGGAGACTCCCGGCGGCGGTTTGGTTTTCAGCGCCGCCGGTCGGTCGGGCTTTGACAAACCACTTAAAACCCTAATGTGAAGTCGAACGGGTGCGCGGCGAGGGCCGGCGCCCTGGCAGGGAGAAACCGATGCGCGCCCTTGGGCCCGGATCAGTATCGAGTTTTCTGAAGGTGATCCTGGACGTCGTCCGCTGGGTCCTGCTGATCTCGATCGTCGGAGTCTCGGTGGCGATCCTGGCCGTGCTCCTTCTCAGCTTCAATCCCGACCTGCTGGGCGGGGCGATCAAGATCGGCGAACTGCAGCTGAAGGGCGCCTGGCTGGGCCCCATCGCCGCCGCCACCCTGCTGGCCGCCGACCTCTATATGGGCGGCGCCCTGGTGATCGTCGGCCGTCTGCGCCGGATATTCCAGACCCTGATCGCGGGCGATCCCTTCCACCCCGACAATGTCCGCCGTCTGCGCATCATCGGCCTGGCGCTTGCCGGTCTGGAGGTCGGTCGCTACGTCTTTGTCGCCGCCGCGACCGTTGTCGCTCATGAATTGAAGGCGGGAAAACTACACCTCGACGGCGGCGTGAACCTGACCACCTGGTTCTCGGTCCTCGTGATCGTGGTGCTGGCGGAGGTGTTCCGCGAAGGCGCCCGCCTGCGCGGCGAGGCGGAGCTGACGATCTAGGTCATGCCCATTCGCGTCAAACTCGACCGCCTGCTTCTGGAACGGCGCATGTCGCTGACTGAACTCGCTGATCGCGTCGGCGTGACCATCGCGAATCTGTCGATTCTGAAGACCGGCAAAGCCCGCGCCATCCGCTTCTCGACCCTGGCGTCGCTGTGCCGGGAACTCAATTGCCAGCCGGGTGATCTGGTGGAGTTCGAACCTGGCCCGCCGGGCGAGCCGGAAGAGGACGGCCTGGAAGAATAGGGCGACCCGGCCGCGGGCCGTCAGCCGGCGCGAAGGGCCCGGACGTCGTCCAGCCAGCGGGAGAGGTTCTCGACCCGCACATCCCCGTCATCGAGACAGGCGCGGCGGACCTCCAGGCACCGAGCAATCAGCATCTCCGCCTCGTCCAGGCGCCCCTGAAGGATGCGCACCTGCGCGCGGGCGGTGAGCAGGGCTGTGGTGGCGACATCCCGGGGCTCCCGCGCGGCTTCGGAGAGCGTGAGATCGCGCAGACGCTCCGCCTCCGCCGTTTGTCGCTGATCCACATCGCGCAGCATCACAGCCAGATTGCGAACCATGATGAGGGTGTCAGGGTGCTCAGGCCCCCGCGCCCGCTCCCAGATTGCCAGGGCCCGGCGGGCCAGACTCGCAGCCTGCCGCGCCTCGCCCCGGTCCCGCAGCAGGCCGGCGAGATTGTTCAGGCAGATCGAAACATGGGCCTCATCGGTTCCGGCGCTGGTCTCAACGATTTCAAGCGCGCGCCGGTAGAGCGGTTCCGCCGCATCGAGATCCCCACGGCTGTGCAAAACCAGGCCGAGATTGCCAAGGCCGGCGCTGGTGTTCGGGTGATCGGGCCCCCAGGCGTCCTCAAGAATACCCAGAGCGCGGCGGCAGAGCGACTCGGCGCCAGTGTAGTCGCCGCGATCCCGCATCAGGGCGGCCAGACTGTCCAGGGCGACCACCATGTCCGGGTGAAGGGGGCCGAGGGCCTGTTCGGAAATCGCCAGGGCGCGACGCAGCAACGGCTCGGCCGCGGTATCGTCGGCCATGGTCCGCAACAGTCCAGCCAGATTGGCAAGGCTCAGCGCGGTCCTCGGATCGTGCGGTCCATGACTCTGTTCAGCGATATCCACGGCGCGCCGGTAGAGCGCCGCCGCGCCGGCATAGTCGCCGGCGGCCTCCATGAGGCGGGCGAGGTCATGCACGCGCGCGCCGGTCTGCGGGTGCGCCGGCCCGTTCACCCGCTCGGCCACCGCCAGAGCGCGACGGTAGAGCGGCGCCGCCGCGTCGAACTTTCCCTGCTCAAACAGGCGCCGCGCCTGACCGTCGAGAATGTCCTCAAGCGATAGAAGTTCGGTATTTACGGCGGCGTTGGGCGTCATGCCGGCCGCTCCGCCATGGCGCGGGGTCGGCGGGAGGTATCTAGCCGGGCGGCGACCATGGAAAGCTCCGCGGCGCGGCCTTGGCGACGCTTCAATGACGGATTGACACTCGCCGTATGTAGTCGCGGTTCGCGCGGCTGACTGTGATTTAGCTCACAGAACAACCGACAAATTCGTCCGTGATGGAAGAGTGGCGACCGTCGCCTGGACCGGCCGGCCCTAGCCGCCGATGGCGGCCTTTTGGAGGGCGACGAGTTCGGCGATTCCGTCCGTGGCGAGTCCGAAGAGCGCCTCGAATTCCGCGCGCGAGAACCCGCGCTTTTCGCCCGTGGCTTGAATCTCAACAATGTCGCCGGTCCCTGTCAGTACGAAGTTCGCATCCGCTTCCGCGTTACTGTCTTCCTCGTACTCAAGATCCAGGACCGGAGCGCCCTTGTAGATTCCGCAAGAGATGGCCGCGACGTGGTCAAGAACCGGGTCCGACTTCAGGACCCCTTCCTCCACCAGCCCACGGGTCGCAAGCTTGAGCGCAACCCACCCGCCGGTGATCGCCGCGGTCCGGGTGCCGCCGTCGGCCTGTATGACGTCGCAGTCCAGGGTGATCTGCCGCTCGCCCAGAGCCCGGAGGTCGACGACCGCGCGCATGGACCGCCCGATCAGGCGCTGGATCTCCTGGGTGCGGCCCGACTGCTTGCCCTGCGCCGCCTCGCGGCGTCCGCGGGTGTGCGTGGCGCGGGGCAGCATGCCGTATTCGGCTGTGACCCAGCCTTCGCCGCGTCCGCGGAGGAACGGCGGCACGCCCTCTTCAAGGCTGGCCGTGACGAGCACACGGGTATGGCCGAAGCTGACCAGGCAGGACCCTTCCGCATAGCGATTGACCCCGGTCTCGAGAGTGACCTGCCGAAGCATGCTGGGGGTACGATCCGAGGGCCGCATAACAATCTCCAGGCGATTGCGGGCGCGCCTTGCGCCGCGAGAGGGCGCGCTTATCCTTGAAACCAAGGGACCCGTCCATGACCAACACGATCCTCGGCCAGACATCGCTCCCCGGCGCCACGCTCGCCGAGCTGGACGCCCGCGCCCGCGACATCTTCCGGAAGATCGTCGAGACCTATCTCGAGACCGGCGAACCCGTCGGGTCGCGGACGATTTCACGGGGCGGCGTGCACCTCTCGCCGGCCTCCATCCGCAACACCATGCAGGACCTGACGGAACTGGGCCTGCTTGGCGCGCCCCACGTGAGCGCCGGCCGTCTGCCGACTCACGCCGGCCTGCGCCTGTTCATCGACGGCCTGCTGGAAGTGGGGGATGTCGCCGAGGAGGATCGCCGGAACATCGAGGCCCGACTGTCGGCGCACGGCCGCAACTTCGACTCCGCCATGGACGAAGCCAGCCAGATTCTGTCCGGCCTGGCCGGCGGAGCCGGCGTCGTCGTCACTCCGGCGCGTGACGTGGGCGTCAAGCACGTGGAATTCATCTCTCTCGGTGTCGATCAGGCCCTGGCGGTCATGGTGTTCGAGGACGGCACCGTAGAAAATCGTCTCATGCGGCGCCCGGCGGGGCTCACGCCCTCGGCCTTGCTGGAGGCGTCCAACTTCCTCAACGGGCGGCTGAAGGGCAAGACGCTCAGCGACGCCAAGTCCGACATGACCGCCGACGTGGCGCGCGCGCGCCGCGAACTCGACACGGCCGCCGCCCGCCTCATCGAAGAGGGTCTGGCGGCCTGGGGCGGAGGGGATGGCGCCGCGCGGGCGCTCATCGTCCGGGGCCGCGCCAACCTGCTCGGCGACCCGACCGTGGCCGCGGATCTTGAGCGGGTCCGCATGCTGTTCGACGATCTCGAACAGAAGGAACAGCTGATTGGCCTGCTTGACGACGTCCGGGTCGCCGAAGGCGTGCGCATTTTCATCGGCGCGGAAACACGTCTCTTCTCGCTTTCGGGTTCCGCCTTGATCGCGGCCCCCTATATGTCTGGCGCAAGGAAAGTTCTGGGTGCGATCGGCGTGATCGGTCCGGCCCGACTCAACTACGCCCGGGTGATTCCGCTGGTGGACTACACCGCCCGCGCCCTGGGCAGGATCATGAACGCCGGCGGCTGACCCCCGCCAGGCGAGGAACGAAAAGAAGGACGTCTATGACCGAAATGCATGACGCGCCCGACAGCGTCGAAGATGACGTGATCGGCGCACTCGATGAAGCCGAGGTGCAGGCCCTGCGGGCGGAGGCCGCTGCGCTCAAGGAACAGGCTCTGCGCTACGCCGCCGAGGTGGAGAACACGCGCCGGCGCGCCGAACGCGAGGTGAACGACGCCCGCGCCTATGCGATCTCGAAATTCGCCAAGGACCTGCTCGGCGTGGCCGACAATCTGGCCCGCGCCCTGGAGCACGCCCCGCGCGATTCCGAGGACCAACTGACGCGCAACCTCGCCATCGGCCTGGAGATGACCCAAAAGGACCTGCATACGGCCTTCGATCGGAACGGGCTCAAGCGCATCGCGCCGGAGACCGGCGAGAAGTTCGACCCGCATCATCATCAGGCCGTGATGGAACAGTCCTCTCCGGAGGTTGCGCCGGGCGGCGTGATCCAGGTGCTCCAGGACGGTTTCGCCCTGTTTGGCCGGATCGTGCGCCCCGCCATGGTCGTGGTGGCCGCGCGCGATTCCACCGGAACCCTGACCCATGCGGCCGAAGCGGCCATCCAATCCGCCGGGGATTGAGACAAACGCGACCTTTGCCGCGAAGCCTCTTCCTCGCGCCCGCATTTACGTTAGTCTGCCAAGTCCATTTTAGCCGGTCGTCCCTGGGATTCGCGTCCCCGGGACGCCGTTTTGGACACAGACATGAAGCTGACGATCGAGCGGGCCGCGCTTCTGAAGGCGCTCGGACACGTGCAAAGCGTCGTGGAGCGGCGCAACACAATCCCCATTCTGTCCAACGTCATGCTCACGGCCCGCGCCTCGGGCCTCGCGCTGTCGGCGACAGATCTGGATATGGAAATCCTCGATGAGACGAGCGCTCATGTAGAGACGCCGGGTCAGATCACGGCGCCCGCGCACACTCTCTACGAGATCGTCCGCAAACTGCCGGAAGGCGCCGAGATTTCGCTGAGCTTCAACGGCGAGGACCCCCGCCTGCAGGTTCGGGCTGGACGCTACCGCGTGAACCTGCCGGTGCTGCCCGCCGGCGATTTCCCGATCATGTCGTCCGATGGCCTGTCGGGCCCGGTGTCGGTGGACACCGTCGGGCTGATGCGGCTGATCGACCGCACCCGCTTCGCCATATCCACCGAAGAGACGCGCTATTATCTGACCGGGATTTACCTGCACACCTTGGTCGAGGAAGGCCGGGAAATCCTTCGCGCCGTGGCCACCGACGGCCACCGCCTCGCCCTGGCCGAAATGCCGGCCCCCGAGGGCGCCGCCGGCGCCCCTGGCGTGATCATTCCCCGCAAGACCATTCAGGAAGCCCGGCGCCTGCTGGAAGACTCCGGCGAGACGATCGATCTGCGCCTCAGCCCGCAGAAGGCCCGCTTCGATTTTGGCCAGGCCAGCCTGACGTCCAAGGTGATCGATGGCTCGTTCCCGGACTACACACGGGTCATTCCGCGCGACAACACCCGCATCATGACCGTCGACAACGCCCTGTTCGCGGCGGCGGTCGACCGGGTCTCGACGATCTCCTCCGAGAAGAGCCGTTCGGTAAAGCTGTCGGCGGAGCCAGGGCGGGTGATCCTGACCGTCCGCAACATGGAAACCGGCCAGGCGGTGGAAGAACTGGAAGTCGACTACGACGGCGAGCCCTTCGAAATCGGCTTCAACGCCAAATATCTGCTGGACGTGACCTCGCAGATCGGTGGCGAACTGACCGAGTTCCGTTTCGCCGAGCGGGCGGCCTCGGCCACCATGCTGGACCCCGTGCTGGTGATCGATCCCACCGACGCCGGGGTGCAATATGTGCTCATGCCCCTGAGGGCGTGAGGCGCAATCCGGCGCCTCTCCAGCGGTGCGCTCCGCGCTCAACCACCTGCGGCTGACCGATTTCCGTTGCTACGACCGCGCCGATCTGGCGCCGGCCGGGCGCAGCGTGTTCCTGTTCGGTCCCAACGGCGCGGGCAAGACCAACATCCTCGAAGCCATAAGCCTGCTATCACCGGGTCGCGGGCTGCGCGGCGCAGCCCTGGCGGAGATGGGACGGCGCGCGCCTGACGAGGATGATGGCGCGCCCTGGGCCGTATCCGCGCGGGTGGCCGACGGCGAGGAGGCGTTCGTCATCGGAACCGGCGTCGAGAGCCGCGGCGGCGCACGGCGGCTCGTGAGGATCGACGGCGAGGCGGTCCCGCCCGGCGAAATGGCCCGGCGCCTGCGGCCGATGTGGCTCACACCCGCGCAGGACCGCCTGTTCCTCGACGGGGCGGCCGAGCGGCGACGATTTCTCGACCGGCTGGTGTTCGCCGCCGAGCCGCTGCACGCGGCCCACGTGGGGGCGTATGAGCGGGCGCTGCGGGAAAGGGGGCGGCTGCTGGCGGAGGAGGTTCCCGACGGCGACTGGCTGCGGGCGGTTGAGGCGCGGATGGCCGCGGCGGGTGCGCGGATGGCCGTGGCGCGCGCCGGGGCGGTGCGGGTGCTCGATGAAGAGATCCTGCGGCGGGCCGACAGGCCGTTCCCGCGGGCGGCGCTGACGCTCACCGGAACGTGGGAGACTCAGGCGGCCGGTGGCGACGGCGCCGACGAAATCGAATCAGATCTGCGCCTCGCCCTGGAGCGAGGCCGCGGCCGCGACCGGGCCGCAGGACGGGCCCTGACCGGTCCTCACAGGGGCGATCTGGCCGTCAGACATGTGGAAAAAGGTCGTCCGGCCGCGGAATGTTCGACCGGCGAGCAGAAAGCACTGATTCTCAATCTGGTTCTGGCCCAGGCGGCGCGACTTTCACGTGTCGAGTCCGAGCCAAATCCTATATTGTTGCTCGACGAAGTCGCGGCGCATCTGGACCCTCACCGGCGCGCCTCGCTCTTCGACGAGATCGAGGCGCTTTCTCTCCAGGCCTTTCTGACCGGCACGGATGAAGCGTTGTTCGAAACCCTCAAGGGTCGGGCCATCGGCGTCCATGTCGACGCCTCGCGCCTGACCGTGCTGGAAGACTAGATGACCGACGAAACCCCCGACGCGCTTCACAACATCGCGGCCGACGCCGCCGCGGCCGAATACGGCGCCGATTCGATCAAGGTCCTGAAAGGCCTCGACGCGGTGCGTAAGCGCCCGGGGATGTACATCGGCGACACCGACGACGGCTCAGGCCTCCACCACATGGTCTATGAGGTGGTGGACAACGCCATCGACGAGGCGCTGGCGGGCTACGCTACGCGCGTGGAAGTCACCCTCAACGGCGACGGCTCTGTGACTGTCACCGACGACGGACGAGGCATCCCCACCGACATCCACGAAGGCGAGGGCGTCTCCGCCGCCGAGGTCATCATGACCCAGCTGCACGCCGGCGGGAAATTCGACCAGAACTCCTACAAGGTCTCCGGTGGCCTTCACGGCGTGGGCGTCTCGGTGGTGAACGCCCTCTCCGACTGGCTGATTCTCAAGATCCACCGGGGCGGCAAGAGCCATGAGATGCGCTTCGAGCGCGGCGACACCGTCACGCCTCTGGCGGTCGTCGGCGACGCCCCCTTACGCGAAAATGGCGATTTCCTCACCGGCACGGAAGTCACGTTCTATCCGTCCACGACAACCTTCGCCCACATCGACTTCGACCGGAAGACGCTTGAGCACCGCCTGCGCGAACTGGCGTTCCTGAACTCCGGCGTGGTGATCCACTTCCGCGATCTGCGCAGCGCCGACACCTATCATGAGATCCTGCACTACGCCGGCGGGGTCGAGGCTTTCGTGCGCCACCTCGACAAGGCCAAGACGCCCCTGTTGAAGGCCCCGCTGGTGATCCGCGGCCGCCGGGACAAGATCGAGATCGATCTCTCCCTCTGGTGGAACGACGGCTACCACGAGACCATGCTCTGCTTCACCAACAACATCCCGCAGAAAGACGGCGGCACCCACCTCTCGGCGTTCCGCGCCGCCCTGACCCGGGTGATCACCGGCTATGCGGAAAGCTCGGGCATGACCAAGCGCGAAAAGGTGCAGGTCACCGGCGAGGATGCGCGCGAAGGCCTGACCTGCGTGCTCTCGATCAAGCTCCCCGATCCGAAGTTCTCCTCCCAGACCAAGGACAAGCTGGTGTCCTCCGAGGCGCGGCCCGCCGTCGAGGGCCTGGTCAATGAGGGCCTCAGCCAGTGGTTCGAGGAACACCCCACCGAAGCCAAGCTGGTGGTCATGAAGATCGCCGAGGCCGCCGCCGCCCGCGAGGCGGCGCGCAAGGCGCGCGATCTGACCCGCCGCAAGTCGGCCCTGGATATCTCGTCCCTGCCCGGCAAGCTGGCCGATTGCCAGGAACGCGATCCG
>CAIQJF010000082.1 GCA_903872075.1 uncultured Caulobacteraceae bacterium | reverse complement strand
CTTTCCTTCATGATCAGCAGATCTTCGCCATCGAGCTTGATCTCGCTGCCGGACCACTTGCCGAACAGGATTCGGTCGCCGGCCTTCAGGTCGAGCGGTTGCACCTTGCCGGAGTCGTCGCGCGCGCCGGGGCCGACGGCGACAACCTTGCCTTCTTGCGGCTTTTCCTTCGCGGTGTCGGGGATGATGATGCCCCCTTTGGTCTTTGCTTCTTCCTCGATGCGGCGAACGAGGACGCGGTCGCCAAGCGGACGAAACGCCATGGATGTTTTCTCCGTGAGTTCTGAGAGGTTTGAATTTCGGTGGACCCGCGCCGAAAGCCGCCGTTAGCAGCCACCCGCATCGAGTGCCAACGCGCAGATAGGGAGGCGTCTTCCATCCGTCAAGACGCGCGGAGTCGACGGAAGGCCCGGCGCCTTGCGGGGCCGGGCCTCGTCAATGCCGGAAAAGCCCAGGCCTGGCGGGGCCTAGCGGCTGCCCACCGGAACCCGCTGAGCGTCGCGTTCGGCGCGGATTCTGGCGTGCAGATCACCGTATTTGGCGAACTCCATGCGGGCAATGGTGCGATTGTGCACCTCGTCCGGACCGTCGGCGAGGCGCAGGGTGCGTTGGCTGGAATACATCTTGGCCAGGCCGAAATCGCTGGTCACCCCGCCGCCGCCATGGGCCTGGATGGCGTCGTCGATGATCTTCAGGGCCATGTTTGGGGCCGCGACCTTGATCATGGAGATCTCCAGGCGGGCGGTCTTGTTGCCGGCCTTGTCCATCATGTCGGCGGCCTTGAGGCAGAGCAGGCGGGTCATTTCGATATCCGTCCGCGCCTCGGCCACCCGCTGCTCCCACACCGAATGTTCGGAGACGTATTTGCCGAAGGCTTTGCGGCTCATCAGGCGCTTGCACATCTTCTCCAGGGCCAGCTCGGCCGTGCCGATCGTGCGCATGCAGTGGTGAATACGGCCCGGGCCCAGGCGGGCTTGGGAGATCTCGAAGCCGCGGCCCTCGCCAAGGATCAGGCTGTCCTCGACGGGCACGCGCACGTTCTCCAGCAGCATCTCGGCGTGGCCGTGCGGGGCGTCGTCATAGCCGAACACCGGCAGCATCCGCAGCACCTTCACGCCTGGCGCATCGAGGGGCACGAGCACCTGCGACTGCTGGGCGTGCGGCGCGGCGTTGGGATTGGTCTTGCCCATGACGATGGCGACCTTGCAGCGGGGGTCGCCCACGCAGGAGGACCACCATTTGCGGCCGTTAATCACATAGTCGTCGCCGTCACGCTCGATGCGCGTCTCGATATTGGTGGCGTCGGACGACGCGACGAGCGGCTCGGTCATCAGGAAGGCCGAACGGATGTCGCCGGTCATCAGCGGCCGCAGCCAGCGCTCCTTCTGCTCCAAGGTGCCGAAGCGGTTGAGCACCTCCATATTGCCGGTGTCCGGGGCCGAGCAGTTGAACACCTCGGAGGCGAAACTCACCCGGCCGAACATTTCGCAGATCGGCGCGTATTCGAGATTGGTGAGCTGAATGCCTTCGAACTCGAAGGTGTCCTCCAGCGGCGGGTGACCGGCCGAGGGCGGCATGAACATGTTCCACAGGCCGGTCGTCTTGGCCTTCGCCTTCAGCTCCTCGATGATCGGCAGCACTTTCCAGCGGTCGCCCTCGGCCTGCTGGGCGTCATAGATCGGCACGGCCGGATAGATGTGCGCGTCCATGAAGTCCGAGACGCGACGGATCAGATCCTTCTGGCGCGGCGAATAGTCGAAATCCATGGCGGGCTCCTCGTTTCAAACAGTTGTTTGAAACGAGTGCCATTTCACCCCCGAAGCGACAACCCGATCCGAGCCCTTAAGGAGTTGGCCTCAGCCCACCGCCGTCACCGAATCCTCCGCGAAGAACACATCGTCGGCGTGGTCGGCGACGTCCTGGGCGGTCCAGGGGCCGGTGGGGGCGAAGCCCTTGGCCTGGAGCATGCGGATCTCGCGCACGCCGCGCTGGGAGGCGCCGAGCATGATCCCTGTGCGGTCGCCCGAGAGGTCGCTGACCATATAGAGCACCGCCGGGGCGATGGCGTCGGGCAGCGACAGCGGATGTGGCTCGCGGTCGCGCAGGCCGGGCAGGTCGCTTGTCAGGCGGGTGAAGGCGCCGGGCGCTAGGCCCCAGACCCGGATGCCGTATTTGCGGCCCTCGATGGAGAGCACGCGCATGAAGCCGTAGAGCCCCGCTTTCGCGGCCCCATAGTTCGCCTGGCCGAAATTGCCGAACAGCCCCGAGGTCGAGGAGGTCTGAACGATCACGCCCTTGACCGCATTGTCCTTCATCCACTTCCAGACCGGCAGGGTGACGCAATAGGCGCCCTTGAGGTGCACCTTTACCACCGCGTCCCAGTCGGCCTCGGAGGTGTTGGCGAACGTCTTGTCTCGCAGGATCCCGGCGTTGCTAACCAGGATGTCCACCCGGCCGAAGGCGTTCAGCGCCGACTTCAGGATGTTCTCCCCGCCGGCGACGGTGGAGACATCATCGCCGTTGGCCACGGCCCGGCCGCCCTCGGCGACGATGGCGTTCACCACCTTCTGGGCCGACGAGACGTCGGCGCCGGTGCCGTCGCGCGCGCCGCCCAGGTCATTGACCACCACCGCCGCACCCTCGCGGACGAACAGCTTCGCATAGGCCTCGCCCAGGCCGTTGCCGGCCCCGGTGACGATGGCGACCTTACCCTCAAGCAATCCCATTGAATCCTCCGCCCGTGTTTTGGTGTCGTTGGCCGACATCTTCAGCCCGCCGCCGCACGACCGCAAGCGGGCGCCGAAGCGCCGTGACAGCGGCCGGCGAACCCTGTTCAATCGGGGTGAGGAAACGAGAGACGCCCAGATGCCTGAACGCCACCCCCGCAGCCGGGACTTCGCCTGGACTCCCGCTGCGGGCCCCTTCGCCTTTGTTACTGAAGCTCAGGCTGAGTCCTTCAACCGCGACGGCTTCTTCGTTCTGAAGGATGCGTTCACCGCCGCGGAGATGGACGCCGTGGCCCAGGCCATCGCCCCGTTCGAACACGCCGGCGAGGAGGCCTTGCGGCAATATCCGGAGGGTCGGCGTCTGATCGCCAAGGCCGACGCCATCACCTTCACCATCCATCTGGTGGCAAGATCCGAAATCCTGCGCGATTTCAGCCGGCATCCGGTGTTCCAGGGGCTTTGCCATGATCTCATCGGGCCCGCGGCGCGGCTCTACTGGGACCAGGCCGTCTATAAGAAACCGGAGAATCCGGAGGAATTCCCCTGGCACCAGGACAACGGCTACACCTTCATCGAGCCGCAGCAGTACCTCACCTGCTGGGTGGCATTGAACGACGCCACCGAGGACAACGGCTGTCCGTGGGTCGCGCCGGGCCTGCACCGGCTGGGGACCCTGGCCCACCGCGTCACGCGACTGGGGATGCAATGCCTGGACGAGGCTGTCGACGCCGTGGCGGCGCCCGCTCGCAAGGGTGATGTGGTGGTGTTCTCCTCGCTCACGCCGCACCGGACCGGCCCCAATCTCACCGGCCAGGTCCGCAAGGCCTATATCCTGCAGTACGCCCCCGACGGCGCCCTGGCCTATCCGTTGGGGCAGGAAACCGGCGTCCCCCAGCGCGACCCGGAACGGCAGTACAGGATCAGCTAGTGGTCAAAATCTGACGGTTGAGTCCCGGCGCACCCTCGGCGAGCCTGTCAGCCGGAGGTCTCGAATCTGGCCGAAGGCCAATGCCCGTGGGCGACCCATGTGAGACGTTGGCAGGGTCCCGACCCTCTGCAGCCGACTGACGACAGCGCTATATGCATTCTCGCAATAAAAAAGCGCATGAAATACCGGCAGCCAGAAGCGCCGAACCGATCAGCATTATCGGGAAATAAGGTATCAAAATAAGGTAACGAATCGCCCGCGGCATCGGAAGCAGCAATATTCCACAGATGCCCAGAACCAATCCCACAACCGTAGCAATAATAATTCCGGCTGAAATATCCCAATGCATGAGAGTTTCGAAAAAAGTCCATCCCAAATCCATCGAAATGGGCCCAAATATTGCCAGCAACAATGACGCGGGCAATCTGACGAATTTGCTGCCGAATGCTCGCTTCACTGCCGCGTCTCCGTTTCTGACCGCCCCGTTGCACCTGGGATAGGAGATGTCTGCCTGTCACCCACAGCACGCATTGGGAATGTCCGCTCCACGGCGACGCGGCAATGGCGATTGACGAGTTCCCCGACCTCTGGCGTCAGCCGCCCTTGCCGCGACGGTCGCGGAAGAACCCGCGAAGCATCGCCGCGCTCTCCTCCGCCAGCACGCCGCCGCGACGTCCAAACATGTGCGAATGTCGGGTTCCCGGCCACGACCCGGCGATGGTTCGCGACCCGATGCTGAGGTTCGTCGCGTCACGTCCTGAGATCGAGCTTGGAGATGAACAGCATCGGCTCGCGGCGTTCGTAGCCGACGCGGGCATAGATGTTCGACTGCGCCTGGCCCGCCGCCGACAGCCAGGTCATGTGGCAACCGACCTTGAAAGCGGCTTCGGTCAGCGTTGCCGTGAGCGCTTGCGCCAGACCCCTTCGCCGGAAAGCCGGACGTGTGGCTATGCCCACCACCTCGGTGCCCGCAGCAAACGGTCTCATGAAGGCCCCTACGCCGGCCATGTCGCCTGTGCGGCGGTGACGGGCGACGACAACGCGCCCACCTCTACTCGGCATCTCGCGGAGCCAGCGGAAGTCGGCCGGGTCGCCATCATAGACCTCGGCCTGGACACGCGCCGCCTCGGACAGGTCGGCCTCGTTCTCCGTGAAGGCTAGGTCGAAATCCGCGAGGGGCCGGACGGGCCGAAGCCGGCCCGCGTTGCAAACCATCAGCGGCGGGCGCAACTCGACTGAAAATCCGGCGGCGACCAGCGCGGCCTCCACGGCCATCGCGGCGTCGGGGGCATACTCAAGACGTGCCGTTCGGCCGTGGATTTGAAACACATGTTCAAGCGCTGCGATGTCGGCGGGCGTCGGTTGCGCGTCGTCGTCGGGAACCGCGTAGTTGGTGTAAAGTCCCGCGTCAGACGGTGAGATCAGGACTGAGAACGGACCGGAGCGGATTGTCGCCCGCACCCTGAGGAAGGCCTGCACTCTGGCGGCGTCTGCCCGCTCAGCGTTGCCTTGATCTCCTGTCGAGGAATCGAACGAGTCGGGCATCTCGTGCCCGCTCTAAGCGTCGTCAGCGCCAGGTCAAGGCGCTCCGCCTGTGAAACGACGAACGTTGGTCGCGACGCCGTGACCTTCGGACGGAGCGATTGCGCGCGCTAACCTCGGGCCCGGCGTCCAACCATCTGACCCGTTCGGAAGGGACGCCTTCGGGCCCGAAGCCGGATGAGCCGCGAATGTCGGGTTCCTGGCGGCCGACTCGCTACGGTCCGCGACCCTAAGCTCATAAACCCCGGCCACGCTCGCGCTCTTCAATCCAACGACGTCTGGCGCGACTAAAGCTCGTGGGGTCGCTGTAGCCTAGCCGCGCGGCGATCTGGGCGTGGCTCAGCGTACTCGCGTCGAGCAACTGGGATGCCCGGCGGCTCAAGTCGGTGTCCACGAGCTTACGGAAGCTTGTTCCCGCCTCACTGAGCCGCCGAACGAGAGTGCGGCGCGAGACGCCGACCGCGCGAGCCGCGGTGTCGGCATCCAGGCGCCCGTCCGGGACAGTGCGAAGCAGGCGCTCCACACGACCTCGCAGGTCCAGTGGGGTGGCCAGGCGTTTGAGCGCCAGGTCAAGCTCCTCGATGGCGCGGGCATGCAAGGCCGGATCGGCAAACGGTGACGTTGTGGCCAACAGGCGCACGGGCAAATCGAGGCCTGTGACGGCCGCGTCCCAAAGCACGCCGGGACCTAGGACTTCTCGAACCCGCTCATCGTAGCTTGGCGCTCCACCTGCGAACCGGAACCGGGCCTCGTCCGGGAAACGCCCCAGCAGCGTCCCCAGGGCGGAGTGAAGCGCCATGAACGAGATTTCCACGATCGGTAGAAGCTGCGCTTCCGTGAGGGGCACTTCCAGCTCGTAGTCAAAGCGGATCACACGCTCTGTGCGCCGCACCCGTATTCGGCTGAACGGAGCCCTGGCGCGGCTGTAGATGGCGATGATGTCAAGCGCGGCGCCCAAGTCCGGCGCGCTCATGGCCGCCACCGCGACGGCGCCGTGCGAGGCCTGGCTCCACAGGTCAGGCCTCTTGAACGGCCAACCTTCGCCTTCGAGGGCGTTCAGGTTCTCGAACTGGCAGACCTGTTGGCGCAGGCTGATATCCGCAGCAGGGTCGACCAGCGCCGCCTCGGTAACGCCGGTTCCAGCAAGGATCGCTGCCCGGCGTTCCGCCGTGTCGCCGAAACTCCGAAGGATCAGCCTGAAATAGCCCATGGTCATGGGCAGCTGTTCGAGAGTGTCTGCCACGGCCATGGCGGCAAACCTGCCACCTGTGGCGCAAAATGCCAAGAGATAGGCGCGATGCGCACTCGCCCCGGCCCCCCGCGCGGCTAACCTGGTAGCCACGATCGGGAAATGGCCTGTCCGAGGCCCCGGCGGAACCAGGGAGCTACGCGATGCCGGACGGCGCCAACACCGTTGCTGTGAACTCCGACGCCTACGCGACGTCGCTGGAGGACATCGACGTCAGCGATATCGAGCTTTGGCGCACCGATAGCCACTGGCCGCTCTTCGAGCGCCTGCGCCGCGAGGACCCGGTGCACTACTGCCGCCAGAGCGTCTTCGGGCCTTACTGGTCGATCACCCGCTACAACGACATCATGGCCGTGGACACCAACCACGAGGCCTTCTCGTCGGAAGCAGAACTGGGCGGCATCGCCATTCTCGACCAGCGGTCGGACCTTCGCCTACCGAATTTCATCGCCATGGATCCGCCGAAGCACGACGCCCAGCGCAAGACCGTCAGCCCCGTTGTCTCGCCCACGAACCTGGCGCGCATGGAGCCCCTGATCCGCGAACGGGCCGGACGAATCCTCGATGAGCTGCCGCGCGGCGAGACCTTCGACTGGGTTGATCGCGTCTCCATCGAGCTGACAACCCAGATGCTGGCGACCCTGTTCGACTTCCCGTTCGAGGAGCGGCGAAAGCTGACCTATTGGTCGGACGTGACGACGACGATTCCCGGTCCCGGCATGCTGGTCGAGACCGACGACGAGAAGCTGGCGATTCTCATGGAGTGCCTGGGCGTTTTCACCCAGCTATGGAACGAGCGCGTCAACGCTCCGCCCCAGTGCGACCTGATTTCGATGTTGGCGCACGGCGAGGCGACGCGGAACATGAGCCCGATGGAATACCTCGGCAACGTGGGCCTGCTGATCGTCGGCGGCAATGACACCACGCGCAACACGATTACCGGCAGCGTGCTGGCGCTGAATCAGAACCCGGACGAGTACGCCAAGTTGCGCGACCGCCCTGAGCTGATCCCCTCGATGGTATCCGAGACGGTGCGGTGGCAAACGCCGCTGGCTCATATGCGCCGCACCGCCACCCGTGACGTGGAGATCGGCGGCAAGACCATCAAGAAGGGCGACAAGGTGATCATGTGGTACGTCTCGGGCAACCGCGACGAGACGGTGATCGAGAACCCGAACGCCTACCTCATCGACCGCGAGCGCCCGCGTCAGCACCTGTCGTTCGGCTTCGGCATCCACCGCTGCGTCGGAAACCGCTTAGCCGAGATGCAACTGCGGGTCGTCTGGGAGGAGATCCTGAAGCGCTTCCCGGTCATCGAAGTCGTGGGCGAGCCCGAACGCGTCGCCTCGCCGTTCGTGAAGGGCTACCACAGCTTGCCGGTCCGTATCCCGGCTTGAGCCACTTGTCGGCGCGCGCCTTGAGCGAGATCGGCGCCGAGCGAGGGGCAAGGGAAGGTCGCGGATGTCCGAAAGCCGAAGCGAGCCTGATGGCGGCTCTCCACCCACAGCACGCATTTGGAATGTCCGCTACAGGGCGATGCGGCAACGGCGATCGACGAGCCCCCCGAGCCTTGGCGTCAGCCGCCCTTGCCGCGACGGTCGCGGAAGAACCCGCGAAGCATCGCCGCGCTCTCCTCCGCCAGCACTCCGCCGGCGACCTCCGGACGCCAATGGCAGGTGGGTTGCTCGAAGAACCGCGGGCCGTGGACCACCGCCCCGCCTTTGGCGTCCTCCGCGCCAAACACCAGCCGTCCGATCCGCGCGTGGCTGATCGCCCCGGCGCACATGGCGCAGGGCTCCAGGGTCACCACCAAGGTCAGGCCCGTCAGGCGATAATTGCCCAGCGCCGCCCCCGCCGCGCGCAGGGCCAGAATCTCCGCGTGCGCTGTCGGATCATGCCCGGCGATCGGCGCGTTCGAAGCCCGCGCGATCACCTCGCCGGTCGCCGGATCGATGATCACGGCCCCGATCGGCGCCTCGCCGCGGTCCGCGGCGGCTTGCGCCTCGGCGAGCGCAATGCGCATGGTGGGGAGATCATGGTCGGCCATCCCAAGCAACGAAGAGACCCCAGGCCCCCAGGTCAAGCGGCGAAGGCGAAAAGCCCGCCGCAGTCCAGGCTTGAAACCCGCGCGGCGATCGCCGCCGCGTCCGGCGCGGAGGCGGAGGCCACCGGCGCCGGCGAGCGTGTGGCCAAGGTGCTGGCGCGTGCCGGCGTCGCCTCCCGCCGCGAGGTCGAACGCCTGATCGCCGAGGGCAAGGTGGCGCTTAACGGCGAGACCCTCGCCACGCCGGCAGTGAATGTCGGTCCGCGCGACCGCCTGACGGTCGAGGGCAAGACCGTGAGCGCGGCCGAGGAGACGCGGCTGTTCCGCTATCACAAGCCCGCCGGCCTCGTGACCAGTCACAACGATCCGCGCGGCAGGCCTACCGTCTTCGCCGCCCTGCCGCCGGGCCTGCCGCGGCTGATCTCGGTTGGACGCCTCGACCTCAATTCCGAAGGCCTGCTGCTGCTGACCAACGATGGGGGCCTCTCACGCGCCCTTGAGCTGCCCTCCAGCGGCTGGGTCCGGCGCTATCGCGCCCGGGCCTGGGGCCGGATCGATCAGGCCCGGCTGGACAACCTGAAGGACGGCATCACCGTGGAGGGTGTCCGCTACGGCGCCATCGACGCCAGGCTCGAGAAGGCCAAGGACGGGCCGAGCGGCGCCAATCTGTGGATCTCGGTCACCTTGAGCGAAGGCAAGAACCGGGAGGTCCGCCGGGTGCTCGAGGCTCTGGGCCTGACCGTGAACCGCCTGATTCGCGTGGCCTACGGGCCCTTCGCCATCGGAACCCTGGGCGTCGGCGAGGTCGAGGAGGTTGGCCCGCGCGTCATCCGCGAACAGCTGGCCGGGCTGGTGGCGCCGGAAAACATGCCGACCGGCGAGCGGGCGCTCTACAAGTCGGTCCGCGGACCGGGACGCCGCACACCCAGTCTCAAGGGTGGCGACAGGGCCGCCGGCGAGCCCCCGCCGCCGCCGCTGGTCTATAAGCCGGGCTGGGCGCGGCCGAAGAAGAAGGCGACCTTCACCGGCCCGCCGAAGGCCTCCCACGCCAAGACGCCGATCGCGCGACCGAAAAAGGCGGGACCGTCCGCGCCTCGGGGCGCAAAGAGGCCGCCGCGCAAACCTAGCTGACGTGCGCCGAGACGTCGTGGCTGGGGCTGATCTCTTCCATCCTGAGACCGGCGAGACGCCGCAGCGCCGGAATCCGCACCGTCAGTTCGGTGATCAGCACATAGCCGCCGAGCAGGGCGACATTCGCCACGACAGAGAAAGCCGGAACGTCGGCGCCCACCGTCGGGCCGACGCTCAGCGGCTGGAGGAAAAGCACGAGAAGAATGTTGTACGCGGCGTGCACGCCGGTCGGGAACTCAATGCCGCCCAGCCGCAGGGTCATATAGCCGAAGCCCGCGCCCATCAGCGCTCGCGCTAGAAAGACATCCGGGGCGAAATCCCCGTGAACGGCCGAGAACGTGAGTGACGACACGCTAATTACGATGGCCGGCTTGCGAAGAAAGGCGCCGATCTGGCGCATCAGCCAGCCCCGAAAGATGAGTTCTTCTGCAAAGGCCGCCGGAATCAGCAGCAAAGCGGCCAGGATGTAGCCCAGACGGTCACCCGGCAGAGACGAGACACTGAGAATCGGCGGCAGCGCGGCGTCGCCCTCAAGGACACGTTCGGCGATCACCATGGGCATGACCACCGCGATGGCGAGCACCATCGCCAGGCCCATCAGCCGCCAACGGAAATGCGGAGCCACGGTCAGATAGGTGCGAAGCGGATGGTGTACGATCACCGCGGCGAAGGCGACTAAGACGACCCACAGCACCGCATTGTCGGCGGTTGCCACAATGAGGCGCACCACAGTCAGCGCCGGACTTGAGATGTTGGGGTCATTCATGGCCCGGGCGACATCGCCAAGTCCGTTCAGACCCCGCGCGCCTTCGCCCGCCAGCAGCGCATAGGGGATGACGATCAGCAAATGGCAGCAGATCGCCGCCAGCATGGCGAGGAGGCAGCCCCCGACAAACGCGACGGCGATATGGGCCGGATCGCGCTCACGCGGGTCGAATCCGGCCAGAAACACCGAGTCCGCCAAGCCAGCCCATACTCCAGCCGCGCTCATCAAGACTCTGCACCTCCGATAGGCCTATCCTTGCGGGACAACTGGCCGATTCCAAAGGATAATCGATGCGAATAATCGGCGGCGCGCATCGCGGACGCTCCATTGTGGCGCCGAAGGGACACTCCACGCGCCCGACGGCCGACCGGACGCGTCAGGCGCTGTTCAACGTGCTCGAACACGCCGCCTGGGGCGGCTCGCTCGCCGGGCGTCGGGTTCTCGATCTTTTCGCCGGCTCGGGCGCATTGGGGCTTGAGGCCCTGTCACGCGGCGCGGCGTTCGGGCTCCTGGTCGACAACGACCGCGACGCCATCGCGGCCATGACCGAGAACCTGTCCGCCCTTCGTCTTGGCGGCGCGTGCGAGCCGCGCCGGGCCGACGCCGCCCGGCTGGGACCCCGCCCGGCGAACCTGGCGGCCTTCGATGTCGTCTTCCTTGATCCCCCCTACGCCCAGGGGCTGGTCGAGCCGGCGCTGGCGTGTCTCGCCGAGGGCGGCTGGCTCACGGCCGACGCGCTCATCGTTGCCGAGCGCGGCGCCGCCGAACCGGCGCCAGCGCAGCCAGGTTTCACGGTGCTCGACGACCGCAAATGGGGGGCGGCGCGCGTGTGGTTCCTGAGACCCGCCTGAGCGGTCAGCGGCGGCCGAACAACCGCTCGATATCGGCGAGCTTGAGTTCGACATAGGTGGGCCGGCCGTGGTTGCACTGGCCCGAGTGGGGCGTGGCCTCCATCTCCCGCAGCAAAGCGTTCATCTCCGCGGCGTTCAGGGTCCGGCCGGCCCTTACCGAGCCGTGGCAGGCCATGGTCGAGCAGACCTCCACCAGCCGCTCGCCGAGGGCCAGGGGCGCGCCGTTCTCCGCCAGATCGTCGGCGATGTCACGCACCAGCCCCGCCACATCGGTGTCGCCCAGCAGGGCGGGCGTCTCGCGCACCAGCACGGCGCCGGGACCGAAGGGTTCCAGGCCAAGCCCCAGGGCGGCCAGTTCCTCGGCGCGGGCGCAGATCCGCTCGGCTTCGGCCGGATCGAGTTCCACCACCTCGGGCAGCAGCAGGGTCTGGCGCGCCACATTGCCTGCCGCCATCTGGGCCTTCATCCGCTCATAGACCAGCCGCTCGTGGGCCGCGTGCTGATCGACGATGACCACGCCGTCGCGGGTCTGGCTGACGATATAGGTGGCGTGGACCTGAGCCCGGGCGGCGCCGAGCGGGAAATCCGGCGGCTCTTCCTCCACCCGGACGGAGGCCGCGCCGGCGGCGGCGGCGAGAGCATCGGCCAGCCCGGAGGGCCCGGCCCAGGTTTCGGACCACGCCGAGACTCCGGTCAGGCCGGGAAGCTGGCCGGTCGAGGTTGGCGACCAGCCGCCCGCGCTCCAGGCGGAAAAGCCCGCGGCCGAGGGCTCCCGGCGGAAGCTGCCCAGCGCGGCGGTGGAAACAGTGGTGGCGGCGCGGTGGCCGGCGCCCGCCAGGGCGTGCCGCAGGGCGCCGATGATCAGCCCCCGCGCCAGGCCGGGATCGCGGAACCGCACCTCGGCCTTGGCCGGGTGGACGTTCGCGTCCACCAGGGTCGGATCCAGATCGAGATAGAGCGCCGCGGCCGGATGCCGGTCACGGGCCAGAAAGTCCGCATAGGCCGCCCGCAGCGCCCCATGCAGCAGGCGATCGCGCACCGCCCGGCCGTTGACGAACAGATACTGATGCGCCGCCGAACCACGATTGTAGGTGGGCAGGCCCGCATAGCCGGTCAGGCGGACGCCCTCGCGCTCCTGATCGATGGCCAGGGCGTTGTCCGCGAACTCACGCCCCAGGACCGCCGCAAGGCGCGCAAGCCGTCCCTCCGGACCGGCGGCTTCGGCGGGCAGGCGCAGGGTCTTGCGTCCGTCGAGATCGAGACTGAAGGCGACGGTCTCGGCCGCCATGGCCTGGCGCTTCACGGCGTCGGCGATGGCCAGGGCCTCGGCCCGGGCGGACTTCATGAATTTCAGCCGCGCCGGCGTGGCGTGGAAGAGGTCTCGCACCTCCACCCGGGCGCCATGGGCCTGATCGAAGGCGGCCGGCGCCACGGGGGTCATCAGGCCGCCGTCGACCACGATCGCGAAAGCCTCGCCCGCGCCGCGGGCTCGCGACGAAATGGTCAGCCGCGCCACCGAGCCGATGGACGGCAGCGCCTCGCCCCGGAAACCCAGGGTGCCGATCCGCAGCAGATCGTAGGAGCCGTCGGCCTGGGCGGCGAGCTTCGAGGTGGCGTGACGCTCCACCGCCAGGGGCAGCTCGTCGCGCGGGACGCCGCCGCCGTCGTCGGCCACCAGAATGCGCGAGAGGCCCCCGCCGTCGGCCTGGACCTCGATGCGGCTCGCCCCTGCGTCCAGGGCGTTTTCCACCAGTTCCTTGACGACGCTGGCCGGGCGCTCGACCACCTCGCCGGCGGCGATGCGGTTGATAAGGTCCGGCGGCAGGCGGCGGATGGTCATGGGCCTACTATAGCGACGATTCCGCAAAAGCCCGCGCCCCTTGCGCCTCGGCCCGGAGGACCGCAGAACGGCCCTTCCGCCGCCCATGAGATGTCCGCCCATGCCTGTTCTTTCGCGCCTGACGACCGTGCTCGCCCTGGGCGCGACGCTCGCCGCCGCTGGCGTCGCGCCCGCCCACGGGGCCGTACCGACCACGCCCGCGCTGGATCCACAGTGGCGGCTGCTTGGTCCGCTCCGGGCGGGCTGGGCGGAAATGATCGAGGGCGCGCCCACGCGCCCCGACACCTTCGTCTTCGGCGCCTCCGGCGGCGGGGCCTGGCGGAGCGACAACGCCGGGCGGACCTGGACGCCGATCTTCGATAAGGGGCCGGCCGCGCCTGTCGGCGCGGTGGCGATCGCGCCGTCGGCGCCTGACACCATCTACCTGGGCACGGGCCAGCCCGAGCCGCGCTACGATGTGGCCGCCGGCGCGGGTGTGTTCCGCTCGGACGACGGTGGGAAGACCTGGCGCGACCTCGGCCTCGGCAAGACCGCCCATATCGGCAAGGTCTGGATCCACCCGTCCAACCCCGATGTCGCCCTGGTGGCCGCGGTGGGCGACTTTTTCGGCCCCAGCGCCGAACGCGGCGTGTTCCGCACCACGGATGGGGGCCGCACCTGGGCGCACACCCTGGCGCCGAACCCGGACACCGGCGCGGCGGACATCACCGCCGACCCGGCCAATCCCGACCTGGTGTTCGCCGCCGCCTGGCAGGCGCGTCAGTATCCCTGGCAGAGCTATTTCACCCCTGTGGCCGGCCCCGGCAGCGGCGTCTATCGCTCGGCCGATGGCGGTCTCCATTGGACACTGCTGGGCGGCAAGGGCTGGCCCGCCGGCCCGCTGGGCAGGATCAGCCTGGCGGCCACACGCATCGCATCCGGGCTCCGACTCTATGCTGTGGTGTCATCGGACGCGGTCGGCGGCCTCTATCGGTCCGACGACGGCGGCGGCTCCTGGAGGCAGGTCGACGACGAGAAGGCCTACACCGGCTACTACGCCAGCCGGGTGACCGTCGATCCGCGCGATCCCGATGTCGTCTATCTGGTCGGCCAGTCGATCCGGCGCTGCGATCACGGCGGGGCCAAGTGCGAAATCGTCAAGGGCGCGCCGGGCGGCGACGACTACCACTTCGTCTGGATCAATCCCCTGCGTCCGGACCACATGGCCGTCACCAGCGACCAGGGCGCGCAGGTCAGCGTCGACGGCGGCCGGTCCTGGTCGAGCTGGTACAACCAGCCGACCGGCCAGTTCTATCACCTCGCCGACGATCAGCGCTTTCCATACCGGCTCTATTCCGGCCAGCAGGACAGCGGCACGGTCTCCATCGCCAGCCGCTCGGACTATGGCGCCCTGACCCTGCGCGACTGGACGCCCGTGGGCGGCGACGAGCGCGACTACGACATTCCCGATCCCGAAGACCCCAACATCGTCTACGCCTCGGGTCTGGGCGGACGGCTGAACCGCTACGACGCTCGCACCGGGCAGTCGGCCAATATCGCCCCCTACCCCATCTCCACCTACGGCCAGCGCCAGACCTCCACGGCCCATCACTTTGTCTGGGTCACGCCGATCGCGGTGTCCCGGACCGGCCCGGTGACCCTCTATGAAGGCGGCGAGGTGGTGTTCGCCTCCACCGACCGCGGCGCGCACTGGCGGACCATCAGCCCGGACCTGACCGGCAAGACCCCCGGCGCGCAGCGGTGCGACGGGGATGTGGCCATCGCCGACGCCAGGCCTTGCGGCTATGGCGGGATCTGGAGCCTCACCCCCTCCCCGCGCCATGCCGGAGAGCTCTGGGTGGGAACGGACAGCGGCCTGGTCTGGGTCACCCGCGACGACGGCGCTCACTGGAGCAACATCACCCCGCCCCAGGTTCCGGCCTGGGCCAAGATCGCCACGATCGATGTCTCAGCGCTGGAAGATGGCGTCGCCTATATCGCCGTCGACAATCAGCGCCAGTCCGACCGCGGCGCCCACGCCTATGTCACCCACGACTATGGCGCGACCTGGCGGGACGCGGCGGGCGATCTGCCGGCCGGCCGTTTCGTCGCCGTCCTGCGGGCCGACACCCAGCGAAAGGGTCTGGTGTTCGCCGGGACCGAGACCGGCGTCTACGCCTCCTGGGACGACGGCGGCCACTGGCGGTCGATCCAGGGCAATCTGCCCACCGCCTGGATGCGGGACCTTCTGGTGCACGGCGACGATCTGAATGTCGCCACCCAGGGCCGGGCGATCTGGAGCCTGGGCGACCTGGCCCTGCTCCGGCAGGCTGGCCCGGACGCCGCCTGGACAACGCCACGACTCTTTACGCCTGCCCCGGCGGTGCGCGTGCGCGCCAACAGCAATCACGACACCCCCGCCCCGATCGAGGAACCCGCCGGCCGCAATCCGCCGCCCGGCCTGGTGATCGACTACTGGCTCCCGGCGCCCGCCAAGGGGCCCCTGACCCTGGATGTGCTCGACACGACGGGCGCGCTGGTTCAGCGGCTCACCAGCGAGCCGGCCCCCGCGCTCACGGTCGAAACCTATTTCAACCAGGCCTGGCTGCGGCCGGAGCCGCCGCTGGCGACCTCGGCGGGCCTTCACCGGACTGTCTGGAACCTGCGGTGGGCCCGCCCCTCGGCCATCGCCTATGACTATTCCATCTCCTCGGCGGCCGGGACCGACACGCCGATCAGCCCTCAGGGGCCCCTGGTCACGCCCGGCGACTATCGGCTTGTGCTCAAGGTTGACGGGCAGGTCAGCCGCGCGGCTGTGACTGTCGCCCCGGATCCGCGGGCGATTCCCGCCCTCGCCGACCTGTCGGCGTCGCTGACCCTGTCCCGGACCATCGCCGGCGATCTGGCCCTGGCGCGGCGGGGATATGGCGAGATCGACGCCCTGCGTTCGGGCCTCACGGCGACCGAAACGGCGTTGAAGGCCTCACCGGCCGCAGGCGCGCTGCTGCCGCGGGTCGCGAGCCTGAGCCAGCAGGCCGCCGACATCGCCAAGGACGGTCGCGGCTTTGTCGAGGCTTCACGCATTCTCACCGGACTGGAAGGCGATCTGGAAGGCGCCGATCTGGCCCCGACCGAGCCGCAGCGGCTCGCCGCCGGCGTGGCGTCGGCCAGGATCGGCGAGCTGTGGTCCCGTTGGAAGGCGTTGCGGGACGGCGCTCTGCCGCCGCTCAACGCCGATCTCGCGAAGGCCGGGCTGAAGCCGGTTGCGATTCCCCCCGAGTCGAAACTCGAAATCGTCCTGCCGGACGGCGGCGAGGATCTACCCTGACGGGCATGGACGCGCGTCAGGGCGCCTTGCAGGTCAGGGCGCGCCGATGCAGCCGGCAGATCGCCGCCACCCGGTCCTGGGTGTCGTAGAACCGTCCCGACCAGTCGGCGCCCTGGCGGTCAAAGACGAAATAGCCCCACCGCCCCATGGTGAAGAGATCGGCCGGCAGGCCGTCGACCTTGGCGGCGCCGGCGGCGGGCGGCGGGGAGGCGCCCAGGTCGAGCGTGTCGCCGCCCGTCCCGACCACCAGCTGCGACGGCCGCGGGGCGCCGAAGCTCACCGTCGTGAAATTATGCACGTGCCCGGACAGGACGAGGTCGACACCCGCAAGATCCGCCGACTGCACGGCGGCGCGCTCGGTGGCGTTCATGTAGCCGTCGCCCAACAGATCCCCCAGCCGGGCGGAGTTCCAGATTGGCCGGTGGGTGACGATCCAGGCCGGCTCGCCGCGCGGCGAGGATTTCAGAGGCGCCAGCCGGCCGGCGAAGGCCGCGACCCGGTCGGCCGGCGCCGTGAGATCGTCGGTGTCGGCGCTGTCGACCACAAACAGGCGGACGCCGCCGATCTCCACCGCGAACGTGTCGCTGTCGGCGGGGCAGGCCTTGACCCTGGGCGCGGCGTCGAGTTGGCGGAACCAGCCGCCCGCGCCCCGCTTGCAGTCCTCGTGGTTGCCCCGAACGAACAGCCATGGCGCGGATGTCAGCAAGGCGCCGGCCGGGGCGAACAGCTCCGCGTTCCACGTCGCCCAGCGATCGCCGTAGGGACTGCCCTGACAGCCGGCATTCGCCGTCGGGCACGGCGTTTCCCGGTAGTAGTAGTCGCCCAGATGGATGACGAGATCGGGCTTGCGAGCGGCGGCCAGCGCGGCGATGCGTCCGAAGGGCCAGCCCTGAGGGTCGTTACAGTTCTGGAACGACTGGCCCTTCAGACGGCAGCCCGAGTCGCCGAGAATCACCAGGCGCGCGGGATGCGCGGAGGGCGCGCGGAGGATTTGACCGTCGATCTCGATTCGGGCCGCCCCGCGGGCCAGCGCCGCGACACAGACCCGATTCGGGAACGCGCCCGTCGGCGCGGCGCGCTCGGTCATCGGGCGAGTCCGGCCGTCCACCTGGACGACCGGGCAGGTCGGCGCCGTCGTGATCGCCCGCGCTTCCGCTCCGGCCCCGGTCATCTGCACCCAGGCCGCCACCGCGGCGCAGGCCGGTCCCGTCGGGGCGGCGATCGCGGCCGGCAGAGCGACGGTCAGGGCGGTCTTCATGCAGGCTTATCCTCTTCAGGCGCGGAAAGTTAGCTGCGGGCCTGGCCGCTGACGAGGTGCGACGCGAAGGCCACAGTCATCACGGGACATCATCAAGAGCGTGACAAATACGCCCGGGGGCGTTTCAGATCGGCAATAAACAACCTATGTGGCGTTCATTGAGGGTTCAGCATCGAACTGCTGTCCTCCCGAGGCGCGGGGGCGCGCGTCCACGAGGTTCTGGTCATGGCGACGATTGCAGACGTGAGGGTCCGGCGCCGAATCGCGCTCGGCGGGGCGCTCCTGGCGCTGAGCCTTGGCGCGGCCCTGCCATCGCGCGCCGCCCTGGTCGAAATTGCGGTGACGGGCGTGGCCGAGGCCCGCGGCCATGTCCGCGTCGAACTCTGCACCCGCGACACGTTCCTGAAGCAGTCCTGTCCCTATCAGGGCGTCGCCGTGGCCACTCCGGGCGCAACCCTGGTCAAGATTTCTGACGTCGCGCCGGGTGAATATGCGGTGCAGGCCTTTCAGGACGAGACCGATCAGGGCGTGGTTCACCAGAACCTGCTCGGCATCCCGCGCGAGAAGATCGGCTTCTCGAACGATGCGCCGCTGCATCTCCGCGGCCCGCGCTTCAAGGACGCCGCCTTCTTCGTCGGCGATGAAGTCAAGCGGGTGACCCTGAGACTAAGCCATCTGTTCCACGCCGATTGAATCGGACAGGACCTTCTTCACCACACCCACGACACAATTCGTGCGGAATCGCACATGCCGCCTTGATTCGCGATGGGGCCGCTCCAAAGGCGCCTTTGCCTGGACCAACCCCGGGTGGCAATCCCTCGGTTAACGATTGTTTTTGGTTGGATTACATCGGCGGCGGGCGGCGCCTAAATCGGTAGGGAGATGTACTGATGCGCCATCCGGCGACGCCGTAGAAACCCGTAAGACGGCCCAATTCAGACATTTTTTTTCCACTTTGAGGCAATTGGGGCTTTGCGCGCGCCGGCGACATCGCTATAAGGGCCATGAGGCTCAAGTTAGAGTTCGCGTCCCATCCATCCTCTCGAGGAAGCACATGCTGAAAATTCAACATCTTGCGGCAGCTGCCGTGTCGGCTTTGTCCCTGGTGGCTGTGGCCAGCTCGGCGGACGCCGTCGTCCTCGTGACCTTGAAGGGCCAGATCATGTCGCTGACCGCGGCGACCCCGGGTCACCCCGCGAAGCTCAACACCGCCGGCAACGACTTCGTCACCTTCGTCGGCATTCCGAACCTGAGCAACATCGCCGGCAAGCTGGTGTTCACCAATGTGACGGAAACGGCTCCGGCCAGCTTCTCCACCGTCGGCAACACGACGACCTGGACCGAGGGTCCCTTCGCCGGCACGTTCAACGTGATCTATGAAGGCCTGACCAAGACCATCAACGGCCATCTGATGACCCGCAACGTGAGCTCGATGCTGTCGGGCACGATCAGCAACGGCATCCTGGTCGGTCACACGGTCAGCGGCGTTTCGAAGAACGGCATGCTCGACTTCAACACGGTCAGCTATATCTCGCCCTTCATCAGCAATCCGGCCGCCTACCTCGACTTCCAGCTGGCCCTTCGCCTCTCGGGCAGCCACACCTGGGGTCTGGAATACGCCGGCAAGGGTCCCTCGCTGAAGGCCATGGACTTCCTCGCCAACGGCGCCCTGGGCGTTCCGGAACCGGCCACCTGGGGTCTGATGCTGGTGGGCTTCGGCCTCATCGGCGCCACCGCCCGTCGTCGCCGCGCCGCGGCGGTCGCCGCCTAAGGCGTCTAAACGATCTCACTTCCCCGCAAGGGGCAGCGGCGCCGCCGATCCTCGGATCGGCGGCGTTTTCGTTTGAGCGGGATTCGGCGGTCGATCCGACGATCAGCGTGCGAAGGCCTATGAAGCCTCGATCTCTTCCCGCGTGATTCGCCAGAAACCATCGAGCCAGGCCACGATCTCGCGGGCGCCCGGGTGATCGACGGCGGCGAATCGGCTGCGAAGCCGCGGCACACTGTCTTCCAGCCGATCCAGCCCCACATCCTGCATCGCCGACAGGCGATCCCCGACCAGCGCGGCCAACTCTGTTCCCAGCACAGCCTCGGCCGCCCGCCCGAACGCCGCGCCATAGTCATAGGCCTCGCCTGACGCATAGCTCTCGACCAGGGTCAGGGCCGGAATGCAGGACAGGACCGGCTGCAGGGCCGGATTGATGGCATGACCGGCGATGTGACCGGAGATCGCGGCCGGCCGGCCGGTGAAACCGCGAAGATGCAGGAATGGCGACATCCGCGGGCCGTCGTTGACCGGATAGTTGTCCCACAGCAGCGGCTTGCGGCCCAGTTGATCGCTCACCCGCGCCAGATGCCCGGGCGAGAGTTCAAGAGAGCAAACCTCCGGACCCGTCCAGAACACGTCGATGGAGGCATCCAGGGCCGCGCCGAAGTCTTCCAGATAGCCAGGCGGCCGCGCGCCGAAGAACCGGTCCAGGGTCGGCTCGTCGCTGTAGTAGGTCGGACAGGCGATCAGTGTCTCAGCCCCGGTGCGTTCGCCGATCCAGTGAAGGATCTCGACCTGGGTCCTGGCCAGCGCCGGCAGGTCGCCGCGCATGTCGTCGAACAGAATCGCCAGCCGCCGCACCCCCAGGTCATCGAGTTGGGCGAGCTTGTCGGTCAGGGCGGCGCGCGCCTCGGCGTTGAAATCCCGGTAGAGTTCGTAGGGGCTCAGGCCCACGCCGAAGGCGACGCCGTTCGCCGCGCAATGGGCGCCGAAGTGGCGAATCGGCGCCGCCAGATCCTCCGGATAGGGCTCGCGCCAGCGGCGGCGCAGATAGGGATCGGCCTTGGGCGCGTAGATGTGGAACCCGTAGCCGTGCCCCGCCAGGAACGCCGCCACATGCGACCGCTCGGCCCAGGTCCAGGGCCGGCCGTAGTAGCCCTCGATCAGGCCCAGTTCGACTCCCACACTCTCCGCCATGCTCAGGCCGCGGTCGCCAGCAGGCCGGCAATGGCCGGGACCACCACATCCTGGGGCTGGAATCCCCGGCTGAGCGCCACATAGGTCCCGTCGGCGCGAGGCCCCATGATCAGGGTCGGAAAGCCGCTCACCCCGGCGCCGCGCGAGACGGCATAGTCCTTCCAGGTTTCCTGCTTCACAGACTCGGTTTCCAGCTCCGCCGCGAAATCGGCGGCGTCCTCACCGAAATCCGCCGCCAGACGCCCGAGCACCGCCGGGTCGGTCACATTCTCACCGCCGGCGTAGAAGGCGCGCTGCAGGGTCGCCAGAAACGCCACCTCCCGCCCGGGCTGGCGGCGGCGCATGAGCACCACGGCCCGCGCCGCCGGGTCGGTGTCATAGACAAAGCCGGGCGTATCCACCCCGCTGGCGCCGAAGGGCTGGCCGGAGGCCTCGGTGACGTGGCGCCAGTGACCGCGAAGCTCGGTCTTGGCCTTGTCCGTCATGGCCTCGGTGGTTCCGGGGCGAAGCCCGCCCATCACCAGCCGCACGGGCAGGTCCTCGCCCCAGGTTTCCTGCACCGTCTCCATCACCGCGGCGAAGCCCCAGCACCAGGAACACATGGGGTCGGCGAAATAGACCAGTTGCTGAGCGTTCACGGCGCCCTCCTCCGCGTTTACAAGCGCTCACAGTCACCCTTTCCCCCCCGTCGGCGCAAGCCCCCGGCCGGCGGCCCGCAACGAGACCCCCATGAAGATCGAGCGCATCGAAACCTTCCTCGTTCCACCGCGCTGGGTGTTCGTCCGGGTGGAGAGCGAGGGCCTGGTCGGCTGGGGCGAAGCCAGCCTGGAAGGTCATGCCGAGGCGGTGGCCGGGGCGTTCGAACCCTTGCGCGATCGGTTCCTCGGCGCCGACGCCTCACGGATCGAGGACATCTGGCAGGTCGCCCACCGCGGCGGCTTCTATCGCGGCGGCCCGGTGTTGATGTCCGCGCTCAGCGGTCTGGATCAGGCGCTCTGGGACCTCAAGGGCAAGGCCCTGGGTGTGCCGGTCTGGCAGCTGCTCGGCGGACAGGTGCGCGATCGCATCCCCGCCTACGCCTGGATCGGCGGGGAGCGCCCCGGCGAGGTGGCTGAAGCCGCCGCCGCCCGACGCGAGCAGGGCTTCAGCGCCATCAAGATGAACGCCACCGGCGAGATGGGTTTCCTGGATTCGCCCAAGGCCCTCGATTCGGTCCTGGAGCGCGTGGCGGCCGTCCAGGCCCAGGGTCTGGAGGCGGGCCTCGACTTCCACGGCCGTCTGCACCGTCCCATGGCCAAACAGCTTGTGCGCCTGCTGGAGCCCCTGCGGCCCCTGTTCGTCGAGGAACCCCTGCTCAGCGAAAACCTCGAGGGTCTGGAAGACATCAAGGCCTGGACCACCATCCCCATCGCCCTGGGCGAGCGGCTCTATTCGCGCTGGGATTTCAAGCCGGTGTTCGAGCGCGGGCTGGCCGACATCATCCAGCCGGACCTGTCCCACGCCGGCGGCATCTCGGAGGTGCGGCGCATCGCGGCCATGGCCGAGGCCTATGACATTGCCGTGGCCCCGCACTGCCCGCTGGGACCATTGTCCCTCGCCGCCTGCCTGCAGATCGGCGCCTGCACGCCCAACCATGTGCTGCAGGAAATGTCGCTGGGCATCCACTACAACCAGGGCCACGACCTGCTCAGCTTCGTGACCAATCCCGAGGTGTTCGATCTCGACGGCGGCGCCCTGCTCCCGCCGGCGAAGCCGGGCCTGGGTGTGGAGATCGACGAGGCCGGTGTGCGCGCCGCCGCGGCCAATCCGCACCGCTGGCGCAATCTCGTCTGGCGCCAGAAGGACGGCGGCTTCGCCGAATGGTGACTTGGGCCGGTCAGGCGCGGCTCACAGCGCCGCGAGCAGCCTGGGCAACAGGCGGATGAACAGGTCGGCCATGGCCTGCGCCTGAACCGGGTCCTGCAGCAGGTCCTGGCGGATCTCCAGCTCCACGGCGTCCAGGCCCCGCCGGTGCGCGTGGAACGGCGCGGTGAAGTCGGTCCCGTCCATGGCGTAGGGCTCATTGTCGCCCACCACCAGGCCAGGTTCGGCGCGCAGCAGATCCAGCATCACCGTCGACGCCCGCGAATTGCCCAGATGCAGCACGCCCACATGCCAGGGCCGGTCGAAGCCGTTCATCGATGGCGTGAAACTGTGGACCGGCAGCAGCAGCGTGGCCTGGCCGCGCGCCAGCCGGGCGTCCACCTCGGCGGCGATGCGGGTGTGATAGGGATCGAAAATCGCCGCGCGCCGCAGAGTCCGCTCCGCGTCGGTCAGGTTTTCGTTGCCGGTCACCCGCCAGCGGTCCGACGCCGTCACGATGGACTGCGGATGATCCGGATAGCGGTTGCAGTCGATCACCAGCCGCGAATAGCTCTGATGGATCAGGGCCGCATCGAGCGCCTGCGCCAGCCGCCGGGCCAGGGCCAGGGCGCCGATATCCCAGGCGATGTGCTCTTCGAACGCGGCCGGCGGCAGGCCCAGATGCTGCAGGCTTTCAGGCAGAGCCCGCCCCGCATGATCGCAAACGATCAGAAACGGCGATTCGCCCTTCAGATTCTCCGCCACGGCTGGCGCGGGCTGCCCATCGGCCAGCAGGGTCCGGGACGGCGATGTCGTCACAACGTTGCTCCTCGTTCTGTCCAGCCTGTCGCCTGATCGCGCGTCCCTCCGGAACTTCGCGCCCAGGCGGGCGTTAGGGTGGCCCGTCCGACGCGCGACCCTCACAAGGCCCCCGATATGCACATTCGCGTCGGCTATGACATCGTTCATGAATGCGCCGGGCCCACCCCGATGATGCTCATGCTCAATCTTCGGCCGGAACGACAGGTCGACCTGGTCACGCCCGAGACCTTGCGGATCGATCCGCCTGTCCCGGCCCGCCAGTACGCCGACCGGTTCGGCAATATCTGCACGCGCATCGTGGCGCCGGCCGGGCCGATTCGCCTGACCGCCGATTTCATCGTCTCCGACGACGGCCTGCCGGATCAGCCCGGAACCGGCGCCATCCAGCACCCGGTCGACGAGCTGCCGAGCGAGATGCTCGTCTTCCTCCTGGGCAGCCGCTACTGCGAGACCGACCGGCTGATGGAGCCCGCCTGGGCCATGTTCGGCGGCATCGCGCCCGGCTGGGCCCGCGTTGAGGCCATCGTCCAGTGGGTGAACGGCCGGATCACCTTCGGCTATCACAACGCCCGCAATACCCGCTCGGCCTGGGAGGGTTTCAACGAAGGCGTCGGGGTCTGCCGCGACTTCGCCCATCTGGCCGTGACCCTGTGCCGCTGCATGAACATCCCGGCCCGTTACTGCACCGGCTGGCTGCCCGATATCGGCGTGCCGGTGGAACTGCCCATGGATTTCAGCGCCTGGTTCGAGGTCTATCTCGGCGGCCGCTGGCACACCGCCGACGCCCGCCACGCCGGCCCCCGGATCGGCCGCATCCTCATGGCCCACGGCCGCGACGCCACCGACACCGCCATCAGCACCGCCTTCGGCCCCAACGTCCTCACCCGCTTCGACGTGATCGGCGAACCGGTCCTTTAGACGCGGACGCCCGCCTTTTGGATGGAAAGCCGTCGCGGGATCGTCGTAAGACAGAGCCGCGCCGAGGGGCGCGCCGCGGCAAGACCTCCGACCGAAGAGGCCCGCGGGCGAACAGCGCTGGAGGACGCGATGAAGGAATTCACGGGCCGTTTCGCGGTCATCACCGGCGGCGGCACCGGCATGGGCCGGGAACTGGCGCGCCAGCTCGTGGCCGAGGGCTGCAATGTCGCCATGTGCGACGTCTCCGCCGCCAACATGGCGGTGACCAAGTCGCTCTGCGAGCAGGGCGCGCCGCAGGGCACGAAGATCACCACCTTCGTCGCCGACGTCTCCGACGAGGCCCAGATGCTGGCCTTCCGTGACGCCGTCGCCCGCGATCAGGACACCGACCGCATCCATCTGCTGTTCAACAACGCCGGGATCGGCGGCGGCGGCGGCTTCGTCAACGGCGACCGCGACGGCTGGGAGCGCACCTTCAACATCTGCTGGGGCGGGGTCTATAACGGCTGCCGCGCCTTCCTGCCCATGCTCATGGCCGCCGACGAGGGCCACATCGTCAACACCTCCAGCGTCAACGGCTTCTGGGCCTCGCTCGGCCCGCACACCTCCCACACCGCCTACGCCGCGGCGAAATTCGCCGTGAAAGGCTTCACCGAGGCCCTTATCACCGACCTGCGGATCAACGCCCCCCACATCAAATGCTCTGTGGTCATGCCCGGCCACATCGGCACCGAGATCGTCGCCAATTCGCGCAAGGTGCTCACCGGCGATGAGTCCGATACCCTCGGCCCTGGCGCCATCGCCGCGGCCCGGGCGCGCATGGTGGCCATGGGAGCCGATTCGGCCGCCATCACCGACGAACAGATCCAGGCGTTCATGGCCGCGGCCGAACGGCGCTTCCACGACGACGCCCCCATGACCGCGGCCCAGGCGGCCACCGTCATCCTCGACGGGGTCAAGGCCGAGCGCTGGCGCATCCTGGTGGGCGACGACGCCCACGCCCTCGACACCATGGTCCGGGCGGATCCGGAACAGGCCTATGAGCCGTCGTTCTTCCAGACCCTCGCCACCCAGACCGGCTGGCGCGTCGGCGGCTGATCGCCGCGACGCGCCAGCCGCCCAAAGTCAGACCAGACGGAGACTTCCATGCCCCCAGTTCCCAAGCGCGGCGTCGTCGCGGTCACCGGCGCGGCCGGATTTCTCGGCGGCTGGACGGTGCGCAACCTGCTCGACAGGGGCTACCGGGTGCGCGCCTGCGTGCGCAGTGTCGACGACGACAGCCGGGTGGGGTTCCTCAAGGCCCTGCCCGGCTACGCCTCCGGCCGCCTGACCCTCCACACGGCCGACCTCGACCGGGTGGGCTGTTTCGATGACATCTTCGTCGGCTGCCACGGCGTGGCCCACATCGCCCACATCAGCACCTATGAGGACCAGGACTACGTCCGCCGCACCTGCGACCACATCATCGCCAGCGTGAACGCCGCGCGCAGCGTCACCCGCGTGGTGGTCACCTCCTCGGTGGCGGCGGTGATCTCGGAAATGGACCTGCAGGAAGTGGTCCGCCGGCCGGTGTTCTATGAGGACCGCTATCCGGACGAATCCAACCCCAAGCGCACCCCCGAGCGCGGTCAGGGCTATTCCATGGGCAAGCTTGTGGCCGAACGGGCCTTCTCCGACGCCGCGGCCGCCAGCGGCTTCTGGGACTCCGTGACCTGCTGCCCCGGCGACAATGTCGGGCCCATCCAGTCGGCGCATCAGAAGGACATGGGGCCCTGGCAGCACCACATCGAGGGCATGCTGCGCGGCGCCTATCACCAGAACGGCGTCTATCGCCCCTGGATGACCGTCGATGTGCGCGATGACGCCGACTGCCACATCGGCCTCCTGGAAAGCAGCGAGGTGAAGAACGGCGAGCGCTACATCGCCTGGTCCACCGACGTGCGGAAGGTGGAGGACATCTGCGCCGACATCGACCGCCTGCTGCCCGAACTGAACCACGCCGCCACGCCGCCGATCGATCCCTTCCCCGACCGGATCAAGGCCCGCGAGGCGGAGTTCCGCGGCATCTGGGCCCAGTGCGAGCTGCGCAACGATCGCATCCGCGCCCGCACCGGCATCACCTTCCGCAGCCTCGATGAGTCGATCCGCGATTGCGCGGAATCCCTGATCGCGGTGGCGAAGGTCCCGGTCCGCCGGCGCGAGGCGGCCGTCGAAACGGCCTGACCCCGGCGTGGCGGGATCACGGCTGCAGATAGTTCACAAGACAGGCCGACGCCTGCGCGAGATAGTCGTCGCGCCGCAGCCGTCCCGCCAGGCATTCCCGCTCCAGCGCCGCGGTCAGCAGGTCCGGATCGAACCCGCCCTCGGCGGCCAGGGCCTCGGCGAAGGCGAACAGCAGGCCATCCTCCGCCCGCTGATAGCCCAGCCGGGTCAGGGCGTCGGGCTCGTCCTCGCACTGCGCCTCCAGGGCGTCGAGCACATCGGCATGGATTTCCAGCAGGCAGATCCGCTCCGCCTGCGTTGGCCGCCGCGACACCAGCAGATGGCGGATGTCGGCGCGCACATCGTCCCACAGCACATCCACGCCCAGCACGCCGATCCGGCGGCGCACGGCGTCGATGGCGATGGTCATGGGCGTCGGCTCGCCGGGTCGGGCGCCGCTGGGTCCGGACATGGGGATGATCCTCCGCTGGCGCCGCCGCGGCCGCCACGGATATGAACATAACATGAACATCCGAGAACTTGTCAATCTGTAAGAAAGCGCCGCCATGGACTTCATCGACGTCACCTTTGAAAACCACGTCACCACCATCACCCTGAACCGGCCGGCGGTGATGAACGCCATCAATCCGGAGATGCACGCCGAGCTGCAGATCGCCTTCGATGACTTCGCCGCCGACCCCGATCAGTTCATCGCCGTGGTCACCGGCGCGGGCGATCGGGCCTTCTGCGCGGGCAGCGATCTGAAGGTCGCCAACCGCCACGGCCGCTACCCGAAGAACGGCTATGCAGGGCTGATCGAGCGCTTCGACCTGACCAAGCCGGTGATCGCCGCCGTCAACGGCCTGGCCCTGGGCGGGGGCTTCGAGATCGCCCTGGCCTGCGATGTGATCCTCGCCGCCGACACCGCCAGCTTCGGCTTGCCCGAGCCCCTGGTGGGCGCGGTCGCCCTGGGCGGCGGCCTGCATCGCCTGGCCCGGCAGATCGGGCTGAAACAGGCCATGGGGATGATCCTCACCTCCCGGCGCGTCACCGCCGCCGAGGGCCTGAACCTCGGTTTCGTCAATGAGGTGGTCCCCGCCGCCGACCTTCAGGCCACGGTCCAGCGCTGGTGCGCCGACATCCTGCGCGCCTCGCCCATGTCGATCCGCGCCTCCAAGGAGACGGTGATGCGCGGCCTCTCCGAGACCGATGTGGAAGCGGCCATCAAGGCCCAGCCCGCCTACCCCGCCTACGCCGCCTGGGCGGTCAGCGAGGACCGCACCGAAGGCTCCGCCGCCTTCGCCGAGAAACGCCTGCCGGCGTGGAAGGGGCGATAGGTCCCACCGCCGCAACTTTGCAAACCGCCCCTATCCCCTCTCTCCTCCCCCGCTGGGGGAGGTGGCGCGAAGCGCCGGAGGGGGCCGCCGCCTTGGGGTTCAGAAGGCCGGAACCGCCTCCCGCCGCCGCCGCAGCGCCGCGCCGAGGCCGGCGATCATCATCGTCCAGGCGGCCGGCTCGGGCACGCCGGAGACCGCGTGGGGGGTATAATCGTGGCCGCTCTGGCCGATCACATCCGGCGCGCCGGGGGCCCCGGTGATGGTGTAGGTCAGGGTGTCCTTGAAATCCGACACCACCCGCAGATGGTCGCCCAGGCTGTCATAGGTGTCGCTGCTCACATAGGCGTCGGCCTCGAGATAGACATCCAGCCCCAGCGTATCGCCCGGATTTGAGACAAAGCTGGTCGTGACCGTGAGCGGGCTCGAAAACGCTCCGTCGAGCTCGCGGATCACATTGTCGAGCACCGCCCGCGAGGTAAGGTCATAGGCGATGAACTGGAAATACACGGTCGAGCCGGGCCCGAAGATTTGAGCGGTCGGCGTCATCCAGCCGGTCAGGGTGAAGGTCGCGGTGTCGACGCCGCCGCCGTTGTTGGCGCCGTCGATCAGGTCATAGGCCTCTGCGTCGCCCCGGGTCTCGGCATAGCTCCCATAGTAGAGGCTGTTGTCCGTGGCGTAGGCCTCGGCATAGGCGTCCAGCGCCCCGAACGCCGCAGCGGCCGAGGCGGTGGAGGTGTTGGCCCCGCCAAACGCCGTATTGAAATCGCTGCTGTGAGCCAGATCGCTGTTCACCGCCGGCGAGATGGTCTGGCTGTTGACGTGCCCGCAACCGTAGCTTCCCCCGCACGCCCCACGATGGAGTCCACGGCCAAGCCTGAACATGCCCGTAGAGAAAGGGCGAGGCGCCCGCCGGCGCCGCCGCCAGCAGCATACCCGCCAGCCCGCCAAGGCCCGCGACCGCCAGGCGGCCGATGATGGATGTGGTCAAGGCGTCCCTCCTGCCTCTGGGCCCGCGCGCGAGGCCGCGCGACGCCTATCTCAATCTATCACGTCTGACTGGCGCGCGACACTATCTGGCGGTGGATATGAGCCAACGCCTTTCACGAGGCCCGCCAGAGAGACTCATGCGACCGCGAACAACCAAACGGGATGATGGATATCTTTCAATCCTGCCGCCCGACTCTTTCATTCAATGATTTCACACCCTTGAAAGCGGCTCTCCTTTTCAAATCGCAGGAACTTGCTCACGATGACCTGCATGGACGACCCGTTTCGCTCGACCATCTGACCGTCCATTGACTCTAAATGGTACATGTGTTGACCTGAGAGGATATATATCTTTTCACATGGGGCAACACATGAACGGGTCGAGCGTTCAGCGCGGCAGAAGCCGCTTCCGTTGGCTGTTTGCTACACTAGCACTTCCAACCCTTTCTTGGTCTGTTTCTACCTGGGCTCAGCCGGCCAGCGCAACGAGTGCTCCGCCTGCTCATTTGTCCACAAGCGCCTCTCATCCGTTGTCCATCATTCGATTTATAGATGTCAGCACCAACGAGTGGTCCAGGAATACGGTCCTGGATTTATCTGATATGTACTCTAAATTAGATATAATTTCCTGCTCTCCCGCCGACAATCCCACAAATTGTCGATACGCGAACAATAACAATCAATATTCGACGGGAGATGGTTCTCAAAACAAACCAATTGTGCGAGATTACGATAAAGAACATAGAAATTGGTTAGAGCGATTATTTGTGCACAAAACAATTCATATAGCAGAGGTAGTAAATATAAGCATTAAATACCCCGATCTGATGCAAACGGTTCCTTTGTTTGCGATCGATCACGATAGCGCTCGCGGAACAGGAGACGTATTTTCTACGTCTATTAGTCACAATGATGTTAGTTCTTCTTTCTTTCGAATCGGACCAAATACGAGACTATCAATACACTTTCATGAAGATATAAATAACGATGGGAAAAATGATGCTGCCGCTGTTATTTTTCAAGCCGTTAAAACAGCTGTCAGCATCGCGGCTCCAACCTCTTCATTGCTCACGACGCTGTCAAAATCCGAAATAAACAACGCTTCGAGTGCGATCGATGCGGCTATCGGCGGCGCGCTTACGAGAGACGTTTCGGAAGACTATGCGGCTGGAAAGATTTTTCAAAGTTATGACCCGCAAAATCAATATGTGAGAATCGATGGATTGGTGCCAGCCACTATCGTCAAGGGAGCGCTCGAAAATCCCGAAAATGGCACGTTGTCACGAGATTTCAAAGCCGAGAGAGGTCAGGCCTACATTTTAGCATCATGGTTGGTCACGTTTACATGCCCTCGACCGTCCTATTTTTCTACAGCAAACATTTGCCATGACAATGCGACCGGACAGTTCGTAACAAAGGATTCGCTGAATACGTCCCCATATATACTCCAGTACAGAGCAGCCCCCTCGGGCAATCCCTCGACAAATGAAGGTTCTAATGGTCCAAACCTCTACACGAATGTCTTAATTAGTAATAGAGTACAGGCGATTCGAAACGGCATTATTTCTCAGATTAATGCCTATAGAGAAATCGTTTTGCAGTCCAAACTATCGTCTCAGTTTGTGATACAAGATTGGGTTTTTTCTCAACCGTGGTATACAACGTATATATCGAATAGCAAAAATCAAAAGAATGAAAATCTGTTGTTTTGCAACTCTTTGTTGGATGCTTTGTATAAACAGGGCTTAAATCAGTTCGATTCCGAAGTTTCTCTTTATGAAGTATTAGCAGCGACTCCAAGTCGTGGCCCGACGGTCGGTACTGACTGCGCCAGCATCATCACGACAACTGGCCCAGACGCGGATTTAAGATACCGCTTCTACTCTCTCAACGCAGATTCGAATAAACCCGGCATCCCAACGGCCTCCATCATACACGGCCAATCAGGCGAGGTGAACGTCGCATTTTCGCGGTCATCGTTGGATTTCGTGACGGGTTACACGGTTATATCGAGTCCCGATGGCGGAGAAGACCAAGATGCTGGAACCCCGAAAACCACACATTACCTGGTAGGGCTAAAGAGAAACGTGAAATATAGGTTTTGGGTTAAGGCAATTGCGCCGAACGACTCGTTTTTCTCGAGCTATTCGGACCCCATTCTCATCCGCTGACTGAAACAGAATTGATTTACTGGGGTGTCCCAGAAGACGGTTGCCCGCCCCCCTACCGCCCCACCTGCGCCTTGGCCACCGACGCCCGCACCACCGGGATCTCGTCGTCGGCCAGGGGCTTCATCCAGTCCTTCCGGGCCAGGGCCGCGGCGATATCGGGCGCCAGCTCCTCGGCCTTTCGCGCTTCCCGCGCGGCGACACGGGCCTTGAACTCCGGCATCACCTCGGCGGCGAACAGCTCCAGTGACTGGCAGATGTGCTCGTGCCGGTTGCGGCCGGCCTGCTGCATGAAGATCACCTGATCGATGCCCGACTCCTCGAACGCCGTCAGATGCCGGCGCATGTCGTCGGGCGTGCCGATGCCGGTGGAGGGCGCCCCATGGGCGGCGGCTTCGGCGATCACCTGCTCGGTGCGGTCGCCCCGCTTGGCCAGGTATTCGTTCCACAGATCGGTGCGCCCGGGCACGGTGTCGTGGGCCACCAGGGCGTTCAAGGCATAGCCGAAGAACTCGAACCCCTCATGGCCGCGCCGGATCGCCTCGGCCCGGTCGTGGTGGATCGAGAAGTTGGAGACCATGGCGATATTGGCGTTCACAGTATGGCCGATGGGCTTGCAGGCGTCCGACTTGATGATCCCGTAATAGATGTCCGCCCAGGCCTTGGCCTCGTCCGGATCGATGAACGAGAAGGCCAGGGCCCCCACGCCGATCGAGGCGGCGATCCGGATCGTGTCGCGGTTGGTGCAGGCCATCCACATGGGCGGATGCGGCTTCTGCATCGGCTTGGGCAGCACATTGCGACAGGGCATGGAGAAGCTCTTGCCCTCGAAGCCCGGATAGGGATCGAGCGCCAGCATATTGGCGATCTGCTCGGCCGCCTCCAGGGCCATGGCCCGCTTCTCGCGCGCCGGGATATGGAAGCCGCCCAGCTCCAGCCGCGTCGCCCCCTCGCCGATGCCGAAATCTACCCGGCCGTGGGACATGATGTCCAGGGTGGCGATGCACTCGGCGCTGCGGGCAGGGTGGTTGTAGTTGGCGATCACCTGCCGGATGCCGTGGCCCAGGCGGATGTTTTTCGTCACCGAGGCGGCGGCGGCCAGGAACACCTCCGGCGCCGAGGAATGGGAATATTCGTCCAGGAAGTGATGCTCCACCTCCCAGGCGTGATCGAAGCCCAGCCGGTCGGCCAGCACCACCTGCTCGAGGGCGTTGTGGAACAGCCGCGCCTCGTCGCCCTCGGCCCAGGGCTTGGGCAGCTGATGCTCATAGAACACGCCGAACTTCATCTCTCAGGTCCTCCCGGCCCGGCGTCTTGGCGGCCGGGCTCGTCCGTCGATTCAAGCGCATTTCGGCGGGGGTGGCGAGGGGGTAATGACGGCGCCCCGCAGCCTGAACCCGCGCGGCCCACCGCACGCTTTGCGAAACGGCGGCGACCGGCCTAAGCAGCGGCCATGCAGCGACTAGGCCTCATCGGGTTCGGACAGTTCGGCCGGTTGGCCGCGGGGGTGCTCCGCGAGCATTTCGAGCTGATCGTCACCGACGCCGCGCCCGCGGCCAGGGTGGCGGCGGAAGAGCTGGGCGTCGCCTTTGGAACCCTCCCGGAGGCCGCCGCCTGCGAGGTCGTGGTGGTGGCCGCGCCGGTGGCGGCCATGCGCGAGGTGTTCGCCGCCATGGCCCCGTATGTGAAGCCGGGCGCCCTCGTCGCCGACGTGGGCTCGGTGAAGATGCTGCCGGCCCGGTGGATGAGCGAGATCCTGCCCGCCCACGCCGACCTCGTGGCGACCCACCCCCTGTTCGGGCCGCAGAGCGCCCGGAACGGCGTGGCCGGCCTGCGCCTGGTGGTCTGCCCGGTGCGGGGCGGCCGGCGGCTCGGCCTGACGGTGACCATCACCACACCTGAAGAGCACGACCGCGAGATGGCCTATGTCCAGGCCCTGACCCACCTTATCGGCCGCTCCCTGTCCCGCATGGGCATCCCCGACGAGCAGCTCAAGACCCAGTCCTACCAGCACCTGCTGGACCTCTGCGGCCTGATCGGCGCCGACACCTTCGAGCTCTTCACCGCCATCCAGACCCAGAACCCCTTCGCGGCCGAGGTGGCGACCGCCTTCGTGGATCAGGCCCGCGACCTGCTCAGACAGGTCGGCGTCGGCAACTGACCGGACACGGTCGCCGTCAATTGCCGTTCCGATAGAAGAGAACCCGGCCCGTCGGCGCGAGCTGCAGCAGAAGATCGAATTCGGCGAGGTTGGCTGTCAGAACGATGAAGCCGAGCTTCTGCGTCTGCAGGAACAGCACGCAATCCTGAAGGGCCTTCAACCTCGCATCCCGGGCGTAGCCCTGAAGCCGGGACAACAGACCGGCCAGAAGCGCCGCTCTCCCCAGGACGTCGGCGTCGGGCGTAAAAATCCGGTGCTCCGGCATGGCCTCGACCAGCCCGCAGACCGTCTGAACCACGGCGGGAGTGCGCCGATCGGCGGGATCGAGGGCGCCAACCGTGTGCATCAGCTCCTGAATGGCCACCGCCGAATGGTTGACCTGTCGGGTGTCGATCAAGTGTTCGACCAGCTTGGGAGCCCGCCCTTGCATCTGGTCGATGTAGACGCAGGTATCGAGAAGCAGGGGTTGTCCGGCCAGATCGTCGACACCTGCGAACGGCAGCGCCGCGTCCGCGCGCCGCGCCAGCGTCCGGCCCGGATCCAGCCGCGCCGCCCAGCGACGGGCGGCGGCGACGTCAAATCCGGCCAAGTCAGACCCCGAGCGTCAAATCCGCGTCCACCGCGCCGCGCGCGGCCCTGAAGGCCTCGGCGAACCTGTCCTCCAGCGCGATGTTAGCCAGGGCGAACTCAATCAGATCGGTGTCGGACTGAAGACCGGTCCGCGCCTTGGCCCGCTCGACCAGCACCGGGCTGACCCGGCCGCCAATCCGGCCGCTCTTTTCCTGAAGCAAACCGGACCGCTGGGCGGCCGACATGACGGACGCCACCTGCGTGTCGTGCACCGCCACGATGCGGCTCGCGCTCGCATCGCTCTCGGCGACGCCGCCGTGTTCGGTCTCAGAGGCCTTGGCCATCGCCATGTCCAACAAATTTTGCTTTTGTCCAACATAGTCGATTGAGCCGGATCGATCAAGGAAGGCGTCCGGCGGAATTGCCCGGCGGAAAACTCAAGAACGGGGACCGGGCTAGCCTATCGCGCGACCTTCGCTCGCCTTGTCGCCTTGCCCGGCGTCGCCTTGACCCCCGTCGCCTTGGATGGCGTCGCCTTCGCCGCCGGGCGGCCGCCTTGGCCGAGACCCGCCTCTTTAGCCAGCCGGGACCGGGCGGCGGCATAGTTCGGCGCGACCATCGGGTAGTCCTTCGCCAGACCCCATTTTGCGCGGTAGTCGTCGGGACTCAGGCCGTATTTGGTTCGAAGGTGCCGCTTCAGCGTCCTGAATTTGCGGCCGTCTTCCAGACAGATCATGTAGTCGGGCGTGATGGACCGGCGAATAGGCACGGCCGGCGCCTTCGGTTCTTCCGCCACGCTCTCCGGCTGAGTGACGCCGAGTAGCGCCTTCTGCACGGACTGGATCAGTGACGGCAGGTCCTGCGCCTTGGTGTCGTTGTTGGCGACGAACGCGGCGACAATGCCGGTCGTGAGATCTAGAATCGATGAGGGGTTCGTTTCGGCCACGGCTTGCTCCTGTCCGTCTAAAATTATCGCAACAAGGTGCCGGTGTTTGTCACGCCTGACAAGTGAATGTGGGAAATATCACATTCGCTTGCTGCGAACGGCACTCGTGCTGCTGGTTTAGTTGGCGATACGGCGTCACGACACCTTCCACCCGACCACCCCATATCCCGCCCCCCGCGTCCCCCCACCCCACTCCCGCCGCCAAACCTCATCCGCCGTCGCCGCCCCTGCCGCATTCTTCGGCGCCATCACCCGCGCCAGGCAGGCATAGCGGGTCTCATCGGCGATATGGTCCTCGGCCGTGGTGTCGAGGTCTTCCGCGCGCAGCCGGTCATGCTGCAGCACCGGCACCGTTCGGATGAAATCCCGGCAGGTGTCGAACACCGCCAGCATCGGCCCGGCCTCGGCGCCGGCGATCCGCGCCCGCACCTGATCCCAGCCCGACAGGGCCCCGGCCCGGCCCACCCTTGTGTTGTCGGCCGGGCGGAACGCTACACCCGCCCGGCGCAGCCGCTCGCCGATCGAGGCGCCGCCGTCCTGGCGGAAGATCGAGGGGTCGGCCACCGCGAACCGGACCGTCTCGCCGGCTTCGCGCTCCACGATGCCGCGCGCCACCGCCTCGGCCTCCAGGCGCAGCCCCTCCCCCGGCCGGCCCGTACTTCCGTACCATTCGCGGTAGCGCACCAGGCAGCCCCGCGGCAGGGTCAGGCCCGGCCGCGCCGGCGTGTCTTCCGCGACCTGCGCCCACCACCCCACGCTGAATGGCGCGGCATAGCCCCATTCGAACGCGCGCAGCCGCAGCCAGTGCCGCGGTATGGCGAACGGCGCGACGATGTTGCGGTTCGACCAGCCGTCGAAGAAGGCGCCCTGGATCACGTTCCAGTCGCCCTCCAGCCAGGCCCGCACCAGCTCGGCCGAGCCCGACTGCTGCAGCCGGGCGACATAGCCTGGATCGTTGTTCAGCAGCGCCGGGTTGTCGGCCAGCCGGGCGGGGATGAACTGGCGCTTCAGTTCGCTCACCGTGCCGTCGAATGGGTTGCGGAACGACTCGGCGATGGGCTCGCCCAGGCCGGGATCGATATAGCGCGCCTTCACCCAGGCATGGCCCGGCCCGCCGGGATTGCAGGTGGCCCGAAAGGCGCACGGTGTGCCGGCCGCGCTGCGCAGGGTCGCCTTCAGCTTGTCCACCGCCACCGGATTGGGGAACTGCGTCAGCTCTTCCACATAGACCCGGCTGTAGTCGTGCCCCTGATAGAGATCGGCGTCGGCGTCATTGTCCAGGTAGCGGAAATAGAGCATCGCCCCGCTCGCCCAATCGAACCGCGACCGGGCCTCCACCCATTTGCCGCCCTCCGGCCCGGCGAACACCTGCCGCGCCCGGGCGATGGTCGGCTCCAGGGCCACGCGGTGCCGCCGCACCAACAGGCCCTTGGCCCCCGCGCCGTACCGTTGCGCATGCCGTGCGAAATCGCCCAGGGCGGCGTCGGTCTTTCCCCCGCCCCGCGCCCCGCCATAGACCACTTCGAACACCGGGCTGAGGACGAAGGCCTCCTGCGGCCCCGGCTGCGCCGCCCAGGTCACGCCCGCGCCCCGCTGCCGCCCGTCTCGCCGCGCAGCAACGGCCCGAACCGCGCCAGCCATTCCGCCTCGGTCAGTTCGGGTTCGGCCGGCGGCGACGGAGCGGTCTGGGCGGCCTTAGCCTCCGGAGCCGCGACTCTCGCCAAGCGGCTCTTCTTCGGCGCGGCGACGGCCGGCGGCGGTGAGTCGACCACCTCAGGCTCGGCAAACCGCCGCAGCTCGCCGACCCGCGCGGCGGCCCGCCCGGCGCGCATGTTCCTGTACCCCGCCTGCTTCGCCGCCAGCACCGGCGGCCAGCCCGAGGCGATATGCCGGGCAAAGACATCGAGCCTAGCGGTGGGAGGATGGGGCATGAAGTTTTCCGAATTTCGAAAATATCATATTGCAATCTTTTAGCGAATTTGTCAAGTTGAGCGAGATTCTACTCCCCCGCAAGCGGGGGAGGGGGACCCCGGAGGGGTGGAGGGGGCGCTGCGGAACGCAACTGCAACGCCCGTCCGACATCCAAATTGTAATAGAGGGCCGCTGCGGCGGTATGCGAACATGCAAACCATCTGGGCCTATCCCGCGTCCTTCACCGAGCAGGATGGCGAAGTCGTCGTCCGATTTCCCGATCTGCCCGAGGTCCTCACCGCCGCCGCGACGATGGCGGAGGCGCGCCTCCTCGCGGCCGACGCTCTCGAAGAGGCCATCCTTGGCTATTGGGCGGCTGGCAGGGCCATTCCGACGCCGCGCGCGCCCACCGGGGCCGAGGAGGTCGTTGGGGTGCGTCTTGATGGCCCAGTCGGTTGATCGCGGTTTTGAGCGCCACATTCAATTTGAAAACGGTACTGCTAAATGATACCATCTCCACTGAAGAAGCGTCATAGAGCCACGCTGGAAGCGATCTTCACCCATCCGGTCAGCGGGTCGATCCGCTGGGCGGACATCGAGGCGCTGTTCGCGGCCCTTGGAGCGGAGATCAGCGAACGTGAAGGGTCGCGGATCGGCGTCTTTCTGTTTGGCGAGGTGCGTGTCTTTCATCGACCTCATCCTTCGCCGGATACGGATAAGGGCGCGGTGGCCGGCCTTCGCAAATGGCTGAACGAACACGGAGTAAAACCATGAACAACGTGATCGAGATCGCTGGTGAGCGGGCGGTCATCGCCTTCGATCCGGAGATTCAGATGCTGCGTGGCGAGTTCGTCGGCTTGACCGGCGGCGCGGATTTCTATGCGGAAAGCGTCCGCGATCTGATCGCGGAAGGCCACAGGTCCTTGGCTGTCTATCTGGAAATGTGCCGGGAAAAGGGTATCGAACCGCGCCGCAGGTTTTCCGGCAAGTTCAACGTCCGCCTCGATCCCAGCGACCATGCCGCGGCCGTCACGGCCGCCGCGGCGGCGGGCAAAAGTCTGAACGAATGGATCGTCGGCGCGATCCGGGACGCTGCCGGGGGCGGCGGCCTCGCGCCGGTCACCAGCGCCCGTTGACCCGCCCGACAGCCACCGTGGACCCGAACATGTCCCAGCCCATCAGCTTCGGGGGCAGCGGCGGCAAGGGTTGCGCCGCGGCGGGCCACCCGGGACGGTAGGCGGCGTAGGACCCGGTGATCGTGCCCGGGCCGGCGGGCCGGAAGGTCAGCACGAACCCCTCGGGCGCCGCCGCCCAGCTGATCCGGATCGGCGAACCGGGCGGGGCGGCGTAGGGCATCGGCCGGCCGTTCAGGGTGACCCCGCTGATGGCCGTGTCGAGGCTGACCTGCAGGCCCAGTTCGACGTCGGCCGGCGCCTGGCCGCGCAGGGAGACGGTTCCGTCCGGGTTTCGAGCGACCGAGATCTCCGGGGCCGGAGCGGCCACGCTGTTCGCCGGGGCCGCCCAGACCTGATCGTCGAACCAGGGCAGGCTGCGGCGGACGATTGCGCCGCCGTCGGCGGACAGGACGGCGCGGGTCCAGGGCGCGGGCGCCCGCGCGCTCACCCGCCAGGCGCGGCCGTCGGTCTGGTCCACGACATAGAGCAGCGAGGCCGCCCGCGGATGGCGCGGCGAATAGGGACCGGTGACGTTCAGCCCAAGCGCGATCGCCAGCCCCGACGCCAGCAGAACGCCGGCCGGCGCCAAGGCGACGCCGAGTCCGCGCTCGCGCGCCGTCCACACTAGGGGCCAGAGGCAGAACGCCGCCAGCCAGACGATCAGGGCCGGCAGCGTCGGTACGTCGAGCCCCTGCAGCAGGAAGTGAAACAGGGTCCCCAGCCAGGCCAGGGTCAGGGCGATGACGAGCAGGGCCGCGCCCCAGCCCAGCCGTCGGCGATCCGGGTCAGGCCCGATCAGCGCCGCGCAGGCGGCGCCGGCCGCCAGGGGCCAGGCGATCGTCATGGCGATGGTCGGCGCCCACAGCTGTAGCGCCAGGGCGGCGACAAGGCCGGTCGCCAACAGCCCGATCCAGCCGCCGAGGAAACGCACCCAGCGCCCAAGAACCGCGGCGATCAGCATCAGAGCGCCCAGGCCCGTAAGCGCCATGGCCGCCTCATAGGTCGCGAACCGCGCCAGCAGCGGCCGGCCCTCCATCCAGCCGAAGCCATAGCCGGTGGCCTGCCGCGTCAGATAGAGGGCCGCGGCGGCGCCGGCCAGCAGCAGCGGTCCGGCGACGATTCCCCCCGCGACATCGCGCCAGGAGCCCAGGGCGCCGGGCCCGCCGCGCCTGACCGCCACGCCGATCAGCCCGGCGATCGCCGCCAGCAGCACCCAGCCGCCCCAGGCCGGATAGGCCAGGAGAAGGTCGCCGGCGATGGGGCCATAGACCTTGTCCGGCGTCCGGGCCGGCAAGGTCGCCGAGAACGCCAGAGCCCGCGCCGTCCCCAGCACCTCATCGCCGATGTGCTGTACTGAGCCCGGGTCCAGCGCCGCGGCCGTGGAGCTCGGCGAATGATAGTCGAACTGCCGGCCGATGAAGGCGTAGTTCAGGCCGGCGATCCCCCGGGCCTTGGCCACGGTGAAATCGGTGTCGTTGGGCAGGTGCTTGTAGACGAACACGGTCAGGGAGTTGGCCGACGGCCGGACCGCGGTGCGGCGATAGAGCTCGACCGCCCCGCCGTTGTTATCGCCGGTCTCGAACATCGTCGCCCGGCCGCCGCCGCCGCGCGCCTCCAGGTTCATCAGGAAGCCGACGCCGTCGGCCGCCGGATCGTCGCGGAAGAAGGCGGTGGCGCCCAGCAGGCCGCGTTCTTCGCCGTCGGTGAACAGCACCATCACATCGCGCGCCGGCGTCCCCGCGGCCTTGATGACACGGACGATCTCCAGGATCGCGGCGACGCCGGTCACATCGTCGGCCGCGCCCGGCGAGCCGGGCACGCTGTCATAGTGGGCCATCAGGGTGAGGGCGGGCAGACGGCGGTCGCGTCCCGGCAGCACGCCGATCACGTTCTCCACATCGCCGCCGCTGATCAAGGTGGTCTTGCCGAACGTGCGCCGCATGTCCCCCTCGCCGCGCTGGACGCGCGGGGCCAGACCCAGGGCGGTCATCCGGCCGATCAGATAGTCGCGCACCCTCTGGTTGGCGGCCGAGCCGATCGGATGCGGAACCCGCGCCATGACGGCGATGTCGGCCAGGGCCCGGCCGGCCGCGAACTGGCCGGCCGGCGCGGAAGCCGGCTTCGGATCGGGCGTGCGGGAGCCCGCATAGAACAGCAGAAACCCCGCCACCACGCAGCCGATCAGCGCCCCGAGCCTGCCCATGCCTGTTCCTCCCTGCACCCGGCCGCGATTATTGCCCCAAGGCTTCACCGAAGGCTTCAGACTTCGTGTCGATCAGGTCCGGCAACATCCGCGCCGTGAGCGTCTCCTCGACCGGGCTCTCAACGGGATCGCGTCCGAAATCGCCGTGCCGGTCGGGTGCGTTCACGGCAGCGCCCACATGCGGGCGACCGGCTACGCCTTGCCCAGCAGAGACGTGACCAGCGCAATGAACCGACCGGCGCCCTCCACCACTTCCGTGGCTTCCGCTTCCGTGACGACCGCGCCCTCGCCGACGCCATAGTCGCCGATCTCCTTGAACTTGTAGGCCCGCGCCAGGAAGCTGAGCAGCGCTCTCTGGTCCGATGTCGCGTTCGCCAGAATGTCGGCGAGCATCGTTCGGACACCGGAGTGCGTTTTTGCGATCCTGCCCGAACGTTCGACGATCAACGCCTCGGCGGCGTGAAAGGCGGCATAGTAGGCTGAGCGCGCCGCTGCCTTCGACAGGTGAATAGCGAGGATTTTGCGCGCCTCATCGAGATCCTCAAGGGCCTTGTCGAGATAGTCTCGCGCCTCGGGGGTCACAGGTCTCGGCCGTCGCGCCTGATCTCGCCCATGAGGCCGGTGCGGGCGCGATGCGATCCCGCTTTCAGCGGCAGGGCGTTGATCACGGCGCCTGTCTCGAGCAGGATTTCGGTTTCGATGTCGGCGAGGGTCTGGGCCTGCCGCCCGAAACCGCCGACGCCTTTGAGGAACACCGCTACGTCGTAGTCCGACTCCCGGCCGGCCTCGCCGCGCGCGCGGGAACCATATAACACCGCCCGCTCCAGATCGCGACCATAGGCCCGCTCCAGCGCGGCGCGGAACCGGGTCAGCACGGGATCGTCGGCGGGCGCCATGGTGTCCCCTCGGGTGCGCCCCTCGTCATCCAGACAAGGCGGCGGAGATGGGCATCATACGACGTTTCAGGGCGTCGCAACATGCGTCCCGAAAGAGCGTACGCCGCCCCAATTTTCCGCGAAGTGGCACAGAGCGGTCGCGGTCCTCGCCCGCCGGGCTCTAAATTGGATTTTTCTATCAAACCAAGCGGAACTATCGATTGGACCCTCACCGCCGCCGCGCCCATACCCAGGGACGAACCCGCGCGCCACCGCGCGGCGGCAACAGGGAACTAGAACATGCAAGGACGCAGTCTTCCGGACATCACCTTCAAGACGCGGGTGCGCGATGAGTCGATCGGCGGCGAGAACCCCTACCGCTGGCAGGATGTGACCACCTCCGAGGTGTTCGCGGGCAAGCGGGTCGTCGTCTTCTCCCTGCCGGGGGCCTTCACGCCCACCTGCTCGAACGAGCAGTGCCCGGCCTTTGAACGCCTGTACGACGAGATCAAGGCGGCCGGCGTCGACGAGGTGATCTGCCTCACCGTCAACGACGCCTTCGTGATCCACCAGTGGGCCCGCCACCTGGGCGTCTCGAAGGTGAAGTTCCTGCCCGACGGCTCCGGCCGCTTCACCCGCCGCATGGGCATGCTGGTCGACAAGGACCACCTCGGTTTCGGCTATCGCAGCTGGCGCTATGTCATGGTCGTCGACAACGGCGTGATCGAGCAATGGTACGAAGAGCCCGGGATCAACGACGCGGGTCTCGACGACGATCCCTATACGGTCACCAACCCCGACGTCGTGCTGGACTACCTTCGGCGGACGAAGGCCTGACCGCCGCGGCCTGACCCAAGGGGGACGTGGCGGCGCGCGAGGGGGTAGCCGCCGCCGACGTCTTGACTTGCATTTTGCAATCTTCTAGACTCCACTCCATGTCCGCGCCACAACCCGCCCCCGACGTTGCCGACCCCGCCGCCGCCCGGGCCGAGCTTCGCCTGGCGAAGCTGCAGCGCCTGTCCGACATGGGCCTGGCGATGGCCGAGGCGGTGACGCAAGACGCCTCGGCGGAGTCGGCCGAGGCGTTCGGCAAAATCTCCCGCGCGGTGCGCCTGACCATCACCCTGGAAGCGAAGCTCGACGACGCCTTGGCCGCCCGGCTGGCCGGCCAAGTCGCCGAGGCCGAGCGCCGCCGCGAGGCGGCCGACAACGATCCCTACGCGCCGCTGAAGTCCGGCCCCAAGGCCCGCGCGCGCGAACTGGTGCGCGACGTGATCGACCGCGAGATTCCCGATCCCGAGGATCACGACACCCTCACCGACGCCCTCGAAGAGCGTCTGCTGTGCGACGAGGCCTACGACAATATCGACGGCCTGCCGGTCCGCGCCGTCGTCGAGCGTCTATGCGCCGATCTTCAGCTGCGTCCCGACTGGAGCCGCTGGACCGGCGAGGGCTGGGCGCCCAATCCGCCCTTCTTCCGGCCGCTGTGCTCGGACTTCTCCACCCCGAGCCGGCGGCCGATCCTGAACGACGCCCAGGACCCCGACGACCTGGAATGAGCCGCGACAGACGTCCCAGGGGGCTTGTTTGTCTCAAGGGAAAGGTGCGTTCTCTGGGCAAAACAGACCGCCCTGGAGGAACCTTCCATGACCGCCCATCACATCAAATATGACGTCGATTCCGACGGCATCGCGACGATCACCATCGACCGCGCCGAAAAGCGCAACGCCATGACCTACGCCATGCTGGGCGCCTTCATCGACAAGGTCGCCGAGGCGGGGGCGGACGACAAGGTGCGGGTGGTGATCGTCACCGGCTCCGGCGGCAGCTTCTGCGCCGGCACCGATCTGGCCGACCTCGCCACCATTCCGGGGGAGACCCGCGGCGTGCGCGGCGCGGCGCATGAGGCCGGCAAATGGTGGCCCCTGGTCTCCTGCCCCAAGCCGGTGATCGGCGCCATCGACGGCTCGGCCGTGGGCATGGGCGCGGAGTTCACCAGCCAGTGCGACGTGCGCATCGTCACCGACCGGGCCCGCTTCGCCTGGAACTTCGCCCATCGCGGCCTGGTGCCCGACACCGGCGCGGGCAGCTGGCTGCTGCCTCGGATCATCGGCCCGCACCGTGCCCTGCGCCTGCTCTACAGCGGCGATTTCCTCAGCGCCCAGGAGGCCCACACGATCGGCTACGCCGCCGAGATCGTCGCCCCCGAGGCCCTGGCCGAGGCGGCCCTGACCGAGGCGCGGCGCTATCTCAACTCCTCGCCCTTCTCCATCCGCCACATCAAGTCCCTGGTCTGGCGCGGCCTGGAGCGCGACCTCGCCGAACACATGGCCGTCCACGTGGAAACCATGTCCGCCGCCTTCAAATCCGCCGACCACAAGGAAGGCGTCGCCGCCTTCCTTGAACGCCGGCCCGCGAAGTTCGTGGGGCATTGACCTGCTACGGCTTGCCCGCCGCCGCATAGATCGCGTCGATCGCCGCCATGTTGCCGATGGCGTCGGCGCCGCCGGTCAGCGGGTCGGCGCCCTCCTTCAGGGCGGCGTGGAGATGGTTCAGCTGGGCCACATAGGTGGCCGGGCCTTCGGTGGGGTGGGTGGTGGTTTCGCCGTCGATCGTCGTGGTGAAACGGCAGCCCATCTGCGGGGCGAGGAAGTTCTGGATCTCCAGGGTTCCGCGCTCGCCCTGAACCTTCAGCCAGGCCGTGAACCGCTCACCGGTCATGGCGCAGGCGATGCTGGCGCTAATCCCGCCGGGGAAGGTGAGTTCGGCCGAGAGATCGGAATCCACCCCGTCCTCGAACACCGCCTTGGCGCCGGCGATCTTGGGCTCGCCGCGCAACAGGGTGCGGAGGGCATGCAGCGGATAGCAGCCAAGGTCCATCAGCCCGCCGCCGCCCTGCTCCGCGCTCCAGCGCAGTTCGCCCGGCGTGCGCGGAATGGGAACCGAGAACTCCCCGTCCGCGCGGACGATGCGGCCGAGCGCGCCGGATCCGGTCAGGCTCTCGGCCAGGCGCATGACGTTGTGAAAGCGGTAGTGGAAGGCCTCCATCAGCAGGCGCCCCGTCCGGTCGGCGGCGGCGACCATGGCCCTGGCCTCGCCGGCGTTGCGGGCGAAGGGCTTCTCGCAGAGCACGTCCTTGCCCGCCTCCAGGGCGGCGATGGTCCACTCGGCATGACCGGCCGGCGGCAGGGCGTTGTAGACCACGTCCACATCGTCGCGGCGGACCATTTCGGCGTAGCCGGCGGCCACCCCCAAGATGCCATGCTCGTCGGCATAGGCGCGGGCCCTGGCCGGATCGCGCGCGGCGACGGCGCTCAGGGTGAAGCGGGGGTCGGCCTTCACCGGCGCGATGACCGCGCCCCGGGCGATCTTCGAAGCCCCCAGCAGGCCGATGCGAATAGGCGCGGTCATGTCTGGCTCCCCCCGGGTTGTGGGCTATAGCCTAGGGCCTCACCCCCCGAGACGCCAAGACCCATGCCCCACGCTTCCGCCCCCGCCGACCTCGACCTGCGCGACCGCGACTCCCTGTTCGACGTCTTGGGCGCGGAGGTTTTCGATCTGGCCATCATCGGCGGCGGCATCACCGGGGCGGGCATCGCGCGCGACGCGGCCATGCGCGGCCTGAAGGTCGCGCTGGTAGAGGCGCGGGACTTCGCGTCGGGCACGTCGAGCCGGTCCTCGAAGATGATCCACGGCGGCCTGCGCTACCTGGCCCAGGGCGATCTGGCCCTGGTCCGCGAGGCGGCCTCGGAGCGCAAGATCGTCGAGGCCATCGCCCCGCACCTGGCCCGCCTGACCCCCTTCGTCATGCCCGTGAGCAATCCCGGGACCGAGGCCAAGCTGCGCGCCGGGCTGTGGACCTTCGAGAAGCTCGGCGCCGTGCCCAAGGACCGCCATCACGAGGTCTGGTCGAAATCCGAGGTCGAGGCCCGCGAACCGGCGATCGAGACCAAGGGCCTGACCGGGGCTGTCGTCTATCCCGAGTACCTCACCGACGACGCCCGCCTGACCCTGGCCAATGTGCGCAGCGCCGCCGCCGCCGGGGCGCGGGTGGTCAACTACGCCCGCGTCGATGCCGTGGCGCTGGAGGGCGGCAAGGCCGTGGGGCTCGACATTTCCGACACCCTGCCCGGCGGCGAGGCGCGCCGGACCCGCGTGCGGGCGCGGGTGATCGTCAACGCCGCCGGTCCCTGGGTCGATGCGGTGCGGGCGCTCGAGGCGCCGGACGCCGACAGCCGCCTGGCCCTGGCGCGGGGCGTGCATATGGTGGTGCCCAAGGCGCGCCTGCCGGTGGACCGCACCGTGATCATGCCCGCCGCCGACAAGCGCAGCGTCTTCGCCGTGCCCAAGGGCGCGGTGACCTATCTCGGCACCACCGACACCTTCCATCCCGAGCCGCAGGCCTGGCCGCCGATCACGCCGCAGGACGTGGACTATCTGCTCGCCGCCGCCGCGCGGCGCTTCCGCACGCCCCGCCTCGGCGTCGACGACATCGTCGCGCTGTGGTCAGGCGTCCGACCGCTGGTGGCCCAGGAAGGCAAGTCGGCCTCGGACATTTCGCGCAAGGACGAACTGTGGACCGGTCCCGCCGGCATCCTCTCCATCGCCGGGGGCAAGCTGACCGCCTATCGCCAGATGGCCGAACGGGCGGTCGATCTTGTGGAAACCGCACTCGGCCGCAAACCTTCGGCCAGCCGCACGGCGGACGAACCCCTACCCGGCGGCGACGCCGCGCCCGCCGCCGTGAAGGCCGCCCTGATCAGCGCGGGCCTGACCGAGGTCGCGTCCGACCGGCTGGTTGGGCTCTATGGCGGCGAAGCGAGTTCGGTGGCCGCGAACGGCGGCGGCCCGGCCGTGGAGGCGGCGCGGGCCGTGCTGCAGGAAGGCGCCCTGACCCTCGAGGACTACTGGGCCCGCCGCAGCGCCCGGGCCTGGTTCGACCCGGACGCCGGCATGGGCGCCCTCGACACTGCGGCCGCCGCCATGGCGCCCCTGCTCGGCTGGTCGCCGGACCGCGCCGCCGACGAAATCGCCCGATGCCGCGCGCAGCACGCCGGCGACCTGGCGGGCCTGCGAGAGGCCGCGCCGGTCGGCTGAGACCTGCTCTTGAGTCAGCATCGCGTGTTGGTCCAAAGCCACGGCCCGCGCGCCAGAAAGGACCAGACCCATGACCCTTGACCCCGCCGATTGGGACGACACCCGAGCCGTGGGCCGGGCCATGGTCGACGACATGGTGACGTGGCTGGAGACCGCGCGCGAGCGCCCGACCTGGACCAGCGTCCCGGCCGAGGCCAAAGCCCGACTAGCCGAGCCGGTTCCCTACGAGGGCGAGTCCCTCGCGGCGGTCTATGAGGCGTTCAAGCGCGACATCCTCCCCTACCCCACCGGCAATATTCATCCGCGCTTCTGGGGATGGGTCATGGGCACCGGCACCGCCGCCGGGGCCCTGGCGGACTTCCTGGCCTCGGCCATGAACAACCATCTGGCCGGCTACGATCAATCGGCGGCCGTGATCGAGCGGCAGGTGATCGCCTGGCTGGCCGAACTGATGGGCTTCCCGGCGGACGCCAGCGGCGTGCTGGTCAGCGGCGGCACCGAGGCCAATATCAACGGCCTGATGGCCGCCCGCGTGGCCAAGGCCGGCTGGGACATCCGCGCCGAGGGCGTGAGCGGCGGCCCTCCCCTGACGATCTACGGCGGCGCCGAGACCCACAGCTGGATCCACACCGCCTGCGAACTCATGGGCATGGGCCGCAAGGCCTTCCGCGCCATCCCCGTCGACGCCAACTACCGCATCGACATCGAAGCGTGCCGGGCGCGGATCGTCGCCGACCTGGCCGAGGGATGCCGCCCCATCGCCATCGTCGGCTGCGCCGGCACGGTGAGCACCGGCGCGACGGACGACCTCGTGGCCCTGCGCGCCCTGGCCGACGAGTTCGGCCTCTGGTTGCACATCGACGGAGCCTTCGGCGCCCTGGCGGCCTGGACCGACAGCAAGGCCATCGTCGCCGGCCAGGAGACCGCCGACTCCCTGGCCTTCGATCTGCACAAGTGGGGCTACATGCCCTACGAGGTCGGGGTCGCCCTGACCCGCCATCCCGACGCCCAGACCGCCGCCTATCAGCCCGCCGGCGGACCGGCCTATCTGAAATCCGCCCAGGGCGGCATCGCGGTGGAGACCGCCTTCTTCGCCGACCGCGGCCTGCAGCTCTCCCGCGGCTTCCGCGCCCTGAAGGTGTGGATGTCGATGAAGGAGCAGGGTGTGAGCCGCATCGCGGGCGCGGTGCAGATGAACATCGAGCAGTCGCGGCGTCTTGGCGACATGGTGGCGGCGCACCCCGATCTCGAACTGCTGGCGCCGGTCGCCCTCAACATCGTTTGTTTCCGCTATGCGCCCGCCGGTATGGAGGCCGGCGCACTCAACGCCCTCAACCCGGCGATCCTGGTGGCCCTGCAGGAGCGGGGGATCGCCGTTCCCTCCCAGACCGTGCTTCAGGGGCGGTTCGCCATCCGGGTGTGCAATTCCAACCACCGCTCGCGGGACGAGGACTTCGATCTGCTGATCGAGGCGGTCGTGCGGATCGGCGCCGAGCTGGCGGCGAGACCAGCGTGACCGAGGCCTACCTCGACGGGTTGAGGGTCCTCTACGACGGCGAGGTCATGGGCGAGCGCCTGCTGCTGGCGCTGCACGCCGCGGCGCGCACACCGCGGGAGGCGCGGTGTTTCGCGGCGATACTGCAGCTGGAAACCGAGACCAAGGCGCGCCTGCGCCCCCTGCTGCTGCGCCATGGACTCAGCCTCGCGGAGGCCGGCGACCTCAGCGGAATTCCCGCACGGGTCGCCGGCTATCTGCAACAGAGCTGGGAGGCCTACGCCTCGGCGACGGCCGCACGGCTGGGCCCGATCCTGGCCAGCTATCAGGCCATCGCCGCCCTCGGTCCGCCGCAGGACAGGCCGATCCTTCAGGCGGTCGTCGACCATGAGGCGGCCCTGCTGCGGTGGGCCGAAATGGAGGGCGCGGGCGACACGGACGCGTCCCTGTCTGACCTGTTGAGCCTGCTCAACTTTCCGCCGGACTGAGCCGGCGGCGCGTCGCGCGCCGATCAGGCGGCCGCGGCCTTGCGACGCGAGCGAAGGCTGGCCCCGAGGGCGCCGAGGCCGGTAAGCATGAGGGTCCAGGTCGCCGGCTCGGGCACCCCGCCCCGGCTGTAGCCGTCCACGCTGAAGGCCAGGTCGTTGGTCAGCTGGTCACGCGCGCCGAACAGATCCTGAAAGGATTTGCTGTCGCCGCCGATGCCCGACACCCACGCCCATTGGGGCTGGAAGACCAGGTCCGGCACGACGGAGACCCAATAGACGCCGGGGCTGGCGGCGAGCGGCGCGAAGGACTCGCTGTAGGCATAGTTCTCATAGCCGCCGAAGCTGCCGATATCGGTTTCGCCGCCGTCGCCGGCGAAGGTCCACGACTTGATCGCGCCGCCCGGTTGGCCGCCGGCGTCGGAATAGAGCGTCACGGTCCAGGCCGTAATCTGCGCGGGGCCGCTGAGATTGAAATACTCACCAACCCAGCTGAATCCCGTGAGGTTGGTCCCTTTGGAAATCGTGAAGTTATCGAAGGCGGTGGCGAAATTGCCGAAGGCGAGGGGATCGTACTGGCTGGCGGCGCCGTTGCCGGAGCCGTCCGACGGCTGGGTCCAGATCACGGCCGCGTTCGCCGACCCGGCCATGGCCAGAAGGCCGCCGAGGATGAACCGTTTGTTGAGCATCGCCGCCTCTCGCTGGGTCCGAAACGCCAAGCCGCGCCCGACAGGCTCGGAGCGCTATGTCACCTACCCGGTCGGATCAAGTCCTTTTTCGGACACATTTGAACAATCGACACGCCCACATGCAAACGGCGCCGGCCTTGCGGCAGGTGTCGCGATTGTTGGCCGTCCTTGAAGCCAGATCAGGCGGCGACAGCCTTGCGGCGCGAGCGCAACGCCACACCGAGACCGCCTAGGCCCAAGACCATCAGGGTCCAGGCGCTCGGTTCAGGCACGCCGACAACGTCGAAGGCCAGGTTCGCGCCGGTCAAGGTGGCGCAGGCGGTGAAGAAGCATTGATAGGCGGCGCCGTCGCCCTGAGCGGAGGTCGAGACACCCCACTCGGGCGGGTAGCCGAGATCCGCGACGGCGGAGAACCAGTAGACGCCGGCGGCGACCGGGACCTGTGGGAGGTCGAAGGCGTAGGCGTAAATCGGGTAGCCGCCCGGGCTGCCCAGATAGGTTCCCGCCCCACCGAACACGCCGGACGCGATCGCGACGCCGGGAGCGCCCCCGGCGTCGGCGTAAAGGGTGAGCGTGAACTGGCTGACCGGCGCGACCGTCGGCGGGTTGAAGAAACCGCCGGTGACATCGATTGCGGTCAGCCGCGATGGGCGGCTGAGCGTGAAGTCGTCGTAGGTCGTAACGAAGGCGCCGAAATTGCCCACGTCGTTCTGGCTGCCATAGAGATTGCCCGAGCCGTCCCACGTCTGTGAGTAGAGGATACCGGCGTTTGCAGCCCCGGCGAGCGCGAGCGCGCCGCCGATGAGCATGGCTTTGGTGAGCATGTTCGTTCCTGTGGAACTGAAAAGCGCATCAGGCGGAAACCGCCGTTGATTTAGGCTGGGACAGGGCAATCTCGACCGGGCGCTCTGTCGCCCACGATCACCAAGATCTCCACGCGACGCTGCGACATAATGCCTCAGACGTCAAGTCAGAATCCCTCAGCTCAGGCGGCCAGACGCTCCGTGAACGCCACGATTCGCCGCCCGGCGGCGTGCAAGGCCGCATCCGGAAGGGTGAGCGAGATGCGCACATGGCCGACTGCGCTGGGGCCGAAGGCGTCGCAGGCCAGGACGGCGATGGCCTCCTCCTCCAGCAGACGTTCGGCGAACCGCGCGGCGGCAAGGCCCGTGCCCCGGACGTCGAGCAGGCAGAACATGCCGCCTTCCGGCGCCGTCAGGCGGCAGCCCGGCGCGGCGGCCAGCAGGTCGGAGAAGTCCTGCGAGCGGCGGCGATAGTCTTCGCGCAAGGCCGCGACTTCGGGCAGGTCCTCGCGCAGGGCCGGCAGTACCCCCTCCTGAATGAACGGCGGACCGCCATAGAGCATGCAGAGCACCAGGTCGAAGACGTGGCTTATCAGCTCCGGCGGGCCGGCGACCCAACCGAAGCGAAAACCGGGAATGGCGTGCGACTTCGACAGGCTTGAGACGACGATGGTGCGGTCCGCCATGCCGGGCAGCGACCAGGCGCTGACATGCGGCCGGGCATAGGCCATGTCCTCATAGACCTCGTCAGACAACAGCCAGAGATCGTGCCTGCGGCAGAGCGCGGCCACCGCCTCCATCTCGGCGCGGTCCATCACCGCGCCGGTGGGGTTGTGAGGGCTGTTGATCCAGATGGCGCGGGTGCGCGGCGTGATGGCGGCCTCCATGGCCGCGAGGTCGGGATGAAAGCCGCGTTCCGGCCGCAGAGGCACATTGACCATCTTCGCGCCGCTGGCGCCGATCACCCCGGCGTAGGTGGCGTAGACAGGCTCGGGAACGATGATCTCATCGCCCGCCGCAACGATGCACTGCACCGCGCAGAACAGGCCGGCCTGATCGCCCGGGGTGAGGATGACATTGGACTCTGCGCAGGGCGCGCCGGTCCGGCGGGCGATGCGGGCGGCCACCTCCGCGCGGACGGCCGGCAGGCCGGCGATGGGGGCATAGCCCTTGTGATTCAGGCGAAGGGCTTCGCGCGTGGCCTCGATCACAACCGCCGGCGGGCCCTGATCCGGATCGCCGATGGTCAGGAAGGTGATGTCGCGGCCGGCCGCCTTCTGGCGCATGGCCTCAAAATGAACGGCCCAGCCTTCGGCCCCGCCGCCGGCGATGCGATCGACCAGGGGAGAAAATTTCATCGTCGCGGGTCTCCAGGAGAGCGAGGGGCCGCCTTTAGAACCGAACCGGGGTCCGGCCAAGCGCCGCGACGCCACGACGCCACGACGCCACGACGTGGCATTGATTAGCCCTGGACCACCATGCACAAGCGTCACGGCAGCGGCGGAAGCGCCAGGGAGAGAAACGCCATGACGTCTTCGATCGCGCCCGCCCTCGCCGGGGCCCTCGGCGCGGAAAAGGTTTTCTCCGGAGATGGGGCGAAGGACGCGCGCCGTCACGACTACTGGATGCTCAGCCATGTGCGCGACCACCTGGGCGCCCCGGGACCGGCGGCCGGCTGCGTCGTCAGGCCGACGAGCGTCGCCGATGTCCAGGCCACCCTGCGCCTGGCGAATGAGACCGGCACGCCGGTGATCCCGCTCGGCCTGGGCAGCGGCGTCGTCGGCGGCGTGGTCGCCGCTCCGGACGCCGTCCTCCTCGACATGGGCGCGATGAACGCCGTCCGGTTCATCGACACGGAAAACCTGCTGGCCGGCTTCGACGCAGGCAAGAACGGACTCGAAGCCGAACAGGCGGTGGCCGCTGAAGGTCTGACCATCGGCCACTGGCCGCAGTCTGTCGCGGTGAGCAGCGTCGGCGGCTGGGTGGCGACACGGGCCTCAGGCCAGTTCTCCAGCGCCTACGGGAATATCGAGGACATCGTCCATTCCATCGAGGCTGTGCTGCCGAACGGCGATCTTGTCGTCCTGGGCAAGGGCCCGCGGGCGTCGTCGGGCCCGGACCTTCGTCAACTGATGCTGGGCAGCGAGGGAACGCTCGGGGTCATCACGGGCGTAAACCTTTCGCTCCGCCGCGCCGCGGAATCCCGCGCGGTCTCGGCGTTCGAGGTCGCCGACATGCGGGCCGGCTTCGCCTTCCAGAGGGAGGTGATTCAGAGCGGCTGGGGCCCGCCGGTCGTGCGTCAATACGATGAACGCGAGAGTAAGCGCCTGGACGCCCGCGCGACGGCCTGCCTGATCCTGATGGTGCATGAGGGACCGGCCGCCCTGGTCGCCGCCGAGACCGCCGCCGTGGCCGCGATCGCGGCGCGCATGGGCGTGGCGAGCGCGCCCTCCGACATCGTCGATCACTGGCTGGGTCACCGCAATACCGTGCCCAGCTGGGACATGTTCCTGCAGCGCGGGATCGTGCTCGACACGGTCGAGGTTTCCGCCGACTGGACGCGAATCGCGGCGATCTATGACGACGCCACAGCCTCGCTGAAGGAGATCCCCGGCTGTCTGGCCGGCTCGGCGCACAGCTCTCATGTCTACCGCAGCGGCCTGAATCTCTATTTCACCTTCGCCGTTCAGACGTCCGATCCCTCGGCCATGGAGACCACCTATCTCGATGGCTGGCGCCGGATCATGGACGCCACCGACCGGCACGGCGGCAGCCTCTCTCACCACCACGGCATCGGCCGCGTGCGGCGGGACTATCTGGAACGCGAACTGGGAACGGCGGGCCTTGGCCTGCTGCGCCGGATCAAGACGGCGCTCGATCCCAGGGGGATCATGAACCCCGGCGTGTTGCTGCCCGATGCCTGAGCGCCTTCTCGCCATCGACGTCGGGACCACCTCGACCCGCGCCGCCGTTCTTGATCTGGATGGCTCGGTCATCGGCCTCGCCGCGGCGCCCATCCGATCAATGACCCCCGCGCCCGGCCGCGTGGAGCAGGACGCCGAACGGGTCTGGACCGACACCCGGCGAGCGATCGGCGCGGCGCTGACCGCCGCGGGCCTCGCCATGGGCGATATCGCGGCGATCGGCGTGACCACGCAGCGGGCCAGCGCCGTGGTCTGGGACAGGGTGACCGGAAAACCTCTGGCGCCGATGGTGGTGTGGAGCGATCTGCGCGGAGCCGGGCGGGCGGGCGAACTGGGTCAGGCCGGATTCATGGTCGCGCCGCAGCAGTCGGCGACCAAGCTTGAGGCCCTTGTCGGGTCGGTGAAGCCGAGACCTGGCCGGCTGGCCTGGGGCAATATCGACAGCTTCATCATCTTCAAACTCACCGGCGGCGTGAGCCACGTCAGCGACCGCAGCCAAGCCTGGCCGTCCGGCTATCTGTCGTTTCCGGATCTGGGCTGGAACGCCCGGCTGATCGACCATCAGAACCTGGATGGGGCGATGTTCCCTACCCTGGTCGACACCTGGGGCCCGATCGGCGTGACCTCCAAGGCGCTGTTCGGAGCCGAAGTTCCGATCACCGCCGATGTGGCCGACCAGCAGGCGGCGCTCATGGCGCATGGCGATGCGCCGGGAACCGCCAAGATCACCTGGGGCACCTCGGCCATGTTCGACCTGGCGACCGGCTCGGCCTTCACCTTCCCAGGCCCGACCATTCCACCCCTGCTGGTCTCGTCCACCGGCGGCGACACGCGCTGGTGCGTGGAGGGCATGATTCTGTCCGCGGGCTCCGCCCTCGACTGGCTGCGCGAAACCTGCGGCCTCGGCGGCCACGCCCGATTCAGCGCCCTGGCGGCCTCGGTCGAGGACCCCGGCGGGGCGGCCTTCCTGCCCGCCCTGCAGGGCCTGGGTGCGCCGCACGGCGATCCCACGCGCCGTGGCCGCATCGCCGGACTGACGTCCGCGGTCGGTCGCGGGCATCTGGCGCGGGCAGGCCTCGAAGGCCTGGCGTTCCGGGCCCGCGAACTGGTCGATCAGGCCTACGCCCTCACCGGCGCGACCTCGCCCGGCTACCTCGGCGTCGATGGCGGCCTGACGACCAGCCCCCTCTTCCTGCAGGTTCTCGCCGATCTCACCGGACGCCCGGTGCGCCGCCACGCGACGCCGGAGGCGACCTTGCTTGGCGCGGCCCTCTGCGCCGGGCGCGGCGCGGGCCTGCTCAACGACGGCGACGTGGCGAACCTCAACCGCCTGGAGCAGCCGGTGGTCCCGCGCCTCAGCGCCGACGAAGCGGAGTCGCGCTTTGCCGCCTGGCGCGAGGCGGTCTACGCCTGAGACGCCTGATGCTGTCATCCCACCAAGGATTCGACCGATGAAGACCACCGACCTCGGCCCCTTGAAGGCGGTAAGCCGCCTGACCCTCGGCGGCGGCGGACTTGGCCGCCTCTGGGGCGAGACCACGCTCGACGAGGCCGTCGCCACCGTCCACGCCGCGCTCGACGCCGGGATCACCCTGATCGACACCGCGCCGATGTACCGGGACTGCGAGGCCGTGATCGGCATGGCCTTCGGCGGCGCCGCGCCGTCTGGCATCCGATTCACCACCAAGCATCAGCTCGGCGAGCCCGCCCCCGGCCAGGCGGCGGCGCAGCTCGAAGCGTCGCTCGACGCCAGTTTGGAGACCATGCGGCTGGAACGGGCGGACATCTTCTTCCTGCACAGCAACATCAGCCCGGACGGCTATGTTTACGCCCGCTTCAATGATCGCCGGGCCTCGTTCGCCACGCCATGGAGCGTCTATGTGCACGAGGTGATAGCGGCGATGGAGGACCTCAAGCGGCGCGGCCGCATCGGCGCCTGGGGGATCACCGGCGTAGGCGTGCCTGACGCCATCCTTCACGCTGTCGCCCACGACCCGAAGCCGGATGTGATCCAGGCCGTGGCCAATCTGATGGACAGCGCCGGGGGCATGCGCAGCTTCGCCGAGCCGCCGCGCCCACGCGAGATCATCGCCGCCGCCAAGGCCCGTGGTATCGGCGTGATGGGAATTCGCGCCGTCCAGGCCGGCGCCCTGACCGCCGCCATCGACCGGCCGCTGAAGGAGAGCCACCCTGAAGCCGCGGACTTCCGCCGCGCCGCGCCGTTCCGGGCCTTATGCGCCGAGATCGGTGAGGATCCGGCCGTGCTGGCGCACCGCTACGCCCTCGACATGACCGGCGTCGACACCGTGATCCTCGGCGTCAAGAACCGCGCGGAACTCAACCAGGTCGTGGAGGCCGAAGCCGCCGGGGCCCTGTCCGCCGACCTGCGCGCGCGGATCGACGCCCTCGGCCTCACGGCGGGCTGAGGCTCAGGCGGCGACAGCCGCAACGCTGCGTCGCGCGGTGTCAGCGGTCGTCTCCGGCGATTGACCGGGGCGGTAGAGTTCGGAGCCCAGCCCAAACCCGGCCGCGCCGGCCGCGCGCCATTCCCCCATCTGGGCCGGTCCGACCCCGCCCACGGGATAGATTTCGACCTCGGGGGGCAGCACCGCGCGGAGCGCCTTGAGATGACCCGGCCCATAGGTCGCGGCGGGAAACAGCTTCAGCCGTCGCGCGCCGGCCGCCAGGGCGGCGAAAGCTTCCGTCGCGGTCGCAAAGCCTGGGAGGGGCTCCAGACCCAGGACGATCGACCGGGCGATCACCGCCGGATCAGTGTTGGGCGAGACCATGAAACAGCCGCCGGCCGCCGCGACCGCCTCGACGTCGGCGGCGCTGAGGACCGTTCCGGCGCCCACGGCCATGCGGCCGGCGAGAGCGGCGCGGGCCCGACCGATGCTCTCCAGCGGAGAGGGGGAGTTCAGCGGGATCTCCATGGCGGTGATCCCGGCCGCACAAAGGGCCTCGCCATGGGCGACCACCTCCTCCGGCGTCACGCCACGCAGGATGGCGACGAGCGGCCGCAGAGCCAGGGCGTCGGCGAGGGTCATGCGATGGCGCTCCAGATTCGGGTGAGGCCAGCCAGGACAGCCTCCTCACCATCGGCGATCTCGCAGGAAACGTCCTTGGCGGCCAGGGCCCGGGCGTAGAGGCCGCAAAGCCGGGTGGCGCCGATCAGATGGACGGCGGCTCCGGTCCGGGTGGCGAACCCCGGCTGCAGCGCGGCGATCTCCGCCCCGATCAGCAGGCCGGACAACCAGGACGGGGCGGCCTCCGCGGCGAGGCCGCCGTTCAGCGTCAGACCGCGCAGGCCGAACAGCCGCGCGGCAAGAGCGCCGCCGTCCGCCGCGGCCGCAACCCCGGCGTCAAAGGCCACGAGGTCGATGGGTCCGGGCGGACCGGCGAACCGAAGCACGGACTGAGCGCCGAGCAGATCGTACAGTTCTCCGGTCATGGCGGTGACGAATCGGATGAGCCGGCCCTCTTCCACCCGCACCCATTTGGCGTGGGTGCCGGGAAGACAGAGGGTATGTACGCCCGACAGCCGCGCCGGATCGGCCGCCAGCCAGCCCAGAATCTGAGTTTCCTCGCCGCGCATCACATCCGGCCCGATCAGGCCAGGACCTCGCAGGCCGGGCACGATGCGCACGCCCGGCGCCGGCGAACTGAGACCCTCGGCCAGACTCTCGAGAGACGCCGGGCAGTCGACATAGGGCGCGAGGGTCCAGCCCAGGGTGGAGCCGATCATGCCGCATAGCAGGGCCGGCAAGTCCTGGGCGGCGAGAGCCGGACGGACCTCCGATTCAAATCTGGCCGCGGCTTCGCCCGGAGTCAGACGGGCGACCCCAAGAGCGAAGTCAGCTCGCGCCGCCACCTTGCCGACGCGATCCAGCCGCCAGGCCCGCAGGTTCGTGGTCCCCCAATCGGCCAGAAGCACCCCGTCGGCGGCGCTCACGGCAGGGCCTCGAGGAACAGGCGCAGGTCCGCCGCGGAGGCGTCGGGCGCCTGTTCCATCGGAACATGGCCAACCCCCGGATAGGTGATCAGCTTCGCGCCGGGAATGGCGCCCGCAAAGGCCTTGCCATCGCTAAGGGGGATGAGCCTGTCGGCCTCGCCATGCATGACCAGGGTTGGAACCGTGATCGCGACGAGGCTGGCGGCCGTGATCGCCGCGGCCGGCCGGGAGCGGATGCGCAGCAGCGTGTCGCGATGTCCAGGCGCGCGCGAGAAGTCCACATAACGGTCAATCAAAGCCGGCGTCACCAGGGCGGGGTCGACATAGGCCTGGCGCAGTCCGCTGGTGGCCATGGACCGGGTGTCGATGTGGTCGAACACCGCCCGGCCCACCGGCCCTCGCATGACGGCGAACAGAGGGGATCCCTCGCCGTGCGCCCCGGGCCACCCCGCCGAGTCGACCAGCACGAGGGCCCGGACATGATCCTTGTGACGCAGGGCGTCGTCCCAGGCGGCCGCGCCGCCCATGGAGTTGCCGATCACGACATAACGCGTAACGCCGAGATGGGCGGCAAGCGAATCGGCCAGGTCGGCGTAGGCGTCGATCGAGGGCTTCCAGCTTGCCGGCGCACGGGTGAGGCCGTGACCGGGCAGGTCCAGACTGATGATCCGATAGTCTCCCGAGAGCCGCGAGGTCCACGGCGCCCAGGCCTCCAGCGAGGCGGAGAAGCCGTGGATCATCAGCAGCACAGGCGCCTCGCGCGGGCCCTCGTCGCGGAAACGGACCCGCAGACCGTCGGATGTGTCCCACCATTGCGATGGGGGTCCGCCATAGCGGGTATCCAAGGTCGAATACGGAATATCGCTGGAGAAACCCACGCAGCCGGCGAGGGCGGCGCAGGCGAGACCAAGGGCGGCAAGCAGGGCGGTTCGACCGGGTACGGACATGATGGGGAGACTAGCAGGGCGCCCGCCGGGGCGGAAGCGCGCCGGATAATCCGGCAACTGTCATAAAACCTTCGTCGATCATTCATTACAGTATTGAAAACGCCGCGTAACAGTGATTGCTGGCGGACAAAATCAAACAAGAGAGTCGGGGATAATATGACAAGCTTCCAAAGCCGTATGGCGATGGGCGCCGCGCTGAGCGTGCTCGCCCTGGCGATGGCCACCCCTGCGGCCCATGCCCAGCAGACGACCGCAGCTGTCGGCGGCGTGGCCGTCGATGACAAAGGCGCGCCGGTGGGCGGCGCCACCATCACGGTCACCCACGTTCCCAGCGGCACCCAAAGCCATGCGGTCGCCGACGCGAACGGCGTCTTCGACCTTCGCGGTCTGCGGGTCGGCGGCCCGTATCGGGTGACCGCCTCCAAGAGCGGCTACGCGGACCAGACCATCGACGACCTGCATCTGAACGTGGCCGACGTGCGCCGCGTCAGACTGGCGCTGGTCCCGACCAATGAGGTCTCCGAGGTCGTTGTCACCGCCGCGAAGAAACAGACCACCAGCCAGCTGGCCAACGTCGGCTCGCGCGTGACCCTGCAGAGCGCCCAGATCGACGAGGTTGTGTCCGTCAAACGCGACATCCGCGACGTCGGCCGCCGCGACCCCCTGGCCAACCTGGACCTGATCAACCGCAGCACAGGTCCGTCGGGCGGCCTCTACATTGCCGGCTCCTCGCCCCGCCGCAACCGGATCACCATCGACGGCGTGCGCTCGCAGGACGACTTCGGCCTGAACACCGGCGGTCTGTCCACCAACCGCGGTCCGGTGTCGCTGGAAGCGATCGAAGAAGCCTCCATCCAGGCCGTGCCCTTCGACGTGGAGGAAGGCGACTTCACCGGCGGCGCCCTGAACCTGATCCTCAAGTCCGGCGGCAACACCTTCCACGGCACCCTGTTCGATTTCCAGCGCAGCGGCGATCTGGTCGGCGATAAGGTGCCGATCACCGGCTTCACAGGCAATGACATCCGCAACGCCCCCCTGACCGGCTACCGGACGATCACCAACTACGTTCACGAGAAGAACTACGGCGGCTTCCTCTCCGGCCCGATCATCAAGAATCGCCTCTTCTTCGCCGTCTCCTACGAGAATTTCGAGAGCAACGACCTGACCACCGTCGGACCGGCCGGCTCCGGCTTCGGCACCGTGTTCAACAAGATCCCCGGCTCGGCCAACGCCAACGCCACCCAGGCCGACATCGATGGCGTGCTTGCCAAGTGGAGCAACTACGCGGCCTCCAAGAGCCTGACCCCCGGCACGGACAGTCTGGTCAAGCCGATCAAGGACGAGAAATATTCGGTCAAGTTCGACTGGAACATCGACGACCACAACCGCCTGACCGCCACCTACCGCCACGCGTTCAGCTCGGTCTGGAAGCGCAGCCCGAGCACAACCAACATCAGCCTGGATTCCAACTGGTACGTTCAGCCTGAGAGCGAGGACAACTACTCCCTGCAGTTGAACTCCCGGTGGAACACCGACTTCTCCACCGAGGCGCGCTTCTCCTATCGGGCCTACACCCGCGGCCAGCTGCCGCCGGAAGGCCAGGGTTTCGCGGCGGTCACCGTCTGCACCGACGTGACCGACGCGGGCAGCACCACCTCCTGCTCCAGCGGCGTGCCCTCGATCAATTTCGGACCTGACCAGTTCCGGCAGGCCAATGAGCTGCGCACCAAGGACTACTCCGGCGAACTGATCGGCTACTATCACGTCAATGAAAACCACGACGTGAAGTTCGGCTATCAATTCAAGGGCATCGACGTCTACGACCTGTTCGTGCAGGCCGCCCACGGCGTCTACTACTTCGACTCCCAGGCCGACTTCGCCGCCGGCAAGGCCAACTCCCTGTCCTACGGCGGCTCCCTGGACGGCAATGTCCGCGACGCGGCCGAGGTGTTCGACTACCAGACCCACACCCTGCTGGCGCAGGACACCTGGCGGATCAATGAGAACCTGACCGTCAACTACGGCCTGCGCGCCGACTACTACATCCAGCAGACGCACCCGACCCTGAACGCCAATTTCGCCACGCGCTACGGCTTCCTGAACGACAAGAACTACGACGGCCAGATCGTGCTGATGCCGCGCTTCTCCGCCAAGTACCGCACCGGCGCCTATGAACTGTCCGGCGGCGTGGGCCGGGTGTCCGGTGGCGTGCCGGACGTGTTCATCGGCAACAGCTACGGCGCCCAGACCGGGGCGTTGACCAACAGCTTCCAGGTTGTGCGTCAGGCCAACGGCACCTTCTTCGACCGCGCCTCCAGCTCCAATATCGATCCGGTCACCGGCGCGGCCCTGCTGAACCTGAATCTCAGCGACCCGAGCTTCATTTCGACGCCGTCCTCGACGGTGAACAGCCTGATCCAGTCGCCCAGCACGGCCCAGCGCCTGACCTGGACCAACTCCCTGGCCCCGAACTTCAAGATGCCGGCCGACTGGAAGGCCAACATCTCGTTCCGGACCACCAAGTTCGGCTTCGACTGGGGAATCGACGGCGTCTACACGGTCTCCGACACCAACGTCGCCTTCCGCGACATCCGGGCCCGGCCGCTGACCATCAACGGCGTGCAGCAGCTCACCCCTGACGGCCGCATCCGTTATGATGGCCTCAACCTGCCGGCCGCGACCCGCGCGACCCTCGGCCTGCCGGTGGCGTCGAATCCCGACCTGACGAACCTCGGCAGCTTCGGCGACATCCAGGCCTATAACCCGGGCGTGCAGAACTGGGCGGCCACGGTGGCCTTCTCGGTGGGCAAGCGCTGGCACGGCCTCGACGCCCTGCTCAGCTACACCTACCAGGACGCCGAGACCTATGGCGGCATCTCCGAGTTCGGCACCACCGAGGGCGGCAACAGCGCCAGCGGCAACTACTACGCCGACCAGACCTCTTACCTCGATCCCAACGCCTCGGTCCTCGGCCGTTCCGGCAACCGGATCCGTGACAGCTGGAAGCTGGACGTGAGCTACAAGATGGAACTGGTGAAAGGCTTCGCCTCGCACTTCACCCTGTTCCTGGAATCGCACAGCGGCCGGCCGATCAACTTCCTGATGACCGACCCGGCCAACGCCGGAGGCTCACGCAGCCCGTCGTTCGGCGTGTTCCGTGACGACCAGCTGGCCTACATCCCGAACCTCGCCAGCCCCGACTCGGTCAACCCGCTGAAGTTCACCTCCGGCGCGACCACCGTGTTCTTCGCCAACCAGACGGCCCTTGACCAGTTCAAGGCGGTGGCGAACCAGTTCCACCTGCCCTTCGGCAAGGTCGTGCCCAAGGGCTTCGGCACCAACCCCTCGATCAACCGGATCGACTTCCAGTACGCCCAGGAGATCGCCTCGCCGATCAAGGGCCATGAGCTGATGTTCACCATCGACTTCGCCAACCTCGGCAACCTGCTGAACAAGAACTGGGGCGTGGTGAAGGAATACACCAACGCCCGGGCCGGCGGCGTGGTCGTCAACGCCCAGTGCGCCGACGGCAACGGCGTGGCGTCCGGCTCTGCCAGCGCGGTGTGCGCCAGCTACCTCTACAGCTACACCACCGTGAACGCCGCCACCCTGGCGACGCCGACGGTCGACCCGATCGCCACCCAGTGGTCGATCGAATTCGGCCTGAAGTACAAGTTCTAAGCAGTACGACGGCGGCCGGAGGGGATCACCCCTCCGGCCGGTTGTCTGCCATCGAGATCAGGGTTTCTACGCCGGATCGTCGGCGATCCGCACCACGGTCTTCCCGAAATTGCGCCCTTCGAGCATGTCGATCAGGGCGTTCCCGGCATTCTCGATCCCCTCGACCACATATTCCTTCGAGCGGAAGCGGCCATCGCGGATCATGCCGCCGACCTCCTCGAGGAACTGCGGCCTCAGATGCCAGAAGTCGGCGACCATCAGGCCCTTCATCACCACGCGCTTGAGCGCGATGTAGCGCAGCAGGTGCGGGGTCAGGTCCGGCCCGGGCGGCGGAGCGTCATTGTTGTAGCCGCTGATCAGGCCACAGACGATCACCCGGCCGTAGGCCTTCATGTTGTTGAACGCCGCCCAGAAGACATCGCCGCCGGCGTTCTCGAAATTGACGTCGATCCCGTCCGGGCAGACGGCGGCCACCTGATCAGCGAAATCCGCCGACGTGCGGTCGAGGCAGGCGTCGTAGCCGAGCTCCTTCACCGCCCAGGCGCATTTCTCCGCCGAGGACGACACCCCCACCACCCGGCAGCCCTGGATGCGAGCCAGCTGTCCGGCCACCGCGCCAACACCACCAAGAGCGGCGGAGACGAACACGGTCTGTCCGGCCTTCGCCTCCGCCAACTGCGTCATGCCGGCGTAGGCTGTCAGGCCCGGCATGCCTAGCGATCCCAGATGGGCCGAGAGCGGCGCGAGACCGACATCGACCTTGCGAAGACTGTCGCCCGGCAGGGCGCAGTAGTCCTGCCAGCCGCCGAATCCCGCCACGTAGTCGCCCTCGGCGAAGCCCGGATGACGGGAGCGGACCACCTGCAGCACGGCCTCGCCCGGGATCGCCGCGCCCAGCGGCGTTGTGGGCGCATAGCCCACCGACATCGAGGGACTGATGTGCACCCGGATATAGGGATCGACCGTGAGATAGACCGCCCGGCCGAGCACCTCGCCTTCGCCGATATCCGGGATCGGCCCCTCCAGCACCTCGAAGTCTTCCGGACGTGGCATGCCGTCCGGATAGGCGCGCAGGGCCATACGCCGGTTCACGGCGTTGACCAGGTTGGCTCCGCTCATGCGGGCAGAACGACGGTGGCGGTTCCGACCAGAGGCCGGTCGCCCGGCTCGCGCTCCAGCCAGATGTCACAGTCGGCCAGTCGCACGCCGTCTTCCTCGCGCACGGCCGTGATGGTTCCGCGGGCGTGGATGCGGTCCTCGTCCAGGACGACCTTCGGGAAGGTCATGACGAGACGCTTGATCGACCCCGGTCCGGCCCAGGCATGCAGCATATTGACCATATAGCTGAGGCCCAGCGGCCCCTGGTTGATGGTGCGCTTGCCGTAGCCCAGGGCGTCGCAGCTGGACCGGTCCCAGTGGACGGGATTGGGATCGCGCAGGATGGCGGCCATGGTCCGCATGCGCTCGGGACGCACGCTCTCCATCAGCCATTCGGGAATGGGATCGCCGGCCTTGACGCTCATGACTTCATCCCCCGGTTGGCCTGGCGGTTGTAGTGCCAGGTGATGGTAGTGCGGGCGGCGAGGACGCCGTCGGGCTGGGTCACGGTGAACTGGAACTGGATGCGGTCGAACGGCCGGCCATCAGGACGGGCGCGGCGCTCGGCGGCGACAACCTTGCCGCCGATCTGGTAGGCGACCTCCTCGCGAAGGGGATGGAACATCTCCCAGTCGTAGCTTTCGATGCCGATGGAATAATCCGACTCGGCCTGACCCAAGGCGAACATCTCGCCGATGGTGGTGCGGCTGCCGAGGATCGGCATGTGGAACAGCACCACCGGGTGGACCATGCCGTCCGGCAGCAGGTCTGCGCCGGTGCATTCGGTGAGCAGGAAATTTTCCCAGTGGGCGACGGTGTAGATCCCGCCGGGGAACTGATGTCCCACGATGGCGCGGATCTCAGATTCCGGCGGCATGGGCCTGACGGCCGTGGTCATGGTGCTGTGTCCTCCCCGCGCCGCTCTGGTGTCGGCGGCGTCGGCGCGAATGATGACGTGGCGGCGGTCGGGCGTCCAGCGGGATTCCACCCCAAACATGTAGCGTGGTCCGGATTTCGAAGCCCGGTCCCCGCGCCTGGATTGCGGGCGCCGATCGCCGTGTCTAGAAGCGCCGCATGAGACGCACGGCGTCAGCGATGAGACACGGCCAAGGTCCTGGCGCGCTTATGGCGCTCCTGGCCCTGATCCTGCACGTCCTGACGCCGCCGGGCTTCATGCTCACGGCCCGGCCGGCCGGCCCCGCGATCGTGATCTGCACCGGTCACGGCCCATTGACGGTTCCATCGCCCGCCAAGGCGCCGATCAAAACCTCCCACGCCGACGGGGCCTGCGCCTTCGCAGGTCACGGTGTGGCCTCAGCGCCGCCGCCCGTGGCGGCCGTCTCCTCCGCGGCGCACGCACCGGCCCCCGTCGCGTCGCTGGCCATCGCCGATCTGGCGCCCGGACGCGGCCTCGCCGCACCGCCGCCGCCGTCTCAGGGCCCGCCGCCCTCCGTCTGATCATCCCCGCCGCCCACGCGTCCCACGCGCGGGCCCAGAGCGTCGCACGCGCCGGACACACCGGCCGCGGCGGCGCGATCAGTCCGGACATTTCCCATGCGTTTTCTGACCTATGCCGCCTCAGCGGCCGCCCTAACCCTCGGCCTCGCGGCCCTCGCGCCCACCGCCGCCCGGGCCTGCGCCTGCGGCTGCGGCATCTTCGATATCGGCGGCGGCGCCCTGATGCCGCCCGACTCCCCGACCGGCTTCTCCGCCTGGTTCCGCTACAGCTACATGGACCAGACCCGGAACCGCGAGGGCGGCCACGCCGCGGCGGCGGCCGACAATCCCGACAAGTCCATCGAAACCCATTTCTACACCTTCGGCGGCCAGTACATGATCAACCACAAATGGACGATCATGGCCGAAGTGCCGATCTATGACCGCACGTTTGTCTCGACCGACGATGGCGGCGTGGCCGGGCCGGAAGGGAGCGTTTACCGGGCCCGCGAGACCGGCCTCGGCGATGCGCAACTGACCGCGGTCTACACCGGTCTGGCGAAGGACATGTCCACGGGCTTGAGCCTGGGCGTGAAGCTCCCGACCGGAGACGACAAGGGACCGACCGGCCCGCTGGGCGGGGCCGAATTCGACCGCGACACCCTCCCCGGGACCGGCAGCACCGACCTCATCTTCGGCGCCTATCACATCGGCCGGTTCGACCCCGAAGGGCGTTTGTCCTGGTTCGCCCAGGCTCGCTATCAGGTCGCCGTAACGACGCGGGGCGGCTATCGGCCGGGTGACGAGTTCAATACCGCCGTGGGCGTGGGTTACGACCTCGGCCGGATCGGTCCGTTTCCCAAGGTCGCGCCCGTACTGCAGCTGATCAACAGCCATCGGCAGCGGGACTCCGGCGATGCGTCCGATACCCTCAACTCCGGCTATGAGCGGCTGTTGATCGGTCCTGGCCTCGAACTGCGCGCCGGCAAGGTGCGGCTGTTCATCGACGTCGCCCTGCCGCTCTATGAGCACGTCAACAGCGCGCCGCCCGGGTCCGGCAAGGCCGGACAGTTGACGGCCCCGGCCCTGGTGAACGTCCAGGCGACCTATTCGTTCTGAGGCGCCGCCGCGCTGGTCAATGCATGTCCATGCCGGGCATGGACTCGTGGCTCATCGGCGCTGCGGGGGCGCCGTCCTGGACGATGAACTCGACCCTGACCTTGCCCGCATGGGCGAAGGTCAGGGTGACCGGGACCTTGTCGCCGGCTTTCAGGGCCTTGCCCGGCGCGATCAGCATCAGGTGATCGCCGCCGGGGGCGAGGGTCAGCGTGCCGCCGGGCGGGATCGCCAGGCCGTCCTTGGCGAGGCGCATGCGCATCACGGCGCCCGTCATGGACATGGTGTGGGGTTCCACGGCCTTGAACGTCGCCGACTCACCGCCGGTCAGGCGTTCGGCCGCCTTGCCGTGGTTGGTCACGGTCAGATAGCCGGCCGCGGCCGGGGCGGCGTTCGGCGGCGTCTTGATCCAGGGATGACCGATATGGAGCGCGGCGGTGTCATAGGCATGGGCGAGGGTCGCCGGCGCGGCGAGCAGGACCCCTCCGATGGAGGCTGAGGCGATGAGCGCGCGACTGTAGGACATGGGAGGCCTTGGGCTGAGGCGACGAGGAGCTTCGACTAGGGGCTCAGAACGTCAGCCGCAACCCGCCGCGCGCGGCGATGGGAGCGGCGGGGCTCTGGAAGCGGGGGTCGGCGGCGCCTGGCTGAGTTGGAACCCCCGGTGCGCCAACCCCTGTCGGATCGCCCAGAATACCGAAGGTGGCGTATCGGCTGTCCAGGGCGTTGTCGATGGCGGCGAAGAGGGCGAGCCCGGACGTCAGCTTCAGATCCGAACGCAGGGACACCACCGCATAGCCCGCCAGAGGAGCGATCGCGCCGATCTCGTCGCCGCGATAGGTCTGATCGCCCGCGACGGTGAGGCGCGCGCCCAATGTCCAGCCGGGTCGAAGCATATAATCGGCGCCAAGCCGCAGACGATGGCGCGGAATGCCTGGCAGACGGTCGCCAGCGTGGACGGAGATATCCCCGGCGGCGTCGCGTCCAGGATTGAGCGGCGAGGGCAGGACGAAGGCCGAACGGAAGGTCGCGTCCACATAGCCGTAGGCGGCAAAGGCCGACAGCCGCCGGCCCTCATAGCCGAGAAAGGCCTCCACGCCCTCGCGCCGGGTGCCGCCGATGTTCTGGAAATAGCCAGCGCTGAGCGTCGTGGCGACGCTGTAGATGTCGTCACGCACATCCGCCCGGAAAACGCCGGCGCTCCACCTCACCGCGCCGCCCGCCGCCTTGAACCGCCCGCGCAGCCCCGCTTCCCAAGTGAGCGAGACCACCTGACGAAGGGTCGGCGGGTCGCTGGCCAGGGTCGAGGGCAGCAGGCAGGGGATCAGCGGGTTCGAGCATTCGATCTCGCTGGCGTTGGGGGCCCGGCTGCCTTCGGCGTAGCCCGCATAGGCGGTAAGCCCGTCGGTGATCCGCCAGGCGGCGCCCAGAGCCGGGTTGAACCGCTCATAGCGGTTGCGCCCGTTCAGGTCTGTCCCGTGCCGGTCGACGAGATCGATGCGCGCGCGGTTGTAGCGGCCGCTGGCGGTGACGGAGAGGCGCGATGTCAGATCGAAGGTGTCGGTGGCGTAGAGGCCCAGATAGGTTGATCCCGCGTGCAGGCCGACCGGAGTCGCATTGAAGTCGGATCCTTCCGGCGTCACGACGACCAGGCCCGTGGCGCCCACGGTCAGGGCCGCGTCCACCGGGCCGATCGCGGCGGTGGAGGCGAACGCCGTGATCGAGTCGTCCAGGCTTGCCCCGAGGGTCAGGTGATTGGGGCGGCCCCACACCGGCAGGGTCAGGGCGGCCTGAAGGGAGATTCCGCCGCTCTCGGACCTGACAGATTGACGATCGATCGCGCCGATTGGGATTGTCCCGCCAAGGCTGATGTCCGGCAGGGCCGCGCCATCAGCGCCGGTGACGACCGTCAGGCCGTCCGGCTGACACAGCAGGCCGGGCTGGCTTGAGCAGGCCGCGTATCCGATGGTGTTTCCGTTCAGGGTCTCCTGCCGAAGGCGGCGATAGTAGGCGACGCCCTGGAGGGACAGGACGGGTGAGACCGTCCAGATGGACTCAAGGGTGAGAAAGGTCAGGCGATTGTCCACCTGCTGGGGATTGGTGAACACCAGGGCGCGGTTCACCGCCAGTTCCTGCACCGGCGCCGCCGACTGGCCGTGAAGGCGGTTGTCGGCAACCGTTGCCGAGAGATCGACCGCGAGCGCGCCCAACCGCGCGGTCAGGCCGCCATAGGCCTGCCGAAGGCGATTTGCGGAGAACGCCCGCCAGCCGTCTTCGTCGAGCCCGCGCAAAGCGACATAGGCGCCAAGGCTCGACGTATGACCGCCCCATTGCAGGCTTGCCTCCCGCCGCCGGAAGGCGCCTCCCGACACCACCGCCTCTCCGCCGTCGTCGCTGAAGCCGTTTTTCATCTGCACGGTGACCGCGCCGCCGAGAGCGTTGAGACCGAAGACCGGATTGGCGCCCTGGACGTCGGCGCGGCGAATGGCGATGTCCGGGATCAGGTCCCAGTTGACCGTCTCCCCGAAGGCCTCGTTGATCCGGGCGCCGTTCTGATAGACCGCCACCGCCTGGGGCGTGCCAAGAACCGGGGAAGCCTCAAAGCCTCGCAGCAGCAGATCGGGCTGGAAGGTGTCGGCCAGATTGTCGCCGAGACTCACGCTCGCCAGACGATCCTCAAGCGCGCCGGCCAGACCACGGCTCGCCCCGTTCAACTCGGCCGCGCTGAGCGTCTGGACCGCGCTCGGCGACTTGTCGACATCCACCCCCGTGCCAGGCAGGGGGGCCACGCCGATCACCGTGATACCGGAGACACCGGGCGGCGTCACGGGCGCGTCGGCGCCGTGGGCGACGCCGGCCAGCACCAGACCGCCGGCCAAAAACAACACGCGTCTGAACATACCCTCGGCGACACCCGCTCCGGCGGACAGCCGGCCCCGAAATCAGGCGTCAGCTATCACGCCCAGCAGCAAGGCGATATGGCCCTCGCCCCATAGGGGCAGGAGCAGCCGTGCGAAGTCGCGCGGGTCCTTCAGGCGGGGATCACCGGGTCCGTGGTGCAGGGTCGGCCGGCCAGATTCGACGGTCACCGAGCACTGGGCGCGAAGAAAGGCGAACGGCCAGCCGAGACGGTGTTCGTCGAGAAAGACGCCCTCAAGGCCGGCCTCGGTGATGTCGTGACCGACCGTGTTGAACCGGTAGCGCTCCGGACGCTCGAAAACATCGATGAGGAACAGCCGCCCCGACATCCCGGCCAGGTCAGTCATCCTCAGATCATCGCCGAACGGAATTTCGGCCTCGCCGCGGAGCAATCCCTTCCAGGAATTTCGAACCCGGACGATATCCTGCGGAAGCCGGCGGGGGAGAACGAAGGGATGTTTCATCGGGGCGCTCCGGCCTTTCACGCCGGACGGCGCGATACGACGTGGTGTCCGTAACAATCTGCCCCTAAATCACTATAAGGGCCTGGCATCGGCAGGGGTCAAGGCCGACACGCCGCCGCGAGGGACGAATGCCACACATCGCCACCTTGACCATGAATCCGGCGATCGACGTCTCCACCGATACCGAAACGGTCGAACCCGATCGAAAGTTGAGGTGCGACGAAAGCCGGCGCGACCCCGGCGGCGGCGGCATCAACGTGGCGCGGGTGGCCGGCCGGTTGGGGGCCGAGGTCAGCGCCATCTACCCGACAGGCGGACTGACAGGCCGGCTGCTTGAAAAACTGGTCTCGGAGGAGGGCGTTCACAGCGTCGCCGTTCCTGTACGTGGCGAGACCCGCGAGGATTTCACGGTCTACGACCGGACCGCCGACACACAGTATCGCTTTGTGATGCCCGGCCCGCACCTGTCGCCACACGAGTGGCGAGCCTGTCTGCACGCCGTTCGCGCGCTGAGAACCTGGCCGGACCTGTTCTGCGCCAGCGGCAGCCTGCCGCCCGGGGCGCCCGAGGATTTCTATGCCCGCGTGGCGAAAACCGCCGCCGCATCGGGCGTGAAGCTGGCGCTCGACACCTCGGGCCCGGCCCTGCGACACGCCCTGGAGGCCGGCGTCTATCTGCTCAAGCCCAACCTGCGCGAATTGCGCGAACTGACCGGACTCGGCCTGGACGACGACGGCGCGCGCGCCGCCGCTTGCAGAACCCTGATCGGCCGGGGCGCGGCGGAGGTGGTGGCCTTGAGTCTCGGGTCCGAGGGCGCGCTTCTGGTCACCGCCGAAACCGCCTGGCGGGCGACCGCCGCGCCGATCCACGCGGTCAGTACGGTCGGGGCCGGCGACAGCTTTCTTGGCGGCATGCTCTGGGCCCATTCCACGGGCGCGCCTTTGCACGAGGCGTTCAGGCATGGCGTGGCGGCGGGATCGGCGACAGTGCTATCGCATGGCACCGGCCTGGGGCGGCCGGAGGATCACCATCGGCTGCTGAACACCGTGACGGTCGTCGCTATCTGACGCCGCCGGCCGCGGCCCTGCGATACCAGGCCGTCGCCTGGGCCGTGTCGCGGGTCACGCCTTGACCGTTCTCATAGAGCACCGCGAGATTGAACTGCGCCTGTGGCAGGCCGTGGTCCGCCGCCCGTCGTAGCCATCGCGCGCCCTCGCGGTCGTCCGCGGCAACCCCATCGCCCGTCAGATAGGCCAGGCCGAGACTGAATTCGCCCTGGGGGAAGCCCTGTCCGGCCGCCTTGCGGAACCAGGACAGCGCGGCGGCCTTATTGCGCGGACCGCCCTGACCGCGCGCCTCCATGGCGCCCAGAAGGTACTGCGCCGCGGGCGAATCCTGTTCGGCCATGGGCAGCAGCAGCTTGCGGGCCATGCCCCAATCGCCGTGGTCATAGGCGCTCCTGGCCGTGAGAAAGTCCTCGCGCGCCCGCCGGCGAAGCGACTCCCGAATCTCCGCCTGCCGGAAGTTCTCGCGCCCCTCGGCCTGATAGGCCTGTCCCGTCATGTTCCCCCCCATGGTGGGGATCTGCGCGAGCGCCGGCGCGGCGAACGCGGTCGCCGCCAGGGCGCCTATGGCGACTATCCAGAGCTTCAAGCGGCGTTCCCTCTTGCGTTCACGCCGCCATAGCATGCTTTCTGCGCCGCAAGACCCGAACCGGAGGATTCCCCATGGCCGACACCAACCGCCGCTGGCTGCTCGCCACCCGCCCCCACGGCGTGATCAAGGACAGCGACTTCACCCTGGCCGAAAGTGCCGTTCCGGAGCCCGGCCCCGGCGAATTCCTGGTGCGGGTGACCCACCTCTCCTTCGACCCGACTCAGCGCGGCTGGCTGGCGGCCGATTCCTATCTGCCGGCCGTGAAGATCGGCGAGCCCGTGCGCGCCGGCGCGGTGGGTCAGGTGGTCAAGTCCAACCACCCCGGCTTCAAACCGGGCCAGATGGTCCAGGGCGGCTTCGGCTGGCAGGAGTATGTGGTCTCAAGCGGCATGACCGAGATCGGGCCGATCACCCCTTTGTTTCCGGGCGTGACGCCGGAACAGGCCTTGGGCGTGTTCGGTATCACCGGCCTGACCGCCTATTTCGGCCTGACCGATCTCGGCCGTCCCGAGCCGGGCGACACCGTCCTGGTCTCCGGCGCCGCGGGCGCCACCGGCTCGGTCGTTGTGCAGGTGGCCAAGGCCCTGGGCTGCAAGGTGATCGGCATCGCCGGCGGACCCGACAAATGCGCCTGGGTGACCACGGTCGCGGGTGCGGACGCCTGCATCGACTATAGGACGGGCGACGTGGCCGGGCAGATCAAGGCCCTGGCGCCGAAGGGCGTCAACGTGGTGTTCGAGAACGTCGGCGGCGAGATCCTGGAAGCGGCCCTGATGAACATCGCCCTGAAGGCGCGCGTCATCCTTTGCGGCGGCATCTCTTCCTATAACGAGGAAGACCCGAACGCCGGCCCGGGCATCCGGCCCTATATGCAGCTCACCCTGCAGCGGGCGCGCATGGAGGGCTTCATCATCCTCGACTACATGCACCGCTTCGCCGAGGGGGTTCAGGCCCTCGCCGGACTGATGGCGCAGGGCAAACTGACCACGGCCGAGGACATCCAGGTCGGGTTCGAGAACTGCCCCGCCACCTTGCGGCGGCTGTTCGAGGGCAAGAACCTGGGCAAGCAGCTGTTGAAACTGACCGATCCGCCGCTGCCCGTGGTGTGAACCTCAGCTCGCCGTCAGCCAGTCGAGGATCGCGGCGTTCATCTCTCGCGGGTAGCAGTGGCTCAGGTCGGCGATCTCGCGGTAGGTCACCCGCGCGCCGGCCGCCGACAGCGCCGCCTCCGCTTCGCGAGCGCCCTCCACGGGGAACATCCAGTCCAGGGCCCCATGGGTGAGGTGAATGGGCAGGCCGCGGATACGGTCGGCGTCGGCCATCTGGGCCAGGATCGGATGGAAGGCGGCGGCCACGGGGGCCAGGTGGGTGAACGGCGAACCGGACTCCAGGCCGCTGACCAGGGTGAAGGTGCCGCCGTCGCTCATGCCGGTGAGCAGGATTCGTTTCGGATCGATCCGCCAGCGATCTCGCACCAACGCCAGGATGGCGGCCAGATTGGGCGTATCCCCGTCCTCGCCCATCAGAGCCCAGGTATCGCCTACAGCTGTCGGCGCCACAACGATCGCGCCGCGGCCACGTGCGGTGGCCAGCCAGCTCCACAGGAAGGCCCGGCCATTGCCGCTGCCGCCGTGCAGGGCCATGACCAGCGGCCAGTCCCTGTCGGCCGCGTAGGTCTCGGGCACGTAGGCGGAAAAGCCGCCCCGGGCGCCCGGTTCCCCCCCGCCGTGCAGAACCCCGGCCTCCGGCGGAGACCCCGCCCGTTCCAGCCCGCCGACCAGCACGGTGTTGGTCCGCGCGTCGGGCTCGAGGAAGAACCGGCTTACCGGCGGCATCACCGCGGCCAGCGGATAGAGGGACTCCAACGCGCGTGGCAGCTTGCGCAGGGCGCGGAACACGCCGCGCAAATCGCCGGCCGCCCGGATTTCGGCGAAGCCCTCCAGGGCCGCATCAGAGGTCGTGGCCAGGGCCGACGCCACGGCGGCCAGGCGTTGCGGCCAAAGCTCCAAGGCCGGGCGAAGCGTGGCGAGCTCGGCGTCGGGCTCGCCGACAACCGCCAGGGCCTCGGCGAATTCCGGCGGGTGGAGACGGCGCGCCAGATAGGCCAGGGCGTCCAGTGTCGCCAAAAGCGCGGGGAGTAACCGCCGCAGATCGGCAAAAGCCGCCTCCGTGGCCGCGTCCTGGGCATGGGCGCCCTCAGTCACCTCGCCGGCCATGGCCGGCGTCCTCTCCCTTTGACCCGCGAAGTCAGAACGCAGCTCCGGCGCGGCCATGACCGGAGGATACCGCCTTCGCCCGATCTTGCGAGGACTGTTGTGGATTGATGAGGACATGCCTAGTCTTTGCTCAAAGCGACCGCATCGGCGCCGCGTTTCGGGCCCGTAACAAACCGCGGCGCTTCCGGAGGACCCCAGATGACCGCCCAGCCCAAAGCCGAGACCTTCGCCAACCCGTTCCTGAGCGGCAACTACGCGCCGGTGACGGAGGAGCACACCGACGCGGCCGTGGCGATCAGCGGCGAAATCCCCAAGGATCTCAACGGCCACTTCCTGCGGATCGGCCCCAATCCCGTGTTCGTGCCGGATGAGGCCACCTATCACATCTTCGACGGCGACGGGATGATCCACGGCGTGCAGTTCGAGAACGGCCGGGCGACCTACCGCAACCGCTTCGTGGACACCGAGGGCCTGCGCCTGGAGCGCGCCAAGGGGACCTGGATCTGGAAGGGTATGGCCGCCATGGGCGACTTCGTCAAAGGCGTCGCCCCGCCGGCCGAAGGGATGATGAAGAACACGGCCAACACGGCCATGGTCTATCACAACAACACCCTCTACGCCCTGATGGAGGCGGCCCCTCCCCACAAGATGACCCTGCCGGATCTGGGTACGGTGGGTGAGGAAACCTTCGGCGGAAAGCTCACCCACGCCTTCACCGCCCACCCGAAGGTGGATGCGGTGACCGGAGAGATGATGACCTTCGGCTATGCGCCATTCCCGCCGTTCGTCACCTACAGCGTGATCAGCCCAGCCGGAGAGATCGTCCACACCACACCCATCACCCTGCCCAAGGGGGTGATGATGCACGACTTCGCCATCACCGAGCACTATTCGGTGTTCCTGGACATGCCCATCACCTTCGACTTCAACCGGGCGATGAGCGGCGGGCTGATGCTCGACTGGGAGCCCGAGAACGGCTCACGTCTGGGCGTCGTGCCGCGCTATGGCTCGGACGCCGACGTGAAATGGTTCGACGTCGACCTCTCCATGGTCTTCCACGTCTCCAACGCCTGGGAAGAGGGCGATGAGGTGGTGGTGCAGGCCAGCCGCTCGCTGCGCACCGACATCTCCCGCGCCACCGAGAACGCCGGCAAGCACCAGGACATGAGCGATCAGCTCGGTCAGCTCTATGAGTGGCGTCTGAACATGAAGACCGGCCAGGCGAGCGAGCGCCACCTGGATACCGTCCATCACTGCGACTTCACCCGCATCAACGACGACCTGGCCGGTCGCAAGACGCGATACACCTACGCCGCGCGCTTCGATGTGAAGCACGACGCCATGTTCAACGGCGAGCTCAAGTACGACAACGAGACCGGCGCCATCCAGGTCCACGATCTCGGTCCGGGCCGCTGGGGCGGCGAGGGCGTTTTCGCCAAGCGGAGCGGGGCTACAGCCGAGGACGACGGCTATGTCGTCCTGTTCGTGTGGGACGAAAACACCCGCCAGAGCGAGTGCCTGATCATCGACGCGCGGAACTTTGAAGGACCGCCGGTGGCGCGCATCGCCATTCCGCACCGCGTGCCCTTCGGCTTCCACGCGGGGTGGGTCCCAGGCGGCTGATCGACGGGAACCGTCCAAGGGGGGCGGACGCGCCATGCGACTGACGGGCATGATCGTGGGATTGGCGATGGCGGCGGGGCTCGCCGGCTGCGCCACGCGCGGTGTGTATTTTCACAGCCCTGCCTTGGCGACTCAGGCCGACGCGGCCGACGCCGCTGTCCGCGCCACCGACTCCGTGAAGACCTTCGATGACCAGATCGCAAACCTGACGGCGGTCGGCGCGAAACTCGACCTCGGAATCGCCCGCCAGCAGGTGGCGCGTCGAGATCTCGATCTCGCGGGGGTCGTCGATCTTGCAAGCCCGGATGCGGCCCGCGCCAGGCTCGACGCAACCATCTGCGCGCGTCTGGGGGCCATCCTCGGCGACAACCTCTGCGCCGACCCGCAACTCGCCCGCCGCCTGCCAGGTCTGGCCACCTTCGCGGTGAATTATGTCGCCAAGGCCCAGCTCGTTCGGGACGCCCAGGTGGACGTCGACAGCGCGCGTGTCGCCTACCGGCTCTCGCTGGCGAAGGATGAAAAGAGCGCGGATGACAGCTGCGACGCCCTGGCGGGCGGGCCAGCCTCCGGATCCGGCCAAAAGCTGCGCGCCCTGGCCGAACGTTGTCAGTGGCTGAGCGACAGCCGCGCCGCCGAGGCGGCTGTCATCGAGAAGGCCTTCCCAGGAACCGACGGCGCGCCCTCCGCAATCGGCGGCGACCTGCTTGCAACCATCAAGGCCGGCGCCCCCAAGGCGTCCAAGCCGAGCCCCAACCAGCTGGGCGCCCTCCAGGCCGAGATCAAGGCCGCCAAGGCGGCCGCGGAATCGGGCAATGCCGTCGCCATCGACAAGCTCCGCGAGGACATCGCCTCGGTGCTCGGCGACGCGTCCGACGAAGCCAGGACCTGGGGCTGGAAACAGGCCGAGGACGAACTGGGCGGTCTGCTGCAGGGCGCCGCCTGCGCCGGCGGCGACGAGAAGAAAGCCGCCGCGGCCGGTGTGGACTGCAAGAGCATCGTCGCCACCGCCACCTCGGGCCGCACCGAGGCGGTCTTCAATCTGCTGTCCGCGCTGGGCGCGGTGGCGGACTTGAAGGACCCGCGGCGCAGGTCCGCCCCCTGGATGGCGGCCGCGACAGCCATGGCTTCGGCCAGCGCCGCAGACGCCGACCTTCAGGCCGCCGCCGGCAAGACGGCCCGGGAGCTCAAACAGACAAAGGCGCTGCTTCTCGCCAAGGAAGCCTCGCGCCTAGCCAAGGCCCTCACGATCCTGCGGCAAGGCGAGGTGGCCATGGATTCGGCCGGGCGGCTCCGCCGCGCCCTGCCCGTATACGCCGACAGCTGGAACGCCGGCCGCATTCCTGAAAGCCTGCTCGACGAACAGGGGCTGCGCGCCTTCCGGCTCGCCGCCATTCGCCGGGTTCAGAATGGCGCGGTGCGTCAGCGCGGCCTGATCCTGGCGGCCAGCGAGTCCGTGAAGGCCTACGCGGATGGCGGCCTGGATCCCACCGTGCTGGTCCAGCTCATGGCGACGCTCGGCCTGATCGGCGTCGCGGCGGGGAAATAGGAGATCCCATGCGCGCGCTCGCCGCCCTCCCCCTCGCCGCCCTGCTGTCTCTGGGCGCCTGCGCCAACAGTCCGCAGATGCGCACCGTCGCGGGCCACACGGCCACGACCATCGCCGCGCACCGCAGGACGACGGCGGACTTCGTCGCCCGCCAGGCCCAGACCAACGCCTACGACGCCAATCGCCAGCTCGATACGACCGAGGAGACCGTCGCCCTGGTCGACAGGACGCGGGACATCACCAACGGCTGGGCGCCGGACGATCCGCGTCAGGCCGCCCTCTCCCGTCTGACGACCGTTTCGGCCGAGGATATCCTGGCGGCCCGCGACACCGTCGCGCCAAGGCCGGCGGGCCTCTCGGATGGGGGCGCCGCCCTGGAGAAGGCCGAAGGCGCCTTCGCCGACCTCGCCAAGACGCCCACAACGTTCCAGCGGTTCAAGGCCGCGCTGGAGATCGGCCAGGGTCTCTACACGGCCTACGAAGGCCTGAAGACCAAGGCCTCGGACGACGCCGCGAAATAGACAGGCTTAAGGACACCCCGCCATGCCGAACCCCGTTCAGGGCGCGCCGCCCACAGCTGGCGAACTCGACGCGAGCCTCGCCGCCGCCGGCGGGGACGTTCAGGCGCAGAAGCTCGCGCTGCTCGACGCCAAGATCAAATGGCTCTGGGCCATTGTGCTCTCAATGGACGCGACCGACCCCGCTTACGACGACCTCAAGAGCCAGTTGGACGAGGCGCGCAACTGGTACAACGCCATCGAAAACGCCGGCGCGCCGCCCGACACCACCGGCGATGACGACCTTCTGGCCGCGATCCGCGATCTCGATACCCAGACGGCTCAAGGCGCGGCCCTGAATACCCTGGCGGCGTCGATCAGCAAGCTCGCGGCCGCCTTCAAACCCGCCTGAGCTTCCGCCCCGTGGCGCCCGCCGCGCCCATGTCCTAAGAGATTCGTCAGCCCGTGAAGGGCGCGCCGGGATCACGGGCGACGGGAGCGGAACAGCATGCGCGTACTCTGGCCACAACATTTCTGGGGCGAAGACCGGGAACCCGAACTCAGCGGCTTGGGCGAGGGCCTTGAGCCGGTGTTCGTTCGCCGCTTCGGCGACGTCACCGACGAACAGTGGGCCACGGCCGACGCCATCGTCGGGCCCGCCCCGCCGCTGGCCATCCTGGACAAGCTGGAGCGCTGCCGGATCTATGTGAAGCCGGCCGTCGGCTTCGACGATGTGGATATCCGGGCCTGGGGCGACCGCGGCATCCCCGTCTGCAACACCCCCGACTACGGCACGCGCGAGGTGGCCGACCACGCCATCGCCCTGATGCTGACCCTGACCAAGTCCATCGCCTTCCATGACGAGAGCCTGAGGGCCGATCCGAAGGGCAATTGGCGCCCCGCCCTCAATCCCTTCGGCCAGCGACTGGCGGACTGCACGTTTGGAGTTGTGGGCCTGGGCCGGATCGGCACGGCGGCCGCGTTGCGGGCCAAGGCCTTCGACATGGATGTGGTCTGTTTCGATCCCTACAAGGCCAGCGGCTCGGAGCTGTCGCTGGGCATCCGCCGGGCCGACAGCCTCGAAGAGCTGATGGCGCAATGCGACATCGTCTCTGTGCACGCGCCCCTGAACGACGAGACCCGGGACCTGATCGGCGTCGCCGCCCTGGCCGCCGCCAAGCCGGGCCTTGTCCTGATCAACACCGCCCGGGGGCCGATCGTCGACATCGACGCCCTCTACGACGCCCTTGAGAGCGGGACCGTCCTGGCGGCCGGCCTGGATGTTCTCCCCGACGAACCCGCCAATCTCGACAAGCCGCTGATCGCCGCCTGGGCGGCGGGCGAGTCGTGGTTGAAGCACCGGCTGGTGGTGACGCCGCACTCGGCCTTCTTCACCCCCCAGAGCCTGCGCGACATCCGCCTGTTCTCCGCCCGCACCGCCGGCCGCTTCCTGCGCGGCGGACGGCTGGAGAACTGCGTGAACGAGGCCTTCCTGGCCAGCCGCGACTAGACCGCTTCCCGCCGGAGCCCCACCATCATGTCCGCCAACTATCTGCTCGACCGCGACTGGTCCGTCCCTGTCCGCTATCCGGATCCGGCGGTGGAGATCCTCGATCCCCGCTTCGCGCCCTATCGCCTGGGCAGCGCGGCGGTGGAGCGGCTGTGGACCGGCGCGCGCTGGGCCGAGGGGCCGGTATGGTTCGGCGATCAGCGGTCGCTGATCTTCAGCGACATTCCCAACGACCGCCTGCTGCGTTGGAGCGAGGAGACCGGCCAGGTGACCGTGTTCCGCGCGTCCAGCCACAACGCCAACGGCAATACCCGCGATCGCCAGGGCCGGCTGATCACCTGTGAGCATCGCGCCCGCCGGGTCACCCGCACCGAGATCGACGGAACGATCAGTATACTGATGGATAGCTTCGAGGGGCGCCGGCTGAACGCTCCCAATGACGTCGTGGCGCACGCCGATGGGGCGATCTGGTTCACCGACCCGGGTTACGGCCTCCATTGGCACTATGAGGGCGACAAGGGCGACCTGGAGCTGCCGACCCGCACCTATCGCCTCGATCCGGCGACGGGCCGGGCGACGGTGGTCGACGAGTCACTGGAGAAGCCCAACGGCCTCGCCTTCTCGCCGGACTACAGCCGACTCTACATCGCCGACACCGGCGCCTCGCACAAACGCGGACACCCCCGGCAGATCCATATCTTCGACGTCGTGGACGGAACCCGCCTTGCGGCCCCCAGGGTGTTCCACGACTTCGGAAGGGCCAGCCCCGACGGCTTCCGGGTCGACACCGACGGCAACGTCTGGGCCGCCGTCGGCTGGGGCGGGCCGGATCTCGATGGGGTCCACATCCTCGCCCCCGACGGCGAGCGCATCGGCGCCATCCACCTGCCCGAAGGCGCCGCCAACCTCTGTTTCGGCGGGGTGAAGCGCAACCGGCTGTTCATCACCGGCTCACAGTCGCTCTACGCGCTCTATGTCGACGCCCAGGGCATGGCCTACGCGTGATCAAGCCGCGTCAACGTTTTTTGGACGCGGCCTGAAAATTTGATTTGTGTCGTGTCGGCAATATTTCCGCAGGCCTAGGGTCCGCCCCATGGAGACACACCTTTCCACTGCGAAATACGACCGCGTCACGATCGCGCTCCATTGGCTGATCGCCCTGCTCGTCGCCGGGCAGTGGTTGGGCGCGCACGTCATCGACTGGTTTCCAAGGGGGCCGCTGCGGGTGGACGCCCGCTCGCTGCACATCGTCGGTGGCGTCCTGGTCGGCGGTCTGATGTTGGTCCGCCTGGGCTGGCGGGTGACGTCGGGGAGGCATCTTCCGCCGGAAGGTCCGGCCCTGGCCGACCTGGCGGCGCGCGGCGTGAAGGCCGGGCTCTATCTGCTGGTGTTCGCGATCGTCGCCATTGGCGTCGCGCTCGCCCTGACCCGCGGCGACAACCTGTTCGGTCTCATTCAACTGCCGGGACTAGGCGCCGATACCCGCGAGGCGCGGCACGCCCTGTCCGAGCAGATCGTGGAATACCACGAGCTGGCGGCCAATCTGATCCTGGCCGTGGCGGGCTTTCACGCCGCCGCCGCCCTGGTCCACCATTTCTGGTTCAAGGACGGCGTGCTACGCCGGATGGCCCTCCGCTGAGCCATCGCATCGCCCCATGCCGGTAACGCCCCACCTCGAACGGCACTTCACCGGCACGGAATCGGTGCGCGACGTCGTGATCGGCATGGCCGACGGCCTGACCGTGCCGTTCGCCCTGGCTGCGGGGCTATCGGCCGCGGTGATCAAATCCGACCTGATCGTCACGGCCGGTCTCGCCGAAGTCACGGCCGGCGCCATCGCCATGGGCCTGGGCGGCTTCCTGGCGGCCCGGGGCGATCAGGAGCACTACGCCAGTGAGGAGTCGCGAGAGCGGCGCGAGATCGCCGAACTCCGGGATCGCGAACTGGCCGAGGTGCGCGAGGTCTTCGCCGGGTTCGGCCTGAGCGGCCAGGCGCTGGAGGATGTCACCACCGCCATCGCCGCCGATCCGGATCGCTGGACAGCGTTCATGATGCGCTTCGAACTCGGTCTTGAGAAACCCAACCCGCGCCGGGCGCCGATCAGCGCCCTGACCATCGGCGTCTCCTATATCGTCGGCGGGCTGATCCCCCTGGCGCCCTACATGCTGCTGCACACCGTGAAGGCCGCCATGCCGGTCTCGGTGGCGTTCACAGGCCTGGCCCTGCTGGTGTTCGGCGCGGTCAAGGGCCGGCTCACCGGCGGCGGCGCGCTCAAATCCAGCCTGCAGACCCTGATGGTCGGCGGTCTCGCGGCGGGGGCGGCCTTCTGGCTCGCCTCCCTGTTCGGCTGACGCGCGCGACCGGCGGCCCAAGGTCCGTGGACAACCAGGCCGATCCCGCCTCCAGACCGCCCGGACGGGGTCCCGTTGCCTGGACCGTCGCCGTGGCGGCCCTGGCGCTGGCGGCGCTGATGCTCTGGAAGCTCGGCGGTTTGCTGCTGCTGCTGTTCGCCGCCATTCTCCTGGCGATCGCCTTCAACGCCTTGGCCGACGGCCTCCGACGGCTGATGCCGCTGCCGCGCAAGGCCGCCATCCTGTTGTCCGCCGCGCTGATCTTCGGCGTGCTGGGCGCGGTCATCGCCCTCTACGGCTGGCGCATCCAGGATCAGTATCAACAGATACTCGCCAAGGCGACGGAGAGCGCCCACGCCGTACTCGTGTGGGCGCGGGCCCACGACTGGAGCGCGGCTCTGCTCAAACGCGCCAACGGAGCCGGCGTCTCCGACGCCACCGACACCCTCGCGCCCATGCTCGGCTCGGTGCTCACCGCCACCAGCCGCTATCTCGCCTATGGTCTGGTGGTCCTCGTCACCAGCCTGTTCCTGGCCCTGGACCAGGAACGCTATGTGAGGGCCATCCTGATCCTCGTTCCGCCGGCGCGGCGGCCGAGGGCGGCGGTGTTCATCGCGGCCTGCGGCGACGTGCTGCGGCGCTGGCTGATCAGCCGGGTCATCGTCATGGGCGCCATCGGCGTCCTCGCCAGCCTGGGGCTCTACATGCTGGGCATCCCGGCGGCGCTCCTGCTCGGCCTCACCGGCGCGCTGCTGACCTTCATTCCCTATATCGGCGCCATTCTCGCGGCCGTACCGGCCGTCCTTGTCGCCCTGACCAGCAGCCCGCAGCTGGCCGTCCTGACCGGCCTGATGTTCTGGGGCGTGCACACCATCGAGGGCACCTTCATCACGCCGGTGGTCCAGGACGAGGAGGTCTATCTGCCGGCCGTGACGACGATCTTCTCCACCCTCGCCTGTGCTGTGCTGTTCGGCCCGTCCGGCGTGGTGGTCGCCAGTCCTCTGGTGCTGGTGGTGATGACGGCGGTGAGGTTGTTCTATCTCGAAGATGTGCTGGGCGAGCCGCCGCAGGCCCCACCAGCGCCCCGGCGGAACCCTTTCGCCCGGCGGCCCCCCGTCACGGAACCGCGCCATGGCCAGCCGCCCGATACCCCCTGACCGCATCGGCGATCCGCGGGACGCGACCGTGGGGCTGACCAGCGCCCAGGTCGCCGAACGCCGCGCCCTCTATGGCTTCAACGATGTCCTGGCCCACGGTCGGTCCGGCTGGATGACCCTGCTGAACGACACCGCCCGCGACCCCATGCTGTGGTTCCTGGTCGGCATGAGCGTGCTGTTCGTGGTCATCGGCGACTACACCGAGGCGGCGGTGCTGGGCGTGGCGGTGGTTCCGCTGATCGGCATGGACGCCTATCTGCATCGGCGGACCCAGAGTTCCACCGCGGCCCTGTCCAGCCGGCTTGCCGCCCAGGCGCGAGTGATCCGCGACGGCGTGAGCGTGGTCCTGCCGGCGCGGGAGGCCGTCCCCGCCGACCTCGTGAACGTCGCGCCGGGCGAATCCTTTCCCGCCGACGGCCTGATCGTCGGCGGCGTCGACCTGCAGGTGGACGAGTCCTCGCTGACGGGCGAGGCCTGGCCCGTCCGCAAACGCTCCCTGACGGCGCAGGACGGCGTGGCTCCGGCCAACGCCGATCTGGTCCATTGGGTGTTCGCCGGAACCCGCCTCCTCACCGGCCAGGCCCGCATGCGCATCGTGACGATCGGCGGCGAGACCCTCTACGGCGAGATCGTGCGGTCGGCCATGATCGGGGCCCACGGCCAGACACCCCTGCAGAAAGCGATCGGTCGGCTGGTGGGGATCATGCTGGCCGGGGCGCTGGCGCTCTGCGTGGCGCTGGCGGCCATCCGCCTGATGCAGGGTCACGGGCTGTTCGACGCCTTCCTGAGCGCCGCCACCCTGGCCATTGCCGCCCTGCCGGAAGAGTTCCCGGTCGTCTTCACCTTCTTCCTGGGCGTGGGTGTCTACCGCCTCGCCCGGCGGCAGGCTCTCGTCCGGCGCGCCGTGGCCGTGGAGAACATCGGCCGGGTGAGCTGCATCTGTTCCGACAAGACCGGAACCCTCACCGAAGGGGCCCTGACCCTCGCCCATCTCGAACCGGCGGCGGCGTTGACCGAGCCGGAGCTCAGATCCTGGGCCGCCGCCGCGTCGCGGGCCGACAGCGGTGATCCCCTGGACGCGGCCCTGATCGCCGCCGCGCCGGGAGAGACACCACCCCGCCGTATCGCCACCTTCCCCTTCACCGAGGACCGCCGCCGGGAGACGGCGATCCTGGCGCGCGAGGGCGGCGGCGCGACGGCCGTGACCAAGGGCGCGCCGGAAACCATCTTCGGCCTCTGCGCCGAATCCGGGGCGAGCCTGGACAGCTGGCGGGCGAAGGCGGCGGACTATGCCGCCCAGGGCCACAAGGTCATCGCCGTGGCGACCCGCGCCCTGTCAGGAGACACCCCGCCCGCGGACGAGCCGTCGGAGGGTTTCGCCCTGGCGGGCCTGCTGGCCCTGGAAGATCCCCTGCGCGAGGGCGTGCGGGACGCCGTACTCGCCTGCCGGGACGCCGGCATCCGGGTCATCATGATCACCGGCGACCATCCGGCCACCGCCGGAGCCATCGCCCGCGAAGCCGGTCTGGGCGGGGAGACGCCCCGCGTCGCCCTGGCCGACGATCTGTTCCCGACGGGGAAGGACGGCGCGGTGGATATGTCCGCCGATATCGACGTCGTGGCGCGGGCGGCGCCGGGCCAGAAGCTGCGGCTGGTGGAAGCCCTGCGCGCGGCCGGTGAGATCGTCGCGGTCACCGGTGACGGCGTCAACGACGTGCCCGCCCTTCAAAGAGCCGACGTCGGCATCGCCATGGGCGAACGCGGCACCCAGAGCGCCCGCGAGGTGGCGGCCATCGTCCTCCTGGACGACAACTTCCGCACCATCGTCCGGGCGATCGGCGAGGGCCGCCAGCTGTTCCGCAATCTGCAGCTGTCGTTCGCCTACATCCTCATGGTGCACATTCCCCTGGTGCTCACGGCCGCCGCCATTCCCCTGGCCGGCCACCCCCTGCTCTACCTGCCGATCCATGTGGTCTGGCTGGAGCTGATCATTCATCCGACCGCCCTCTTGGTATTCCAAGACCTTCCCACCTCCGATCGCCTTCTGCCCGGCTACGGCGGCGGACCGCCACGTTTCTTCGGACCGCGCGCCTGGGCGGTGATCACCGTCTCGGGGCTCCTGCTGGCCGCGATGATCTATATTGGCTTCGAGAGCGCGCTGGGGCCGGACAACCGCGTGGAGCACGCGCGCGCCCTGGCTCTGGGCGCGCTGATCGCCGCCAGCGCCGGGACCACCGCCACCCTCAGCGGCCTGCGGACCTGGACCGCGCGCATCGTCAGCGGGGCGAGCGTGGTCAGCCTCGTCGCCCTGGTTCAGACGCCGGTGCTGGCGCGGCTGGTGACTCTCGAGCCGCTCCATCTCGACGACTGGGCGCGGGTCGCCGTGGCCGGAGCCGCGGCGGGCGTCTTCGCGCTGGTGGTCAAGGGCGCCCTGACGGAGCGGGCGCCTAAGCCCGCCTGACCCCTAAAGCGGGTAGTCCCGCACCGGATCCACGCCGGCCTCCTCAAGGAATTTCCGCAAAGTCGCGACGGCGTCCTTGGGCAGGGTGTGAGCGGTGTCGTGGAAGCTGTGGACATGGCCATTCAGCTTCACGGCCAGATGGCTGTGGCCCCCATGGGAAAGTTCGGCGCCGAGCGACTCAAGCACCGACTTCACCGCCTTGGTGTCGATGTTGCTGCTTAAGGGATGGGCGAACAGGGCGTGCAGGGTGGCCCGGTGTTTGTGGTTCATGGCCTGAGGCTCTCTTTCTTGTTTGTGCGTCGTCGATGGGTATCGAAGCGCCGCGCGGCGCGAACGTCGTTGACCCAGGTCAATCGTGGCGGCGATCGCCGCTGGACGCGGCGGGCCCCGCCGTGCTTGTTCCGGCCCACATCTGGCGGGGACAGGCAGGGACATGAGCGCGATCGAACTCGACGGCGTCATCAACTTTCGGGATTTCGGCGGCGGCGCGGGCGCCGGCGGGCGGCGCATTCGCACGGGCCGGCTGTTCCGCTCGGGCCACCACGCGGCGGCCACGGACGCGGACCTCGCCCGCCTCTCGAATCTCGATTTCGCCCTGTTCGTCGACCTGCGCCGCCCGCCGGAACGGGCGCGAGACATTGCCCGCAGGCCTGAGGCGCCACGCGCCCGGCTGATCGAGCACAAGGGACCCACCGACATCGCCGTCGCCCCGCACCTGACCTTCCTGAGCGAACCCGACGCCACCGCCCAGCGGGTGAAGGATCAGATGACCGTCGGCTACCGCGGCTATCCGTTCGATCCCTTCTATGTGGCGGTCTATCGCGCGGATTTCGCCCTGCTGGCCGAGCTCGACGGACCGGTGCTGATCAACTGCCACGCCGGCAAGGACCGCACCGGGTTCCTCTGCGCCCTGACCCTGCATGTGCTTGGCGCGCCGGAAGCGGAGATCCACGCCGACTACCTGGCCACCAACCGGCACAACCGCGCCGACGCGCGAATGGGCGAACTGGCGGCGCAGTTCAAGGAAACCCATGGCCGGGAGGTGTCCGAGGACCTGCTCCGCGCCATGTTGGCCGCCGATCTGGACTGGCTCCACGCCGCCTTCGCCGCGGTGGCCGAACAGCACGGCGACACGGACACCTATCTGGCCGAGGTCGCCGGCCTCACGCCCGCCGTGCGCGAGGCCATCCGCGAGAAACTGCTGGTCTGATCGCCTATTGCGGTTCCGGCGGCGGCGGCGCGCCGAAGCCGCCCGGCGGGATCTCGACCAGTTCCAGGACCGTGCCGTCCGGGTCCTTGAAACAGACGAACCGGCCGCCGACCGGCACGCCGTCGATCTCCACACGCCCCGGCGGCCCTACCAGCTCGACTCCCATGTCCGCCAGGGCGGCGAGGTCGGCGTCCATGTCGCGGGTGGCCATGGCGATCCGCGCCAGGCCCCGATGATACAGATGCGGATAGGGCGGCGCAGGATCGTGCGGCGTCTGCCATTCCAGCAGGTCGATGACGAACGGCGTCTCTGTCCCCTCGAGCACCATCAGCCCGCCTTTCACCTGATAGGGCGGCATGCCGACGGCCGCGCAGCATTCCGGCGTGTTGGTCGGCGGCACCATCCAGATCAGGCGAAAGCCCAGGGCCTCATAGAAGGTCTTGGACCGATCGAAGTCCGAGACATTGATGTTGACGTGAATCAGCGAGGCGATGTTCAGCCGCGTGGTCATGGTGTGCTTCCCCCTCCAGGCGCGTCGTTGCGTCGCCTCAGGGCAAAGGAAAGCATGTTCCCATCCAACGCGCCACCGCCGTTGAGGACGTCGCGACTCGGGCGTGTCAGCCGGCCTTGAGGACCTTCGGCAGAGAGTTGCCCAGCACCGTATAGACATCGGCTCCATAGGCGGCGGCGTTGGCCTCGATCTCCGCTTGGGTGATCAGCTCCCCGCCCTGCCGGCCGTAAAGCACGACCTCGTCGCCCAGCTTCACCGCCCCCTGCGCGTCGGTGACATCGGCCATCAGGGTGTTCATGGTCACCCGCCCGACCACCGGATAGCGCCGCCCGCCGATCAGCACCTGGGTGTGGTTGCGGCCCTCGGCGGCGAATTCGGGCCGGTTGGCGTGGGTCAGGGTGCGGCGGTAGCCGTCGGAATAGCCCACCGGGATGTTGGCCAGCAGGGAATCCCGCCCGAGGCGGTAGGTGCGGTCGTAGTTCACCGTCTCGCCGGCCGGATAGGCGTTCACCGCCGCCACCCGCGACTTCATCGTGATCACGCCCTTGAACTGCGGGAACTCCGGCTCGGTGTCGCCGTAGAGGAAGCTGCCCACCCGCACCATGTCGAGCCGCGCTTCGGGAAACCGGGCGGTGACGCCGGAATTGGCCGTGTGGCGGGTGACGCCCTCCAGCTTGAGGCCGTTGGCGGCGAGCCAGGCGACATCGCTGTTGTATCGCGCCAGCTGCGCCCGCACGTCATCGGGATCCTCGGTGGGATAGTGGGTCATCAGCCCGACGATGCGGAGCTCGCGCAGGGCCAGAATCTTGCGTGCGTCGGCCCTGGCGCCCTCGGTCTTCAGCTCCAGGCCATTGCGGCTCATGCCGCCGGCGTTGAGCGCCAGATGGATCGGCAGCGGGCGGCCGGGCCGGTGACGGCGCAGCGACTCAGCTAGAAGCCGCGCCTCCTCGGCATTGCCGATCAGCTCCTGCACGCCGAGTGGCCAGGCGTCCTCGATCTCCTCCAGCAGCGGGGTGCGGATCCGGATGATCCGGCCCTTGAACCCGTGATTGCGGGCGACGCGGGCCTCGTCGTTGGTGCAAAGCCCGATCGACCTGGCGCCCGAGCGCAGGATCGACGGCATCAGCAGGTCCAGCCCGCAGCCATAGGCGTCGGCCTTGACGACCAGACAGAGGTCGGCCCCGCCGCCGGCGATCAGGCTCCGCACCCCGGCGATGTTGCGCTCGAACTGGGCGGCGTCGATCTCCAGCCAGGCGTTGCGCCGGGCGGCCTGGGCCGCGGTGAGCCTGGTGGCGCTGCCGATCAGGACGGGCGCCGCGGCGGCGCGATCGGCCAGAGCGAGGCCGAGGGTGGCAAGGCCGGCGCGCAAGGCCATGCGGCGGTCGATGGTCATGTGGTTCGAATCCCCGGACGTGGCGCTTAGCGGCGCTGATCCGGCCTACAGCCATCGCGGGGGCGGAGTCACCCGCTTGCGCCGCCCTCGGACCTTAACCGCGGCCGCATGTCGCCATAGGCGGCGGCGATCAGCGCGCTCAGGGCGGCTTCGTCTACGGGCTCACCCCAGCGGATCTTCACATGCCGCATGCGCTTGCCGGCGCCCTGCAGAAGCCCGGCCGGATCGTCCAGCGACGCGCCCTGGTAGAAGCCAATGTTCACATGGGCGGTGAAGGCGTCGACGTAGGCGAACGCCGCATCGCCGGCGCAGGCGGTGGGATGGCCGTCGTGCAGCAATTCGCGCACGTCGTCCCCGCAGCCCCGCATCGCCTCGAACCATGTCCGGGCGATCTGGCGCAGCGGATCGGCCCCTCCGGCGAACCAGGCCTCGACCTCGGGGTCGCGGGCCACGGCGTTCGGAAAATGGAACAGGTCGCTCATCCGGCCAGTTTGCCAGCCTCGCCGGCGATATCGAGCGACGGCCGGATGTCTGGAGTCAGCGGTGTGGCGGCCTCGTCGTCGGCATCGATGAGCGGGTCCGTCACGGATCATCCCACAACCGGCGTGGGTTGCCGGAGAGCAGGGTGGCGACCAGCCGCTCGCGTTCCTGCCTCAGGTCACGGGGCGTCAGGGCCTGGTTTTCCAGGCGCATGGTGTGATCGACGCGCGCCAGGTCTCGGTCGGCAATGTCGTCCGCGCGCGCGCGCACCATGTCCTCCAGGGACGTGGTGGGAACGAAGCTGTAGACGACGGTGCACCCAAGTCCCTCGGCCGCCTGGCGCAAGGTCCTGAGCGTCACCGAACCCTCGATTTCCGCGCGCTCCAGCTTGGTGATGCGCGACTGATCGACGCCGAGGCGCCTCGCCAGCTGGCTCGTCGTCATGCCGAGCGCATCGCGAATGGCGCGCACCCAACCGCGCGATGGGCGGGCTAGTCCCGGCGCGTCCCGGAGGCGGGTCAAGCGGTCGTCGAGATGCTTCCTGGCGAGGTCGGTCGGATTCATTGTTATGACTTATACGTCATTAGAGATGTGAAAAATAAGGCCCTATAAGGCCTATTTTGTCAATTTAAATGTGACTTATAGGTCATTGAATCAACGACCCCGGCGAAGACGACCCGAAAACCGGCATTCCGCCTTCCATAGAAACGGAGCCGATCGCACTGCCACGCGGCGCGCTGGTGTGATGCGTCGTCGCTCGGCGCACCTCCGCGACCATGTCCATGGTGCCCAGGTCGGACTCGAACCAACACGTCTCGCGACAACAGATTTTGAGTGTGTCGCGTATGCATATTATAGTAATATTTTCAATGGTTTATATTTTATGTGTAGTGTTTATGTGTAGTTATAATTCTAGTAACACGTTATGTATCAGATACTTAGAAATATCGCCGCCCGATCCGCTATCGCAGCAGCGTCGCCAGCAGATTTCCCGTGCCAACCCTGAACCCGTTGGCGCGGTAGGTTGTGTTCGTTCGAGGGTCATACCAACCCTTCTTGAAGCCTTTTGCATCCTGGATAGCCTGTAACCCGTTCTGGTCGGTCACGATCCTGCCGAGCAAGAAGCCCCGGCTGTCCTTCAAGTCCTGCGTCGCCATCACATCCTCTCGCGTTGCGTGGCGCTACGCTGCTTTCAAGGCATTCATTTTCCTACCGAAAAAGGCCTGGAAGATCTCCAGTGACTGAAGATGTCAGAGCTCGAGCCCGCCCCCATCGCTTCAGCGGTTGCCAACTTCGACCGCAGGTGGCGTCGACCGCATCACTGAACTTTCCGTGGCCTACCCCGTCCGCGCTTTTCGATTGCATTAGGCTTGGGAGTAAGCAGCGCGGCGAGGTCTTCGCGCTTGATCAGGGCCCGCCCGCCAACCTTGAACGATTTCAGTTCGCCCTCGGAAACTAGTCGATAGATTGACGCTCGGCTGAGCCCGATCAGCTCCGCGGCTTGTTTGATCGACACGGCGATGGACTGCGGACCCGAGGTCGTGGCTGGCGCGCGAATTGCCAGCGCTTGGGTGATCCGATCCAGAATGGCCTGTTCAAGCCCCGATCCGTCGCGATCAGGGTCTGCCCCATCCGCACCTTAAAACTAGGATTGGCCAGGCGATTGTATAAGCTGACATTCCCCAGATGGACGGCCCGTCCGGCCTTCTGGATCCGCAGAATGGCGGATATGGCCGCATTGTCGAGTCCCCTTTCGTAGCCTTTGGGCCAATCCCGCCCGACCGGCGTCATCCGAAGCGGCCCGGGTGCCCG
>CAIQJF010000081.1 GCA_903872075.1 uncultured Caulobacteraceae bacterium | reverse complement strand
CCGCGACCATTCTTGACTTCGCCGCCCGCCATCCCTTATCTCCGCGCTCCTCCTCCCTGAGGGAAGGGGCCGTAGCTCAGATGGTAGAGCGCCTCGTTCGCAATGAGGAGGTCAGGGGTTCGATTCCCCTCGGCTCCACCAGGGCCGTCCACCCAGGACAACCTGCATCCCACGGTGGTGGGAATCCTTCAAAGATACCCGCGACGTGTGGGCTCGATCGACCCCGGAGACGCGTCTCCGCGGCGAGTCACCCGGATGTCACCGCCCTCCAGGCGTGATAGGTTCGAGCCGGATTTGTTGACGGTCTCCGGGGAAACGCAATGAAGGCATGGGTTATCGCCGCCGCTCTGTGTCTGCTGCCCTCCCTCGTCGCCGCCGAGCCGGCGGCGCCAATGGCGTCCGGGACGCCGCCTGTCGCCGCCCAGGGCGCCTCGACGGTCGCCTCACCACCGCCGACGGCCGGCGTCGCCAAACCACCAAAACCGCCAAAACCCAAGCTGATCTGCGAGGAGACCAAGGCGCTGGGCTCACTGATGACCAGCCAAGTCTGCGCCACCCAGGCGCAATGGGACGCCCGCCGCCGCAATGACACCGCGGAAATCGACCGAATGCGTGACACCGCGAGTTCGAACGCTACCGGTGGGCCCTGAGCCGGCGCCCGCGCCGGAACGAAGCACGTCGCGTCCGGACCATCAAATCGGCCGAAGCATAGTCAGTCTTCGCGAGAGAACACCCCATGAACGAACACGTACTCATCGCCGGCGCCACCGGCCTCGTCGGCCGGGCGGCGATGCAGCATTTCGCCCAGGCGGGCTATCGCACCACCGCCGTCTCCCGCCGCCGGCCCTATGACACCTATGGCGCGCGGTTCATCCCGGTGGACCTGGCCGACGAGGCCGCCTGCGCCGAGGCGCTCAGCGGTCTGACCGATGTCACCCAGGTGGTGTTCGCCGCCCTGCACGAAGAGCCGGACCTGGTCTCCGGCTGGACCGACGCGAAACACGTCCGCCGGAACGGCGAGATGCTGCGCAACCTCATCGAGGCGGTGGACCGCGCCTCGCCCACCCTGCGGCACGTCAGCCTGCTGCAGGGCCCCAAGGCCTACGGCGTCCATGTGGGGCCGATGCGCATCGGCGCGCGCGAGGATCGCGACGAGCGGCGCGATGTCCCCAACTTCTACTGGGCCCAGGAGGACTATCTGAAGGCCAAGCAGATCGGCAAGCCGTGGAGCTGGACCGTGTTCCGGCCCGCCCTGGTGGTCGGCATGGCCGTCGGCGGGGCGATGAACCTGAACGCCGCCATCGGCGTCTATGCGGCGCTGCTGAAGGAAAAGGGCCTGCCGCTGGCCTATCCGGGCGGCGTGGGCGCGGCGCTGGAGGCCACCGACACCGAACTGATGGCGCGCGCCTTTGAGTGGGCGGCCAAGGCCGACACCGCGGCCAACCAGACCTTCAACCTGACCAACGGCGAGATCTTCACGCTCAGGGATCAGTGGGCCGGCATCGCCGCGGCCCTGGGCATGGAGGAAGGGCCGGATGAGCCCCTCACCTTCGCCGAGGAGCTGCCGAAGGAGGCCGCGGCCTGGGACACGATTCGCGCCAAATACGGCCTGGCCGCGCCGGGGCTAGAGACCTTCATCGGCCAGTCGTTCCAGTTCGCGGACTTCGCTTTCGCCCGCGGCTCAACCGCGCCGCGCGGGGTGTCGGCCATGTCGTCGATCAAGATCCGCGCCGCCGGTTTCAACGAGGTGCTCTACACCGAGCAGATGTTCGCCAAGTGGCTGCGCCGCTACCAGGCCGATCGGCTGTTGCCGCCGCTGTAGGCTGACGTTCGGCGCCAGACTCGACGCGGCGATCACCGCCCCATAGCCTGTAAATCCGGGGGGTGATCATGACGCAGCAAGATCAGGATGGGCTGGACGCGGATCGCCCACAGGCAGCGCCAATGTTCGCCGCGCGGAGGTCCCGGGCCAAGCCGGGACTGAACCCGCTGCTTATCGGGAGCGGGGTCCTGGGCTTGGTCGCCGCCGTTGCGTTCATCGGCTTCGCCGCCTCCCCCGACTCGGCGCTAATGGACGCGCTGCATGGCGCCAAGCCGAACCTCAGCGATGCGGAAACCTGTCTGAAGAATCGCCAGTTCGCCTGCGCCGAGGCCGACTACCGATCCTATCTCCGGAACTATCCGAACGACGGCGCGACCACCGCCGTCCTGGCCATCATCCTCACCCAGGACGGCAAGCATAAGGACGCGGTCCCCTACTACGAAAAGGCCGTGCGCCTGGGCGTGTCCACCTATGATTTTCACGCCAATTACGCCGTCAGCCTGAACACCATCGGGCGGATCGACGACGCGATCACCGAGAACACCGCCGCCCTTCGGATCCTGCCGTCGTTGGTGGACGTGCGGGGCTCACTGGCCGACCAGCTGGTGAAGAAGGGCCGGGGCAAGGAGGCCGTCGAGCTTCTGGAGCACTTCGATCAGTCGCTCGCGGAGCAGGGCCAGCCGCCCTACTTCCCGTCCCAGATTGCCCAGATCAGGAGCAAGCTGGGCCTGGTGCCAGACACCCAGACAGCGGCCGGCGCAGCCACCGCGGCGGGTGGAAAGGACGAGATCGCGCTCGAAGCCAGGAACGGCGCTCTCTATGTGCCGGCGGTGGTGGACGAGGCGATAAGCCTAAAATTCATCGTCGACAGCGGCGCCAGCGATGTCTGCATTCCCCTCGACGTAGCGCAGACTCTGATCCGGATGGGCAAGATGACCAAGGCCGACGACCGCGGCGCCGGCATTTCCGAACTGGCGAACGGGTCGAGGACGCCCTCCGAACGCGTGATCATCCACTCGATCGAGGTGGGCGGCCACGAGGTGAAGAATGTCCTGGCGTCGGTCACCACCATTCGGGGCAACCTGCTGCTGGGGCAAAGTTTCCTGCGGCGCTTCAAGTCCTGGTCGATCGACAACAACCGCCGGGTCCTGGTGCTGCGGGAGTAGGCGGGCTGGGCAGGCGACGGGAAACGAGTCAATAGCTGACGACCGCTGAAATCTGTCCAAGGCCGCGCGGGGCGCCGCCCGGCAAGGCCAGGAGGCGCCAGCCATAGTCGGCGCGCAGCTGAACCCGGTGGCCGAGGCTCCAGGTGGCCGACAACCCGGCGGAGGCGGTCTTGTTCCAGGCCGATTCACCGGGCAGTCGCTGCTTGTTCCCCACCGCGCCACCCTCGACGAACACGCCAACCTGCGCGGCGCCGGCGCGGCCCGGCGGGTGAAACCACGGCGACCAGATCTCCTGCGACGCCAGGACGCCCTGCGAGCCGAGCACAACGTTCGGATCATACCCGCGCGCGACTCCCGGGCCGGCGGCGGACAGCTGCTCCGACGGCAACAGGTTCGCGGTCGAGACCTGCCCCGTCACCCGGGACCGCGCCTCGAACCCGGTCCGCCCTCGATGGCCCCGGAGTTGAACAGCCGGCTGCCCGCCGCGCCCGTGACCGCCACGGCGCCGGCCGCGCCCGACGCCGCATCGGCGCGGATCGTCGAGCCCAGGCTGGAGACATAGTTGCTGGTGAAGCCCAGCGTCACGGCGCCGCCTCGGCCGGCGCGGCCGGAGGCGTCGATCACCGACTGGTTGAGGATCTGATCGGCCCTGACGGTGACCGCGCCGCCGACGCCGCCGCTGACATCGATCCGCCCCGACGTACTGGCGATCCCGGCCGCGGCGATATCGACAGCGCCGCCTTCGGCGCTGATGGCGCCGTCGTTGAACACAGATCCGTTGGCGGCGGTCAGCCACACATGGCCGGCCCGGGTCGACGCCCCGGTGGCGCGGATCAGGCCCGAATCGCCGGCCAGGGCATAGACGTTGCCGCCGGCGGCGCGCAGTTCGGCCATCGCCCCGGTGATCGCGCCGCTGTTGGCAGAGTCGCCGCCCGCGCCTTCCACGGATATGCGGGCGTCGGCGCCGGCGAGGCGCATCGTCACCCGCGTCCCAGTGGCGAGGGACGCTGTACCGCCGGCGGTGATCGATCCGGCGTTGCTCGTGGAATAGCCGATCAGGACGGCGTCGCCGCCGGCCTGGATGGCGCCGTTGTTGGTGACATCGCCCCCACTGGATCCCACGAAGGTCTGGGCGCCGCCGGCCATGAAGGCCGGGTCGGTGACATCGAGGGTCGAGGCGACGAAACTGCCGCCGGCCACCACCTTGCCGGCTCCGTCGACGACGATCCCGGCGGGATTGATCAGATAGAGCGATCCGGTGGCGTTGAGCTGACCGGCGATCGACGAGGGATTGCCGCCGGTCACGCGACTGAGCGTGGCGCCGCTACCGTTGTTGAAATCAACCCGGCCGCCGGCCCCGATCGAAAAGCTCTGCCAGTCGATGATGGCGCGCGCCGAGGTCTGATTGATGACCAGGGCGCCGCCCGACGGCGCGCCGATGGACGCGACACCGGCCATGACCTGGCCGCCGGTGGGCAGGACGGGGGCTTGCTGCGCCTGAGCAAAACCATGCGAGGCCAGGGCCAGGACGGATGCGCAACCCGCCAGCGCCGAACGGCGCGCGCGGGACGTCGCGATGGCGCCCCACAACGTTTGCTTGACCATTTTTCGTTGCCCCTCTCGGCCGTCATCGAGCCGTCCCACAGCGCCGATCGCGCTGAGTCCACCCTCCCTGTTTATTGAAAATTTTAAGCCGCGCTAGGCGGTTTGAGACCTTTCTGAGGCCGCCCCGTGGCGATCACGACACGGTTCGGTTCCGCGACGCCGGCGCTTGGCCCGTTAAGGCCCGGGGGTTTCAGGTCGATCCAGGTCACAGGCCTCGGCGGCGCGCGCGGAGGACGGCGGGAGATCAGCCTATGACGCCGTTCATGTGCACTGAAGGCGCACCAAATGCGGCTGACGGCGGAACGGTCGGCCAGCCATTCTCGGCGACAGACTGGCCGATCAGGCATCCGATGACCGCCAAGATCGCGGCGCCATACGCCAGATAGGCCAATAGCCCCGGAGCCCACGCCAACACCTTCGCGATGTCCAGGTGGCGGGGCGTCCCACGCGCACGGCGAAGATCCTGGGCGCGTTGCGACGGCAAGCCGAAGCCTTCGGCCTTGAGCGGAGCGCCCACGCGATTTTCCGACATGACGCCCGCTCGCTCTCGCCAACCGCCGCATCACATGGACGTCCACCCGCGGCGCGATCGGACGTTCGGCGCGATGTAAGCGCTGGCACCGAAGTTAACACTCGGTTCGACCGACGGAACAATCCCTTCCGAATACGAATATGGGCCAAATATTACATGACTCTATACTGTGTATCGCGGTTCGCACCGCGTTTTCGGCGCTTTCTAAGACCCTGCGATTACGGATGCAAACCAAAGTATGAACCGAACACATCTATATCCTAGGGTGCGCTCTCGACGTCCAATTGTGATCAGCGGAAGCGAAATTCTATGGTCCGCCAAGTCACGGAGGCGGTCCGATGAAAAGCGCCAAAATGCAGAAATCCTGGTGGGCGAACAGCGCCCGGCTCGCGGGCGGCGCCGCGGCGATCCTCGCCGCACTGGCCGCCGGCCCCGCGCCGGCGGCGCGGGACCGTCTCGCCACGACCACGTCGCCCGTGGATCAGACCCAGGTCATCTCCAGCCTCGGCGCCCCGAACGCACGGTGCAGCGACTACACGGGCTGGAAGCAGGATGGATGCAGGACCGCGACGGGCGCGTTCCTGATCGCCTCCTATTTCTCGGCCGAAAGCTTCTACGACTTCGCCTCCCAGAGCGGTCAGCACTGGGCGAAAGGGTCTCATCCCTGGAACTGGAACGCGCCAGGCGTGGACTATGGGGTCGGTCCGGCCCTGTTGGCGGGGCGGGCCGATCCCGCCACCACGGCCCTTCCTGAAGGGTGCGTCTACAAACCCCGCTCGAGCCCTATGGGCGGCCCCGAAATCCACTGCGGCGCCGCGGCCAGGGATCCCGACTTCGATGGCCTGGACCTGGGATCGAACAGCTGCACGCCGATCGTTGTGGACGCCCATTTCGCGGGCCAGGTGACGATCTCGAACAGCCGCCTGCGCAACGGCGCCAACTGCGGCGGCAAGGCGGGCGCGATGATCCGGGTTGCAGGCGGCACCGTGGCCGGCGTGGCCCTGATCAATGACTTTGTCGACGAGGACTATCCGCGATCCCAGGCGCCGCTTCTCGCCGCCGGGGCCAGTGGTCTCACGACCGCACCGTTCGTGATGATCTACACCGTCGTACTCAACGGCGCGCCCACACCCCTGGCCGGCAACTACGTCGGGCCGCAGGACATCGAAAACAGCGTGTTCATCGGCTCGGCCATCGCCTCGACCGACGCTCGCGGCGCCAGGGGTGAACTCTGCGAACTGGGCTGCCCCGCCCATCCCGTAGTCTATCCGACGGTCACCTATCGCAACAATGTGGTGGTGGTGCCGGTCTCGACACATGTGGTGGTCAGCCAGCCCCCGCCGTTGAAACTCGACGTGGCGCGGACCGACACGACGTTCACGAAGGACCACAACATCTTCGTGATCAACTACGCCCGCGGCGCGGAGCAGCCCGAAACCACCGCGGCGGCCATGGTGCGGCTGTCCTATTCGTCCGCGTACGGAAGCGCGATTGTGACCAACAACTATGTGGACAGCACCGGCGCCTATTCCTGCGTGCAGGATTTCGGCAGCCTGATTGGTCCCAGCGTGGTGAAGGGCAATCGCAGCTTGACGACCGACATGCCGATCACAGGCATTGGCGACAAGTCCACGGTCGGCTCCTGCGCCGCGGTCTATTGACGGCGGACCGCGCAGTGTCGAAATCTGTTCTCCTGATGGATCACGCGCTCTCGTCCTCTGCCGCGCCGGACGCAGGCCAGAAGGAGCTCAACCGGCAGAACTGGGCTTTGACCGCCTATGCGCGGTCCCTGACGGCGCTCATCCGCGGCGGCGGCCTGCTTGAGGTCATGTCCAAGGTCTGCGAGGCGGTAACCCAGGATGGGGCCTATCGGCTGGCGCTGGTCGGTCTCCTCGACGACTCGCCCGATCGCCGGCTTCAAATCGCCGCCGTCGCGGGCGAGGGGGCCGGCTATGCGGACGGGCTGAATATTTCGGCGTCCGACACAGTTCCCGAGGGCGAAGGTCCCACCGGGCGGGCCATTCGCCTGGGGACTTCGGTCATCCTGCGAGACAGCGAGACGCAGGCCGATTTCGCGCCTTGGCGGGCGCGGGCGGCGCGCTTTGGCATTCGCTCCTCGGTGACGGTCCCGTTCAAGAGGGGCGAGCGGGTCATCGGCGCCCTGAACGTCTATGCCGGCCCGCCGGAAGCTTTCAGCGCCAACGAACTGGCCGTGTTCCAGAAGCTGGCAGACGAGCTGGCCTTCGCTACGGAACTCGACGACGCGGCCAAAGCCCGGAAACAGACTGATGATGCGCGCCACGCCGCGGATGCGCGCTATCGCCAGATGTTCGAAAGCTCTCCGGACCCGATCATCATCGCCGACTGGGACGAAGGCATCCTCGATGTGAATCCGGCCGGGTGCCTTCTCAGCGGCTACCGGCGAGAGGAACTCATCGGACTTCGCCTCGTCAACTTTCTCGACGACGCGGGCCGAGCCAAGGTCGACGTCGCCATGAACCGTCTCCGCGCCGGCGTTACCCTGCGCGGCGAGACCTCCGTGCCCAACCGCGCCGGTGAAGTTATCGACATAACCTATTCAACCAGCGTGACGCCCGACGGCTACACAATGACGGTCATCCATGACGTCACGGCGTCCAAGGCGGCGGAAGCCGCCCGCGTGAAGGCGGAGGCGACGCAGAAAGAGGCCGACGGCCGCTACAGGCGACTTTTCGAACATTTCCGCGACGGTATCCTGGTTTGCGATCGGGAGACCCGGATCATCGATATGAACCCCAGTCTCTGCCGGAAGCTTCAATGCGAGGTCGGCGATCTGGTGGGCAGGCGATTCTTCGATCTGATGGGTCAGTCCGACTGGTCGAAGATCGGCCCGCGCCTGGCAACCCTGAAGGTCACGGACAGCTTCTCCGGAGAGGCGACCCTGCGCAGCCGGGACGGAACCGCGTTTCCGATCGAATATTCGTCCACGGTCATGCCCGACGGCAACATCCTGACGATCGGCCGGGACATCACGGAACGGCGGACCATGGACGCCGCCCGCCACGCCGCGGAGCAGACGCTGCGGGACACTCAGGCCGAACTAGCCCGCTTTGCGCGGATCGCGGCGCTGGGTGAGATGGTCGCCACCATCTCGCATGAGATCAATCAGCCGCTCTCGGCGATCCAAACCTACAGCGCGGCGGCGGTTCGCTGGCTGGCCAGGACCCCACCCGACCTGGGCGAGGCCGAAGCGGCTCTGCAGAGAATCGCCAGTGAAACCGAGCGCGCCACCCAGGTCGTCAGGCGCATCCGGAGCTTCCATGCCCGCGGTGAAATCCAATACCTCGAGTTCGACCTGGAAGAGGCGATCATAGAGGTTCTCGCCTTAACCCGCGTCGAACAGCAGACGGCCGGCCTGCAGGTCGAAACAGCCCTCTCGCCGCACGGAGCCATGGTGCTCGGCGACCGGATTCAGGTCCAACAGGTTCTGATCAACCTCGTCCTCAACGCCATCGACGCGATGCGCGCGAGGAAGGAAGGGCCGCGCGTCCTGACTTTGAGAAGCACCGCCATGCGCCCTGGCAAAGTCAGGGTCGAGGTGCAGGATACAGGGATCGGCTTCCCACCGGCCACCGCCGATAAACTGTTCGAACCCTATTTCACCACCCGGGTGGGCGGAACCGGCCTTGGGCTCGCCATTTCACGGTCCATCATCGAAGCCCACGGCGGACGGATTTGGGCCGAGCCCGCTCCCCACGGCGGCGCGATTTTCCGCTTCACGCTTCCCAAGGGCAAAGCGAAGCGTCAGGTTCATCAAGGCGGAGACGCCGCGCCAACCTGACGCCCTCGCGGACTTGGGGGCCGGTTATCCTCATGACGTGGCCCGCCCAATAACGGCCGGGAATCCGGACAGGGGCCCTATCCCGAATAGCTCTCAATTTCTCCTTTGAAATAGCTTGGCCGCGGTTCAATCTGATGCTCAGGGGCAGATGTCCGACGGGCGGGGACATTGTCGTCCGCGAGACGCTGCCAAAGTATATTGCAGCAGGGAAGCATACCCAGCGATGACGCTCGAAACGGCCACCGTCTATGTCGTCGATGACGACTCGGCCGTGCGCGACTCAGTGAAGAGCCTGCTGCGGTCCGTGGGGCTCAGCGTTGTCGACTTCGAGTCCGCCCTCGCCTTCCGACAGGCGCCGCGCGCAAACGGCCCCTGTTGTCTGGTGCTCGATGTCCGCATGCCGGGCCAAAGCGGCCTCGACCTGCAGGACGAACTTGGCGCGGCCGGCGACCATATCCCGATCATCCTGGTGACCGGCCACGGCGATATTCCCATGAGCGTGCGCGCCATGAAGGCGGGTGCGGTGGAATTCCTGCCCAAGCCCTTCCGCGAACAGGAACTGCTGGACGCCATTCACGTCGCGCTGGAACGCGACCGGCGCAGACTGGAACTTCATCAGGCCGAGGCCGGACTGGTGAAAAAGTTCGACTCGCTGTCGCCGCGCGAACGCGAGATCATGGGCTATGTGGTGTCTGGCCGCATGAACAAGCAGATCGCCGGTGAGGTCAATCTCAGCGAGATTACCGTCAAGATCCATCGCGGTAATGTCATGCGTAAGATGGGCGCCGCCTCACTGGCCGATCTGGTCCGGATGGCAGATCGCCTCGGGATTCAGCCGCCCGCGCGCTGATTTAGCCTACGCGTGGTTCGCGGCGCCTGTAGTTCAGAACAACGTCCTGAACAGCGCCACAAGACCGGCCCAGCCGGCCAGGGAAACCAGCAGTGTCCGCGATCCAGGCCGCGATCACCGGAAAATTCCATCGCTTGGCAGGCCTCGCCTCCGTCGCCTCGTCCCAGGGCCCCCTGATGTGAGATCCGACCTCTTGACCCTCGGTCGCAAACTCCCGGACGGCGCGCGGCGAAGCGTCCTGCGCGTCACCAGAGGCGCAGTCCTCAGGCCGGTGGCAGGCGGACACGAGCCGTAGGCGGCGCGCCGTGCGATCCGGCCAAGCGTCATATCGTACCCTGACCGGGGCCCACGGCCCGGCGTTGAGCGGCCGATCCAGATTGAACTCCGTCATGAAACTCACTCTCGCTTACAAACCCAACCCCGCGCCAAGCCTTGACGCCGGAACGCGGACACCCGCGACGGCGCTGCTCGCGCGAGCCGGAACATACAGGTTTGGCCAATGGTAATAAGCCGCCCGCGGGGAAGCCCGGATAGCGCATGGAGTTTAGGAAAACCCACCTTGGTATGAGCCGGTTCAGCTGATGGTAGCGGGCGCCGCCCGAGGCTTCGGCCTGGCTGCGCATCGCCGCGACAGGCGGCGCGATCACACATTCGCGAAGCCCTGAGTGTTTTCCGATCCGGAGCACAGGCACCTCTGTGGGCTCAGCGTCAGGGACGGCGCCGGCGGCCTGATGCGGTCGCCAGAGGAGCAAGCCTGTGTCTCGAACCTACCTTGTCTTGGCGGCCCTGTTTGGACTTGGGCTGGCGGGCCTCAGCGTCCGCGCGGCCGAAACATCGACCCGCGCCGCGCCGTCCGCGGAGCCGCCTTCCTTGTGGTCGATCGACACGTCCGAAAGCGGCGGGCCGGCGAAGCGGCAGCTCATCTGCGCGGGCGCCGTCATTCGCCAGGGTCTCGGCAGGGCCCTGCCGGAGGCCAACGGCGCGCATTGCCGCCTGATCGATCAGGCCCAGACGCCGGCGGGGGTGTTCACCGGGCGCTGCCGGTTGGGCGAGGACCTGTTCAGCGTCCATTCCGTGACCAGCGGCGATGTCGGCCATGATTTCAGCGTCCGGTCCGAAATGCAGTCCGCGGCCAACCCCGACAAGCAGTTCGTGTCCACCCAGCGGTATCGTCAGGTTCAAGCCAGCTGTCCCGCCGGCTGGGACGACGGCGACACCGGCTTTCCAGGCGATGTGCAGCTGGTCAATTCTCTCACCGGCGTCGCCCATGCCGTCTCCCCGCCCGTCCCACGGCGCTGACGCACTGATCTCAATCACCTGAAACCAAGGCATGGGGGCGAGCCGCCTCACCCCAGCAACACATCGATCACCCGCGCGATGTCCGCGGCCGTGTTGTAGACCGACGGCGAGATGCGAAAGCGGTTGTCGTACAGTTGGATGTTGATCCCGGCCTCGCGCAGGCGCGGCCCCAGGAGCTTGTCCGCCCCGATCAGCGAGAAGGCGATTATCGGCGAGGTTGCCCCCGGCGGCGTGAGGCAGCGATAACGGTCGCCCAGGCGCTCGCGGAGGCGCGCCATCCACGGCTGGCGGCGGGCTTCGATGGCGCCGACGCCGGTGTCGAGAATCCGGCGGATCGCCACGGAGTTGGCGACCTCGGCGGCGATGCTGAGAGAGCCCACCTCGAACATGCCGGCGGCGGTCGCATTGTCCGGCTCGGCCTCGAACAGGGCGGGTCCCGGCGGATCGCCGGGCAGCAGGTGGTAGGCCAGGGACCTCGGCTGATGATAGCCGAACTGCGTCCGGCGCAGGTGCGCCATGCGGTCGGGCCGCACATAGAGATAGCCGCAGCCGAAGTCGCCCATCAGCCATTTGAAGCTTGAACAGGCGAGGAAATCGACGCCGCTGGCCTTGACGTCGATGGGGCAGGCGCCGGCGGCCTGGATGGCGTCCACATAGACCATCGCTCCGCGCCGATGGGCGATTTCGCAGACGGTCTTCAGGTCGTGGGCGAAGCCGTTGACCATGGAGACCAGGGAGACGGCCACCAGCCGCGTGCGCGGCGTGACCGCGCTTTCCAGCACGTTCATGTCGATCCGCCCGTCGGCCGTCATCGGCAGGATGGTGACCGCCGCCCCCTGTTTGGCCAGTTCACCGTACGTGTAGAGCGAGCCGTCGAAATGCAGGATGTCGGTGACGATGGCGGCGTTCGGATCGCCCTGCAGGCCCATGGCGCCGATGACGAAGCTCTCGCCGTAGGAGGTCGAGGGGATGCGCGCGATCTCCGACGGATCGGCGTTGATCAGCCGCGCGAACAGGGCCTTGGCGTCGCGCGCCAGATCGGGCGTGCGCCCCGGATCAGCGCGACCGGCGAGGAAGCTGGCCGCCGCCGCCGCCGCGGCGCGGGTCATCGGGTGGGTATAGGCGGCGTTGAGATAGGTCCCGGTGATCGCGAAATCGGCCGGTCCCAGCGGCCCGGTGCGCGGCGGCATGTCAGACTGTGCGTCGGCCGCCAGGGCGACCCCGGGCGAGGCCAGAAGCGCCGACAGCGCCGCTCTGCGCGAAATCATCTCGGTCTCCTTGGACGCACCGCTGGGTCGGCGACCTTAGCGCGGCTCGCCCACCAGCACGAACGGGGCCCAGGCGAACGGGAAAGCGTGGCGCGGCTCGCCGTCGTCGAGGATGGCCAGGGAGGCGCGCCGAAGGGCCTCCGCCTTGGAGAGATGGCCTTCGCCGCGTTGCAGCCGCAGGATCGCCGGCACCAGGGTTTCGGCCACATCGTCGCTGAGGCGCCAGTGAGAGACCAGCAATGAGCGCGCGCCCGCGAACAGGAATGCCCGGGTCAGGCCGGAAAGCCCTTGGGAATCGGCGGCGTCGGGGCTGGCGGTGTTGCAGGCCGAGAGCAGCACCCAGTCGGCGTGCAGGGTCAGCCCCGCCGCCTCGGAGGCGCGCAGCAGGATATTGCCGGGCCCGTCCTCCGCCGACAGAGCCAGGGCGGGCTCGGCCAGTCCGGAGATATCGCCCGCCAGCAGGCCATGGGTGGCGAACTCCAGCACCCGCACCTTGGCCAGGCGTCCGTCGCGGTTGCGGCGCAGGAGTTCGGCCTTGGAGGCGGCGGCCCCGCTGAGCACGGTGTCGTCGGCGGCGCCCAGCGCCCGCTTCAGCGCCTGGGCCTCGGCCCGGGCGCCGGGCAGCGCGGGTAGCCGGCTGAGGGCGGTTTCATTCGGCCGTCCGTCGCGGAAATAGGCGTCGAACCCGCGTGGCGCGGCCTGCTCCGCCTGATCGCCGGCGCCGGCGCCACCGCCGAAATCCGGGTCGGCCAGGGCGAGCAGGGCCTCGCCCCCCGCCGGGGCGCTCGCCGTGCCACCGGTCCTCAGGGTCCGGAGTGAGCCGACGGCGGGCAGAATGCCGATGGCCCGCGATCGCGCCAGCCAGGCTGTGACGCGCATCTGCTCGGGGCTGGCGTCTCCGGCCGTCCCGCCCGGTGGCGGTGCGGTGACCAGCAGGGCCGGCGGCAAGGTGGTGAGGGCGCCGGAGGGGATCACCAGCCAGGTGGGCTTCGAACCGATCACAGCCTGGATCGCCGGATCGCCGAACAGGGTCTTGTACAGATCGAACGCCGCCTGCCGGTCGAAACGGGGGCCTCGCCGGCGCGGCGCGCTTCCGGCGCCCGGCGGCTCGGCGACCCCGTAGCTCAAAGGGTCGATCTGCCGGCGCAGGGCGGCGATGCGCGCGGCCAGATCGCGTCCGGTCAGATTGATCGTAGCCCAGGCGAAATTCTCCCGGGTGACGGCGAAGACCAGACCGCGGTCGCCATCGGCCGGGGTCTCGAACAGGATCAGGGCCTCGTCCGGATTGAGCAGGCCGGCCCGGCCGCGGGCCCGCCCCTGAAGCTCCGCCACCGGCACGACACCCGGTGCGCGGAAATCCCAATAGCCTGGCGCCTTCAGGATCAGGGTCCGCTCAAGGCTTGCGATCAGTTCGCCGGCCGCGGCGCGGTCCTTGCGCAGGGTTTCCCGGCGGTCAGCCGCCGCGGGGCCGGGCTTGCCGGCGACCTCGGCAAGGGCCTGATCCAGGGAGTCGCGGCGCACGAGGGCGTCTTCATAGGCTTGCGCCTCCGCCCCGACCCCGTCGCGCCGGGCGGCGTCCAGGGCCCCGGCGCGCGCCAGGGCCTCGGCGGCGGCGGACTGGGTGGCGCGCTGGGCGACGATGAAGGCCTCGCGGGCCAGCCGCCCGTCCGGCCGGGGCGACAGGGCCCGCAGCGCCAGGGTCAGCCGCCGGGCGCAGTGGCCGGCGAGGCTGTCGCCCTGGCGATGGGTGTCGCCATTCTGGCCCCGCCCGGAGACGGTGGACAGGCGCGCGGCGCAAACGGGCCGCAGCCGCGCCGCCGCGCCGGCGGCGTCACCGGCGGCAAACTGAATGTCGGCCAACCGTTCCTCGGCCGCGAGGGTCAACGGGTGAGCGGCGCCGAGCGTGCTCTGGTTGATCCGCAGCGCCTGCCGCGCCAGACGATCGGCCTCGCGGAGATCGCCGCGCGCCTGACGCACCTCGGCCAGGCCGCCCAATGTCCGGGCCAGATCCGGATGGCGCGGGCCGAGCTGAGACAGCTGAACGCCCTCGGCCTCGCGATAGAGCGCTTCGGCCTCGGCCGGCCGGTCCCGGCGGCGCAGCAACTCGGCCAGATCGGCGGACATCCGCGCCGTGTTCGGGTGGGCCGCGCCCTGGGCCTTGGTCTGGATGGCCAGGGCGCGGCGCATCAGCGCCTCCGCTTCGGCCATGCGCCCGAGATCGCTCAGCAGAGCGGCCTTGTTGTGCACGTCGATCGCCGTGCTCGCATGGTCGGGTCCGGACGCCGCCTCATCGATGGCGATGGCCCGGGTGAACAGGGGCTCGGCCTCGGCATAGCGACCCTGGTGCTGCAGAACATGCGCCAGATTGTTGAGGCTGGATGCCGTCGCCGGATGATTTTGACCTAAGGTCGCCTCGCTCACCGCCAGGGACTCGCGGAAAAGCAGCTCGGCCTCTTCATATCGGCCCAGCCGCCGCAGAATCTCCGCAAGATTGTTCTCGAACGTGGCGGTGTAGGGGCTGTTGTCGCCGGCTGTCTTTCGCGCCGCCGCCAGGGCGCGGCGATAGAGCGGCTCGGCCTCCGCCAGCCGGCCGCGATCCTGCACGACCAGGGCGAGGTTGCTCAGCTCAACCGCCACTTGCAGGCTGTCAGGCGCGAAGTTCTTCAGGGCAACCGCCACGCCGCGGCGGTAGAACATCTCGGCCTGCGCCAACTGACCCTGATCGTACAGAACGCCCGCGACGGCGTCGTCGGCGTCGCCGGTGTCGGCGGCGTCCGGTCCAAGCTTCGCCTCACGGATCGCCAGAAGGCGGCGGGCTTCGCCCTCGGCCAAGGCATAGCGGCCCTCTCCCTCGTGGGCGCGCTGCAGCCACAGCAGCGCAGTGGCCCGGTCGAGATCGTCGGCGCCCGGTGTCCGGTCAAGTTCGGCCAGGGCGGCGCCGGCCTGCTTCTCAAGCTCGGCCCAGTCGTTGGCGGTGTTGAGCGCGTCGAAGGTCTTCAGACGCTCGGCCGTGAGGACAGCGGCGGCTGAATCGGCGATCGCAGGCACAGCCCCCGCGAGGACCGCGAAAATCGCCAGAACGCCGAAGAACCGCCGCATGGCCGCCTCGTCTCAGGTCAGGGCAGAAGCTTGCCGTCGGCGACCAGCTTCTTCTCGACCGCATCCAGGATCGGCGCATCGCGATGCGTCAGGATCTTATCGGCGACGCCGAAGTCCATCACCTGATCCTCAGAGGGCGAATAGGCCGGCCAGGCCGGCGCGCCGTCGCAGACGGGAACGCCGGTCTTGGCGAAACTGACCCAGCAGCTGTGGGTCGTGGCGATCGAGGCCTTGTCGGCGGCCGTCAGCAGGCCGGAAAACTGCGGGACCTTGCCCAGGCTGTCGAACACGAACGGCACCTCATAGCCGTGGGGCACACCGGCCCACACCCCGCGCAGGCGCTCGGGCGTATAGTCATAATGATAGAGCCAGACCTTCTGCGTGGCCGAGGCCTTGCGGGCGACCCAGCGGGTCGGGGCGGTGAAAGTCACGTCGCGCCAGAGGTTCCGCGCCAGGACGGCGTCCTTGCTCGCAGGCGCGCCATAGGTCGCGCGGGCGAAGGCGACCAGGTCGGGAGAACCCTCGGCCAGCACGGAGGCGGGATCGCGCCCGGCGACCAGCGAGCCTTCGTCGGAATTGGTGCCGATCATCAGGGGCACATGCAGGATGTCGCCGCGCCCGATCGCCTTCGCCGGCCTGACCGGCAGCAGGCGGCCGTCGACCACCGGCCCGGAGGGGAGCTTCTCCTGGGCGGCGATCAAGGCGTCACCAGGGACATTGCGAAGCTGTTCGAGGGTGGCGGCGGCGCCCGGAAGGCCCACGGCGGTCGCGACCCCGGCGCCGGTGGCCTCGGCCTCGCCGAGACTCGGGAACCCGCCGGCGATATAGGCCGACTGCACGATGGCGCGGGCAAACAGCCCCTTCGCCGCGGGCGTCGCCAGCAGGGTGAGGGTGCTCTGCGCCCCGGCGCTCTCGCCGAACACGGTGACGTTCTTCGGGTCCCCGCCGAAGGCGGCGATGTTCTTCTGAACCCAGCGCAGGGCCTGCAGCTGGTCGGTGGTCCCGTAGCTCCCCAGCGGGGCGTTCGTCGCCGCTGCTTTTGTCAGGGCCGGATGGGCGAAATAGCCAAGCAGGCCCAGACGATAGTTGACACTGACCAGGATCACGCCGTCCCGGGCGAAGCTCGAACCGTCATAGAAGGTCAGGGACGAGGCGCCGGCGGTGTGGCCGCCGCCGTGGATCCACACCATCACCGGCAAGGGCTTGATCCCGTGCGCCGGCGTCCAGACGTTCAAAGTCAGGCAGTCTTCCGAGGTTTTCTCAGGGGCCGCGCCGGACGAGGCGGTCTCCCGGGTCGAGAGTTTCGTGCGTTGCAGGCATCCCGGCCCGAAGGCCGTGGCGTCGCGCTCGCCGGTCCAGGCCTTGGCCGGCGCCGCCGGGGTCCAGCGCAGCGGCCCCACCGGGGGCTGGGCGAAGGGGATACCCTTGAAGCTCATCACCCCGCCGGCGTCGACGGCGCCTTTCACAGGGCCGAGGCTGGTCTTCACCGACACGCCGGCCGGTTCGGCGTTGACGCCAGCAGCGCAAGCCAACACGGCCGCGAACACAGCCAGACACACCAATCGATTCATTCTACCCACCTTGAGACGACGTTCAGCCGAACTGATGGCCGATCCGGACAGTAGGAGCAATCGGCAGCCGACCTCTGGGCGTCCGCCGTCAGGCCGGAAGCCGGATCAGATCCGTGGTCGGCAGCACGCCGGGGGCCAGGGTTGCGAGCTTGGCTTTGTGGAACGCGGCGTAGTCTCCCATGACCAGGTGCCAGACATAGACATGCGGGCGCCCGCCGATGTCCTGCTCGAACGGGCTGAAGCCCAGGGAAACAGTGGAGAACGCGCCCTCCTCCGGCCCGGGCGGATAGGCCTCGACGAAATCGAGATAGGCGCCGATCTGATCGGTGGGCACGACGTCGAAACAGACCACCGCCTCCGCGCCTTGCGGTTTGATGCGCGCGATCGCCTGGGTGGGGAAAAGCCCCCCGGTCCAGCGCACATTGATCTCGGTGACCACGATCTCGCCGGCCGGCCCGACGAAATAGTCGATCCCGCAGTTGTTCCCTTCCGGCGCGCCGATGCCGTGATGGCGAGCGTATTCGCCCACGCGCAGCAGCGCCCCCTCCTGGGCCGCGGTCAGGTGGTAGGTCGCCGGGATGTAGTTGCCGACCCACACCCCTTCGGCGAACAGGATCTGGCGGACGTTGGCGATGGAGACCTCGGTGTCCGTGACCCGCAGGTCGCAGGTCATCTCGGTGTAATCGGCGAGGTTGAGCTTCTTCTGCAACAACACATCCATGGTGTCGTCGTACTGGGCGACGTAGTCGCGCGCCGCGTTCAGCGAGTCGACCACGGTCACGTTCCGCGCCCCGGCGAGACCGGAGATCTTCAGCATCACCGCCCCGTCCTCGGCCAGATGCCGGTCGAGGAAGGCCGCCGTGGCCGGATCGTCCAGGCCGGCCTTGGTGGTCACATAGGTCTCAGGGACAGGGATGCCGAAGGCCGGGGCGTGGGCGGCGAAGTGGAATTTGGAATTGAGGTTACGGCTGACGGCCAGCGCCACCGGATCCCGGTGCAGCACCGCGTTGGAGCCGCTGACCATGTAGAGATTGACCAGATCGACGTCGGGGACCCGGCCCACCAGGGAGTCGTAGAAATCGTCCCGGCGACCGAACACCACGTGCTCGGGCGGGATGGTCGCGTAGCCGGCGGCGCGGAACTGCCGACGGTAGCGTTCAACTACAGGCGCCCATTCTGGCTTGGCGAATTCCTCGAACATGCCCACCCAATCGGCGGGCTTGCCCAGGGCGATGAGCGCCACCTGCAAGGCGGCGGTCAGGGCGATATTGGCCTGATGGTCGATCTGCTGCTTCTCGGTGAGCTTATCCAGATCGAAGAACAGGGAGCAGTCGTCCGCGCCCATGGCGTAGAACGCCGAGCCCGCCTGGACGGGGAAATAACTGCCAACCTTCATCTCGCCATCCCTTGGCCTGTCCGATGATCGCCACGCGCCGCCGGTTGGCTCCGGCTGTGACCGACGCCGCCCCCGGTGTCTATGACGTGTTTTCGGAAAGGCGGGTTAAGCTCTCCCGAATCTCGGACGAGGAAACCCAGACCATGCGGCGTTGGATTGCGGGGGCCGCCCTGGCTCTGGGAGCGGCCATGGCCTCAGGACAGGCTTCGGCCGGGGTGTTCACCGACGACATGGCCAAGTGCCTGGTGAAATCCACCGACGCCGACGACCAGACCCATCTCATGCAGTGGATCTTCTCGATGATGGCGCTGAACCCGCGCCTGGCCGGCATCGCCACGGTCACCGAGGCCCAGCGCGGCGCCTATGACGACACCGTGGCGCGGCTCATGGAACGCCTGGTGCTCACGGACTGCCACAAGGAGACCGTCGCGGCCCTGAAGTTCGAGGGGACCAATGTCTTCGAAGCCAGCTTCAAGGTGCTCGGCGAGGTGGCCAGCACCGGCATCATGAACGATCCGGCCGTGGCCGCCGGGCTCGGCGACTTCGCCAAACACCTGGACAACGACAAGCTCACCGCCCTGATGGTCGAAGGCGGCGTCAACGTCCCCGCCAAACCGGCGAAGTAGATCGGCTTAGGGCGCCAGGCCGTGGGCCTTGGCCTCGGCGCCGATGCCTGGCTTGAGCGCCTCCGCCGCGGCGATGTCGGCCTTGCCGTCGGCGGTCTGGCCCCTCCTCAGTTTGACGACGCCACGACCGTAGAGCGACCAGGCCGCCTTTGGGTTCACCGCCAGGACGGAGCGATAGTCGGCGGCCGCCCGATCGAGGTCGCCGAGGCGCAGATAGGCTAGCGCCCGGCTGTCTCGGATCCCGACGTCCCGCGGCTCCAGTTTGATGGCAGCCTGGCAATCCGCGAGAGCGTTCGCGGCATCGAGGTTCGCATACGCCCTGCGCCAGCATCGGTTGTTAAGGGCGCCGGCGAAGGACACGTCCTTGGGGTGGCTGGCGATCCACAGATCCAGTTGGGCGATGGACAAGGCGGGCTCGTCCAGGGCTTCGTAGAGGTTCGAGAGGTAGAGCCTGATCTCCGCCTTCGGGGCAGCAAGACGGTCAGCGGCCGCGAGGTCGGTCATGGCCTTCGCTTTGTCGGGCAGCGACACACGAAGCGCCGCGCGCGCCGATAGGGCCTGGATGTCGTCGGGCTTCAGCGCCAGACCTTCGTTGAAATCGGCGAGAGCTTTCGACGGCTGATTGTCCAGGTGATAGGCCGCCGCGCGCGAGAACAGGAAGGCTGGAGTGTGAGGGGCCATCTCAAGCGCGGTGGTAAGATCGGCCACGGCTTTGGAAAATTCCTTCCGATCCATCTCCGCCTCGCCCCGGCGGGCGAAGCCGTCCGCGGTGACGGGTTCCGACTCGCCTGACCTGACGACGCCGTCGCCTCGGACAGTGGGCTCAACGCCGAGATTAAATACCGCGCCACCATTGTAAGTAAAATAGAGACGCCTTTGCTCATTCGCGACGTAAATATGATGGGAAAGGAAGAAATCCAAACCGAGCAACATATCGAACGCGCCAAACTCAGCGTCGGCCACACGCAGCCTAGTATGACGGACATCCTCCGCGCCAAGTTTAAAGCTTTCCACCGGCGCGATCCACGACTGAGAGATTCGCGGATCAAGGCCCGCGGCGGGCCCGCCAGGGGTCACACCGGCCGCATGCACGTCGATCCCGGCCCGCCGGGCCGCGTCGCGGGAGATCACCGACACGGCATTGGCGCTCGTGAACAGGGCCCGCATTTTCACCCCGTTTACGAACGCCTCGCCCACGGTCAGCCGACCCACGAACACCTCAAGCGGAACGACCGAAACGCCACCGGTCGTCGCCCAATAGGCCAGAGGCAGGTCCTGACAACCATGCGCACGCATCAGACGGATCATGCCGTGGGCGAGATCGTATTCCGCGTCTGCGAAACTGAGGATGTTCTGCCCGATCACCCCGGCTTTGTCGTTCCCAGCCTCGCCGCCGCCGACCAGGAATCCGCCGGCGAATTCCTGTCCTGCCAGGCTGAACTGTTTAACCTTCACAAAGCCGATCTTCTCCCAACCACGACGGCTCGAACGGACCTGCATCGCATCGGGAACGCTGCCGGGCTTCAATCCCAACTCGGCCGCCTTTTCCGAGCTCAGAAGGTTGAAGAAGTCGCCGCTCTGGACGACGAAGCGCATCGGCACGCCATTCACCTCACCGCTAACGATAGGGAGGTCGCCGACCATGGTCACCGGCAGTTCCGCCAGCTTCTCAAGCGCGCAGCCGGCCTCGACGCGGGCCGGGGCTAGGGCGGCAGATACGATGAGCGCCAGAACGGCGCCGATCCGTTGGATCACGTGTCCTCCTCGCAATCCCGCCGGAGCTTGAAGGCCCGGCTAAATTGAGCGCCCGGTATGGACGCAACCACGCCGAGAGTATTAGGTTTCGCCCCAATCGAAATGGGGAAGAGGCGAGAACACATGACCCACGATATTGTCATTCGCGGCGGCCTGATCGTCGATGGAACGGGCGGCGAGCCCTTTGTCGGCGACGTGGCCATCGATGGCGGGATCATCACCGCGGTGGGCGGCAAGGCCGGCCCGGGGCGCGAAGAGATCGACGCGGGCGGCCAGGTGGTCTCCCCCGGCTTTGTCGACATCCACACCCACCTCGACGCCCAGGTCGCCTGGGATCCGCTGCTGACCCCCGTCAGCTGGCACGGCGTCACCACCGTGCTGATGGGCAACTGCGGCGTCACCTTCGCCCCCTGCAAGCCGGAAGACCGCGAGACCCTGGCCGGGATGATGGAGACGGTGGAGGACATTCCGCGCACCGCCATCCTCTCCGACCTGCCCTGGGACTGGGAGAGCTACGGCGGCTATCTCGACGCGGTCGAGCGCATGCGCCCGGCGATCAATGTGGCCGGCATGGTCGGTCACAGCGCCGTCCGCTATTACGTCATGGGCGAGCGCTCCGTTGAGGAGCCCGCCACCGAGGACGAAAAGCGCCAGATCGCCGCCATCGTGGCCAAGTCGATCGACGACGGCGCCGTGGGCTTCTCCAGCAACCGCTTCCCCGGCCACGTCATGCCCGATGGCCGCTCGATCCCCGGCACCTTCGCCGAGCATGATGAGGTGCTGCAGATCGCCCGCGAGGTCGGATCGCGCGGCGCGGTGATGCAGAACGTGCTCGACTTCACCCGCGAAGACATGGGCAACGCCCAGCTGATCCGCGACGAAGCCGCCGCCGTCGGCGGACGCATCCTGTTCAGCTACACCATCGGCGGCTCCGACGCCGCCGGGCGCCGGGCTACCGACTTCATGAACAGCCTGAGGGCAGAGGGCGGCGACATCACCGCCGTCTCGGTGCCCCGCGGCACGGGCTTCACCTTCGGCCTGCAGGCCCGCATCCCGGCCTACAACATCTGGGCCCAGCGCCGGTTCTTCGGCCCGGCGTGGGAAGCCCTGGCGGCGCAGGACTTCGCTGGCCGACTGGCCACCATCGGCGATGCGGCCGCCCGCGAGGCGCTCGTCGCCGAGGCCAAGGCCGCCAATATCGAGAAACTGCCCTGGGTCAGCGCCTGCTATTGGCTGGGCGCCACCGACACCCCCAACTACCTGGTCGCCACCGACCAGACCCTGGCGGCCATGGCCGAGACGGCCGGCGAGCACTGGTCGGAGACCTTCCTGCGCCTGACCCTGGAGTCGAAGGGCAAAGGCCTCTTCAACTGGCGGATGTTCAGCCGCAACCTGCCGGCCCTGAAGGACTGGCTCGGCCACGACCACGTGATCCCCGGCCTGAGCGACGCCGGCGCCCACGTCTCCCAGGTCATGGACAGCGGCGTCACCAGCTTCGTGCTCTCCCACTGGGTGAAGACCGAGAAGCTCTACAGCCTGGCCGAGGGCGTCCGCCGCCTGACGTCCGCGCCCGCCCGGGTGATCGGCCTGAAGGATCGCGGCATGCTCAAGCCCGGCATGCGGGCGGATGTGAACATCTTCGACCTCGACAAGGTCGGGGAGAAGTATCCTGAACTCGTCCACGACTTCCCGGGCGGCGCGCCGCGCTACATCCAGCGCTCCACCGGCTACGCCGCGACCCTGGTCAACGGTGAAGTCACCTTCCGCGAAGGCCAGCATACGGGGGCCCGCGCCGGCAAGGTCCTCAGGCACGCCGCCTGAGGCCCATCGCGGCGGCGCGACAATGACCGAGATGGCCGGGGACGAGATCGTGGGGCCGGTGGAATTCTCCCGGGCCCACATCGCCGCCCACAGTCCGGTGGAGGCGCAGCTCTACACGGCCTTCCTGACCTCGGGCGAGCCGTACCGGAGCCTCTACCGGCCGGACTTCCACACGGCCGCGCGCAACGGTTTCGCCCATGACCCCCGCAAAGGCCCGGCGGACACCTCGCCTGCCGGTCTCGATCTTGACGACGAGGATCTCTACTACAACACCGCCGGAGCGGCGCAGGCCTGCTGGGCCGGCGCCGATCTGCCGCGGCCCACGAAGGATATCGGGCGCCTGCGCAACGACCTTCGGGACTGGGGCTATTGCCTGATCGCCGAGGCGCTGTCGGCGGATCAGCTGAAGACCCTGAAACGCCGCATCGACGATCAGGCGGCCGGCGAACGGCTCGCGGGCCTGGCCACCTGGCAAGGCGTGGCCCCGGCGCCCGGCGAGCCTCTGCCCCGGGTGCAGTTCATCCATAGCCTGATCAACAAGGGCGAACAGTTCGTCCGCTGTGTCGAACACGATCCCCGTGGCGTCCAGGCCGGCCCGCTGATCGAACAGCTGCTCAATGAGACGATGGGGCCGGACTTCCTGATGTCCTCCTTCATCGCCATCATCTCCAGCCCGTTCAACAACCCGCAGGGCCTGCACCAGGATCAGGCCACGGCGCCGTTCAGCGAGGCGGCCGCGCCGTTCACCGTCAACACCATGTACATCCTGGACGACACCACCGCGCACAATGGCGGAACCCTGGTGGTGCCCGGATCGCATCGCCGCCTGGCCGACGCCGGCGCCGGCAAGCCCCTGACCGAACCCCTGCCGCCGGCGATCAATCTCAGCGCCCCGGCCGGCACGGCGATGATGTTCGAGGGCCGCCTGCTGCACGGCACCGGCGTCAACCGCAGCAATGCGACGCGGGCGATCCTGGTGATGAACAGCGTCAAATGGTGGATGCGCCAGCAGGAGACGCATCTGATCTCGGCCTTCCCGGAGATTCTCGAGACCGCCTCGCCCAAGCTCCTCTACCGGCTGGGGGCCCTCACCGGCTTCGGCGGGATCGAGGGGGCCTGGAACGGTCCGGAGTATCAGGTCGGCCAGCGGCGGATGATCGACGCCGGGACCTATCGGCGGATCGGCGAACTGTCGCCGGACTCGCCGCCCGAGGATCTCGCCGCCGACTACGGCTACCGGCATTCCGAGACCGCCCGCCGGCAGTTCCCGCACCAGCCTCAGACCCGGCCCGACATTCGCAGCCGCCACGCCGGCGCCCAGCCGGCCTGGACGGCGCCCGCCGAACCGAAATTCCCCGGCCGTCGGCGATAGATCGAGGACCACGACGATGAGCACCCGCACCCTGACCGCCACCACCGACCCGGCGCTGCGGCGCGTGCTCGACCAGATCGCGGCGCTGGGCCTGAACGAGAACCTCATCGAACTCGAAACCCAGGGCTATACCGTGCTCGAAGGCGTGCTCTCGGCCGACACCGTCGCCCGCGCCAAGGCGGCGATCCTGCGCCGGGTGGAAGAGAAGACCGGCCGTCGGATCGACCCCGATACCGCCGGGCCCGCCGACTTCAACGGCATGCAGTACATCCCCTATCTGCTCTATGCCGATGAGGTGTTCGAGGAGATCCTCATGGCCCCAGCGCCACTGGCGCTGGTGACCTGGCTGCTCGGGGAAAGCTGCCTGCTGTCCAGCATGGGCTGTCACTTCCGCGGCCCCGGCGGCGCGCCGCTGATGGTGCACTCCGACAACGGCAACGGCATGCCCGCCCCGTTCTCGCCGATCTCCATGGTCGCCAACGTCAACTACGCCCTCACGCCCTACACACGCGAGGCCGGCGCCCTGGCCATGTTCCCCGGCAGCCACAAACTGCAGCGCCAGCCGACAGCCCGGGAGAACTTCACCGCCCCGGGCCACTCCGGCGCCGATCTGGCTCAGCGCGCCGGCGCGCCAGGCGCCATGGACGCGGTCGACTGGAAGGATCCGCCCGGCGCCGTGACCATGACCATCAATCCCGGCGACGCGGTGATCTGGCATGGCAACACCTGGCACGGCGGCCACCGCCGCGAGCTTCCCGGCGTGCGGATGAATCTGTCGGCCTATTTCAGCCGCCAGCACATCCAGACCCAGGAACGGCATGGCGATCCGGCGCACCAGGACGTGCTTGAGCGCCACGCCAACGATCCCCGCTTCGCCACCTTGCTGGGGGCCAAGCAGCCCTACGGCTGGCGGGAAGAGGGTCCGGACTACAGCCTCATGGCCCGCAATCCGCGCGGCCTCTACGACTGACCCACACCCGCGTTTGACACAGGACACCCGACCATGACCGCGATCGACACCGGCGCCGAAGAACTGCTCGCCGACCTGGACGAAGGCGTCCTCACCCTCACCCTCAACCGCCCGCAGGCCCGCAACGCCATGGGCGGCGGCATGACCACCGCCCTGGCCGCCCAACTGGCCGCGGCCGAGCTCGATCCGGCGGTGAAGTGCATCGTCCTGACCGGGGCCGGCAAGGCGTTCTGCGCCGGCGGCGACGTCAAGGGCATGGCCGCCCGCGGCGACGGCACGGTGGGCGACAACACCATCGACGGCGCCATCCATCGCCAGCGCCTCAACCAGCGGGCCACGGCCGGCAAGCTGTTCAAGATGCCCAAGCCCACCCTTGCCGCCCTGCCGGGCGCGGCGGCGGGCGCGGGCCTGAGCCTCGCCCTGGCCTGCGACATGCGGATCATGTCCAGCGACGCGATCATGACAACCGCCTTCGCCAAGGTCGGTTTTTCCGGCGACTACGGCGGAACCTATTTCCTCACCCAGCTGGTGGGCTCGGCCAAGGCCCGGGAGCTCTACTATCTGTCGGGCCGGGTGTCGGCGGAGGAAGCCCTGCGCCTGGGCCTGACCAACTGGGTGTGCGCGCCGGAGGACTTCGCCGCCCGGACCCGCGAGATCGCCCTCTCCCTCGCCCAGGGCCCGACCGTCGCCTTCCGCTACATGAAGGAAAACCTCAACCGCGCCATGGGCGGCGACGTGGACGACTGCCTCGATCTTGAGGCCACGCACCACGTCCACTGCGGCCAGACCGCCGACCACCGCGAGGCGGCCAAGGCCTTCGTCGACAAGCGGACGCCTGTTTTCACGGGACGGTAGGGCCCCAGCTCATAGAGCTAGCGCGCCAACGTGCTCATTGACGATCGGCTTCGTCCCGGTATGTTTGAACAAACGGTATTCAAAAGTGGGAGGGTGACGGATGAGCTATGACATGGTCATTCGCGGCGGCGCGGTCGTCGATGGAACGGGCGCCGAGCCGGTCACCGCCGATGTGGCGATCAAGGACGGCCTGATCGCCGAGATCGGCAAGGTCGCCGCGCGCGGCGCGCGCGAGATCGACGCCGAGGGGCATGTCGTCAGTCCGGGCTTCGTCGACCTCCACACCCACCTCGACGCCCAGATCGGCTGGGACAACCGCCTCACCCCGGTCAGCTGGCACGGGGTCACCACGGCCCTGATGGGCAATTGCGGCCTCACGTTCGCTCCCTGCAAAGCCTCCAACCGCGCCCTTCTGGCCGGCATGATGGAAACCGTCGAGGACATCCCCGCCCAGGCCATCCTGTCGGGGCTGCCCTGGACCTGGGAGGACTACGGCGACTATCTCGACGCCCTCGAAACCCTCAAGCCGGGGATCAATGTGGCCGGCATGGTCGGACACAGCGCCGTCCGCTACCACGTCATGGGCGACCGCTCCTTCGCCGATCAGGCGACCCCGGCGGAACTGGACGAGATGCGCGGTATCGTCGACCAGGCCATGGCCCGCGGCGCGCTCGGCTTCTCCACCAACCGCTACGAACCCCACAAGGCGCCGGACGGCCGCTCGATCCCCGGCACCTTCGCCGACCCGTCCGAGCTGGTGGCCATCGGCAAGGTGGTGGGTGCGCGCCACGGCCTCATGCAGGCGGTCGGCGCCAGCCCCGATGTGCTCAAGGCCATCGCCGATGAATCGGACAGCCGGGTGCTGTTCAGCTGGGGGGTCGGGCCGGAGGCCGGCGCCGGACAGGCGTCGGCGAAGTTCCTCGAGACCATGTGCGAGGGCCGCGACATGACCGCCATCACCCAGGTGCGGGGCACGGGCTACATGTTCGGCCTGCAGTCGGGCCTGCCGTTCGGCGGCGAGACCTGGGCGAAACTGCGCGAGATGACCCTCGATCAGCGCCTGGCGGCGATCTCCGATGGCGAGGTGGCCGACCGCCTGATCGAAGAAGCGCGCGCCAAGACCCACGTCCCCCTCAAGAACGTCTACTACCTCGGCGACGCCGAGACCCCCGACTACACCGCCGCGGTGTCCGACAACGTGCTGAAGCTGCTGGAACGCACGGGCGAGGATTTCCCAACCCTTTTCGTGCGCCTGTCGCGCGAGACCAAGGGCAAGGCGCTCTTCAACTTCCGCATGTTCTGCCAGAACCTCGACGAGCTGGGCGACCTGTTCAAGAGCGACCGGATCTTCCCCAGCCTCGGCGACGCCGGCGCCCATGTCTCCCAGATCATGGATGCGGACTGGTCGACGTTCGTTCTCTCGTACTGGATCCGCCAGCGCGGAACCTACAGCCTGGGCGAAGGCATCCGCCGGATCACCTCCGGACCCGCCCGGGTGATGGGCCTGAAGGACCGCGGCGTCCTGGCCGTGGGCCAGCGCGCCGACGTCAACGTCTTCGATTTCGACCGCGTCACCCAGCTCCGGCCCGAGATCGTGCACGACTTCCCGGGCGGCGCGCCGCGCTACATCCAGCGCGCTCGCGGCTACAAGGCGACCCTGGTCAACGGCCAGGTAAACATCCAGGATGACGAACACACGGGCGTGCAGGCCGGCATGGTGCTGCGCCACGTGAGCTGACCGGCCAGGCCCAGGATAGGGTCACGCCGGACGAACGGGGAGGAGTCGACATCGTCGCCATGACGAAGGGCGCGCGCGCACCCGCTGGACTCAGCCTCGCCACCAAGGCCTCCTACGGCCTGGGATCGGTGGCCTTCGGCGTGGCCGGGCAGGCGCTGTCGACGGCGATCATCACCCAGTATCTGTTCATCGTCGTGGGCGTGCCGTCGCTGCTGATCGGCACGGCGATCATGATCTCCCAGATCGTCGACGCCTTCGTCGATCCGATGCTGGGGTTCTGGTCGGACAATGTCCGTACCCCGTGGGGACGGCGGCACCCGTTCATGTACGCCGCCGCGATTCCCTGCGCCCTGGCCTTCTATCTGCTCTGGCACCCGCCCACGGGCTGGGCGCCGCAGAACCTGTTTCTCTACATGGTCGGCGTGCTGGTGGTCGTCCGCTTCTTCAACGCCATGTACGAAATTCCCAGCACCTCGCTCGGCCCCGAGCTGGCGCCCGACTATCACGACCGCACGGCCCTGGTGGCCTGGCGCTGGGTGTTCGGCCTGGGCGGGGCGGCGGCCATGACCTTCCTGCTTAACGTGGTCTTCCTGCGCCATGACGCCACCCACAAGCTTGGGATCCTCAACCGCGCCGGCTACGGCCAGTGGGGAACCATCGCCTCGGTCGTGATCCTCGTGTCGATCCTGGTCTCGACCTTCGCCACCCATCGCTTCATCCCTCGGCTGGCCATTCCGCCGCGCCGGGTCACGAATCCCATGGCGGTGATCAAGGCGGTGACGGGAACCCTCTCGAACCCGTCCCTGGTGTCTCTCGTCGGCTCGGGCCTGATGAGCGCCATCGGCGGCGGCATCACCACCGCCCTGGGTCCCTACATCTATCTCTACTTCTGGGGCCTCGCCCCGCAGTTGGTGGGCCTGATGACCCTGGTGGGCATTCCCACCACCCTGATCGGCGCCGTTCTGGCCCCGCGCGTCTCGCGGCGATGGGGCAAGAAGCGGACCATGATCGGCCTCTTCAGCCTGTCATTGATCTCCGGCCTGATCCCTATCGCCCTGCGGCTCGTGAACCTGATGCCGCCCAACGGCTCGCCCTGGCTGCCGCCGATCCTGATCGCCGACAGCACCTTCTCCGGGATGCTGAGCCTGATGGGCTATATCATCGTCACCTCCATGGTGGCCGACGTGGTCGAGGACGACGCGGTGCGGACCGGCGCGCGGTCGGAGGGCCTGCTCTTCGCCGCCAACGGCCTGATCCCGAAGATCAGCGGCGGCGTCGGCGCCTTCGGCGGCTCCCTGATCATCGCCCTGATCCACCTGCCCGCCCACGCCCAGCAGGGGACGATACCGGCCCCGATCCTGCGCGACCTCGGCCTGGTCTTCCTGCCCGTCTCGGCGATGATGAACGGTCTGGCGATCGCCGCCCTGCTCTTCTACCGCATCGATCAGGCCGCCCACGAGCGCAACCTCGCCGCCCTGGCGGCCGCGCCCGCTACGCCCGGCGCAGCACCCGACCCGGCCGTGCGCCCGTAGGGCCGCCGTCCTTCCAGACACAGGCGCCGTTGGTCCACACCTGATGGATGCCCGCCGCCGGCTGGGCGGGGGTCTGGAAATCGGCGGTGTCGATCACCGTGGCCGGATCGAACAACACCAGGTCGGCGAAGGCGCCCTCGCGCAAGACGCCCCTGTCGGTCAGCCCGAAACGTCCGGCCGTCAGGGAGGTCATCTTCCGCACCGCCTCCTCCAGCGAGAACAGGCCGCGGTCGCGGGCATAGTGGCCCAGCACCCGCGGGAAAGTTCCCCAGGCGCGGGGATGGGGATGGGGCTCGGCGACGATACCGTCGGAGCCGATCATGGTGTGCTCATAGGCCAGGATCCGGCTCACATCGGCCTCGTCCATCTGGAAATAGATCGCCCCGGCCGGAACCAGCCGCTCGGCCGCCGCCTCGGCGGTGACGCCCCACTCCTGGGCGATATCGGCCAGGTCCCGGCCCGCCGCCTCGGGCGTCGTCTCCGAACGGGTGATCAGCACCTTCGACGCGTCCCTGACCCGGCCCGGCTGCAGGAAGGTGGAGGTCGCCACATACGGATAGGCGTCGAGCCAGACGGTCTGGTCGCGCCCGGCCGCTTCGATCAGCGCCAGGGTCTCCACCGAACGGCCGTGGTTGGCCTGGCCCATGCATTTGTGATGGGAGACGATCACGGGAACGCCGGCTTCCCGGCCGATGCGGAAGGTCTCGCGCAGGGAGTCCGACACGCCGTCCGCCTCGTCGCGCATATGGGTCACATAGACCCCGCCGAAGCTGGCAAGCACCTCGCTCAGGGCGATCACCTCCTCGGTCGGCGCCTCCGCCGAAGGGGGATAGAACAGCCCCGTCGACAGGCCGATGGCGCCGTCGGTCATGGCCGCCCGCAGCAGATCGCGCATCGCCGCGATCTCGCCCTCGCCGGCCGGGCGGTAGACATCATCCATCACTGCATGACGCAGCGCCGAATGGCCGACCAGACAGGCGCTGTTCACCGCTGGCGGGGCCGACTCCAGGGCCGCGAAATAGGCGGCGAAGGTCTCGAACACGAAGCGGCCGTTGCCGGTCAGGGCGTCCAGCGGCGCGGGCGGGCGGCCCCGGCCCGGCGGGATCGGCGCCAGGCTGAAGCCGCAATTGCCGTTGATCACCGTGGTCACGCCCTGGCTGACCTTGGCCTCCAGCAGCGGCAGGCGGAGCAGCGGCAGGTCGTCGTGGCAGTGGGCGTCGATGAATCCGGGCGCGAGCGCCAGCCCCGTGGCGTCGATCTCCACCGCGCCCGCCACGCGGCCGATGTCGCCAAGCGCAACGATCCGGTCGCCCGAAACAGCCAGATCCCCGACGCGCCCCGGCGCACCTGTTCCGTCGATCAGCGTGGCGTTTCGGAAAACGACATTGGGAGTGTCCATGGGTCTCGCTCGCGTCGGGCGTCAGGCTCGCGCACATGACCTTGCCGCCGGCCCGGCCGCAAGCGGCTGCGTTCCCGCAAGCCGGTTTGTGTGTTAAATCACCCACGAACAATTTCGGTCGGAGGTCAGGATGAAACAGCGCTTCTACCCCGCGGTGCTGGAGCGGGATGCCAGCGGCGCCTACGGCCTGTGGTTTCCAGATTTCCCCGAGGCGGTGGTCGGCGGGCGGACGCAGGAAGAGGCCATGGGCCGCGGTCATGACGCCCTGGCGGCCGCCATGCTCGACCGCGGCGAACGCGACAGCGCACTGCCCGCGGCTACCCCCGTCGAGGCGATCGAACTCCCCTCGGACTGTGACTTCGTGACCTTCCTGGCCGTGGGCGCGACCCCGCCCGATCCGTCCGAGCGGGTGAACGTCTACCTGCCCAGGAGCCTCATCGAACGCGCCGACCGCACCGCCTCGGCCTGGGGCATGACCCGCTCCAGCCTGTTCGGCCTGGCCCTTACCCGCCTGATCGCCAACTTCGCCGAGACCCCGGCCGCCCTCGCGCCGAAGGCGGGGAAGACGCGCTGAACGGAGGCGTCTCCCCGGATGTATATACAGCACTTGACGCCGGACGGATCGGAGACTAGATTTACTGTCCTCCCAAGCTTGAGGGCCTCGCCTTGGCCACCACCCGTGTCTTCAAATCCGGTAACAGCCAGGCGGTGCGCATTCCCGCCGAGATCGCCTACGCCGACACCAGCCTGGACCTGACCATCACCCGCCTGGGTGACGTGATCACCATCTATCCCAAGCGGGGCGGGCTGAAGGAGGCGGTTGCCGCGCTTCGCGCCCTGCCGAAGCCGTCCGTAGCGGAAACCCGTGATCCGATCGAACTCCCTGACCGGGAAGGCCTTTGAGGCTTGCCGTTTCTGATCGACACCAACATCGCCATTCACGCCCGTGACGGCGCGGACTGGGTGCTGGACAAGCTGGTGGAGCACGACGGCGCGGTGGCGATTTCGGCGCTCAGCGTCGCCGAGCTCCAGCGAGGCTTGTACAAGGACCCCACCCAGACGGCGATCCGGGCGCCGAGGCTAGCCCTGCTGCTCAGGGACATCCCGATCCTGCCTTTCGACGCCGCCGCCGCCGAGGCCTATGGCGCGATCATCGCGGCGCTCGGCTGGGTAAAGGGCCGGGACTATGACCGGATGATCGGCGCCCACGCCATCAGCGCCGCCGCCGTCCTGGTCACGGCCAATGTAGCGGACTTCCGCGACATCCCCGGCCTGACCCTCGAGACCTGGCGGCCATAGGGTCAGCCGCCCAAAAGAAAAAGGGCGGAGCCTTTCGGCGCCGCCCTTTCCCTTAAGCTTTGGAAAGACTGGGTGTTTGGACTTAGAAGTCCATGTCGCCCATGCCGCCCATGCCGCCGCCGGGCATGCCGCCGCCGCCGCCGCCCGAATTCTTCTTCGGGGCTTCGACGATGGCCGCTTCGGTGGTGATCATCAGGCCGGCCACCGAGGCGGCGTCCTGAAGGGCCGTGCGGACAACCTTGGCCGGGTCGATGATGCCGGCCGCGATCAGGTCCACATACTCTTCCGTCTGGGCGTTGAAGCCGAAGGTGGCGGAGCTGTTTTCCAGGATCTTGCCGACCACGATCGAGCCTTCAACGCCGGCGTTCTCGGCGATCTGACGGATCGGGGCCTGCAGGGCGCGACGCACGATGGCGATGCCCGCGTCCTGATCGGCGTTGTCGCCCTTCAGGTCGGCCAGGGACAGCGAGGCCTTCAGCAGGCAGACGCCGCCGCCGGGAACGATGCCTTCGTCGGCCGCCGCGCGGGTGGCGTTGAGGGCGTCGTCGACGCGGTCCTTCTTTTCCTTAACTTCCACTTCGGTCGAACCACCGACGCGGATCACGGCAACGCCGCCGGCCAGCTTGGCCAGACGTTCCTGCAGCTTTTCCTTGTCGTAGTCCGAGGTGGTGTCTTCGATCTGGCGCTTGATCTGGGCGATACGCGCTTCGATGTCGGCCTTGTCGCCGGCGCCGTCGACGATGGTGGTGTCGTCCTTGGTGATCGAGACCTTCTTGGCGCGACCGAGCATTTCGATGGTCACGTTCTCGAGCTTGATGCCCAGGTCTTCGCTGATCAGCTGGCCGCCGGTCAGGATGGCGATGTCTTCCAGCATGGCCTTACGACGATCGCCGAAGCCCGGGGCCTTCACCGCCGCGACCCGCAGGCCGCCGCGCAGCTTGTTGACCACCAGGG
>CAIQJF010000080.1 GCA_903872075.1 uncultured Caulobacteraceae bacterium | reverse complement strand
GCCTGCCCGAACCCCGGCGCCAGCAGGTTGTTCTCATACCCGCTCAGGTTGGCCGAGTTCAACACGTTGAAGACCTCGCCGAAGATCTGCCACTCCGCCCGCTCGCGGTACTTGAAGATCTTGGTGACGCGCAGGTCCTGCGAATTGGCCATCCATAGGGCGGAACGGTGCAGCCGCTCGGCCAGCACGACCATGCGGGTGCGCACGCCGGGGCTGAGGTGGGCATGCTGCAGCGCCAGCAGCATGTGGCCGACGCTGTCCAGGAACTCGCTCTTGCCGTGCAGGTCGTGGGAGGGGTCGGCCGAGACGGTCGGCCCGCCGCGCTCCAGCGGAAACGAGCCGTCCGGGCCGGCCACCGCGTCGGACAGCCCCCATTCGGCGGCCCGCAGCCCCAGGTCGATCCGGACGGGATCGTTCGCGACGATGCCGCCGGCCACCAGCGGATAGGCGACGCGCTGCGACTCGACGTTCAGCACGCCGCTGTGGAGGCTCTGCCAGTCGCTGTTGTTGCGCGTCGCGCCCGACGCGGTGATGAACGACACATAGCCGGCGGCGTCGAACGCCAGCATGGTCGCCACGGCGGGAATGGCCCGAACCTGGCCTCGAAACTCTGGGCCGCCTCGGCCCGAGGGGCCTGGACGGCGAGCGCCAGGAGGGCGGCGGCGGTCAGGGCGGACAGTTTGTTCGGCATGAGATCAAGACTCCCGTGGACCTGGATAAGACGACGCGGACCGGTCAGGGCCTGCGAAGCGGGGGCGGGCTGACTGAGACAATGGAATCGGGGTCCGCGAGGCGGCGCGCCGCCAGCGCGGCGTCCTCGTCGCGGACGATGTGGGGGGTGACGACGATATAGAGGTCGGTCTTGGCCTTGGTCGCCTTCTGCAGCTTGAACAGGGCGCCGATCAGGGGAACGCCGGAGATCCCCGGCACCTTGCTGTTGGTCGACAGCGCCGTTTCCTGCGTCAGCCCGCCGATGACGAAGGATTCCCCGTCGTGGACCGTGGCGGAGGTGGACGCCTCCCTCTGGCTGATCGTCGGATAGCCCTGGGCGTAGCCGGTCACGTTGGAGATGACGCAGAAGATCCGCGAGCTGACAAAGCCGTCGCTGCTGATCCGCGGGGCGATCTGGAGCGTCACGCCGACGGTGACGTACTGGACCTGCTGGGCCACCGCGTTCACCCCCGACAGGGCGATCGAGGTCAGGATGGGCAGGGCGTCGCCGGTGATGATCTTGGCCGACGAGCCGCTCTGGGCCGAGATGCGCGGCTTGGAGATGATCCGCCCCCGGCCTTCCTGCACCTGCGCATAGATCGCGGCCTGCAGGGTGGCGGTGGTCAGGCTGGTCGCGCCCCCGGTCGGGGTCGGGTAGCCACTGGTATAGGAGACCGTGGCGATCTGTGCGTTGGCGTTGTTCGGGTCCAGCCCGACGTTCCTGGCGCCGCTCTCGGTCAGCTCCACGAACACCGTCTCCAGGATGACGCTGGTGACCGGCCGGTCGAGCTTGGCGATCTTGGCCTTCAGCGCGGCGATCCGCTCGGGCGGGCCCTTCAGGATGATCGCATTCAGGCGCCGGTCTATGCCGACGGCCTCGTCGATGGTCTGGCCGAGCGCCTGGGCCCCGGCGTCGGCGCCCGACGACAGGCCGAGGTTCATCTGCGGCACCGCCAGCGCGCCCGGCGCGTTCATGCCGGCCGAACCGAAGGCCGGTTCCTGGGGCGTGAAGGTGTCGTTCGGCTTGACCGACTGGTCCGCGGTCAGCAACCCGACGATCTCGCTCACGTCGGCGAACTTCAGGGGAACGACCTCGAAGGCCTCTTCATAGTCGCCCGTGCTGACCGGCGCGGCGCTGGAGGCCGGGGCGGCCGCGGGCGCCGGCGCGCCGGACACCAGCTTGAGGGCCACGAACACGGCCCGATCCCCGACCGGCGTGACGGCGACGCTGGTCGGGCCGGGCTCCTTCATGTGAAGGGTCAGGATGCCGCCGCCCTCGTCGGCCGTGACGGCGCTCGCCACCGCCTTGAGATCGCGCGGCGCCTCGGTGCCGGGCGCGCGCGTCGCGCCGACGAAGGAGATGGTGGGCTGGTCGGAACCGTTGCCGAGGACGGAATAGGGCGGAGCCAGCCGGTCGAAGCTCAGCAGCAACCCGGTCCGGTCGCGGTCGGCCCCGGGGGTGATCTGGGTGAGCACGGCGGGGCCCGTCGTCTCCGCCCGCGCCGGCAGGGCTCCCGCGCCGAGCGCCAGGGCGGCCGCCACAAGGCCGAGGCCGGCCCGGTGTCGAGGTTCGCAGGACCCGACGGCAAGCCCGGGCCGCCGTTCGCCTGTGGTGAACTGAAGACTACCCATGAACGAGTCGGCCAAATCGGGCGCCGCCATTTTTCGGAGTGCTCAGGTCGGAGTATCAGCCGCGCTCGTTCAAGACGACTGCGGCGTAGTGACGCTGAATTAATTACAGTTCCGGCAGTTCCGGGATCAAATCCCTACATCGGCAGGTTGAACTGGACCTGACTGGCGGGTTTCACTGGCTACAGTGAGCCAATCCGACGCCACAATCCGGCGAAATCGTGGCGTTTTTTTCAACAACTCCGTTTCAGTTTGCCACAGTCGTCCCTCGATGACCTGGACTCAATTGTATTATCAACAGTAAGCATAGGGTTCGTTCCGGCCCGATGTTTCGACGGACCATCCGCTCCGGCCAAGGAGGGACGCGCCGGCTTCCACGCCCTGGCGCGTCAAAACGACTCGCCCTGATTTCATCCGTGGCCCGGAACCTGCATGATCGCCTTCGAGTCTCCCTCAGAGGGGGCCGGGAGGAGTCCAGTCATGCAGAACAAGACGCATCCAACCCGTGGGAGCGCGGCGCCAGACCGCACCGGCCCGGAATCCCAGACGCCCGAATCCGGCCCCGCCAAGCGCGACCGGCGCGCGGCCGCGCGCGACGAACGGGGCTTTTCCGCCAAGCTCGCCCGCGACCGGGCCTTCGTGGCCGAGCCTACCGACTGAGAGCACTACGGCCGGGCGTCCTCGTCCGGCCTGGATTCAAGGGTGTAGACCCTGATTCAGCCTTTAGATCGGTTCGATCTAAAGCCATCAGGGTCTAG
>CAIQJF010000079.1 GCA_903872075.1 uncultured Caulobacteraceae bacterium | reverse complement strand
TCACAGCGGTCACGACGCCCTTGGCGATCACGTCGCAATCCATGATGCCGCCGAAGATGTTCACGAGGATCGCCTTCACGCTTGGGTCCTTCATGATGATCTTGAAAGCGGCCGTCACCTGCTCGACGCTCGCGCCGCCGCCCACGTCCAGGAAGTTGGCCGGCTCGGCGCCGTAGAGCTTGATGATGTCCATGGTGGCCATGGCCAGTCCGGCGCCGTTGACCATGCAGCCGATCTCGCCGTCGAGGGCGATGTAGGAGAGGTCGTGCTTGGAGGCCTCGATCTCCTTCTCGTCTTCTTCGCTTTCGTCGCGCAGGGCCGCGATGTCGGCGTGGCGGTAGAGCGCCGAGTCGTCGAACGACACCTTGGCGTCGAGCACCACCAGCTTGCCCTCGCCCGTCACGATCAGCGGATTGATCTCCAGCATGCTCATGTCGTCGGTGGTGAAGGCCTTGTAGAGCGCCGGCAGCAGGCTGCGGATCTGCTTGGCCTGATCGCCCTTCAGATTCAGCGCCTTGGCCAGGTGCTGGGCGTGGTGCGGCCAAACGCCCGTGGCGGGATCGATGGAGAAGGTGATGATCTTCTCAGGCGTGGCGTGCGCCACCTCTTCGATATCCATGCCGCCTTCGGTGGACGCCACCACGGACACCCGGCTGGTCTCGCGGTCCACCAGCAGCGAGAGGTAGAGTTCGCGTTCGATCGCCGCGCCTTCCTCGATGTAAATGCGGCGGACAAGCCGGCCCTTGGGTCCGGTCTGGTGGGTGACCAGGGTCATCCCCAGCATCCGTTCGGCCTCGGCCCGAACCCCGTCGAGCGATTTGACCACCTTCACGCCGCCGCCCTTGCCGCGGCCCCCGGCATGAATCTGCGCCTTGACCACCCAGACTGGTCCGCCGAGCACTTCGGCCGCCGCGACGGCTTCATCCACCGAGAACGCCGCTTGTCCGCGGGGCACGGGGACCCCGAACTTCGCGAGGACGGTCTTGGCCTGATGTTCGTGGATATTCATGGCGCGCTCTTGAACGATGGGGCTGTGGAATGGCGGCCGGTTATAGGAAGGGCGCCGAAGCGGCGCAACCGCGGTGCGCGGCTTGCCTCAGCCGATTAGTCGTGATCACCCTTCCTGGCACGCGGTGGCGTGAGGCGGCTTCCTGTGATCAGGCTTCGGGCGTCACGCCACCGCTCGCGGACCGCTCGCATGCCGGCGGCGCAGCGCCTCGCCGACCGGCGTCGTGATGGCGATGGCCGGGAAGCCCAATCGCTCGCGACGACCGATGAGGACACCTTCGCCAGAATGATGCGGGCGGCGTCGCCTCGCTCCGTCATTCAGCCGATGGCGTTCTTCATGCCGACTCGTTCGCAATTGGCCAGGGACGCCCCGCCCGGCGCCGGGTTGTTTGGCGAGCCCGGCGCTTATGAACAGCTGCTGTTTCATGTCGGGGACTATCCGGCAGTCTCGGCGCACCCGAAAAACAGCGCTGGCCAGCTCAGGATGCTGGCGCTGATCAGCGGATTGATTGCGGCGTGGGAGGCCGAGCATGGCCTAACCGAGCAACCGCCTGAGACCCATGCGATCCTTGGGATGTCCAAGACCGATCGCCGCCGCAGGGTGCTCAACGACCTGAAGGCGGATATTGCGCGCGAGCTGGTCGCGGTGCGCCACCAGGCCCGCTCCCAGGCCAATGCCGACCAGCAGGCCGATCGCGAGGCGTTGGAGGACCATCTCGTCGCGGGCGCGGCCCAGCACAGCGACCGTCGGTTGAAGAATGCCTGCGACTGGATCATCGGCGCGCACAAGACGGCGCTCTACGCGGTTACGCCTGTTGGCGACTCCGAGCAGCGTCTGCAGGCCGCTGGCAAGGATCCGAAGGACACCCAGGCCCTGTTTCCGGCGGCAACCCTGGGCGCGCCCGGCGCGATCGGCAAACCGGCGGTCACCTACAACGCCGATGACTATGCCGACACGACCAATGTGCAGTTCGAAAAGGCAATCACCCTGGGTTGGAATTTCGCGGGTCCGTCCGGCAAACCGGGCGCCATCGCTGTGGTTCGCCCTGCCCTCAAATCGCAGGAAGATGTCTGGCAGACGATCGTGCATGAGGTTCAGCACGATTCCGACATGCATGCAGGCCGCGACGCCCTGGCCGGTCTGCGCCACGCCGCCGAACGGACCGATGCATTGCTCGAGGGATCTGGGGTCAACTCCGGCGAGGCGGCGAGCCTGGGCATGCAGGTGGAACCGGCCCTGGCCGTGGAAGCCGAAGACGCCTTGAGGCGCTACAAGTCCGAGTTCCGAGCCTATTCCCGCGCCGAGGCGACCATGGCGCCGGGCGCGACGACCGCGAGCACTATCGCGGCCTGGCGCACCCTCTCCAACGATCCTGCCTCCGAGACCGTCGATGGGCGCCGGTATTCGAAGCGGCAGATCGCCATCTTCAATCACATCTACGCCGGCTATGACTATTTCAGGAGCGCCTGGGACCGGAACCTGCGTCTGGCGAATGGAACCTATCTTCGCGACGCCGTCGTCGGGTTCTGGGATCCGGACCCCGAGGGGTTCAACGCCTACGGCTCGCCGAAGGTCGACGACGTCTACAAGGCGCTGGACGAGGTGGCGGCGATCAAGGAGCCGACGCGTGCGGAGAGCGACCTGGGTCTCAACGCGGAGCCGGTGGCCGCGCCGGAACGCGATCCCGACAGCCCGGACGTGCGCCGGCTGCTGGTCGCGATCGACGCCCTGCCGAAGGTCGACGCGGATTTCATCCTCAACGATTCGTTCGCGATGATGGAGAAGATTCACAAGCATCTGGCTGGCGAGGCGTTCGTGCGCGTCATGCGTCATCTGAAGCGGCGATAGCGCCCGGCATCGCGGCCGGCGTTTCCGGCTCAGCGGCGGCCGCCTTCAATGAGGCAAATTTCACGTTGAATTTGGCAATAAAGCGTCTAAACAATGGAGTCATTAGGGGCCTGATCAACACTCTGGAAGGCTCCATGAATTCCCTAGTCTCACCGTCCGGCCTTGTGGCCGGTATATGCTTGGCCGTCGGCGCGTCTTTGTTGTCGCCTATGACGGCGTTCGCCGCCGCGACACTCAAGATTGTCGAGGGCAGTCACGAGTTCCAGACTTTTGAGACGGCGGTGACCGTCGATGTTCCGCAACCGCTGTTCTTGCGTTGGACCACCGATCAGCCCGCGGCCGGCGGGACCTGGAAGGTCACGGTGGCCGGCGCGCCCGGTCAGATCGTCGCCCAGGGCGAATCCGGTCCCGCGCCGGTGGCGGGCCACTTTCTCGACTTCACGATCCCGGCGTCGGGTCCTCAGGCGTTCCTGAAGACCACGCCCACGGCGTCTCCGGTGGTCTACGACGTCGCCATCTCGCCTCACGACGCATCGGGTGATCCCCTCGGCGCCACCTCGCCGGTCGTCACCGTCACGCAGGTCAAGTCCGGGCCGCCCGTACCGATTCACTTCGGCCGTTCAGCGGTCTTCCCGGACATCGCCCTGGTCCACTACGCCGAGAGTATCGGCCAGGTTCCGAACACGCAGATCCTGTTCGCCAACGCCACCATCACCGTGCGGGCGGTGAACAACGGCAAGGGCAAGACCGATCCGTTCCGTCTCTCCATAAGCGACTCCAATGTCCTCATGCGGCAGACGGACAACGCCGCGTCGGTTGGCGTGCTTGGCCCAGGCCAGGTGTCACCGCCGATCACCTTGCACCTCACCGCCATGCTTCCGCCGCCGAAGTCCCAAACGCCCCAGTTCGTGCAGATGGGTGAGTGGAAGCAGCGCTACCGGGATGATTGCGGGGTCGATCTGCGGGCCCAGATGGATTGGTCGGGACCGGTGGCTCAGGCGCCGATCGGCGATCACGCCGAGGCCTATCTCTATCAGGGGTTCGGCGACTCCAAGCCGTGGCAGGACGGTCGGCCGGTCTCCAACGCGGTGCTGTGCGACGACAAGACCTGCATGAACCTCAACAAGGTCGCCCGATCAATTCACAGTCAGATCGGCTGCAAGGTCGTGGGCTACGCTTTCTACGTCGGCGATCGCGAGAGCGGTCCGCGGGGAGTCTTCGGCGCCTTTGGCAAAGCGCGCACCTCCGTCAGACCTCCCGAAACCGACTTCTCGCCCGACACCGAGATGCAGATCGCAAGCACCAGCAAGGTGCTGACGGGGTTGACGGCCATGCGCGTCATGAACGGCAAGCTCGACAGCCTCGCCTATCCGTTCCTGCCGTCGAACTGGTCGCTGCCCAAGGACACGCCAAAGGTGACCCAACCGGTCAGGAGCATCACCCTTCGTGAGTTCGTCTCCCAAACCAGCGGCCTGCAGCAGTACTATGCCGCCGCTTCCGGGCAGGATTTCGCGGGGCTCCAGGCTTTCTTCACCCAGTCCATTTCCAACCCTGGCGCGCCTTACTTCTGTCCCGGCCCGCCGAGCGCGAGTACGCCCGGCAACACGACCATCAATCTCCCCAATCCGATCATCACCAACAAGACGCCCTGCTACACCGACACCAACTTCGGGATCATGCGGCTGCTGCTGCCTCGCTTCAACGGCGAGACAAGCAACGACCCCATGACCCTGGCCAACGACTACGTCGCCCTCGTGCAGGCCAATGTCTTCGCTCCCGTGGGTGTCCAGGGTCCGTCCTGCGCCCCGCCGGCCAACCCGTCGGCCTACGCCGTTCCCCATGTCTTTCCGGGAGATGTGGCGGACGACTGGGGCCCGCTCACCGCCTCGTGCGGCGACTGGGGCTGGTACGTCTCGGTGCGCGACTACGCCAAGGTTCTGATCAGCCTGAACAGCGCCGATCATCGCATCCTGACGGACTGCCAGTTCAACGACATGGAGACCAACCCCGCCAGCCATCCGGTCGGCTGGGACATCGTGTCCGACGGCGCCGGACACCGCTGGCTGGAAAAGAATGGCGCGGACGGCACGGGCAACGGATCGTTGCAGACGACCTCGGTCGGAATCTTCGGCGGCCACAGCGGCTGCCCGACGAAGTTCACGAGCCCAATGCCGGGTGTGGCGGCGGTCCTGTTCGTGAATTCCGACATGCCGGGCCTGCCGGCGAATTCCGGCGCCTGGTCGGTGCTCCTGACGGCTCTGCAGTCCGCGGCGAGTCCGAAGCCCTGATCGTGGTCAGGCGTCCGCCTTCGGGCGGGCGCCTTCGCCTCTTCAGAGGGTCTTGCCGAGCTGGGCCGTGGCGCGTCGTTCCAGCTTGCCCCAGCCCACCCGATAGCCGCGGATGGCGCTGACCACCGACTTGACCACCACATAGTACATCAGCTGGCGGTAGCCGAACCGCTGGATCGGCAGCCAGATGAGGTCCTTCCAGGGCGCCTTGCGCTCCAGCGACATGCCCAAAGCGCCGGCGGACAGATCCAGGAAGATGAAGGCTGCCCAGTAGAACACCGACCGGATGAAATTGTCCGGCGACCATTCCACCGGGTGGAAGGCGCGGCCGTACACCGACCAGATCAGGTTCGAGACGATGGCAAGGTCCACCAGCGGCGCGGCGACCGTCAGGAAGATCTGGAAGAGCCAGATCTGCGGCAGGGCGACGAACCCCAGAACCGGCTGTTTGACGTTGAACAGGCCCGAGCGGTGTTTCCACAGGCACTGCAGCGTCCCGAAGGACCAGCGGAACCTTTGGTTCAGCAGGCCTCGCACGGTGTCGGGCGCCTCGGTGTAGGCGCGGGCCGAGGAGTCGAACTCCACCCGATAGCCGGCGCGCTGCACCGCGAGGGTCAGGTCCTGATCCTCCGCCAGGGTGTCCGACGGATAGCCGCCTAGCTCCAGCAACACCGAGCGCCGCCACGCGCCCACGGCGCCTGGCACCACCGTCACGGCCCCGAGGGCCGCCAGGGCGCGTCGTTCGAGGTTCTGAGCCGTCACATATTCAAGCGCCTGCCAGCGCGTGATCAGGTTCAGGCGGTTGCCCACCAGGGCGTTGCCGGCGACCGCGCCGACCCGGGCATCGACGAACCACCGCACCAGACGGGGCAGGGTGTCGGGCGGGAAGAGCGTGTCCGCGTCCAGGGCGACCACGATATCGCCGCTGGTCAGCGCCAGGCCCCGATTGAGTGCGCGCGCCTTGCCGCCGTTCTCGAACGTCAGCAGCTTGACCCGCGGCTCATCGGCATAGGCGGCGCGCACGACCGCAGAGGTGGCGTCCTTGGAGCCGTCGTCCAGCACCAGGATTTCCAGCCGCCGCCAGTCGGAAGCGAGAATCCGGCGAACCGATTCGACAATCACCTTCTCTTCATTGAAACAGGGGATCAGGACACTGATCAGAGGGCCGGTTTCCGGATCGAGCATGGCCGGCTCGCGACCCGGTTCCTGAATCCGGTGCCAGAGGGCCAGGGTCGCAAGAAACGCCAGTCGCGCCAGTCCCAGCACGATCGCCACGATGAACAGGCCCTTCATGGCCAGGTCGATATAGCGGAAGAAGCCGAATCCCAGGCGGTCCAGCCACAGATCCACTGAACTTCGCGAGGTGGGCGGCAGGCCGTCGGCCCGGCTCATCCCCGCCAGTTGTTCCATCGTGACCAGCTTGTAGCCGTTGGCCCTAAGGGCATCGATCAGCCCCGGCAGGGCCGCCACGGTGCGACTGCGATCGCCGCCCGCGTCGTGCAGAAGCACGACCTGGCCTTCCTTTTCCCCGGTCGCCTTCAGGCGCTCCAGGGTGCGGCTGATGATCTGTTCCGGCAGAGGCTTCTGCCAGTCATCCGGGTCGATCCGCAGGCCGGCAATCAGATAGCCGAATCCCTGCGCCAACTTCAGCGGTTCCACTTCGCCGGGCGTCGACGGTTCGGCGTCGCCGAAGAACGGCGGCCGGAAGAACCGCATCGAGCGGCCTGTCAGCACCTCGAACAGACGTTGGGTGGTGTTGATCTCCAGATTGGTCTGCGCCGCCGGTGTCATGGCGATGTTGGGGTGGGTCCAGGTGTGGTTCCCGACCAGATGCCCTTCGCGCACCTCCCGGGCCACCAGGTCCGGGCGGGCCTGCATGTTCTGACCGATCACGAAGAAAGTAGCCGGCGCGTGTTTGTCCCGCAGCACATTGAGGATGCGTGGGGTCCAGCGACCGTCCGGCCCGTCGTCGAAGGTCAGCGCGACCCAGCCTGGGTGTGCGCCGTAACGGTCGATGACGTATTGGGTTGGCATGACCTGATAGGCCTCGCCCGAGATCAGGTCCGTTTCCGGGTCGATTTCCACGGTGCGGCGACCGCCGGTCGGCGAGGCGTCCACGTGCAGAATCTCGCCGGTGCCGTCGAACGTGACCGCCTGGCTGGGCGAGATGATCTCGAGACCCGTGGGCTTGGCCGATCCATAGGGCTGTTTGTAGTAGCGCCAGACCGAGGGGTCTTCATCGCCCATGCGCCACATGCCGTAACCCTGAGGTCGGTATGCATCGGCGATCTTGATCTGGTTGTAGACCGTGGCGGCGTCGAGGAACCACACCACGTGCTTACGCTGGTCGTCGTCCTGGTACTCGAAGCCGGGATTGAGCGCGTCGTCGTCGAGCTTCACGTCCGCGCTGGCGTCATGGGCCAGCTGGGTGGCGTCGTAGAAGGTGACCGTTTCCGCCTTGGCCGGCCCCTTGTCGTCTTTCAGCGTCCAGTCGTAGCCGTAGCCCGCCAGGATAACGATCGTGTGCGCCGCATCGAGTTGAGCCATGTCCTGCGCCAGGATTCGCTCGAACCATTCCTGAGAGGCGGTCGGGCCGGCGTCGCCGGTTCCCCAGTGCTCGTCGAACGCCATGAGCATCAGCGAATCGGTTGCCCGCTGGAAACGCTTCAGGTTCCAGGCGTCGTCGTTGAAGGGAACGGAGACCCAGACCTCGCGCCCGAGCGGCTTCAGCGCCGCCCGGGCCTTGGCCAGAAACGTCGGGTACTGCGCCAGGGCCGGCTTCGAAATGTTCTCGAAATCGAAAATGTAGCCTGCCCAGCCGCGCTGCTTGGCCAGGGTGACGAGATTGCGGATCAAAGCGTCCTGGGCGGCCGGATAGAGCAGCAGGCTATCGGCCAGGGGGCCGTCGGAGAGGCCGTTGTGACCGTTGTGAACCATCGGCAGAACCGACGGCGGACTCTTCGCTCCCGCCACCAGGGCCTCGGCGAAGGGATCCGACGTCACGCTGACCCGGCCCAGAGAGCCATCGAGCAGAACCCATTGCGGCGCGACGACGTCAAGCTCGTTGACATGGCGTCGGAGGGACACCCGCGAGTTCTCTGCCCAACTCACATAGAATCCCACGGAGAGGGGGCGGGCGGGAGATCCGGGCTCGGCTTTCGCAGGGCGGGGCACCCGCCGCCATCCGCCGGGTCGCCGATAACGATGCGCGTTCTCGGGGTGAAGCGCCTGCAGGACCTGGGGATCCTTGAGGGTCACACGGGGCAGGTGCGGCGCGAACGCCAGGGTCGCGAAGAAGGCGGCGATCATCAGCGCCGCAAAGGCGATCAGCAGACCGAGCCCGAGGTTGGCGCGCTTGGCCCGCCGTCCCGTCGGATCGTGAAATACGAAATCTTCCATGGTCGAGACGGGTGGCTCTCGCTGTCCGCCACGCGGCGGACCTGTGCGCGGCGGAACATGACCTAAGCCGCCAATGTTGCAAGGGCGACATTGCCGATCCAGTCCTATTGACACGGTCTGATCGGCGCGCCCTTCACACGGCGGGGCGCCGTGACGGCGTGCGGGAGGCTCGCGGGGCTTTGGCAGGGGCGGACGGGAACGGATCGCGGCGGCGTGCTCGGCTGATCGAACGGGTGCGTATCGCGGGCAGTGACAGCTGGGCGCGAATCTGGTTCGCCGCGGCGCTTGTCGGCGCCGTCCTGGCGGCGGCCGGCGGATTCGGCACCACCGCCATGACCCTGCTGCCGCGCTTTTTCTACTGGGAGTGTCTGGTTCTGGCCGGCGCGGCGCTGGGCCGGCTTGTGGCGCGGAGGGTGATTCCGAGGACCTGGTTTCTGGAACGGTCAGTCCTCGCGGCCGGTCTGACCACCCTGGTGATTGGCCTGCCCATGACGTTTCTGGTCGCGGCGACCAGCGCCTGGGTTGTCGGCCGTCCGTTCCACTGGGCGCGCATCTGGGACGTGGCCCCGTCGACCCTGGGTACGACCGCGGGAATGACCATACTGGCCCTGTTGGTGCGCCGCCCTGAACCCATGGCGACTCATCTCGCGCCCGAGGGGGCCCCGCCGCCGCGGTTCCTGGCCCGCTTGCCGCAGCGGTTGGCGGACGCGGATCTCTGGGCCGTGGAGGCCCAGGATCACTATCTGCGGGTCCACACCTCCCGCGGCGAGGATCTGATCCTCATGCGCCTGGCGGACGCTCTGGTGGAACTGGACGGGCTGGAGGGCGCGCGCACCCACCGGTCCTGGTGGGTGGGTCGTAATGCTGTGATCGATGTCGAACGCGGCGATGGACGCGCCACCCTGACCCTTCAGGGCGGGCTGACCGCGCCCGTCAGCCGCGCCTACGCCAAAGCCCTGCGCGAGGCCGGCTGGTTTTAGGTCCTGATCCGTTTGCACGGAACAGATGCAAGCGGTGAATCAGGCCCTATGTATTTGATTCTAGAGCAAATCATCTTCGATCAGATGATTCCATCTGATCGAAGTTTGCTCTACGCCAGGGACGGCTCGATCTGCTTGCAGGCGTCGATCAGGCCTTGCACAGAGGCGACGGACTTGCCGAACATCTCCTTCTCGGCGTCGTCCAGCGGGAATTCCAGAATCCGCTCAGCGCCGCCGGCGCCGATCACGGTCGGCACGCCGACGTAGAGATTGCTCAGGCCGTACTGGCCGGACAGGAAGCTGGCGCAGGGCAGGACGCGCTTCTCGTCCTTCAGATAGGCGGCCGCCATGGCGATCGCGCTTTCCGCCGGGGCGTAGAACGCCGAACCGGTCTTCAGCAGGGCGACGATCTCGCCGCCGCCGCCGCGGGTCCGCTTCACGATCGCATCCAGTTCGTCCTGGCTGATCTGGCCCTGACGGACCAGTTCCGGCAGCGGCAGACCGCCCACCGTGGAGTGGCGAACCATCGGCACCATGTCGTCGCCGTGACCGCCAAGGGTCCAGGCGTGGATATCACGCACCGACACGCCCAGCCGTTCGGCCAGGAAGAAGCGGAAACGCGCCGAGTCCAGCACGCCGGCCATGCCGATGACCTTGTTGTGCGGCAGGCCCGAGAATTCCCGCAACGCCCAGACCATGGCGTCCAGCGGGTTGGTGATGCAGATCACGAAGGCGTTCGGCGCATGGGTCTTGATGCCTTCGCCCACCGCCTTCATCACCTTGAGGTTGATGCCCAGCAGGTCGTCGCGGCTCATGCCGGCCTTGCGCGGCACGCCGGCGGTGACGATGCAGACGTCGGCGCCCGCGATATCGGCGTAGTCGCTCGTGCCCTTCAGCAGCGAATCGGAGCCGAACACCGGAGTGGCTTCATTCAGGTCGAGGGCCTTGCCCTGCGGCACGCCGTCGACGATGTCGAACAGGACCACGTCGCCCAGGGCCTCGCGAGCGGCGATATGGGCCAGGGTGCCGCCGATCATGCCGGCGCCGATGAGGGCGATTTTCGCGCGAGCCATGAGGCGTCTCTCCAGTCTGGTTTGTGCAAATGCGCGCGCGGTCTAGACCCCCGCGCGGCGCCCTGCAAGGCTGAGGCATGTTCATCCTCGATCCCGCCTTCGAGACCGGCTCAGCCGCCCTGATCGATCTGCCCCTTTGCGCGGCGCGTCTTCAGCTGGACGCCCGGTTTCCCTGGATCGTCCTGATTCCGCGCCGGCCCGGCGCGCGGGAGCTTGAGGATCTCTCCGTCGCCGACCGGGCCGCGCTGATGACCGAGATTGTCAGCGCCGGCGTGGCGGTGCGCGCCATGGGTCTCGCGCTTGGCCGTCCGGTGGCGAAGCTGAACGTCGGCGCGCTGGGCAACATCACACCGCAACTCCACGTCCATGTTGTCGGACGGAGACCGGACGATTCGGCCTGGCCCGGTCCGGTGTGGGGAATCGGAGACTCCGCGTCCTATGACGAGGCCGCGTTGGCCGCCGTTCGCGCCGCCGCCCTCGCGGCGGTGGTTTGAGGGCCGCCGGCCGCCTCCGCCGCCGCCGCGAAATGAGCGAAGTCGTGATGCGCGATCCGGCCCAGACGCGCGACGAGATCCGGAATGCGCCCGCTGGTCTCCATCAGCCAATCGAACCCCACCTGTCGCCTCTCGTCGTCGTCAGCGCCGCCGTCCTTGAGGGAATCCAGGATGCCGTCCAGCGGCATGACGATCTGGATGGCCAGGCGATGAACGTCGGCGCGCAGCGCCGGGTCGCGCAGATCGACCAACGCCTCCCTGTTGCGTTCATAGATGCCGATCTCGCGCCTGGCGGTCTGCAGCATGCGCTGCGTCACGGGCCCCCAGGCCGGCGGGACGACGCTTGCCCGTTCGGCCATCACGAGCAGCACCCTCAGGGTGGACAGCACCTCGCCGAACAGCAGGGCCGCCGTTCGTTCCCGCTCCCGTTGCCGGGCATGGGCCTCCCACTGATTGGCGATGACACCGCTCAGGGTGGCTAGCAGCGCGCCCAGGACGACGGCGACCAAGGTCTCGCTCTGGTGACCGAATTCCGGAAACTCGAGCTTCATGCGGTGGTTCCGGTGGTGATCGCCGTCTCGATGATGAATCGCTCGAACAGCGGGTTGAATCTTTCGGGAGCCTGCCAGAACGGCGCATGGCCGAGCCCGGCCAGGCTGTGAACACGTCCGTCCCACAGGTTCGCCCAGGCGACCTGGCCGAAATAGTCGGCGTTGATGAACTCATCCTCTGCCCCATTGATCACGGCCAGGGGGACGGCGGCCGTCTCCGCAATCCGCCGCTGATCATCGGCGCGCCCGGACAGGGCGTCCGCGAAGAAGGTCTCCCGCGCGACGCCATGGGTCCGTCGGGCTGCCTCCAGCAGAAAAGGTTCGAACGGCGCGCCGGCCCCGGCCGTGGCGCGGGCGTAGGCCTCGGTGTCGGCCTCCGACCAGGCTTGCGCGCCAGCCAGACCCATGTGCGTGCTCTGCCGGAAACCCTCCGCGAATCCGCCGTTGGCGATCGGCGGCGTGCCGCTGATCATCACGCCTCGCAGCCCCGGGAATCTGGACACCATGTCCAGGGCCACATGCCCGCCCAGCGACCAGCCGAACACCGCCGCGCGGGAGACGTTCAGCGCCGCCAGCACCGCCAGGGCGGCCGCGCCATATCCGGCGAGGGTGTAGGTCGCGGCCGGATCGCGGGCGTCGCTCGAGCCGCCATGGCCGGGGAGATCCATGGCGATCAGGCGCGGATCATTTGTCAGCCTGGCGTCGAACTGCCCGCGGAAGATCTCCTTGCAGGACGAATTGCCGTGCAACAGCAGCACCGCGGGGCCCGTTCCGCCGGTGTCCCACAGAGCAATATCCGCGAAGGGTGTCTCGATGATGCGGTGGGTCATGCGCGCCTTTGGATCCTGGCGCCGTTTGTCCGGCGCGCGCCGGATCAAGTCAAATGCCGGGCCCGCGCCAGATCACCCGCCGTGTCAGTGCCGTCGCAAGGTGACCGGCGTGGTCCGCCCGCCGCTCGCCGCTCGTCCTGTCCAGACACGCGCGCCGCGCCGCGCCAGGGTCAGGTTTCGCAAGCCGGTCGGCGCCGCCGGGCCCAGATCGACGGTCAGTTGCGCGCCGTCTCGCGCGATCCGCTCCACCAGAGAGAGCGGCGCATCCGGCGCGGGCCCGCGCCATCCGGCCTCCATGCGGCCATCGCCTGACGCCGGATCGGTGATCTGAAGGATCGCCAGGGGACGGCCATGCGCCGCGTACAGGGTCCAGGTTCCATCCATAGGGCCCTGCATCGCCTGGGCGGCGTCAGCGGACTCCCGGATCCGCTCGCCCAGGACGTCCGATGGCGTCGCCGGCGCGCCGGCGGCCAGAACCAGGGCGGCCAGGAGGAAAATCACCGGGGCGGCCGGCTAGGCGTCCGCCGCGGCGATGGCGTCGGCGATGGCGACGAGGCCGAGCGCCTGATCGCGATGCAGAAGCTCCGCCAGGCGGCCGTCCACCCGCAGCGCGCCCTTGCCGGCGTTCTCCGGCGCGGCGAATGCGGCGATCACCGCCCGCGACCAGGCGACCTCCGTCGCCGCGGGCGTGAAAACGTCGTTGGCGATGGCCAGATGGCTGGGGTGGATCAGGGTCTTGCCGTCGAAGCCGAAGTCGACGCCCTGGCGGCAGACCGCGTCGAGCGCCGCGAGATCGTCGATCTCATTGTGGACGCCGTCCAGGACCGCCAGCCCGTGCGCCCGAGCGGCCATCACTGTCAGAGCCATGGCGGCGTGAAACGGCTCGCGTGTGGGCGTCTGTCGCGCGCGCATCTCCTTCGCCAGATCGTTCGTTCCCATGCAGAGGGCGGACAGGCGCGAGGGGGCGCCGGCAATGGCGTTGATCGCCAGAATGGCCTGGGGGGTTTCAATCATCGCCCAGAGGCGGGTGTGGGCGGGGGCCTGCGTGAGCGCACGGTCATAGGCGGCGATGTCTTCCGGCCCGCGAATCTTGGGGGCCAGCACCGCATCCGGCCCCGCGGCCGCGGCTGCGACGAGATCCGCGGCCCCCCAGGGCGTGGACAGGTCGTTGACCCGGATCACCACCTCCCGGCGGCCGAAACCTCCGGCCTTCACCGCGGCCACCGCGTCGGCCCTGGCTCCGTCCTTGGCGTCAGGCAGCACCGCGTCTTCCAGGTCGAGGATCACCACGTCGCAGGCAAGGCCCCGGGACTTCTCCACCGCCCGCGGATTGGAGGCGGGCATGTAGAGGGCGCTGCGCCGGGGACGGACAGGGTGCGACATATGTGAGGGTCTCCGTGACGGGTGGTCCGCCTTAGGGCATAAGGTTTGCGCCATGACCATCCGATACGACAAGGCGGCGCGCAACGTCCTCGGGGGTGAGCTCGAACCCTGTTCGATCGACCCCATCACCGGCTTCTACCGCAACGGCTGCTGTGAGACGGGGCCGGAAGACACCGGCCAGCACACCGTTTGCGCGGTCATGACCGAGAGCTTCCTCGCCTTCTCCATGGCCATGGGCAACGACCTGTCGACGCCGCGTCCGGAATTCGATTTTCCGGGCCTGAACCCCGGCGACCGCTGGTGCGTCTGCGCCCCACGCTGGAAGGAAGCCCTCGACGCCGGTGTCGCGCCGCCCGTGGTCTTGGCCGCCACCCACGAGGAAGTCCTGGCCATCACGCCGCTCGGCGTTCTCAAGGATCACGCGATCAAGGCGTAAGGCGATAGAGCCGCTCAAGCCTGTAGGCGGACCCCGTCCGGGTGCGAAAGCTGGAATAGAGACCGAAGCGATCCACCGCGAAGGGGGCCACCCGCAGCAGGCTATGCGCGGCCGTCCAGGCGGCGACGCGGGCCGGCTCGGCGCGGTTCAGATAGGCCAGCGTGACATGCGGTTTCCAGGCGCGCGTGTCCGGCTTCAGGCCGGCGCGCCGGGTCGCAGCCTCGCACCGCCGGTGCAGGATGCCCAGCTGTTCGCCGGCCTCGACGCCGGCCCAGAGGGCGTTGATGGTCAGGGCGTCGCCGAAGGTTCCCACACCGGCCAGGGCCACGTCGAAAGCATGTGAGGAGACGGCGCTCAGCGCGGACTCCAGATCTTCGGCCTGGGTCTCGGGGATATCCCCGGCGAACCGCAAGGTGATGTGCAGGTTTTCCGCCGGGCTCCAGCGCGCGCCGGGCACGCCGCCCGCGAGCGGCGCGAGGGCCTGCGCCGCCTCGTGCGGCACGGCGATGGCGGCGAAGAGTCTGATCACCCTGGCCTCTTGAGGCTCCGCGCCACGACAGCCGCCAATCGTGTGGCGATGATTTCGACCCCGGCGGGGTTGGGATGGATGCCGTCGGCCTGGTTGAGCCTTGGCGTGCGCGCCACCCCGGCCAGAAGGTCGGGGTAGAGCGTCGCGCCGGTTTCCCTTGCGACACCTGGGAACACGGCGTCGAAATCCCGCGCATAGTCCGCGCCGATGGCGCGTGGGGCAGTCAGGCCGGCCAGCACGACGGCGATCCGCCGGGCCTTCAGCCGTTTGACGATCCGCGTCAGATTGGCCCGCGTCGTCTTCGGATCCAGCCCTTGCAGCAGGTCGTTGCCCCCCAGCGCCACGACACAGAGCCTCGTGTCCGGCTGCACCGAAAAGTCCGCTCGGGCCAGGCCGTCGGCGGTGGTGTCGCCAGATACGCCCGCGCCGCGCACCACGGCCTTGACCCCCAGTTTGGTCAGGGCCGCCTGAAGCCGCGCCGGCAGGGCCGCCGCGGCGGCCAGGCCGTAGCCGGCGGTGATGGAGTCGCCCAGCAGGGTCACCACCGGCGCGGTCTTGGCCAGGACGGGGCTCGCCGCGATGACGGCGACGGCGCCCGCCATCCAGGCGCGCCGCGTTTGGCCAGTATGGGGTGTTCTGGTCATCCGGCTTCCTATGTAGGAAAGCCCATCGTCCCTCAATCGCGGTCAGAGTTCATGTTCGACGCCAGCGCTCCGCCCGCGCCCCTGTCGCTAAGCGGCGTCTGCCTCACCCTGCCGTCCGCGGCCGGGCCGGTGGACATCCTGCGTGGCGTGGACTTTGACGTGGCGCCGGGCGAACGGGTGGCCATCGTCGGTCCCTCCGGCTGCGGCAAATCCTCGCTTATTGCCGTGGCCGCGGGCCTGGAGCGACCGACTCGGGGCGAGGTGCGCCTCATGGGCGAGGACCTGGCCCGGCTGAGCGAGGACCGTCGCGCGCGTCTGCGCCGGGGCCGGGTCTCCCTGGTCTTCCAGGCCTTCCATCTCCTTCCCAATATGACTGCGGAGGAAAATGTCTCGACGCCGCTGGAGATTGCCGGAGAACGTGAGGCCGCCGCGATCGCCCGCGACTGGATCGGGCGGGTCGGGCTCTCGGCGCGAGCCCGCCACTATCCCCACCAACTTTCCGGAGGCGAGCAGCAACGGGTCGCTCTGGCCCGGGCCCTGGCCGCCAATCCCGCGCTCCTCTTCGCCGACGAGCCCACCGGCAATCTCGACGCCGCCAACGCCGCGGCGGTGGCGGATCTGATGTTCAGCCTCGTCGCCCAGACGGGGGCGGCCATGGTGCTGGTCACCCACGACGACGCGCTCGCCGCCCGGGCCGACCGGATCGCGCGGATGTTCGACGGCCGCATGATCGCGGGCCTCTGAGCGGTGTGGCTCGCCGCCCGCCTCGCCGCCCGTGAGCTCCGCGCCGGGGTGCGCGGGTTCCGTATTTTCCTCGCCTGTCTGGCCCTTGGCGTCGCGGCCATCGCCGCGGCCGGTTCGGTGGCGGAGGCGTTCCGCCAGGGGCTTGGCGCACAGGCCCGCGAAATTCTGGGCGGCGATCTGGCCGTCACCCAGCGGCTTCGGCCGTTCACGCCGGCCGAACAGGCCGTTTTCGATCGGACAGGCCGGACCGCCTATGCGGCCAGCGCCGAGGCCATGGCTCAGGCGCCGTCAGGCGAGCGGCGGCTGGTGGAACTTCGCGGGGTCAGCGACGGCTATCCTCTGGCCGGAAAGGTGGAGCTTCAGGGAGCGACCACGCTCGACGCCGCGCTGACGCCCGTGGGTGATGCCGCCGGGGCGGCGGTTGAGCCGGCGCTGCTGGATCGTCTGGGGCTGAAACTCGGGGATCGCTTCCTCGTCGGCAACGTGCCGCTGATCGCGCGCGCGATCCTCGTCGCGGAGCCGGACCGTCTGTCGCGTGGCTTCGCCTTGGGACCGCGGGTCCTAACCCGAATGGCGGTGGTCGAGGGCGGGGGCTTCCTCGACCCGGGTCTTCCGTTCGGTGAAACCGTCCGCATCGCCCTCCCGTCGGGGGCAAGGCTGGGCGCCGCGAAGGCCGATCTTCAGATCGCCCTGAAGGCCGCCGATTCTGACGGCGCCTGGCGGCTCACCGATCGGTCCGACGCCGCGCCCGGACTGCGCCGTTTGATCGATGAACTGGAGTATTTCCTCGGGTTCATCGGTCTCGCCTCGCTGGTGGCGGGTGGCCTGGGCGTCTTCGGCGCGGTGTCCGCCCATCTCGACGCCAAGAAACCGGGCATCGCCGTGCTCAAGGCCCTGGGGGCGGAGGGCGGTCTCGTCCGCGACATCTACCTCATCCAGATCGGGCTTCTGGCCGTCCTCGGCGTCGGCATCGGCCTTGGCATCGGGGCGGCTGCGCCGTTGATCCTTGGGGAACTGGTGCGGGACAAGCTGCCCGTCCCGGCGCTGTTCGCCGTCTACCCGGGGCCGCTGGCCCGGGCCGCCGCCTTCGGCCTGCTGTCCGCGGCGGCCTTTTCCCTCGGGCCCCTGGCGCGCGCGCGGGCGACGCCTCCCGCCGCCCTGTTCCGCCGCCAGCTCGCGGGGCGCCTCACTCTGGGCCCGGAACTGGCCGGCGCGGCCCTGGCCGCTCTCGGGCTCGCCGCCCTGGCCGTGGTCACCGCGCCGACGCCGCTGGCGGCGGCGATCATGATCGCCGGCGTCGCTGTCGCCTTTCTCGTGCTTTGGGTGCTCGGCGCCGGCGGCGCGGCCCTGGCGGGTTGGCTGCGTGGCTCCGTCCGCGGGGCGGCGCGCATCGGGCTGGCGAATCTGGCCGGACCCGGCTCCGCGGCGCGCACCGCCGCCCCGGCGATCGGCCTGGGCGTCGCCCTGCTCTCCGCGGTGGTGCTGATTCAGTCGAGCCTCCTGGCCCAGGTCTCGGACGTGGCGCCGCGCACCGCGCCCTCGCTGGTGTTTTCCGGTCTGGCCGCGAGCCAGGGGCCGGCTTTCGATGCGACTCTGGCGGCGGCCTTCGGCCGCCCCCTGACGCGCCAGACCTACCTGCGAGCGCCCTTCGCGTCAGGCCGCATAGTCGGGGTGAGGGGGCAGGGGCTCGAGGCCGCCCACATCGACCCGGCCAACCGCTGGGCCTACGACAACGACATATCGCTCTCGTCGCTCGGGCCCGAACCGCTGAAATCCGGCGTGGTGTCGGGACACTGGTGGCCGGCCGCCTATGCCGGCCCGCCGCTCGTCGCCATGTCGACCGAGGCCGCCAAGGGCGCGAACCTGAAAGTCGGCGATGCGATCAGTCTGGAGGTCCTGGGCCGCCGGATCGAGGCCCGTGTCGCCGCCCTGAGAAAAATCGACTTCGCCGGTTTCGGGGCCAATTTTCCGCTGGTGGTCGATCCGGCGGCTCTGGAGGGGGCGGAGTTGCGGCAGGTGGCGATCGCCCGCGCCAGCCCGGCTGAAGAACGTCGCGCCACCCTGGCGCTCGGGCGGGACTTTCCGTCGGTCAATGTGATCAGCGTGCGCGAGGCCCTCGGCGCTGCGGCGGATCTGTTCGATCGTCTGGCCCTGGCGATTCGCGGCGCCGCGGCCGTGGCGGCGCTGGCCGGGCTCTTGGTTCTGGCCGGGGCCATCGCCGCCCGCGCCCGCGCCCGCGGTCGGGAGGCGGCGGTTCTGAAGGTCCTCGGCGCGTCCACCCGTCAGATCCTGGGCGCCTATGCGATCGAATACGGGGCCGTCGGTCTCATCGCCGGGCTCGCCGGCGTGGCGCTCGGCTACGCGGCGGCCTGGCCCGTGGTGGTCAAGGTGTTCCAGGCCACGTGGAGCGTCGATTGGGCGGGGGTTGTGACCCTGGTGCTCGGCGCGGCGTTCCTCGCGGCGGGTGGCGGATTGCTGGCCGCCCTGCAGGCGCTCTCCCGGCGGCCGGCGCCCACCCTTCGGGCCGACTGACCGGGGCGGCTGTACAGGGTGAAGAAGCCTTAATGTACGGCGGCCTTGCACGGCGTCGCGCCGAGGCCGATATTATCGGCGAAGCGCCCGCTTTGGGCGTGCAACACATGAGGGTTTTACTCCATGAGCGACTTTGATCGGGGTTTCGCCAGACCGGGATCGGTGGCCGCCCCGGACATGGCCGTGGATGTTGGCCTGCGGGCCTTCATGCTCGGCGTCTACAACAAGGTGGCTTTGGGCCTCGTCCTCTCGGCGGTCCTGTCCTGGGTCACCGGCATGTACGAGCCCACGCGGGCGCTGCTGTTCCGCGTCGACGGCGCGGGCCATGTCGGCTACACCCTGCTGGGCATGATCATCGCCTTCGCCCCCATCGGGGTGCTGCTGTTCCAGGGCTTCGCCCGTCGGCAGTCGGCCGAGAGCGCCGCCTTCACCTACTGGGCGGTGGTCTCGCTGATCGGCGCCTCGCTCGGCATGATCTTCCTGCTCTACAGCGGCGTCGGAATCTTCCAGACCTTCCTGGTCACAGCCGGCGCTTTCGGGGGCCTTTCGCTGGTGGGCTACACCACCAAGCGCGATCTCACGGGCATGGGCAGCTTCCTGATCATGGGCGTCTGGGGCCTGATCCTCGCCTCGCTGGCCACCTTCTTCTTCCACTCGCCTGCGCTGGTGTTCATCATCAACCTGCTGGGCGTGGGCATTTTCGCCGGCCTGATCGCCTACGACACGCAGCGTCTGAAGATGACCTACTACGAGCTTGGTGGGAATCAGGCCGCGCTGAGCGTGGCCACCAGCTACGGGGCGCTCAGCCTCTATCTGGATTTCATCAACCTGTTCCGCTTCCTGCTCTACTTCATGGGCGGCAGCCGCCGCTAAACGACGGACGCAGACTGAACGTCAGGAAAGCCCCGGCCCCGCGCCGGGGCTTTTTTGTTGGCGGTCAGGTCCGTGTCGCCAATTCGATCCCCTTGACAGGGGCACGATGGAAATTGCAATATGCAATCTACATCGTGCTCTTTCTCATTGTGAATCGGGCTGCGCAGGGGCTGGCCTCGATCCCCTCTCCGCAGGTCACCTGCTGCCATTTGTTGCCAATCCGCTGCCAATCCGCGGCCAAACGCTGCCATTGCGGTTGCCAGCTGCGGCCCGCTCGCTGCCGGTCCGCTGCCAGGACGCGGCCATCCGGCTGCCAGGATGTTGCCAAAAGCTGCCAAAGGGCGCTCGCGGCCCGCGCTGCGAGATAGTTATAACTGTATGAAATATCGCGAAAATATCAGGCCCTTGCGTGCGGGCCGGCAAAACATGGGGTTTTCGGCGAGGCGCCGCGCGCGGCGATCCGATGCGCCGCTTGCAAAGAAGCCCTAGTCCACCACCGCGAAGCGCGACCGGTCGAAGAACTTCAGCAACTGCTCCAGGTCGTGACCGCGCTTGAGCACCAGGCCGCCATGCGCGAGGATCGACCAGGCCCCCTGGCGGCGGGCCAGGGCAGGTCGCTTCTCGATTCGGTAGAGCGGAAATTCCGAACTGCGGCGAAACACCGAGAACACCGCCGCATCCTTCAAGCCGTCGATCCCATAATCCCGCCAGTGGCCGGCCGAGACCATGCGGCCATAGAGGCCGAGAAGTTGATTGAGTTCCCGCCGATCGAAATAGACGATCGGCGACGGGGGTGTTTGCGGGGTGTGCGGAGCGGTTTCCATCGCCATCGGCGCGAGCCTAGATCGGAAGATTCGAAAACCGAAGCCCCAATCGACCCGGTTCGGCGACAAATGACGGCAAAGCGGTTTTCCGCCGCGATCGCCTCAGATCAGCCCACAACCGCCATTTGCGCCGACCGGAGCCCGCAAATGACCTTTTTTCCGTCTACGGCGCGCCGGTTTAGCCGGTTCTAACTCACACATCGGCTGATCGGTTTCCGATCCAGATTCTGAACAGCCCCCCCAGCCCTCTGGGTTGGATGCCTGATCGCCGATGCCTTGCTAGGCGAGGCGGCTCCCCGCGGTTGGCCCCTCCCTCCGCGGGGAGTCTACCTCCCTGACATTCCCTTTTGCGACACGGCCTTGGGTTTCCGAGGAACGGATTCCATCGCGCCGATCACCCGCCCGCCGTGTCCGCTCTGGACGATGACCGCGCTGGCCAGTCCAGACTCGCTGGCGGGTGGCGCCCGATAGGTGGTTGCGTGGCCGGTCCACGCGCCCAGGCGCACAATCTGCCGCACGACGTTCCGCTCAACCATCGTCACGCCGCGGTTGTCGCCAGCGGTGACGCTGACGTCCTGCTGACGGGGGTCGAATCGAACAAGCCAGACGTCCGCGGGTCCGCGGCCGACCGAGCCGCTGCCGACACCGATGCGGCCGCCGGCCTGCATCCGGATCTTCAGCGGACGCCGCTTGACGGCCTCGGCCTTGCGGAGAAGGGCGGTGACGGTGGCGCTGTCATCGCCTGAGGCCTGAGCGGATCCGTTCACGACCACCTGCGGCGTGTAGACGTCGCGCGGACCCAGCCGGCGGGCGTAGGCCTTCTGACGCACCGTGAACGCCGGCTGGGCAAAGGTGTCCTTCCAGCCCAGATAGTCCCAGTATTCCACCGACCAGGTCAGAACGATCACGCCCGGGCGGTCGGCGATCTTGGCCGCCTGGACGTTGGCCTGGGCGCAGGGCGCGCAGCCTTGGGCGGTGAACAGTTCCACCACCACCGGGGCCTTGGCCCGAGCCGGGTGCGGCGCCCATAGGACACCCGCCACCAACCCGAGCGCCACGACCGTTGCCACACGCTCCAGCGCTTTCATTGCGCCGCAGTTAATCGGACTTTGGCCGGCAGACGGTTCACGAAGCCGTGAGCGCCTAAGCGGCCGACCGCGCGAGGTTGCGCAGGACGTAGTTCAGCACGCCCCCGTTGCGGAAATAGGCCAGCTCCGTGGCGGTATCGATCCGGCACCGCACGGGGAACCGGGCGATCTTGCCGTCGGTGGGACGATAGAGCTCCACCATCAGCTGACGCCGCGGGCTGATGTCGTCGAGGTCGCGGATGGTGACGATCTCGTCGCCAGTCAGCCCAAGGCGCTGCCAGCCGTCGGCGATGAACTGCAGGGGCAGGACGCCCATGCCCACCAGGTTCGAGCGGTGGATGCGCTCGAAGCTCTCGGCGATGACGGCCCGCACGCCAAGCAGCTTGGCGCCCTTGGCCGCCCAGTCGCGCGACGAGCCGGTGCCATATTCCTTGCCGGCGAACACCACCGTGCCGCGGCCTTCGGCCTTGTAGCGCATGGCCGCGTCATAGATCGCCAGGGTGTCGCCCGAAGGGTAGTGACGGGTGATCCCGCCCTCGATGTCCGGGGTCATCTTGTTGCGGATGCGGATGTTGGCGAAGGTGCCGCGCATCATCACCTCATGGTTGCCGCGACGGGCGCCATAGGAGTTGAAATCGGCCTGGCTGACCTGGCGCTCCGACAGATATTCGCCGGCCGGGGAGGCCTTGCGGATATTGCCGGCGGGGCTGATGTGGTCGGTGGTGATGGAGTCGCCGAAGATGGCGAGGATGCGCGCCTCGACGATGTCGGTCACCGGCTCGGGGGTCATGGTCAGACCCTCGAAATAGGGCGGGTTCTGAACGTAGGTCGAGCCCATCTCCCAGGCGTAGGTCTGGCCGCCGGCCACCTTGATGGCCTGCCAGTTCTTGTCGCCCTTGAAGACATCGGCGTAGCGGTCGGTGAACATCTCGGCCTTGACCACCTTCCGCTGCAGGTCGGCGATCTGCTTGTTGGTCGGCCAGATGTCCTTCAGGTAGATGTCCTTGCCGCCCTTGCCCTGACCGATGGGTTCATTGACGAGGTCGATGAGCATGTTGCCCGCCAAGGCGTAGGCCACGACCAGCGGCGGCGAGGCCAGATAGTTGGCGCGGACGTCGGGGTTCACCCGGCCCTCGAAGTTGCGGTTGCCCGACAGCACCGAGCAGGCGACGAGATCGCCCTCCTGGATCGCCTTGGAGATCGGCTCGGCCAGCGGCCCGGAATTGCCGATGCAGGTCGTGCAGCCGTAACCCACCAGGTTGAAGCCCAGCGCGTCCAGGCTCTTGGTCAGCCCGGCCTTGGCCAGATAGTCGGTCACCACCTGCGATCCGGGTGCCAGGGACGTCTTCACCCACGGCTTGGTCTTCAGGCCCTTGGCGATGGCGTTTTTGGCCAGCAGGCCCGCGGCGATCAGGACACTGGGGTTGGAGGTGTTGGTGCAGGAGGTGATGGCGGCGATCACCACATCGCCGTTGCCGATGTCATGAGCTTCGCCGGCCACGGCGACACGGGCTCCGGCGGTCTCTTCGGTTTTGCCGAACTCGCTGGTCAGGGCGCCGCGGAAGCTGGCGGCGGCGTCGGTGAGCAGCACCCGGTCCTGCGGACGCTTCGGCCCGGCGAGGGAGGGAACCACGGTGGCGAGGTCCAGTTCGAGGGTGTCGGTGAACACCGGCGGCTCCATGCCGGGCTCGACCCACAGGCCCTGGGCCTTGGCATAGGCCTCCACCAGGGCGACCCGATCCGGTTCGCGGCCGGTGGCGGCCAGGTAATCGATGGTGGCGCGCGTGACGGGGAAGAAGCCGCAGGTGGCCCCGTATTCGGGGGCCATGTTGGCGATCGTGGCCTGGTCCTCGACGGTGAGGCTTTCGAGGCCTTCGCCGAAATACTCCACGAACTTGCCCACCACGCCCTTCTTGCGCAGCATCTGGGTGACGGTCAGCACGAAGTCGGTCGCCGTCGCGCCCTCCGGCAGGGCGCCGGTGATGTGGAAGCCGATGACTTCGGGGATCAGCATGGGGATGGGCTGGCCGAGCATGGCGGCCTCGGCCTCGATGCCGCCCACGCCCCAGCCCAGAACGGACAGGCCGTTGACCATGGTGGTGTGGCTGTCGGTGCCGACCACGGTGTCAGGATAGGCGACGGTCTCGCCGTCGGCTTCCTTGGTCCAGACCGTCTGGGCGAGACTTTCCAGGTTCACCTGGTGGCAGATGCCGGCGCCCGGGGGCACCACGCGGAAGTTGTTGAAGGCCGACGAGCCCCAGCGCAGGAAGCGGTAGCGCTCGATGTTGCGCTCATATTCCTTGGCGACGTTCTCGCCCAGGCTTTTGGAGGTGCCGAAGAAGTCGACCATCACCGAGTGGTCGATGACCAGGTCGACCGGGTTGAGCGGATTGATCTTCTCCGGGTCGCCGCCGAGCTTGGCCAGGGCGTCGCGCATGGCCGCCAGGTCCACGACCGCGGGCACGCCGGTGAAATCCTGCATCAGCACCCGCGCGGGACGGAAGCTGATTTCATGCTGGGTGGCGCCCTTGTTCTCGACCCAGGCGGCGATCGCCTTGAGGTCGTCCTCGCCCACCGAGGCGCCGTCCTCGTTGCGCAGCAGGTTCTCCAGAAGCACCTTCATCGAGACCGGAAGGCGCGAAATTCCGGTCAGACCGGCTTCCTCGGCGGCCGGGAGGCTGTAGTAGCTGGAGGTCTTATCGCCGACGGTGAGTTGGCGGCGGGTGTTCAAGCTGTCGGTGGACGGCATGTCGGGGGATTCCTTCTCTGTTCAAGGCCGTCCGAAAATCGGTTCGGAGGATCGCGCGCAGATCGGAGCGGGCACACAGCGCCCGGCCCGTGCAGCGTCGTCCCCGTGCGGCCAAGGGTCTCATAGACCCGGCGCGGGGGCGCGTCCACGGCGTCTGGCGCCATCCGGTCGAGGCGCGATGATCGAAACCCTGAAAATCGAAGGCCTCGCTCTGCAGCGCGGGGAGCGGATTCTGTTCCGTCAACTGGACCTCCGGGCTCAGGCCGGCGAGGCCGTCGCGCTCGTCGGCTCCAATGGCGCCGGCAAGACCAGCCTGCTGCGGGCGGTGGCCGGTTTCATCAGGCCGGCCGAAGGACGGATCCTGTTTGAAGACAAGGACCAAGCCGTGCCCGCGGACGACGCGCGGCGCCTGGGCTGTCATATGCTGGGTCACCAGGACGGTCTGAAGACGGGCCGCAGCGCCCGCGACGAACTGATTTTCCAGGCCCGCTGGACCGGCGGAACGGCCGCCTTGGCCTTGGCCGCGGCCGAGCGTCTGGGGCTGACCCGCCTGCTGGATCTCGAGGTGCGCGTTCTCTCGGCCGGCCAACGGCGGCGTCTGGCGCTGGCCCGACTGATTGCGAGTCCCCGGCCCTTGTGGTTGCTCGACGAGCCGCTGGCCCCGCTCGATACGGCCAGCCGGGCTCTGTTCGGGACGCTCATGGCCGAGCACGTCGCCGGCGGCGGCATCATTCTGGCGGCGGTGCACGACCCCCTGCCGATCCCCGTCCGGACGGCGCGGGTCGGCGCGGCGCCCTCCGGCGCGGAGGCGGTCGGCCCGTGAGCGTCGTCATGGTTCTGCTGCGTCGCGAGCTGTCCCTGGCCTGGGCCCGGGGCGGCGGCGCCCTGCTGGCGGTGGGCTTCTTCGTGGCCGCCGCCGTCATGCTGCCGCTCTCGCTGGGGCCGACGCCTGCGCGCCTGGCGGGCGTCTCCAGCGGTGTGACCTGGGTCGTGCTGTCGCTGGCCAGTCTGCTGTCGCTGGACCGCATGTTCGAGCGGGACTTCGAGGACGGCGCCCTGGATCTGCTGGCTCTCGGTCCGCTTCCGCTGGAGATCGTCTCGGCCATCAAGTGCTTCGCCCAATGGACGGTCAGCGGGGCGCCCCTGGCGCTCGCGGCGCCGGTCGTGGCGATCGGGCTCGGGGCCAGGATGACCGTGGCGCCGATGATCTTCGCGGCCGCCGCGCTCGGCGGGCTCGCGTTCGCCTTCCTCGGTGGGACCGGCGCAGCGCTCGCCCTGGCCAGCCGTCGTGGCGGCGTGCTCATCGCTGTCGTTGTGCTTCCTCTGCTGACGCCTCCGGTGATCTTCGGCGGCGCGGCCATCGCCAATTTCAACGAAGGCCTGCCCTGGGTCGGAGCGCTCAGCCTGTTGGCCGCCTACGCTCTCGGCTGCGTGGCCCTGACGCCCTTCGCCATGGCCGGCGCCTGCCGGAACGCCCAATCCTGAGCGGGGTCTCCCCTTAAGGACGCGCTGAAGCTTGCCCGTCCGCGGGCGAGACTTTAGGAGTCAGACATGTTTGCAGCCCTCGCCAATCCGGCCCGGTTCATGGCGTTTTCGCGCTGGGCCGCGCCGATCCTCGGGGTTCTGGGCGCGGGCCTGGTCGGTTACGGCCTGTGGCTCGGGCTCAACGCCCCGCCCGACTATCAGCAGGGCGAAACGGTCAAGATCATGTTCATCCATGTGCCCGCCGCCTGGGTGTCGATGATGGCCTATGCCTGCCTTGGCGGAGCGAGTTTCTTTTCTCTGGTGTTTCGCCACGCCCTAGCCGACGCCGCGGCCCGCGCCGTGGCCCCTCTGGGGGCGATCTTTACCGGTATCGCGCTGGTCACCGGCATGTTGTGGGGCCGTCCGATGTGGGGCGCATGGTGGGTGTGGGGCGACGCGCGGCTGGTGTCGGTGCTCGTGCTGTTCCTTCTTTTCCTCGGCTACATGGCCCTGCGGGCGAGCATCGACGATGAGGCCAAGGGCGCGCGCGCCGCGGAGATTCTCGCTCTCGTGGGTCTGATCAACCTGCCGATCATCAAATATTCGGTGGAGTGGTGGAACACCCTGCATCAGGGCGAATCGGTGATGCGCGCCGGCGGTTCGGCCCTGGCGCCGGTCTATCTGACCCCGCTGCTTTTGACGGGCGCGGGCTACAGCCTCGCCTTCGGGGCGCTCTGGCTGGCGCGAATCCGGGCGGAGGTCTGGCGCCGGAGGGCGACATCCCTGGCCCTGCGGGCGGCCCTGGCATGATCGATCACGCCCTCTCGGTCGGCAAATACGCCGCCTTCATCTGGCCGGCCTATGGCGCGAGCGCCGTGGGATTCGCCTGGATGATTGTCGACACGCTCGCCCGCGCGCGGCGCTGGCGACGCAAGGCCGACAGCCTGGAAAAGCACAAAGAGTCCTAGCCCCGGCTGCGGCCGGCTGGGATAACGTTCGGCCTCATGGCCGTGCGCGAGCGTGCGCCGTGCAAGAAATGAAAAAGGGCGAGGAACCCATGGATCTGGGGCTCAAGGGTAAGCGGGCGATTGTCACCGGCGGCTCGCGCGGAATCGGCCGGGCCATCGTGGAGTGCCTGATCGCTGAGGGGGCGCGGGTCGCGACCTGCGCCAGAGGCGAAGCGGGTTTCGCCGCCTTGCGGGAGGCGGTTTCCGACCCGGCCGCCCTACGGACGCGCGCCGTGGATGTCACCGACCCGGAAGGTGTGAAGGCCTGGTTCGCCGACGCCGTCGCGTGGCTCGGCGGGCTCGATATTCTGGTCAGCAATGTCGGCATCCAGTCGACGGGTCAGGGCGAGGAGCGCTGGATCACCGGACTGCAGGGCGACCTGTTGCAGCACGTGCGGCTTGTGGAACTGGCCCTGCCGCAGCTCTTCCAGAGCGACGCTGCGGCGATCACCATCATCAACTCCGAAGCCAATGTCATGGTGAACCTGCCGCGGACCTCGGAAGCCTATGCGGTCTTCAAGGCCGGGCTGGTGAACTATGCGGCTCAGCTCGCCCTGCGGTACGCCAAGCGGGGCGTGCGCGTGAACAATGTCTCGCCGAGCGCCATCATCTTTCCCGGCGGCGGGTGGGACCGCCAGCGCGAGCAGAATTCGGATCTCTACAGGAACGCCATCGCCATGAGCGATTTCGGCCGTCTGGGAACCGCCGAGGAGATCGCCCGCACGGTCGTGTTCCTGTCCAGTCCCGCCTCAAGTTGGACGACGAATGTGAACGTTCGGGTGGACGGTGGGACGGTCAAGGCGCCCAACTACTGAGCTCAGGCGGGATCGAGATCGAGAATTCCGGCTCCGCCGGTCTCGTCTCCCCAGGCGACGCGGCTGCCCGACAGGACGGCGAGCGCGCTGATCGGCGCGGTCTTCTCAAGGCCGGCCCGCAGGGTGACACGCCGCTCCGAGGCCAGGTGACAGGCCCACACGCGTCCGTCGTCCAGTCCGACGACGACATGGTCGCCGCCAGGGTCGGCCGCCACGCAGGTGACAAGAGCCGACTGATCCCAGCCGATTTCCATGGCCTGCTTGCCCATGGGGCCGTTGGCGCCGACGAAGGGCCAGAGCACAGCGCCATTGGCGCCCGACGTGGCCAGCCAGGTGTCGCCAACGAACCTCAGGCTGCGGACCTTGGCGGGATATCCACCCATGCGCATGTCCTTGGCGTCGGCGATTCGCCAGCCGTGCAACGCGGCCTCCTGCATCGAGGAGATCAGGAACCGGCCGTCAGGGCTGAACACCAGACCCACGTGAGATCCAGCCCAGCGCAGCATGACGGGCTTTTGTTCGGCGATGCGGGCGTACCACAGCGCCGCGCCGCCATAGGTGGCGGTCGCCAGGCGCCGGCCTTTCGGGTCGAAGGCGAGCCCCGCCACCGATGCCTCATGCGGGAACACGCGCAGGAAGCTGGCGTCCTTGCTGTCAAGCACGCGCGCCTCCCGCCCGGCCGAGAAGGCGATCAACCCGGAGGCGGGCGAGGCGGCGACAGCGTCGATCCAACGCCGGGGAATCTCCGCCAGCACGGTGACCTCGCCGTCGCGGGACCAGACCAGACGGCCGTCGTCGCCGCCGGTAATGACCCCCGCGCCCGAGGGATGCCCCACGGCGCACAGGATGGCTCCGTCGTGCGCCTCGATGCGCGCGCCATCGTCCCAGGCGATGATTCCCTCGCCGAGGGCGAAGGCCGCGCGATCCCCGTCGGCGACGATTTCCGTAACGAAGGCGTCAAAGGCGAAATTCATGGCGCCGGGCATAGCCGAAAAGGCGCCGTCTTGGCGAGGCGTCCGCGAACGCATTCCCGGGCTTTACAACCGCGATCATCCGCGCGATGGGGAAGGCGAAACGCGGAAGGGGTCGCTCAAGCGGGCCCGTTATCAGGAGTGCGCCATGGCGGCGAAGATCAGCAGCGGCGGCGGAAGCAAGTTCGACCTCGGCCAGAACAGCGACATGAACGTGACCCCCTTCGTGGACGTCATGCTCGTGCTGCTCATCATCTTCATGGTGGTCGCGCCCCTCGCCACGGTTTCGATCAAGATCGACCTGCCGCCGGCCAAGCCGCCGAAGTCGGACTCCAAGGACAAGCCGCCGACCTTCATCTCCATCACCGACAGCGGCCAGATTTTCGTCTCCATGGGCAAGTCCTCCATGAAGACCTCCTCGATGGATGCGTTGAAGACCGACCTGCCGCTGTCGCTCAGCGTGCCGAACCCGCTCAATGAGCGGATTTTCATCCGTGCCGACCGTCACGTGCGCTATCGCCAGTTCATGGACGTGATCAACCAGCTGCAGCGCGATGGCTACTACAAGATCGGTCTGATCTCGGAAGATCTGACCCCGGCCACCTAACGGCTTTGGAGCGCCCCCGGCTCTGCCGGGGTCGTCGAACTTCAAACGCCCTTCTCCCCAGTGGGAGGAGGGCGTTTTGCTGTCCGGGTCAGACGGCGCAGGCCTCGAACCCGGCCTTGAGCTTCGCCTCGTCGAGGTTGCGGCCGATGAACACCATGCGGCTATCGCGCGCCTCGTCCGGAGCCCAGGCGCGCTGCAGGTCACCCTCGAGCATCATGTGAACGGCCTGGAACACCAGGCGGCGATCCTCTCCGGCCACATTGACGATGCCCTTGGCGCGAAGGATGTCGGGGCCCTGCGCGGCCAGCAGATCGTTCAGCCACTTGGTGACCTTGGTCCCATCCACCGGCCTGGCGAGCGACAGGGAAATTCCCTTGATGTCGTCGGCATGCAGACGGTCGGCGTGGCCGCCATGATCGTGGTGATCGTGATGGTGATGATCGTGTTCGCAGTCATCGTCGTGCACATGGCCTTCCTCGCCATGGGCCGGGTTCAGGAACTCGGGTTCCAGCGCCACGATCCGTTCGAGGTCGAAGCCGCCGCGTCCGAGCACGGCCTCAAGCGCCACCTGTGAGCGCACCGCGCGGTGGATCTTCGCCAGCGGATTGAGCCGACGAAGGCGTGCTTCGAGCATCTTCAGCTCGTCCTCGGACACCAGGTCGGTCTTATTGAGGACGATCTGGTCGGCGAAGGCGATCTGCTCTCGCGCCTCGCGGCTCTCCGAGAGGCTGAGCAGGACATGCTTTGCGTCGACCACCGTCGTCACCGAGTCCAGTCGCGCCTTGGCTTTCACTTCCTCATCGACAAAGAAGGTCTGGGCCACCGGGCCGGGGTCGGCGAGGCCGGTGGTCTCTATGATGATGGCGTCGAAGCCGCGGGTCGCGCTGGCCTGGCGTTTCATCAGCCCGTGCAGAACGCGGATGAGATCGCCGCGCACCGTGCAGCAGACGCAGCCGTTGTTCATTTCGAACACTTCCTCGTCCGCGCCGACGACGAGTTCGCCGTCGATTCCGATCTCGCCGAACTCATTGACGATGACGGCGTAGCGCTGGCCGTGGTCCTCGGAGAGGATCCGGTTGAGGAGTGTGGTCTTGCCGGCGCCGAGGTAGCCGGTGAGGACGGTGACGGGGATCTGGGTCATGCGCTCTAGATAGGGGATCGAAGGCCGTGCGTCCAAGCCCCGACGCGGCCGTTGCGTCGCGATCGCCCCGCGTTCGCCTTGACTCCTTTGGAAGCGCGGGTATACGTCCCCACCCTTCGCCCGCGGGTCCTTCGCGGGCGCTGTCATTTTGCACACCCGTTCTCGTCAAGACTTCGAAGGCTTTCAAACCATGTACGCTGTGATCAAGACCGGCGGCAAACAGTACCGGGTTCAGGCCGGCGATTTGCTGGTCGTGGAAAAGCTCGAAGGCGAGCCGGGCGCGCAGGTGGCGTTTGACCAGGTCCTGATGATCGGCGAAGGCGCCGATGTCACCGTGGGCGCTCCCGTCGTTGACGGCGCCACCGTCAGCGCCACCCTGGTCGAGACCCGCCGGGCCGACAAGATCAAGGTCTTCAAGAAGATCCGCCGTCAGGGCTATCGCCGCACCCAGGGCCATCGTCAGGCCGAAACCGTGCTGCGCGTCACCGGCATCGCCGGCGCCGGCAAGCAGGAAAGCTGGGATGGCGAGGTCGACCTCACGCCGTTGTCGGTCATCAAGGCCCGCGCCCAGAATCTGGCCCGCAGCCAGGAAGCCGCCGAGGCGAAGAACGCCGAACGCGCCGCCCGCAAAGCGGCCAAGGCCTGAAGCCCTTTTAGTTCCGGAGACCTGAACCATGGCACACAAGAAATCCGGCGGCTCCTCGCGCAACGGGCGCGACTCGGCTGGTCAGCGCCTCGGCGTGAAGAAATTCGGCGGCGAAGCCGTTCTCGCCGGCAACATCATCATTCGGCAGCGCGGCACGAAATATTGGCCGGGCGTGAACGTGGGTATCGGTAAGGACCATACCCTCTTCGCCAAAGCGCATGGCGCCGTGAAGTTCGTCACCAAGAAGAATGACCGAACTTACGTGTGCGTCATGCCGGCCGAGGCCGCACTCGCCGCCGAATAGACGATCCGACCCTCTATCCCGGATCGCGCCCAAGACCAGCGATCCGGATCACATCTCCTGCAAAACGGGGAAACCGGAACGCCCGGTTTCCCCGTTTTCGTTTCTGGGTCGCCGGCAAGTCCGGAACCCTGTGGGAGGAGAGAAGGATCATGGCCCAGACCGCCACCGCCACCGCCACAACGCTCTCGACGCCGCGGCTGACCCTGCGCGCGCCACGTGCGGACGACGCGCCTTTGCTGGCGCGCCTCGCCAACGACCATGGTGTGGCCAGCATGACCACGTCGATTCCCTATCCCTACGATGAGGCCATGGCCGAGTCGTTCCTCGACCGCATGGCCCGGGCCGATCGCAGCCGCGACGCGGTGTTCGCCATCGATATTCCGGACGTGGGGTTCGCGGGCGTCGTCGGGCTTCACCCGACCCGCGGTTGCGCGACCGAACTCGGCTACTGGCTGGGCCGCCCGCACTGGGGCAAGGGCTACATGACCGAAGCCGTCCGCGCCGCGCTGGAATGGGCGGGTGGCGCCTGGGGCAAACGATTCCTCCGCGCCGGCCACTTCGCCGACAACCCGGCCTCCGGTCAGGTGCTGATAAAGGCGGGCTTCCTCTACACCGGCGATGTCTGCCCGCGATTCTCCGTCGCCCGGGGCGAGAAGGCGGCGACGCGGATGATGGTCTGGTTGGCCTGAGCGCGGCTATCGCGCCGGAAGCGGCGTGACCTGAAGCTTGTAGGCGATGTAGAGGGCCAGATCGAGCGGGCCCTCCTGGTACCAGGTGATGGGATGCTGCAAGCCGTCGAGCGAAACGCCGTAGGCGGGCCCGAACGGCGCGGCCGTCGCCTTGGCGTCTTCGGCGATGAGGGCCAGTAGGGCCGGGCGGCTGCGCTCCGGGCCGACGATCGTGAGGTTCCAGTCGTTCTCGCGCAGGATTTCGGTCCGTCCGATCTTCGGCGTGGCCTTGATAAAGGCCACGATGCGCCCGGTCGCGGCGTCGAAGGTGTCGGACGCCGAGACGCTGGTCTTGATCACCACGTGCGCGGAACTGGTGTCGGATTTGGCGTCCGGCTGAATGACCGCGTCCAACATGGTGCCGTCGAAGGCGCCCACCACCTCATCACCCAATCCAAGGGTCACCGCGCCGCTATGGCCGGCCATCCGGATCATGCCCCGGAGGGTGTCCTTCAGTTCGCTTCGCCGCTGAGCCGGATCGCGTGTGTCACAAACCACCTTCACCGCGGTGATGAGGTTATCGGCGCGCCTGATCAGCGTCACATGGGGCGTTTGTTGCGGATCATAGTCCCGCTTCTCGGCGGTGACGACGATCTCGGCGGTTTGGCCGCCGCCCTGGATGGCGGCGATCGCGGCCGCGGTCGGGCCAAGAACCGCGATCGCGACAAGGAGGGTCACCCAGGAAACCTTCATCCGCATCCGACCGCTCCCCCAAAAACCGCGTCGAACATAGCGCGGAACGGACTCGCCTGCATCCGGGTGTCGTCAGGATTGGCCGGGACGGCGGCTTTGGGGCTGACAAGCCGCTCCGCGCGCGCTATAAGAGCGTCTCTATCGTCCGTTAGCGCTGGATGGCGTTTACGAGCGGCGGCCCAAAAGGCCCGCCGCTTTTTCTTTGCCCGATCCGGCGTTGCGTTTTGGAAGGTGTTTACGCCCTGCGCGGCAAGACCACGGAAGACCGTCGGTTACTCGACCTGCTCGACCCCGTCGCCGAGGTGGCGGGCTATGAGATCGTGCGTCTGCGACTCATGGGCGGCGATCGGGCGCGGCGGCTGCAGATCATGGCCGAGCGTCCGGACGGCGTGATGCTGGTCGAGGACTGCGCCCAGCTGGCGCGGGCGCTCAACCCGGTGCTTGACGGCGCCGACCCCATTGTTGGCGACTATACTCTTGAGGTGTCGAGTCCGGGTATCGACCGTCCGCTGACCCGTTTGAAGGACTTCGAGACCTTCGAGGGCTTCGAGGCCCGTCTGGAGCTTGATCGTCTGGCCGAGGGGCGCAAGCGCTTCAAGGGCGAACTCGCGGGTATTGAGGACGGTCACGTGGCCATCAATCTCGAAGGCGAGGCCGAGACCGCCCTGCTGCCGTTCGACTGGATCCTCGAAGCCAAGCTGGTCATCACCGACGCCCTGATGGCGAGGGGTGCGGCCGAGCGCGCCTCGCGCATGGATTCGCCGGACCTGACGGGTGACGACGAGATGGCGGAACCCGCGCCGCCCGCCCGCAAGATCCGCCCGTTCGTACCCAAGCCCCCGAAGGGGCCGAAGACTCAACCCGTCCGCCGTGCGGGCAAGATCGACAGACTAGAAGACCAGAAGGACTGACCCATGAGCACCCTGACCGGCGTCTCCGCCAACCGGCTCGAACTGCTGCAGATCGCCGAAGCTGTCGCGCGCGAGAAATCGATCGAGCGCGAAGTGGTCGTCGAAGCGATCGAGGAGGCCATTCAGAAGGCCGCCCGCACCCGTTACGGCGCCGAGCATGACATCCGCGTGCATATCGACCCCAAGACCGGCGAGACCGAGATCACCCGGGTGGTCACGGTGGTGCCGGATGAGGTGGCCGAGGGCGACGAGCCGATCAACGAATACGCCCAGCGTCGTCTGTCTGACGCCCTGGCCACCGACACGGATGCCGTGCTCGGCAAGACCTACACTGAAGTGTTGCCGCCGTTCGAGTTCGGCCGGGTCCAGACCCAGATGGCCCGTCAGGTCGTTACCGGGAAGGTCCGCGAAGCCGAGCGTGATCGCCAGTATGAGGAGTTTAAGGACCGGGTGGGCGAGATCGTCAACGGCGTCGCCAAGCGGGTGGAATACGGCAATGTGATCGTCGACCTCGGCCGGGGCGAAGGCATCATGCGTCGCGACCAGTCGATTCCGCGCGAAACCTTCCAGGTCGGCGACCGGGTCCGGGCCTACATCTATGACGTGCGCCGCGAGACCAAGGGCCCGCAGATCATGCTGTCCCGGGCTCACGGCGGCTTCATGGCCAAGCTGTTCGCCCAGGAGGTGCCGGAAGTCTATGACGGCGTTATCGAGATCCGGGCTGTCGCCCGCGATCCGGGCAGCCGCGCCAAGATGGCGGTGGTCTCCAACGACGGCTCGATCGATCCGGTCGGCGCCTGCGTCGGCATGCGCGGCTCGCGCGTGCAGGCCGTGGTGGCCGAACTGCAGGGCGAAAAGATCGACATCATCCAGTGGAATCCCGACGAAGCCACCTTCCTGGTGAACGCCCTGGCCCCGGCCGAGGTGACCAAGGTGGTGATGGATGACGAGGATGAGCGCGTCGAGGTGGTGGTGCCCGACGAGCAGCTGTCCCTGGCCATTGGCCGTCGGGGCCAGAACGTGCGCCTCGCCAGCCAGCTGACCGGCTGGCAGATCGACATCATGACCGAGAGCCAGGAAAGCGAGCGGCGTCAGCGCGAGTTCGCCGAGCGCACTCAGCTGTTCCAGGAGGCCCTGGACGTGGATGAGGTCATTGCTCAGCTGCTCGTCACCGAAGGCTTCGCCACGGTCGAGGACGTCGCCTATGTCGAGCCCGACGAAATCGCCGCCATCGAAGGCTTCGATGAGGACACTGCGGACGAAATCCAGGCCCGCGCCAAGGACTACCTCGACCGCGAGGCGGCGGAATATGACGCCAAACGCCGGGAGCTGGGTGTGGAAGACGCCGTGTTGGACGTCGAAGGCGTCACCCTGCCCATGGCGGTGGCGTTCGGCGAGGGCGAGGTGAAGACGGTGGAAGATCTGGCCGGCCTCGTCCCCGACGACATCCGGGGCTACTACGAGAGCAAGAACGGCGAGCGGGTTCGCGAGCCGGGCATTCTCGACTCCTTCAATATGAGTCCGGAGGACGCTGAGCGGCTGATCATGCGCGCCCGTGTGGCGGCCGGTTGGATCGAAGCCCCGCCGGAGCCGGAGCCTGCCGAGGTCGAGGAAGAGCCCTACGATGAAGCCGCCGCCGTGTTCGGCGACAGCAATCGGGGAGGCTGACCCGCGTCTTCATGACTCCATCGACCGCGGAACACCTCCCGCAATCCGAGTCGCCGTGCGTCGAGGCCGCGGATCCGCTAACGCCGGGTCCCCGGACACTGGCGCAGGCGGCTCGCGAGCGTCGCGACATTGTCACCGGTCAGGTGATGGACGAAGCGCGCCTGATCCGCTTTGTCGCGGGTCCGGCCGGGGCGGTGATCCCGGATCTTGGGCGCAAGCTTCCGGGGCGGGGGCTGTGGGTGGCGGCCGATCGCGTGTCTGTCGAGACGGCCGCGAAAAAGGGCCTGTTCTCCCGGGCGGCCCGCGCCAAACTCTCGCCAGGTCCCGACCTCGCGTCACAGGTGGAGACCCTGCTCTTGCGTCGGATGCTGGCCAGCCTCGGCCTGGCGCGCAAGGCCGGCGAACTGACTCTGGGGTTCGAAAAGGTTCAGGCGGCCGTCGCCGGCGGCAAGACGGCCTTCCTTGTGGAGGCCTCGGACGGCGCGGCGGACGGACGCCGAAAGATTCTCGGGGCTTTTCATCGGTCATCTCGGCCGCCACGACTGATCGGTCTGTTTACGTCAGCCGAAATGGGTTTGGCCTTGGGGCTGGAGAATGTGATACACACGGCCTTCCTTGCCGGACGAGGCGCCGAACGCTGGGCATTTGATGTCGAGCGCTTAGTCGGTTTCCGTCCGCTCTTCCCCGAGAGTTGGCGTGAGGAGCCCTGACGTTACGGATTGGCCGACCAGTCGCGCCGATCTTTTTTCGTGTTTGAGTAGTGGCCCGGGCCTGTTTTCGGCTTCGGGGGATGGTAACCAAGCGAGCGCATGACGGACGAGAACGACAACAACAGGCAATCCTCCGCTCCCGGCGCCCCTGCGGCGTCAGGCGGTCGCGCGCCTTTAACCTTGAAGCCGCGGACCGCCGCGCCCGTGAGCACGGGCGTGGTGAAACAGACCTTCAGCCACGGCCGTTCCAAGACCGTCGTGGTGGAGCGCACCGGACCGCGCCGCCGCATCGACGCGCCCGCGCAGTCGACCGGGCTGGATCGCCGGCCGCCGCTCGACGTCAAGCCGGCGTCACCCCCCGGGCCGCGTCCCGCCGACGCGACGCCCGACCGCGCGCGTTCTGTCGACACCGGCAATCTGTCCGAGAGCGAACGCCTCGCCCGCCAGCGGGTGATTGAAGCCGCCGCCCGCGCGCAGCAGGAAAAGATCGCTGCGGAACGCGAAGCCCGCGCCCGGGCCGAGGCGGCAGACGCCGCCGCGCGCGCCGCTGCTGCTGCGGCCCAGGCCGCCGCCGCCCCACCGTCGCCGCCGGTTGTCGAGGCGCCCAAGCCTGAACCTTTGGCCGCCGCCCCGCCGCCCGTCGCCAAGGTCGAGGCTGCGCCCCTGCCGGTAGCGGCGCCCCCGGCCGTTGCGGCGACTCCAGCCTCGCCCGCGGCAGCCGCGCCGACTCCGGCGGTGACACCCCCGCCGGCAATGGTCGCGCCGCCACCTGCGGTGACGCCGGCTCCGGCCGCTGTCGCCCCTCCGCGCCCCATCGCACCGACCGTTCGCACGGGCGAAACGGTTCGCCCGCCGCTTCGGACGGGCGACGCCCGTCCCGCGCCATCCCGGACGGGAGAGCCGCTCCGCTCCGGTGCTCCGGGTCAGACGCGCTCCTATGAGCCCGGCCGAGAGCGCCGGGACGATCGTCCGACCACCACGACCTACCGGCCCGAGCGACCGGCCAATGCGGTCTCCTACGGCCAGCGGGTGCCGCGTCCCGACGCCGGCGGTCCGGCCCGCCCGCCGCGTGACGCCGCGCCGCGCGACGCCG
>CAIQJF010000078.1 GCA_903872075.1 uncultured Caulobacteraceae bacterium | reverse complement strand
TTCATCCTTCAGAAGATGAAGGAAGCCGCCGAGCAGCATCTGGGCGAAAAGGTCGACAAGGCCGTCATTACCGTTCCCGCCTATTTCAACGATGCCCAGCGTCAGGCCACCAAGGATGCGGGCAAGATTGCCGGTCTGGAAGTCCTGCGGATCATCAATGAGCCCACCGCAGCGGCCCTGGCCTATGGTCTGGACAAGAACGACGGCAAGAAGATCGCCGTCTACGACCTCGGCGGCGGCACCTTCGACGTCTCGATCCTCGAGATCGGCGACGGCGTCTTCGAGGTGAAGTCCACCAACGGCGACACCTTCCTCGGCGGTGACGATTTCGACATGCGTATCGTCGAATATCTCGCCGATGAGTTCAAAAAGGAGCAGGGCGTCGACCTGCGCAAGGACAAGCTGGCCCTCCAGCGCCTGAAGGAAGAGGCGGAAAAGGCCAAGAAGGAACTGTCCTCCACCGCCCAGTACGAAGTGAACCTGCCCTTCATTTCGATGAACGCGTCGGGCCCGCTGCACCTGAACATCAAGATTTCCCGCGCCAAGCTGGAAGCCCTGGTGGAAGATCTGGTCAACAAGACCATCGGCCCCTGCGAGCAGGCGCTGAAGGATGCCGGCCTGAAGAAGTCCGAAATCGATGAGGTGATCCTGGTCGGCGGCATGACCCGAATGCCCAAGGTCGTCGAGGTCGTGAAGGAATTCTTCGGCCGTGAGCCCCACAAGGGCGTCAATCCGGACGAGGTGGTCGCGCTCGGCGCCGCCATTCAGGCCGGCGTGCTCCAGGGCGACGTGAAAGACGTCCTGCTGCTCGACGTCACGCCCCTCACCCTCGGCATCGAAACCCTGGGCGGCGTGTTCACGCCCCTGATCGAACGCAACACGACCATCCCCACCAAGAAGAGTCAGGTCTTCTCCACCGCCGACGACAACCAGAGCGCGGTGACGATCCGGGTCTTCCAGGGCGAGCGCCCCATGGCCGCGCACAACAAGATGCTCGGCCAGTTCGACCTCGTCGGCATCCCGCCGGCGCCGCGCGGCGTGCCTCAGGTCGAGGTGACCTTCGACATCGACGCCAACGGCATCGTCAACGTCTCGGCCCGTGACAAGGCGACCGCCAAGGAGCAGTCGATCCGAATCCAGGCCAACGGCGGCCTGTCGGACGCCGACATCGATGCGATGGTCAAGGAAGCCGAGGCCAACGCCGCCGACGACAAGAAGCGCAAGGAGTTGGTGGAAGCCAAAAACCATGCCGACGCCCTGGTCCACTCCACCGAAAAGGCCATGGCGGAGCACGGCGACAAGGTCGGCCCCACCGAAAAGACCGCGATCGAGGCCGCCCTGGCGGACCTGAAGTCGGAACTCGAGGGCGAAGACGCCGAGGCGATCGCCGCCAAGACCCAGACCCTGATGCAGGCGTCGATGAAACTGGGCGAAGCCATGTATCAGGCTCAGCAGGGCGCCGGTCCGGAAGACGCGGCGCCGGCTGACGACGGTGTCGTCGACGCCGAGTTCGAGGACGTCTCCGGCGACAAGAAGTAGCCACTACGTTCGTGAAGCCTCTCCGGCTTGCCCACGCGGGCCGGGGAGGATTCACAGCGCGCCTTCATGCCAAGGGTGAATCGCCGAGGGGTCTGACGTTTCGATGCGTGACTACTACGAAGTGCTGGAGGTCGAACGGACCTGCGACGACGCCGGATTGAAGGTGGCGTTCCGCAAGCTGGCGATGCAGCACCACCCCGACCGCAACGGCGGATCGGCCGAGGCGACCGCCAAATTCAAGGAGATCAACGAGGCCTATTCGGTCCTGTCGGACGCCAATAAGCGCGCCGCCTACGATCGTTTCGGCCATGCCGGCGTCAACGGCCAGGCCGGCGGCCAATCGGGTGGCTTCAACGACGTCAACGATATCTTCAACGACGTGTTCGGCGATGTCTTCGGCGACATGTTCGGTCGCGGCCAGCGGTCGAACGGACCCGCGCGGGGCCAGGACCTTCGCTATGACCTCGAGATCAGCCTGGAGCAGGCCTATGCCGGCTCCGAGGTTGAGATCAAGGTGCCGGCCGCCATGGCCTGCGACGCCTGCGACGGCACGGGCGCCAAGCCTGGCACCAGCCCGACCACCTGCGTCGCCTGCGCCGGGCAGGGCCGGGTACGACGCAACCAGGGTTTCTTCCAGGTCGAAACGACCTGTCCCCGCTGCGGCGGCGCGGGCCGCGTGGTGCTTGAGCCCTGCCGGACCTGCGCGGGCCACGGTCAGGTTCGCCGCGAACGGGTGCTCCAGGTGCGGGTGCCGGCCGGTGTCGATGACGGCTCGCGTATCAGGCTTTCCGGCGAAGGCGATTCCGGGGCGCGGGGCGGGCCACGCGGCGACCTCTACATCTTCCTGTCGGTCAAACCCCACGAGCTCTTCGAGCGGGACGGGCTTGATCTCCTCTGCTCAGTCCCGGTCCCCATGACCACCGCCGCCCTGGGCGGCGAGATCGAGGCCCCCTGCCTGCTCGGCGGCGAGAACTGCGACGGCGAGTGCAAGATCAAGGTCAAGGTGCCGGAAGGCGCCCAGCCAGGTCAGACCGTACGTCTGCGCGGCAAAGGGATGCCGTCGCTCCGCACGCGCCAGCGCGGTGATCTTGTGGTGCAGCTGGAGGTCGAGACCCCCACCCGCCTGACCGCCCGCCAGAAGGCCCTGATGCGCGAGTTCGCGGAGCTCTGTGGCGACCACCAGAACCCCCGGTCGGCAAGTTTCTTCAAGAAGGCGAAGCGGTTCTGGAGCGACATGACCGGCGCCGAAGGCCGCGCCTGATCCCCCGCGAAGGGTGGTGTCAGACTCGCGTCAGGTCGCCGATATCCGACCAACGGTAGAGCGTTTCCCTCAGGCCGCCGCCCCAGCCGCGAACGGCGCGCTCCCCCACGGCCACGCCGCCCATGTGCGCGTAAAACGCGTCCGCGGGGGTGTTCCCGTTCAGCACCCAGAGGTCGAGCGCGCAGGCGCCGTTCGCCGCGAGCACCCGGGCGGCGCCGCCGAGCAATCGTCGTCCAAGACCGCGCCGCTGCGCCGAGCGGAGCACGTAAAGCGTGGAAACCTCGCCCCGGTCGGTTCCGTCGAGCAGATGAGCGCCGCAATAGCCGACCAGACCCTCGGCGCTCTCGGCCGCCAGGACGACGTCGCCGGCCGCGGCCCTGGTGAGTTGGTGCCGCCACCGCCGGGCATGGAGGGGCGGACTCATCCTGGCCAGATAGGCGTCCGGCAACTGGCCGCGATAGGTCTCCCGCCAGGCCCGCACGTGAACGCGCGCCAGATCCCCGGCGTCCGACGGCCCGGCGGCGACGATGGCGATCTGATCAAGACGCGGCATGGGCTGAAGCTTGAACGCACGTCGGACAACGTCAAGGGCTGACGCGTCGCCGCCGGGCCTATAGCGTCGATTCCATGAACGCCCCGGTGCTGATTCCAGGCGAGCCGCCAACCGCGGCCGGCGCCACGCCCGTCATGGCCCAGTATTTCGAGGCCAAGGCGCGGCAGCCTGACGCCCTGATCTTCTTCCGCATGGGCGACTTCTACGAACTGTTCTTCGACGACGCCGCCAAGGCCTCGGCCGCCATCGGCATCACCCTCACCCATCGGGGAACCCACGCCGGCCAGCCGATTCCCATGGCCGGCGTCCCCGTGCATGCGTCCGAGGCCTATCTCGCCAAGCTGATCCGCGCCGGGTTCAAGGTCGCTGTCTGCGAGCAGATGGAGGATCCGGCCGAGGCGCGGAAACGGGGCGCCAAGTCCGTGGTTCGCCGCGATCTCGTCCGCGTCGTGACCCCCGGCACACTGACCGAGGACGGGCTGCTCGACGCCAGGGGCGCCAACCGGCTGGCGGCCATCGCCCTGCGCGGCGGCGTCGCGGCGCTGGCCAGCGTCGAGCTGTCCACTGGAGACGTTGACTGCCTGACCCTCGCCCCGGAGGGCCTGGCCTCGGCGCTCGCGGCCTTGCGACCGTCCGAGATCCTGACGCCCGACCGGCTGTTCAGCGACCCTGTGATCGCCGCGGCCCTGCAGGGGGCGGGCGGTCTGGTGCAACCCATGCCCGGCGCCCTGGCCGAACCCGCAGCGTCCGAAGCCCGGGTGAAACGCCTCTACGGCGTTCAGACCTTGGACGGGTTCGGGACATTAAGCGGCGCGGAGATCGCCGCCCTGGGCCTGATCGCCGCCCATCTCGACACCACCCAGGCGGGGCGCCTGCCCGTCCTGCGCGCGCCGCGGCGGGCGAGCGAAAGCGACGTCATGGCCATCGACCCGGCCACCCGGGCAAGCCTGGAGATCGAACGCACCCTCTCCGGCGGACGTGAAGGATCGCTGCTGTCAGCCATCGATCGCACGGTCACCGCGCCGGGCGCCCGCCTGCTCGCCGCCCGGCTGTCGCGGCCTCTGCTGGATCCGGCCGCGATCAACGCCCGGCTGGACGGCGTGGCCTGGTTTCTCGAGCGTCGCACCGCCCGCGAGGACGTGCGCCGGATGCTCGGGGGCGCGCCCGACATGGCGCGCGCGCTGTCGCGCCTGGCGCTTGGCCGGGGAGGTCCACGGGATCTGTGGAGCCTGCGCGACGGGCTCACGATCGCCGCGACGGTCTGCGAGCGCCTGGCCGGGGAGGCCGATGCCTTGACGCAGGCGCCGGCCGAGATATCGGACGCCGCGCGCGCGCTGGACCTGCCGCGCCAGCCGGCCCTGGCCGGTCTGCTCCGCATGCTGGCCGACGGCTTGGCCGTGGATCCCCCTGCTCTCACCCGCGACGGCGGCTTCGTGGCGGCGGGCGTCTCCGGCGACCTGGACACCGCCAGGGGCTTGCGTGACGACAGCCGGCGGGTGGTCGCCGCTCTGGAGGCCCGCCTCGCCGTCGAGAGCGGCGTACCGGTGAAGATCCGCCACAACGCCGTGCTGGGCTATTTCGTCGAGGCCACGGCCAAACAGGCCGAGCCGCTATTCCAGCCGCCCCTGTCGGCGGTGTTCATCCACCGTCAGACCCTCGCCAACCAGACCCGCTTCACCACCGTGGAGTTGGCCGACCTCGACGCGCGGATAGCCCGGGCGGCCGACCAGGCGCTCGCGCTTGAGATCGCCATCTTCGAGCGCTGGCGGGCGGCGGCCTGCGAACTGGCGCCGATGATCCAGGCGGCGGCTGAAGGCTTGGCCCGCCTGGACGTGGCGTCGGGCCTGGCGCAATGGGCCGGCGACATCGGCGCCTCGCGGCCCCAGGTGGATCGGTCCCTGGCGTTCGAGGCCCGCGCGGCTTGCCACCCTGTCGTCGAGGCCGCGGTCAAGCGGGCCGGCGACGTGTTCACCCCCAATGACTGCGCCCTTGACGGCGCGGGCGCCGCCTATCCGCGTCTGTCCATCGTGACCGGGCCAAACATGGCGGGCAAATCGACCTTCCTGCGTCAGAACGCGCTGCTGGCGATTCTCGCCCAGGCCGGCTGTTTCGTCCCGGCGGCGGGACTGCGCCTGGGCGTTGTCGATCGCCTGTTCAGCCGCGTCGGCGCGGGCGACGACCTGGCCCGCGGCCGATCGACATTCATGGCGGAGATGGTGGAGACCGCCGCCATCCTCACCCAGGCGACCGCCCGCTCCTTCGTGATCCTCGATGAGATCGGGCGCGGCACCGCCACCTATGACGGGCTCGCCATCGCCTGGGCCTGCGCCGAAGCGCTGCACGACGCCAACCAGTGCCGGGCGCTGTTCGCCACCCACTATCATGAGCTCGCGGCGCTTGAGGACAGGCTGGCGCACGTGTCCAACCTTTCGCTCAAGGCCAAGGAATGGAACGGCGATCTGGTCTTCCTGCACGAGGCCGGCCCCGGGTGCGCGGACCGCTCCTATGGGGTTCAGGTCGCACGCCTGGCCGGGGTGCCGCCCGCTGTGGTCGCCCGGGCCCGCGAGGTGCTCGCCCGGCTGGAGAGCGAGGCCGTGTCCCATGCCGGTCTCCAGGAATTGCCGCTGTTCGCGGCCGCCGCCCCACGCTCCGAAGCCCCGGCCGGACCCGGCCCAGTGGAACTGGCGTTGCGGGCGCTCGACGTCGACGGCATGAGCCCCCGCGAGGCGATGGACGCCCTCTATCGGTTGAAAGGGCTTCTGTGAGCCGTTTCCGGACATTCCCGGCGACCGGGACTATATGAGGTCGCATGCCCCCTCGCCTTCGTCCCACACGCCTTGAACTCGTCGTCGACGGCCTGCGGCTGCGCTCGCAGCTCTCCACCGCCGCGCTGGACGCCACCGGCGATGCGCCGGAGCAACGTCGGCGCGCAATCGAGATCCTGAAACAGGCGCTGTTTCGCGGCCGGATGATCGCCAAGGAGCGGCTCGAAAGCGGCGCCGGCGGCGTCGAAACCGCCCGCCTGCTGTCCGGCGTGACCGACGAGGTGATCACGGCGCTGTGGGATTTTACCACTGTCCACGTCTTCCGCGCCCGCAATCCCACCCAGGGTGAGCGCCTGGCCCTGATGGCGGTCGGCGGCTACGGCCGAGGCGCCCTGGCCCCGTTCTCCGACATCGATCTGCTGTTCGTGCGCCCCTACAAGGAAACCGCCCACACCGAGAGCGTGATCGAGTTCATGCTCTACGCCCTGTGGGACCTGGGCTTCAAAGTCGGCCACGCCTCGCGCACGGTCGAGGAGTGCATCAGGCTTTCGCGCGCCGATATGACGATCCGCACCTCGATCCTGGAGGCCCGGCGGCTGATCGGCGATGAGGACCTCGCCGCCGATCTTCAGAAACGGTTCCGGGCGGAGGTGATGCGCAACACCGGCGCGGAGTTCGTGGCGGCCAAGCTCAAGGAGCGGGACGAGCGCCATGCCCGGGCAGGCGCCAGCCGGTTCATGGTCGAGCCGAACGTCAAGGAGGGCAAGGGCGGCCTGCGCGACCTGCACACCCTGTTCTGGATCGCCCAATATCTGCACCCGGCCGAAGGACGCGAAGCGGTGTTGCGGATGGATATGTTCCTGGGCCGGGAGGTTCGCACCTTCATCCGCGCCTTCGACTTCCTGGAGGCGGTCCGCGCGCATCTGCACTATGCGACCGGCCGGCCCGAGGAGCGTCTGACCTTCGATCTGCAGCCCGAGATCGCCCGCCGCATGGGCTATCACGACCGGCCCCGCCGCAATGGCGACAACACGCCGGCGGTGGAACGTTTCATGCGGCGCTACTTCCTGATCGCCAAGGACGTGGGCGTGCTGACCCGGGCTTTCGCGGCAAAGCTCGAAGCCGACCACATGAAATCGACGCCCCGCGGTCTGCTGCGCGTCCTGCCGGGCCGGGCGGCCTCACCCGCGCCTCTCGGCGGCGGATTCGTCCTCGACGGCGGGAGAATTTCGGTCGTCGGGCCTGATATCTTCACGCATGACCCCGTCAACCTGCTTCGGCTCTTTCAGCTCGCTGACACCCGGGACCTCGACCTGCACCCGGACGCCTTCACGGAAGTCACCCGCAATCTGGCCCTGATCACCTCCAGAATCCGTCGCGACCCGGTGGCCGCGAGGGTCTTCCTCGACATCCTGGCCAAGGGGCGAAAACCCCGGCGGACCCTGGAGCTCATGAACGAGGCCGGGGTTCTCGGGCGCTTCCTGCCCGAGTTCGGGGCCATCGTCGCCCAGATGCAGTTCAACATGTACCACTCCTACACGGTGGACGAGCACACCCTGCGGGCCGTGGGCATCATCAACGACATCGCCGAGGGACGTTTCACGGAGGACCATCCCCTTTCAACTCTGGTGATGCCCCTCATCGAGGACCGGGAAGCCCTCTACCTCGCCATGCTGCTGCATGACACGGGCAAGGGCGGGGTGGGAGGACAGGAGAAGGCCGGTGCGCGCGCCGCGCGATCGGCGTGCGAGCGTCTGGGTCTTGACCGCCCCAGGATCGATCTCGTGGCCTGGCTGGTGGAACACCACCTGGTGATGAGCGATTTCGCCCAGAAGCGCGACGTTTCGGATCCCGCGACCGTGGCGGCCTTCGCCGAGATCGTTCAGACGCCGGAAAGGCTACGACTGCTCATCGTGCTCACGGTGGCCGACATCCGAGCCGTGGGGCCGGGCGTCTGGAACGGCTGGAAAGGCCAACTGCTGCGCGAACTCTACGGCGCCGCCGAGACGGTCTTCCGGGGCGGACGCACCTCGGATGCGGCCGGCGTGGCGCGCCGGCGTCAGGAAGCGCTCGCCTACGACGCCCGTTCCGCCCTGGTGGCCGCCGAACCTGACGCCCGGGCGTGGGCCACGGCGATGGAGGACGCCTATTTCGTGGCCTTCAACCTGGCCGAACAGAAGGTGCACCTCGAACTCTCGCGCAGAGCGGCCAAGGCCAATGGGGCCGCGGCGGAGGCCACGGTTCGCGCCGATCGCAACGCCGCCGAAATCGTAGTGACCGCCGGGGACCGCCGCGGGCTGTTCGCCGACCTGGCCCTGACGATCGCGCGACTCGGCGGCAATGTGGTGGGCGCCAGAATCTTCACCTCCTCAACCGGCGCGGCGCTGGATATTTTCTACGTCCAGGATCACGCGGGCCGCCCATTCGGCGACGGCAATCAGAAGCATCTCAGGCGACTGGTGGCCGCCCTGGAGAGCGCGGCGTGCGGTGAGGTGCCCGCCGTGGAAGCCCGGCGCCTTGCGGATTCCGGGCGCGCCTCGGCTTTCGCCATCCCCGCCAACGTCATGCTGGACAACGAAGCTTCTCAGCACGCGACGGTTGTCGAAGCGACCGGCCGGGACCGTCATGGACTGGTCGAGGCCCTGGCGCGAGTGTTGTCGGAAGCCGGCCTGTCGATCCAGTCGGCCCACGTCGATAGCCATGGCGAACGCGCCGTCGACGCCTTCTATGTCGTCACCGAAGGCGGCGGAAAGCTTACCGACCCGGATGAGTCGACCGCCGTGCGCACACGCCTGATCGAAGTCCTGGAGGACGCCGATACGGCTGTGGGCAGCGGACGGCTCGCTCGCGCCCGGGCCAGCATCGCCCGGTGAGCCACCGCCCCGGGCGACTTGCCCCTGCAAGGCCCTGACGTTAGAACGCGGTCATGGCTTTCAAGGCGAACCAAACCGGACGATGGCGTCGCCCATCTTCATCCGACTGAACACGGCGCGCCCCGCGTCGCCGCTTCCCTTCGCCTCAAGATTGAAGCCGAGACCATGACCGAACCCTCTTCCCCCACCGCGCCGACGGCGGCGCGCGTGTTTTCCGGCGTCCAGCCCTCGGGCGCCCTGCACCTGGGCAACTACCTGGGCGCCCTGGTGAAATTCGTTGCGCTCCAGCACGAGATGGAGTGCCTGTACTGCGTGGTGGACCTGCATGCCATCACCGCCTGGCAGGATCCGAAAAACCTGGCCGCCCAGACCCGTGAGATCGCCGCCGCCTATTTCGCCGCGGGCGTCGATCCGGCGAAAGCCATCGTCTTCGCTCAGTCCGCCGTGCCCGAACACGCCGAGCTCGCCTGGATCTTCAACTGCGTCGCCCGCCTGGGCTGGCTGGACCGGATGACCCAGTTCAAGGAGAAGACCGGCAAGCACAAGGAGCGCGCCAGCGTCGGGCTCTACACCTATCCGGTGCTCCAGGCGGCCGACATCCTGCTTTACAAGGCCACCCACGTCCCCGTGGGCGAGGACCAGAAACAGCACCTCGAACTGACCCGGGATATCGCCGCCAAGTTCAACCACGACTTCGACGCGCCCGGTTTCTTCCCCCTGACGGAGGCCCTCATCGAAGGTCCCGGCGCCCGGATCATGTCGCTGCGTGACGCCACCGCCAAGATGTCGAAGTCCGATCCGTCCGACCAGTCGCGGATCAATCTCACTGACGACGCCGACACCATCGCCAACAAGATCCGGCGGGCCAAGACCGACCCGCTGCCCCTGCCCGACACGGTGGAGGAACTGAAGGGCCGCCCCGAGGCCGATAACCTGCTGGGGATCTACGCGGCGCTCGCCGGGGAAACCAAGGCGGCCGTTCTGGCCCGGTTCGCCGGTCAAGGATTCGGCCAGGCCTTCAAGCCGGCGCTGGCCGATCTGCTTGTCGAGCGCCTTTCGCCGGTCTCCGCCGAGATGCGGCGCCTGATGGCGGACCCTGCCGAGATCGATCGCATCCTGGCCGCGGGCGCGGAGCGCGCGCGGGCCCTGGCGGCCCCTATTCTCGCGGAAACGAAGCGGATCGTGGGATTCACGGGCGGTTGAGGGCGCCTCGCAGTTGCGTCGCCGGTCATCCCTCGCCATCTAGTCCCTTCACGGAGACAGTTGATGTTCATTCAGACCGAAGCGACCCCCAATCCCGCCGTGCTCAAGTTCCTGCCGGGCCGCGAGCTGATGGCGTCGGGCACCCGCGAGTTCCATGACCTCGACGAGGCGGCGGCGTCGCCCCTCGCCCAGGCGCTGTTCGATCTCGGCGGCGTCAAGCGGGTGTTCTTCGGTCAGGAGTTCCTGACCGTCACCAAGGCTGAGGACCGCGACTGGTCGCACCTGAAGGCGCCGATTCTGGCGGCCATCATGGATCACTTCACCGACGGCCGGGCGCTGCTCAACGACGGTGACGGCCCGGCGGCCGATGAGGATGTCTACGAGGGCGACGCCGCCCAGGTCGTCCTGGAGATCAAGGATCTTCTCGACTCCCGAATCCGCCCGGCCGTGGCGCAGGACGGCGGCGATATCCTGTTCGCCAAGTTCGAGCCCGACACCGGCGTGGTGTGGCTGCACATGCGCGGCGCCTGCGCCGGTTGCCCGTCGTCGGCCGCGACCTTGAAGGCCGGGGTGGAGAATATGCTCAAGCACTACGTTCCCGAGGTTACCCGGGTCGAACAGGCCCTCTGAGCCTCCCCGGCTACGGCCGCGACCCCAGAGTTGCGGCGCCCTATTCCTCCCCACGATCCCCAGGACAGCCCCATGACCGCTCGTCTCGACGCCGCCGCCCTTGATCAGCTTTTCCTCAGCGCCCGCAGCCACAATGGCTGGCAGGCCGAATCCCTGCCCGAGAGCCTGCTTCGCGAGCTCTACGACCTGGCGCGCATGGGTCCGACGGCGGCCAACACCAATCCCGCCCGCTTCGTCTTCGTGACCAGCGCCGACGCCAAGGAAAAGCTCGCGTCGGTCTCGTCCGGCAGCAACCAGGCCAAGATCAAGTCCGCTCCGGCCACGGTGATCATTGGTTACGATCTCGATTTCCCCGAGCATATGGACGTGCTCTTCCCGCACGTCCCGGGCATGAAGAACGTGTTCTCGGATCCCGCGACAACCGAGCAGACGGCGTTCCGCAACGCCTCGCTGCAGGGCGCCTATTTCATTCTGGCGGCCCGGGCGCTCGGCCTCGACACGGGCCCGATGTCAGGCTTCGACAACGGCAAGGTCGACGCTCTGTTCTTCGCCGGCACCAAGGTGAAGTCGAACTTCATCTGCTCCATCGGCCACGGCAACGGCGAGAACCTGTTCGACCGCCTGCCGCGCCTGAGCTTCGAAGAGGCCTGCAAGGTCATCTGAATCGCGAGCGCGCGGCCACGCCGATGATCGTCCTGGCCCTCGACACCTGCCTGGCGGCCTGCTCCGCGGCGCTGAGTCGTGACGGGGAGACTCTGGGCTGGCTGAGCGAGCCCATGACCCGCGGCCACCAGGAACGACTGGCGCCCATGGTCCGCGATCTCATGGCGACGCATGGGTTGACGTTCGCCGACATTGACCGGATCGGCGTCACCGTCGGCCCGGGATCCTTCACCGGCCTGCGGGTGGGCCTCGCCTTCGCCAAGGGCCTTGGCCTGGCGCTGGGCAAGCCTTGCATCGGCGTGTCGACGCTTGCGGCGCTTGCGGCGGGCGTGGACACGCTGGGCGTGACCGCCGTCGTCATCGACGCCGGCCGAGGGCGCCTCTACCTGCAGATCTTCGAGGGCGATGCGCCGCTTATGGGGCCGGATACCCTGACCCCGGAGATGGCCGCAGCCCGCCTGACAGAAATCTGCCCGGATGGCCGCCTGACGCTCACAGGCCCTGGCGCGGCTTTGCTGGCCCCCGCGGCGCCTGGCGCGACGGTCGACGTGCAGGACACGGCCGATCCCACGGCCGTGGCGCGCCTGACCGCAAGTGCGCCGCTGGCCGCCCCCCGCCCCCTCTATCTCCGACCACCGGACGCCAAGGTGAAAGCGGCGTGATCGCCGTGCGGCCGGCCCGTCCGGACGATGCCGAGAGGCTGTCGAACCTGCATATCGAGGGCTTCGACGATGCCTGGTCTGCGGTGGCCATCGCGGATCTGCTGCGCTCAACGGGGGTATTCGGATTCATCGCTGAGCTGGACTCCAAACCCGCCGGTTTCATCCTTTGCCGCCAGGCCGCCGACGAGGCTGAGGTTCTGACAATCGTGACCGCCCCTGCCTTCCGCCGGCGCGGGATCGGCGATGATCTGCTTCACCACGGCCTCGCCGCCGCCCTGGCAGGGGGCGCGACGTCGGTCTTTCTGGAGGTGGCCGAAGACAATCCGGGCGCAGAGGCGCTCTATCGCGCTCAGGGTTTCGGCGCCGTCGGGCGACGGCCCGGCTACTATCTGCGCGCCAGCGGCGCGGTTGCCGCCCTGATCATGCGCCGTGATCTTAACAGATGACGCCCGGCGCTCTATGCTGAGCCCCCGATCTGGAGCCCCTCGCGTGGAACGCCTCGAAAAACTTTGCATCGACAAGGGCATGCGCATGACGGAGCAGCGCCGCGTTATCGCGCGCGTGCTGTCCCTGGCCCTCGATCATCCGGACGTGGAAGAGTTGCATCGCCGGGCCCACGCCGTGGATCCGCACATTTCCATCGCCACGGTCTATCGGACCGTCCGCCTGTTCGAGGAATCCGGCATCCTCACGCGCCACGATTTCCGCGACGGCCGGTCACGCTATGAAGAGGCCAGCGAAGGCCATCACGACCACCTGATCGACATGAAAAGCGGGGCGGTGATGGAGTTCGTCGACGAGGACATCGAGAAGCTCCAGCGGGCGATCGCGCTGCGGATGGGCTATCGGCTCGTGGACCACCGGCTCGAGTTGTACGGCATACCCTGCGATGACTGAGCTTCCCCGGAAGAAGCTGTTCATCAAGACCTACGGCTGCCAGATGAACGTTCACGACAGTGAGCGCATGGCGGATGTGTTGCGTCCGTTCGGCTACGCCATCAGCGACACCCCTGACGACGCCGATCTGGTGGTGTTGAACACCTGCCACATCCGGGAAAAAGCGACCGAGAAGGTCTATTCCGAGCTGGGTCGCGTCAAAGCGCTCAAGATCGCCAAGGCCGAGGCTGGCGGCGAGATGATCATCGCCGTGGCGGGGTGCGTCGCCCAGGCCGAAGGCGAAGAGATCATGAAGCGGCAGACCGCCGTGGATCTGGTGATCGGCCCGCAAAGCTATCACCGCCTGCCCGAACTGATCGCCCGCGCGCACAGGGCGCGGGGCGAACGTCTGGCCGCGGACTTCGAGGCGGAGGAGAAGTTCGACGCTCTGCCCGCCGATCGCCAGCCGGCGGGCGTCACCGCTTTCCTGACAATCCAGGAAGGCTGCGACAGGTTCTGCACCTTCTGTGTCGTACCCTACACCCGCGGGGCGGAGTTCTCGCGGCCGGCCGCTGCGATCGAGGCGGAGGCGCGCTCTCTTGTCGCGCGCGGCGTGCGCGAGGTCACCCTGCTCGGCCAGAACGTCAACGCCTATCGCGATCCCGACGGGGTCGGGCTGGCGGACCTGGCGCGCAGACTGGCCCGCATCCCGGGCCTGGCGCGTATCCGCTACACCACCAGCCACCCCGCCGACCTGGACGATGACCTGGTCCGCGCCCACGCCGAGGTGGAAGCGCTGATGCCCTATCTGCATCTGCCTGTGCAGTCGGGGTCCGATCGCATCCTCAAGGCCATGAACCGTGCGCACACGGTGGAAACCTACCTCAAGGCCGTCGAACGGATCCGGGCGGCGCGACCCGATCTGGCGCTCTCCAGCGACTTCATCGTCGGCTTTCCCGGCGAAACGGACGCCGATTTCGAAGCCACGCTCGGCTTGATCCAGGATGTGGGTTTCGCCAGCGCCTTCAGCTTCAAATATTCACGTCGCCCCGGTACGCCGGCCGCCTCGATGGGCGGCCAGATCGACGAAGCGGTGAAGACAGAACGCCTGGCGAGATTGCAGGCGCTGGTCGAAGCGCAGCAGCGCGCCTTCAATGCCGCGCAGGTCGGCCGCAGCCTTCAGATTCTCGTGGAGCGGCCCGGACGCCACACGGGTCAGGTTATCGGACGCAGCCCCTATCTGCAGGCGGTGCACTGCGAAGGCGCCACCAACCTCATCGGTTCGATCGTTCCGGTCACCATCGTGGGCGCCGCCCACAACAGCCTCACCGGCCGTCTGGCGCTGGAACTCGCTTGAGACGCGGCCCTTCCGAATTCCTGCCCCTGGCCGATGAGGCCGTCCGCGCCGTCGCGGGCCCGGGCGGCCGCCACGCCGCCCTGATCGAGGATGCCTTTCGGGTGCTGGTGGAGACGCCGGGCGGCGGCGTGTCCTTGAACGGCGACGCCGAAGGCCGGCGCTCGGCGAAGCACGCCATTGCGGCCCTGGCCGGCCGGGTGGCCTCTCGCCTTGACGTGACGCCGGCGGACGTGCGCGTGGCCATTGATCTGGCGCGAACCGGCGGTGGGACCGCGAGCGCCGCCGCTGGCAAACGCGGCCTGGTCGCGGCCAAGACGCCGGCGCAGGCGCGATATCTTGACGCCCTCGAAGCCCATGACCTCGTGTTCGGCATGGGCCCGGCCGGCACCGGCAAGACCTTTCTCGCGGTGGCCCACGGCGCCAATCAGCTGCGCGCCGGCGCGGTGGAGCGACTGGTGGTGACCCGCCCGGCTGTGGAAGCGGGCGAACGGCTCGGCTTCCTGCCCGGCGACCTGAACGAGAAGGTCGATCCCTACATGGCGCCGGTCTGGGAGGCCATGTCGGCTATTCTCGGCCCCGAAGCCCTGCGCAAGCGCCGCGAGCGTGGCGAGATCGAGGTGGCGCCCATCGCCTTCATGCGGGGACGAACGCTGTCCAACGCCTTCGTCATCGTCGACGAGGCTCAGAACACGACGCGCCTGCAGATGAAGATGGTCCTCACCCGCCTGGGAGAGGGGTCCCGCATGGCCGTCACGGGCGACCCAAGTCAGGTCGACCTGATCAACGCTCACGACTCGGGCCTGGCTCACGCCGTGTCGATTCTGGAGGGCGTCGAAGGGGTGGCGGTGTCGCGGTTCACCGGCGCCGACGTCGTGCGCCATCCGCTGGTCGGACGGATCGTGGAGGCCTATGACGCCGACGCCGCCCGCCGGCCCCGGTGATGGTCGAGCTGGAGACCACGGTCGAGGTCGAGATCGCATCGGACGACTGGGTGCGCGCCCTGCCCGACGCCGCGGATGTGGCGCGGACCGCGGCCTTGGCCGCGCTTGCGCCCGATGAGGACCGGGCTGTCGCCGTCCTGCTGGCCGACGACGCCACCGTGCGCGATCTCAACGCCAGGTTCCGGCGGAAGGACACGGCGACCAATGTGCTGTCGTTCCCGGCCCCGGAAAACCCGTTCGGACAGATGGGCGACATCGCCCTGGCGTTTGGCGTCTGCGCCGCGGAAGCCCGGACCCAGGGCAAGCCACTCGCTGACCATCTGCGTCACCTTGTCATCCATGGCGTCCTGCATCTGCTGGGATTCGACCACGAGACCGACGCTGACGCGGAAGTCATGGAGGCGCGCGAACGGCGCCTGCTCGCCGCCCTGGGGACACCCGACCCCTACGCCGTGGAGACCGTAGATGAGCGATGACCCCGCCACATCGGGCGAGGGACGCAGAAAGCCCCGCCCCGCCCTCGCCCGCTGGCTGAAGGCCCTCGGCCTGAGCGGCCGGGCGGCGACCGCCGAATCGAGTGAAGCAGCCGAAAGCGCGGCCGGGGCCGCGCTTCGCAGTCAGGCTGAGGCCTTCCAGACGATCACCGTCGGCGATGTGATGACTCCGCGGGCGGATATCACCGCGGTGGAACTCGACTCCTCGCTTCAGGCAGTGGTCGCCGCCTTCGCGGAGAGCGAGCACTCGCGCTTGCCGGTCTATAAGGAAACGCTCGACGACCCGGTGGGTGTCGCGCACCTGAAGGACGTGTTCCGATTGCTGGCGGACCCGAATGCGGCCCACAGGACACAGGATCCCATCCTGCCCCGTCTCAAGCGCCCGACCCTGTACGTGCCGCCGTCCATGCGGGCCGCGGACCTTCTGGTGCGCATGCAGGCCAGCCGCATCCACATGGCCATGGTGATCGACGAATTCGGCGGGGTCGATGGGATCGTCACTCTGGAGGACGTCATCGAGGCCGTCGTCGGGGAGATCGACGACGAGCATGACGAGGCCGCCGTCAGCCAGATCGTCGCCCGGCCGGGCGGTGTCTATGAGGCGGACGGACGGGCCCCTCTGGAGGTGCTCGAAGCCGCCCTCGGCCGCCCCCTGTCCGACCCTGACCTCGAAGAGGATATCGAAACTGCGGCCGGCCTGGTGACCGCACTGGCCGGGCGCGTGCCGCAACGGGGCGAGGTGATCGCCCACCCCGAAGGCTTCGAGTTCGAAATCACCGACGCGGATCCACGTCGGATCAAGCGCCTGCGCATCCGGCCCACCGCCGCGCCCGCGCCCTGAACGCCGGATGTCCGACGCTCCGTTTCCGGGCCGCTCAACCGCCCTGCTGTTTGGCGCACGGGTCCTGGCCCTGGCCGCCGGCCTCGCCGCGGCCCTTGCGCACCCGCCGTGGGGCCTGCTGCCGGGACTCCTCGGCTATGGCGTGCTCTTCCGGCTGATCGACAGGCTCGGGCGGCGCGGACGCTGGCGGTCGGCCTTCGCCCTCGGCTGGCTGGCGGGATTCGCCTATTTCGCGCTCTCCATCGCCTGGCTCGCGCAGCCGTTCCAGGTCGACGCCGAAGCGCAAGGCTGGATGGCGCCGTTCGCCGTCATCTTCATGGCCGCGGGCCTGGCCCTGTTCTGGGGGGCGGCGGGAGTTGTCTATCGCGCCGTGGCCGGCCCCGGACCCGGCCGGGTCCTGTTGTTCGCCGCCGCCCTTGTGGGGTTCGAATGGCTGCGCGGTCACCTGTTCACAGGCTTTCCCTGGGACCTGCCCGGCGAGACCTGGCGGGCGGGTTCGGCCCCGTCTCAGATGGCCTCGGTTGTCGGCGCCTATGGCCTCAGCTGGATAACGATTGTCGCGGTTACGGGACCCTTCACACTGCTGGAAGGCCGGCGAGGCCAGATCATGGGCCTGGCCTCGGTCGCGACGATCGCCGGGCTCTACGCCTATGGGGTCGTGCGCTTGGCGCATGCGGCGCCGGCCGATCCACATGCGCCGTGGGTGCGGATCGTGCAGGCGAAGGTGCGGCAGGAGAACAAGTATGACGCCCGGATCTTCGACAGCATCGTCACCCGCTATGTGACGCTCACCGCGCGCGCCGCCGCGCGCACGCCGGATATCGTCATCTGGCCGGAGGGCGCGATCCCGGCGGCGCTCCAGGAATATCTCGCGCCCGAGGCCTGGACATCCGAAGCCATTCTTGACGCGCTGAAGCCCGGCCAGACCCTGATCCTGGGCGGCTACCGTTTCGCCACCGACGCTCAGGGCGCGCCGGTGACCTACAACAGTCTGGCGGTGATCAAGGCCGAGGGCCGGCGGCTGAAGGTGACCGGCCTCTATGACAAGTTCCGCCTGGTGCCGTTCGGCGAGTTCATGCCCTTCGACAGCGTCGCCTCACGCTGGGGCATCAAACAGTTCGTCCACGTGGGTGACGGCTTCACGCCGGGGCCGCGGCCACGGCCGATGAGGATCGCCGGCCTGCCGTCGGTGCAGCCGTTGATCTGTTATGAGAGTCTGTTTCCGGGCTTCACCCGCGAAGGGGGTGACATGAATGGCGTGCGCGCCGCCTGGATCGCCAACATCTCCAATGACGCCTGGTTCGGACTCGGCGCGGGGCCGCGGCAACACCTCAACATCGCCAGCTACCGGGCCATCGAGGAAGGCCTGCCGATGATCCGCGCCACGCCGACAGGAATCTCGGCCATCGTCGACGCCTATGGCCGGGTGGTCCCGGGACGAAGCCTGCAGCTCGGCGCCTATGGCGTGATCGACGGCCCGCTGCCGCCCGCCCTGGCGCCCACCCTGTTCAATCAGCTCGGCGAGGCGCCCCTGGCCCTGATGCTGATCCTGTCCCTGACCGGCGCGTCCGCGCCAGGCATTCTGCGCCGGAGACCTTAGACCTTGGACGAGGAACACCGGCCGCTGCGGACCTTCGGCCGCATCCGGTCACGGCCGATCAAGCCGCGGCAGGCGGCTCTGATGACGACGCTGCTGCCTCAAGTCGCAACGCCGGAGGGGCCTTTCGATCCGCGCACGATCGGCCCGGAGGCGGCGGAGGTCTGGCTGGAGATCGGGTTCGGCGGCGGGGAGCACATGGCGGCCCAGGCGGCGCGACGCCCGGATATCCTGATCCTCGGCGCGGAGCCGTTCCTCAACGGTGTCGCCAGCGCCCTGCGCCATATCGATGAGGCCAGCCTCGCCAATGTACGCCTGCACGCCGGGGACGCCCGCGATCTGATGGCGGCCCTGCCCGACGCCTGTCTGGACCGGATGTTCATCCTGTTCCCCGATCCGTGGCCCAAGGCGCGGCACAACAAGCGCCGACTCGTTCAGCCGGATTTCATCGACGACGCCGCGAGATTACTGAAACCGGGCGGTCGCCTGAGGTTCGTCACCGACTGGGCCGACTATGCCGACCAGACCCTGATGCTGGTTCGCCGTGCGCCCGCCTTCGACTGGCTCGCCATGCGCGCCGACGACTGGCGCGTCCCGCCGGCCGACCACATCACGACGCGCTACGAGGAAAAACGTCTCGGCGACTGCGCCCCGATCTGGCTGGAGTTCGCCCGGCGATAGCCGGGAGTCCGCCCTGATCCCCGGCGGCGCGGCCCCCGCTGGACGGCGACATCGGCCCTACCCCTCGATTTTCCCCGCCCTTTCCGTCACAACAGCCGCCTCATGAAATTTCTCGACCAGTGCAAGATCTACATCCGCTCCGGCGACGGGGGGGCCGGGGCGGTGTCGTTCCGGCGAGAGAAGTTCATCGAGTATGGCGGACCCGACGGCGGCGACGGCGGACGGGGCGGCGATGTGTGGATCGAATCCGTCGAGGGTCTGAACACCCTGATCGACTATCGTTACCACCAGCATTTCAAGGCCGGCACCGGCGGCCACGGCATGGGGCGCAACCGCACCGGCGCGGGCGGCGCTGACGCCATCCTGCGTGTGCCCGTCGGCACCCAGGTGTTCGACGAGGATCAGGAGACCCTGATCGCCGACCTCGATCAGGTGGGCATGCGCATCAGGCTGGCCGCGGGCGGTAACGGCGGCTTCGGCAACGCCTATTTCAAGGGTCCGATCAATCAGGCGCCCAAGCACGCCAATCCCGGTCTGCCCGGGCAGGACTCCTGGATATGGCTGCGACTGAAGCTGATCGCGGACGTCGGCCTCGTGGGTCTGCCCAACGCAGGCAAATCCACCTTCCTGGCCGCCAGTTCGGCGGCGACCCCCAAGATCGCCGACTATCCGTTCACCACGCTTACGCCGAACCTGGGGGTGGTCGACCTGTCGTCCAATGAGCGGTTCGTCATCGCCGACGTGCCAGGCCTCATCGAAGGCGCCTCGGAGGGCGCCGGCCTGGGAACGCGGTTTCTGGGACATCTCGAGCGCACCGCCGTGCTGATCCACCTCATCGACGCCACCCAGGCCAAGCCGGCCGCCGCCTGGCGGACCATCCGCAAGGAGCTGGCGGCCTACGGCGGGGGACTGGAAGACAAGGCGGAACTCATCGCCCTCAACAAGGTCGACGCCCTGGACGGGCCGGCGCGGACCAAGGTCGCCCAGGCGATCAAGCGCGCCGCCGGGGTCAAACCCTTCCTCATCTCGGCGGTATCGGGCGAGGGCGTGCGCGACCTGCTGCGCGCGGCGCACGCCAAGGTTCGCCTGCGCGACGCGCCGCCGACCGAGAGCGAGGCCCCGGAGATCTGGCGGCCGTGAGCGCGCTCACCGAGGCGCGGCTGGTTGTGGTCAAGGTGGGTTCGGCGCTGCTGGTCAGCGCCAAGACCGGCCTCGTCGACCGCGCCTGGCTGGCCGCCTTCGCCGGCGACGCGGCCCGCATGCGCGAACGCGGACAGAGGCTGGTGGTGGTCTCGTCGGGCGCCGTAGCGCTCGGACGCACCCGGTTGAAACTCCCCAAGCGCAAGTTGAGTCTCGCCGAGAAGCAGGCGGCGGCGGCGGCCGGACAGTCGCTGCTCATGCGCGCCTGGGAAGAAGCCCTCGAGCCCCACGGCCTGCGCACGGCGCAAATCCTGCTGACGCCGGACGACACAGAGGTGCGCCGGCGATTTCTGAACGCCCGGGCGACCCTGGAGACCCTGCTCGACCTCGGCGCCGTGGCCGTGGTCAACGAGAACGACACCGTCGCCACCGAGGAGTTGCGCTACGGCGACAACGATCGCCTGGCCGCACGCGTGGCGCAGATGATCGGGGCCGACCTGCTGGTGCTGCTGTCGGACGTGGACGGGCTCTATACCGCCGACCCCCGACACGATCCGACCGCGGAACACATCCCCCATGTCGCGGCCCTCACCGAACAGATCCTCGCCATGGCCGGCGGCGCCAACCAGACCGCGGGCGTCGGCACCGGGGGCATGGCCACCAAGCTGGCCGCGGCGCGGATCGCGGCCGGCGCGGGTTGCGCGACCCTTATCACCCTGGGCAACCGCGCCTCGCCCCTGGCGGCCGTGGAGCACGGCGCGCGGGCCACCTTGTTCGCGGCGGCGGAAACGCCGTCCGCGGCCTACAAGGCCTGGATCGGCGGATCCCTGACGCCACAGGGCGCCCTGGTCGTCGATTCGGGCGCCGCGGCGGCGCTGCGCAAGGGCAAGAGCCTGCTGGCGGCTGGCGTGCGGGCGGTGGAAGGCCGGTTTGACAAGGGCGACGCGGTCGTCGTGCGCGACGGCGACGGGCGCGAACTGGCGCGCGGCCTGACCCGCTACGACGCTGTCGACGCCGAAAAGATCCTGGGTCTCCGTACGACGGCCATCGCGGCGGTGCTCGGCTATGAATCCGGCCCCCTGATCCATGCCGACGATCTGGCCCTGGCCCACCGCGGCGCGGCGGAGCCTTGAGAGCGCCCACCGCTCCGACCGCGCGGCGACGGCCAATGGCGGGTCGGCCCCGCGCCGCGCGCTCGGGCCTCGCCCTGGCGAACGGCCTCGCCGTCGGCCTTTACGGCGGCTCGTTCAACCCCGTGCACGCCGGGCACGTCCATGTCTCGGAAACGGCACGCCGCCGGCTGGGTCTCGACCTGGTGGTCTGGCTCGTCGCGCCGCAGAACCCGCTCAAGCCGGCCGGGAGCGCGCCAGAGCTCGGTGTGCGGCTGACGGCGGCCGCCCGCCGGGCCCGGGGGCCCTCCACCCGGTTTTCCGATATCGAGGCGCGGATCGGTACGCGCTACACCGTCGACACCGTCCGGTGGCTCCAGGGCCGCTTTCCGGCCGTCAACTTCGTGTGGATCATGGGCGCCGACAGCCTGGCGGGTTTCCATCGCTGGAAAGGCTGGGCCGACCTGGCGCGGGAGATTCCGATCGCCGTGGTCTCGCGCCCCGGCGTGGCGCTGAAGAGCCGGTTTTCACCGTTCGCCCGGCGCTTCGCCGCCGCCCGATTGCCCGAACGGGCCGCCCGAACCCTCGCCGGGCGGACGCCGCCGGCCTGGCTCTACCTGGCCGCGCCATTCCACCCTGTCTCCTCGACCGCGCTTCGTGCTATGGAAGGCCCCGTAACATCCTGATGCAGGAGCATCCGCTGACCGCTGACACCGCGCCCCGCGCGCAAACCGACCCGGCGCACACGCCCAACCGCGACGACGGCGAAGGCCGCACCCCTCTGGAAGAGATGATCCTCAGTCGCCTGGACGACGAGAAGGCTCACGACATCGTCTTCATCAACCTAAAGCACAAGAGCGCTTTTGCCGATGGCATGATCATCGCCTCGGGTCGCTCGCACCGGCATGTCGGCGCCATCGCCGACCACCTGCTCAGGGCGCTGAAGGAAGCCGGCCACGGCAAGGCGCGCGTCGAGGGCATGCCGCACTGCGACTGGGTGCTGATCGACGCCGGCGATGTCATCGTCCACCTGTTCCGCCCGGAAGTGCGCGGGTACTACAATATCGAGAAGATCTGGTCGGTGGATTCCGGCCACCTGGGTCCCGCCAACTGACCCTGCCCCGTCATCAGCCGGCCCCGGCCGACCCGATGCGGACGACGCCATGAAGATCACCCTGCTCTGTGTGGGACGCCTGGGCGGCATGGCCGAAGCCCGGCTCGCCCTTGACTGGGCCGCCCGCGCGACGGCGAGCGGCCGCGCCCATGGCCTGGGTCCGGTGGAGATCGTCGAAGTCGAGGCCCGCAAGCCGGGCAAGGGCGCCGAGGCCGAAGTGTTGCTGGCCAAGCTCGATACTGATCACCTGATCGCCTGTGACGAGCACGGTCAGGCGCGGTCGTCGCGCGACTTCGCCGCCTGGCTGGGACGACTGCGCGACGACGGCGTGCGGCGGCTCACCTTCGTGATCGGGGGCGCCGACGGGCTGGATTCGCGTGTGCTCGAGGCGGCCGCGGGTCGCCTGGCCTTCGGTCCTCAGACCTGGCCGCATGCCCTGGTCCGCGCCATGCTGGCCGAACAGGTCTACCGCGCCGCGACCCTGATGGCCGGTTCGCCCTATCACCGCGATTGACCCCGGTGGCGGTTCACAGATGAGTGAAACTGTGGGAACGTAGGCTCTAAAATCCGGGCGCCTCAATTTCGGCGCGGCACCCCTTCATGGCGTCTGACATGCGTAGATATCTGTTGATCGGCGTTTCCGCCTTCGTCCTCGGGGCGGGGACCATGGCCTATGTCAGCCAGCGGGCGAGCGCGACGCCGCAGTCGCACGCCCAGACCTACCACATGCTCGAGCTGTTCGGGAACGTGCTCGACACCGTCGAGCGTCAGTACGTGACGCCCGTGGACGACAAGAAGCTTATCCAGTCCTCCCTGAAGGGGATGCTCACCTCGCTCGACCCGCACTCCGACTACCTGACGCCCGAAGACTATCAGGAGATGCAGGACCAGACGCGTGGTGAGTACGGCGGCCTGGGCATCGAGATCACCAGCGAGGACGGCGTGGTCAAGGTGATCTCGCCCATCGATGGCACGCCCGCCGCCCGCGCCGGGGTGAAGCCCGGCGACTACATCACCGCCGTCAATGGCCAGACGGTTCTGGGTTTGACGGTGAACGAGGCGGTCAAACAGATGCGGGGCAAGGTCGGCGAGACCGTCACGCTGACCATCGCCCGGGAAAAGACCGACCCCTTCGACCTGAAGCTGGTCCGCGAGATCATCACGCCGAAGTCGGTGGCCTGGAAGGCCGAGGGCGACTTCGGCTATGTGCGGCTCTCGAGCTTCAACGAGAAAGCGACCGAAGAGACCAAGGCGGCGATCGCCGACCTTCGGGCCAAGAATCCGAAGCTCAAGGGCCTGGTGTTCGACCTGCGCAGCAACCCAGGCGGCCTGCTCGACCAGGCCGTGGGCGTGGCCGACCTGTTCCTCAATGGCGGCGAAGTGGTCTCGCAGCGCGGCCGCGACGCGCGCAGCATCGAACGCTACAATGCCAAGCCCGGCGTGAAGCTCGACGGCCTGCCGGTCGTCGTTCTGATCAACAGCGGCACGGCCTCCGCAGCGGAAATCGTCGCCGGGGCGCTCCAGGATCGCCACCGCGCCGAACTCGTCGGCCTGACCAGTTTCGGGAAGGGGTCGGTGCAGACCGTCATCCCCCTGCGCGGAGGCCTGGATGGGGCGGTCAAGGTGACCACGGCCCGCTACTTCACCCCGTCGGGGCGCTCCATTCAGCGCACGGGGATCGAACCTGACCTGGAAGTGGCGGAAACCCGCGAAGAAGCCGAGCGGGTCGCGAATCAGGCGTTCCAGTTCAGCGAGGCCAGTTTCAAGAACGCCCTCACGGCGGACGAAGGCAAGACGCGCATCGCGCCCCATTCTCCAGCCGAGGCGCCGCCGACCGGCTTCGATGAGAAGAAGGGCGACTTCCAGCTGACGCGAGCGCTGGACGTGCTGAAGAACGGCTCCGTGGCCAATACGCCCAAGCTTCCCAAGCCCACCGCAACTCTCGCCCAGGCGGCGATCCTGCGCGCCGCGCATGGGGCGCCAGCCAAGACCGGCGCGACAACGGCCGCCGCCACGCTGGCGCCCGCGCCGCCGAAACCGAACTAGAGCGAGGCGCTTTGGTCTTGAGCGACTCGGGCGACGCCTCGGCCTCCAGCCTCGATCTCTCGCGATTCAGGCCGAACGTCGGGATCATTCTCGCCCGCGACGACGGTCGGGTCTGGCTGGGCCGCCGGGCGGACACCCAGGGGCCGCGCAACTGGCAGTTTCCGCAAGGCGGGGTGGATGACGGCGAGCCCCTTGAGGCGGCCGCGCGGCGCGAACTTCAGGAGGAGACGGGCGTCACGTCGGTGACCCTCCTCGGGCGCACCGAGGACTGGATCGCCTATGAGTTCCCGCCCGGATACAAACGATCCAAGGCGGCCCGGGGCTGGCTGGGGCAGAAACAGATCTGGTTCGCCTTCCGTTTCACCGGATCGGAGTCCGAGTTCGATCTGGGCGCGCATCACCAGATCGAGTTCGACCTCTGGCGCTGGGCCCCCGTCGACGAGGCGCTGGGCAGCGTCGCGACGTTCAAGCTGGAGACCTATCGCAAGGTCATCGACTTTTTCAGACCGCTCATTGGCGGGCATGTCACGGAGGGGTCCCCCCGGGCTCGGGACTGAGAGCGGGCGGCGGCGTGCAAACACCTATCATCATGATCCACGGCGCGTTCTGCGCCGGCTGGGCGTTCGAGCGCTTCCGCGCGCCGTTCGAGTCGGCCGGCCACATGGTCACCGCGCCGGACCTGCCAGGCCATGACGCCGGCGGCGGACGCTCCGTGGCTGGCCTGTCGACCAAGGATTATGCGGCCGCCGTGGTCCGGCTTGTCGAAATCCAGGCGGCGCCACCGTTGCTCATCGGCCATTCGCTCGGGGGCCTGATCGCCCAGATGGCCGCGACTCGCGCCCGGATCGCCGGCCTGATCCTGCTTGCGCCGTCCGCGCCATGGGGCGTGACCGGCTCGACCGCGGAGGAAGCGATCTCGGCCGTCAGTCTCTACGCCCTGGGCCCCTATTGGGCGCTGGCGGTGGATCCGGACTATCCGGCCGCGCGGAACTATCTCTTCAACCGCCTGGACAAAGCCGAACGCCGGCAGACCTTCGCGCGGCTGACGCCGGAGAGCGGGCGGGCGCTCTGGGAGACGCTGAACTGGTGGCTCGACCCCTTCGCCACCACCCTGGTCAACCCGATGCGGGTTCAGGCCCCTGTGCTGGCCATCGCCGGCGGCAAGGACGCCATCCACCCTCCGGCGACGGTGCGTAGCACGGCGCTACGGATCGGGGGCGAGACCGTCGTGTTCGACGACATGAGTCACTGGCTGGTGGGCGAACCGGGCTGGGAGGCCGTCGCCGACACCTGCCTTCAGTGGATCGGCCGGATCAGCGGGTCGAACGGCGCCGCGTGAACACCAGCCGGCCCAGGCCGAACAGGGCGACGAGCGCCCAGGCCGCTTCCATGACAAAAGCCGCTAAATTGAACTTCGGAAGCAGGGACAGCATGACAAGACCCGAGCCGCCGAGGTTCATCAGCAGCGATGGCGCGCGTACAGGGTCGAGCCACCGCATCTGGGCGGCGACATAGGCGCCGAACATGAGCGTGACGCCAACCAGTCCCCCGGCGTCGAAGAGGCTCAACCGGCGGTCTTGGTGACGCTGTAGATCATCATGGAGGTGTCGGCGTTACGGCCGGCGGGCGTGCCGTCCGCCTTGCGGATGGTGGTGATCACCAGGGCCTGCCGGCTATCGCCCTGGGTGTGTTCCCACGAGCGGATGGAGAACTCCTGGCCAGCATCGACGCTCTTGGCGTTCTGATAGAGATCCCAGCCGCGCGCCATGGCCGCCCAGTTGTGGAGCGCCACAACCAGCGGGCGCGCCGGACCTTCGGCGTCGACGGGGTGGACGATATCAACGTGGCACTGGGTCGGGTTGGAGCCCGGGGCCAGCACGGTGAACTGGAATGTGGGCTGCTTGTAGACGAAGTTCTCGCCGGACTTCTTGTAGCCGGCGGACTTGGCGATCTTGGCGAGGTCGCCACCGTTGACCGCGGGCATGCAGACGTTCTCAAGCGCGTTGAGGAGGGCGATCGCCACGACATCCGTCGGCGCCGGCGGCGGGGCGGGCGGAGCCTCGGCGACGGGGGCGGGAGCCGGCGCAGGCGCGGCTGCGGCAGGC
>CAIQJF010000077.1 GCA_903872075.1 uncultured Caulobacteraceae bacterium | reverse complement strand
TAGCCTTCCTGCTTCTTCTTCTCCATCGAGGCGGACTGGTCGTGGTCGATCATCCGTCCCTGGCGTTCGGAGGTGGTGGTCAACAGCATCTCCTGGATGATCTCCGGCAAGGTCGCCGCTGTGCTTTCCACCGCCCCTGTCAGCGGGTAGCAGCCGAGGGTGCGGAATCGGACCGACTTCATCATCGGCGTCTCGCCCGGGCGCAGCGGCATGCGGTCGTCGTCCACCATGATCAGCGTGCCGTCGCGGTCCACGACCGGGCGCTCCGCCGCGTAATAGAGCGGCACGATCGGGATTTTCTCCAGGTGGATATATTGCCAGATATCCAGCTCGGTCCAGTTGGAGATCGGGAAGACGCGGATGCTTTCGCCGCGGCTGATCCGGGTGTTGTAGAGTTTCCAGAGTTCCGGCCGCTGGTTCTTCGGGTCCCAGCGGTGCTGGGCCGAGCGGAACGAGAAGATCCGCTCCTTGGCCCGGCTCTTTTCCTCATCGCGCCGGGCGCCGCCGAAGGCCGCGTCGAAGCCGTATTTGTCCAGCGCCTGTTTCAGCCCCTCGGTCTTCCAGATGTCGGTGTGCAAGGCCGAGCCATGGTCGAAGGGATTGATGTTGCGGGCCAGGGCGTCGGGATTCCGGTGAACCAGCAGTTCGAAACCAAGCTCGCGCGCCATACGTTCGCGCATCTCGTACATGGCCTGGAATTTCCACGTCGTGTCGACGTGAAGCAGCGGAAAGGGCGGCTTGCTGGGGAAGAAGGCCTTGGCGGCCAGATGCAGCATCACCGCAGAATCCTTGCCGACCGAATAGAGCATCACCGGATGCTCAGACTCCGCCGCCACCTCGCGCATGATGTGGATGCTCTCCGCCTCCAGGCGTTTGAGGTGCGTTAGAATGGGACTCTCCGGACGGGCCTGGGGTGGTTCGAGGACACTCGGCCGCGGGTCGCGGCGATCATGAGCCTGCCCTATGTTTGGGCGACGGACGAAATGTCAACCGACGCAGTGCGGCGCTTGCGCGGGTGGGAACAATTCGGGTGCCGCGCATGCAGCCGCCAGCGACGCCACCTGCGCGTCGATCGTGGCCTTCCGCGCCCGGAAGGCGGGGGACTGGGCCGAGTCGTGACCGTTCCGGACCACCGTGGCCGCCGTGCGGGGATCGATCGCCCGGCCGCCCTTGAAGACCTGATAGTGAAGGTGCGGAGCAGTAGCGAGGCCCGTGGCGCCGACATAGGCGACGATCTGGCCTTGGCGGACCGGGGTTCCGGGGCTTAGCCCCGTGGCCCAGGCCGAGAGGTGCGCGTAGCCCGTCTCCAGGCCGTCGGCATGACGGATTTTCAGCCAGCGGCCGAAATCGCCCGACCAGCGCGCTTCCTCCACGACCCCGTCGCCGGCGGCCAGAACGGGGGTTCCGGTCGATGCGCCGAAGTCGAGACCCTGGTGCATCCGCGTGAAGCCCAGAAGCGGGTGCATGCGGAGACCGAACACGGAGGTCAGGCGGGCGCCGTCCACCGGCGTGCGCAACAGCCCGCCGGGCCGTGGGCCGGTGTCGCCATCAACCCAGTCCGCCTCCGTGGCGCCTTCGGGCCGGTAACGGTAGAGGCGCGCCCGCCCGGAATGGCTGACGACCTCGGCGTAGAGGAGTTCCCCGGTGTCGACGGATTGACCATCCGCCCGGCGGTGTTGCTCGAACACCAGTTTGAATCGGTCGCCGCTTTCGACGTCGCGAACGAGATCGAGCCGTCGGCCGAACAGTCGCGTGATCTTCGCGGCCTGGTCGGGCGCGACTCCCGCCTCGACAATCGACAGGAATAGCGAGCCCTTGACGACACCCCGGGTCAGGCTTGGGGCGCTGAACACCGGGGTCTGCAGGCGGCGCAGGTGTAGGGCGCCGTCGGCTTCGCGCAGCAGGCCCAGCCGCTCGTCATCCCGCGGCGCCAGTTCCAGGGACGTCAGACGCAGACGGGTCGCCGGTCCGTTCGTTGGCCGCACCGCCAGGGTCAGGGTGAGCCCTGGATGAGGGTTCACCGTGTCGAAATCGTCAGCCAGCAGGTTGGCCGCCGCCTGGACGTCCTCTGGGTCCACGCCGCCGCGGGCCAGGGCGGAGGGAAAGGATTCGCGTGGCCGCATGTCCACCACCAGCGAGCGGCCGCCGCCACCGTCCGAGGGCATTGCGCGCGCGAATGGCCGGGCCGCCAGGCCGGCCGGCCCAGCCGTCTCCGCGCCATGGCTGGCGGCGAGGGCGCCGGATCCAAGCCACAGGGCCAGGACGGCGAGGCTCGTGGCGGCGATCGGAGGGGGCATTGAGGCGTCTTGGCTCGGCGTCCGGCGGGGTCGGCCCCGGGGGGGGGAGGGGCGGCAGGACAAAGTGTAAGGCGCGTGACACTATGGCCGCCTTGCGGAGAGTCAACACGCCCCACCTATCCTTCGTTCTGCGCCTGGCCGCCGCCGTCCTTGCCGCGGCCCCGGCGGGCTGGCTGGCAACTCTGGCCGCCAGGCCCTTTACCGGCGGCGAGCCGCCGACCCGCGCCGCGCCGATGGCCGCTGTGCTGGCGGTCGCGTTCGTCTGGGCGAGCCTCACCGTGCCGCTGGGCCCGATCCTCTGCGCCAGTCTCGGTCTCGGCTGGAGCCTCGCCGCGCTGGCCGCGATCGATGTGGCCGTATTCCGCCTGCCGGATCTCTTCACCCTCCCGCTCATGGGCGCGGGTCTGGCGGCGGCGGTCCTTCTCCCCGACCGACCGTGGCCCGATCACGTCCTCGGCGCCCTGTTCGGTTGGGGACTGCTGCGCGCCCTCGCTTTCGCCTGGCGGCGATGGCGGGGCGTGGACGGAATAGGTTTGGGCGACGCCAAGCTCCTGGGCGCGGCCGGCGCGTGGCTGGGCTGGCGACCGCTGCCCTCCGTCGTTCTGCTGGCCTGCCTGCTGGCCTTTGTGTGGGTCGGCTGGCGGGTCGCCCGGCGCGGCCGCGCCGCCGCCAGCGAACGCATCGCTTTCGGCGCCCCCCTGTGCCTGGCGATCTGGACGGTCTGGCTTGAAGGGCCTCTCGTCCCCACGGATCTATAGCGGCGGGACTTGACGAGTTCCATATTTCCACAATATTAGAAATATGGAATCAAGCCTCGCAATCAGACGCCTCGGCGCCCTGGCCCAGGACTCCCGCCTCGCGGTCTTTCGCCTGCTGGTCCGCGCGGGAGAGGCGGGTCTTCCCGCCGGCGAGATCGCGCGGGAGCTTGGCCTGCCGCCCAATACGCTCTCCGCCCAGCTGACCATCCTTGTCAACGCAGGCCTGGCGCGCAGCCGCCGCGACGGGCGTTCGATCATCTACGCCGCCGACTACGCCGCCATGAGCGAGCTGCTGCTCTACCTCACCGAGGACTGCTGCCAGGGCCGGCCTGAAATCTGCACACCCCTCTCCAATATCGCCGTGAGCGCCGCCTGTTGCGCTCAACCTCAGGGAGCCCTTTCATGAAACGTTTTCACGTTCACGTCGCGGTCGACGACCTCGCTCGGTCGGCCCGGTTCTACGCCGCCCTCTTTGGGGCCGAACCGACGGTGCTGAAGGACGACTATGCCAAGTGGATGATGGACGATCCGCGGGTCAATTTTGCCATCTCCGCCCGGGGCCGCGCCGGCGGCGTGGATCATCTGGGTATCCAGGTCGACGGCGCCGATGAACTCGCCGAACTGGCCGGACGGCTCAAGGCGGCCGGGGAGACGACCGTCGATCAGGAAGCCACCACCTGCTGCTACGCCACATCCGACAAGGCCTGGGTCAACGATCCGGCGGGCGTGCGGTGGGAGACCTTCCACACCTTCGGCGACGCGGCCACCTACGGCGAGGAAGAGCCCCTCGCCGCCATCGCCGCGACCGCCTCGGCCTGTTGCGCGCCGACGCCGGCCAAGACGTCCTGCTGCGGCTAGGGAGGTCAGCCTTGTCCGATACACCGTTGAACGTCCTGTTCCTCTGCACCGGCAATTCGGCGCGCTCGATCCTGGCCGAGGGGATTCTCGGCCGGATCGGCGAAGGCCGCTTCAAGGCCTTTTCCGCGGGATCCATGCCCAATGGCCAGGTGCATCCCGCGGCGCTCGAAATTCTTCGCCGGAACAACATCCTGACCGGCGATTTCCGGTCGAAGAGTTGGGAGGAATTCTCTGGGCCCGACGCGCCGAGGCTCGATTTCGTGTTCACCGTCTGTGATAACGCCGCCAACGAGGTCTGTCCCATCTGGCCGGGCCAGCCCATGACCGCTCACTGGGGCCTGCCGGACCCGGCCGCCGCCACGGGCAATCCGGCGGAGGTTCTTCTGGCCTTCGCCGAAACCTACCGGCTGCTCAGCAATCGCATCGGGCTGTTTGTGAACTTGCCGATGGCGAGCCTCGACCGGCTGTCTCTGCAGCGCCGCCTTGAGGCGATCGGCAAGGCCGCCGACGCGACCGCGACCCCCGCGTGACGGCGATCGCTGGGAGCGAACCCCTCACGACATTTCCCCCAAACAGTGCGGAGCTCATGTGTCTGAAGCCGATCTGACCAGTCTCAGGACCGTGTCGTCCGTGCGCCGCCTCGCCGCGGAAGCTCTGGGCACTGCGCTGCTGCTCGCCATCGTGATCGGCTCGGGAATCATGGGCGAGCGCCTGGCGGGCGGGAACGTCGCCATCGCGCTGCTGGGCAACACCCTCGCCACCGGCGCGGGCCTCGTGGTGCTGATCACCATCTTCGGGCCGCTCTCCGGCGCCCACTTCAATCCGGCCGTGACCCTGGTCGCCGCCCTCCGCCAGGAGCTCGGCTGGGGTCTCGCCGCCGCCTATGTCCTGGTCCAGATTCTAGGCGGCGTCGGCGGGGTCTGGGCCGCGCACGCCATGTTCGCCGAGCCGATCCTCCAGGTGTCGGAAAAATTACGGGATGGTCCGGCCCTGGCCTTCGCCGAGTTCGTGGCGACCTTCGGCCTGGTGGGCGCCATCCTTGGATCGGTGAGATTCAAGCCGGACGCGGTGCCGGTCGTCGTCGGCCTCTACATCACCAGCGCGTACTGGTTCACCGCCTCCACCTCCTTCGCCAACCCGGCGGTTACTCTGGCTCGGACGCTCTCCAACACCTTTGCCGGCATCGCGCCGTCGTCGGCGCCGGTGTTCATCGCCGCGCAGGTCGGCGGAGCGCTTACGGCGGCGGTGTTTTTCGGCTGGTTGTTGCGCGAGCCGCGGGAACCCTAGGCCGCCGACGGCGTTTCCCCGCCCATCAGCTTTGCTGACATTGACTCGCAAAATCGGCCACGGCATCGTGCCTTGGCTGTCGTGCGCCCAGCCTTTTCAAGCATTGGGGCGCGCCGTTCAGGGGGAGAAACCAATTGGCTGCGCAAGACCACGTCGATCTTTCGGCATTCATCGCTGGCGTTAAACGCCGTAATCCTGGCCAGGACGAATTCGTCCAGGCGGTGCAGGAAGTCGCCGAAGACATCTTCGATTTCATTCAGGACAAGGAAGAATACCACGAGTACCAGGTCCTGCGGCGTATCGCCGAGCCGGATCGGGTGATCAGCTTCCGGGTGTGCTGGGAAGACGACAACGGCGCGATCCGCGTGCAACGCGGCTGGCGCGTCCAGAACAACAACGCCATCGGCCCCTACAAGGGCGGGATCCGCTTCCACCCCAGCGTCACCGAAAGCGTCCTGAAGTTCCTGGCCTTCGAACAGACCTTCAAGAACAGCCTGACGGGCCTGCCCATGGGCGGCGGCAAGGGCGGCTCGAACTTCAATCCCAAGGGCAAGTCCGACCATGTGGTGATGCGCTTCTGTCAGTCCTTCATGATGGAGCTGTTCCGCCACATCGGCCCCAACACCGACGTGCCTGCCGG
>CAIQJF010000076.1 GCA_903872075.1 uncultured Caulobacteraceae bacterium | reverse complement strand
CGGCGGCGGCGGCGGCGGCGGCGGCGGAGGGGGCGGCGGAGGCGGCGGGGGAGGAGGCGGGGGCGGCGGCGGCGGAGGCGGCGGCGGGGGGGGAGGCGGAGCCTTCGGCGCGAGGAACGCATAGCGCACGCCCAAGGTCAGGGACTGATCCTCATACTTGCCGGTGTAGATGGCCGCGTTGCCGCCCGACCTGACGGCGAAGGCCTGCTTCTCCGTCCCCAGGTAGCGATAGGTCAGGTCGATATTGATGCGGTCGTTGAGCTTGTAGGACAGCCCGCCGATCCCCTGGTAGCCGAACACCATGGAGGAGTCGTTGAACGAGGCGGCGGCCGAACCGCCGGGGATGTCGGCGCCGATCAGATTTCCGGCCCCGCGCAGCTTTACATGGACCGCGCCGACGCCGCCGCCGATGAACGGCACGATCGGCGAGTCGGGCAGGATATCCACCAGGACGTTGCCCATGATGGACCAGGTGTCGGAGGTGCCGCCCGGACGGCTGCATTTTCCGGTCAGGCCACCCTCGCCATCATAGGCGAGCGTGCTGGCGGCGTCGCAGAGATAGCCGCCGCCATCGGAATAGGAGAAGCCCTTCAGGGCGCCGGGCCGGAAGCCGCCTTCGACTTCAGCGCGGACCCAGGGCGAAAACCGATAGCCGACCCGGCCGAACACGTCCGCGTTGGCGCGGTACTTGGCAACCCCGTTGGGCAGGCCGGGTGAAGAGGCGTTGATGTTGTGCTGCTGGTGCGCGCCGACGTCGATGGCGCCGTACCAGCCGTTCTCGGCCAGCGCACCGGAGGCGGCGAGCGCGGCGGCCAACGCAACTCCCCCAAAAAGGGTACGTTTCATGTTCTGATTCCTTCTTCTTCTTCGGCCGCGGCCGATCCGACGCGCCGGTTATAGCAATGGGGTCCTGGAAGGGGCGTGTCCCCTAGGACACACACGGCGACAATATGTCCCATATCCAGGTTTCCCACTACGTCGCGGCGGCGACATCACCCGGCGTAGCCCTTCAAATCTATAGGCTAATTGCCACCGGACGATCAACGACGCGGTGGCCCTCGGCCCGGCTCTACTTCGTCCGATCCCGCCTTAAAAGTCAGGAGCCGGAGCGACACAAACGCCAAACCTCCTGTTTGGTTCCCGAGAATTTTCGGGGCGTTTCGGGACGAATCGCCAGCCCCTGTCCGGACGGGGTGGCGGCGGCGCGCCATCCTGGGTAAGCCGCGTGTGTCGGTCGTGATCGGGCCGCGAGGCGCGAAGTACGGAAACGTGTGCATGGCGGATGTGATTGTTCTTCCGGACGACGCGCCCGGCGCGACCTTGGTCAATCTCGTCGACGACGCCGGGCCGGAGCAGTTGCGCGGTGTCGCGGCGAAGGCGATCCCTGGCGACTATCGCCTCGCGCCGGCTTCCGAATGGCCCGCGCGTCTGGCCGGACAGGGTGAGGCGCTGGCTCTGGCCTGGGCGCAGGGGACCTACCGCTTCGATCGCTACAAGTCCGCGCCGGCGCCGGCCGCGCCGCGTCTGGTCGCACCGGAGGGCGTGGATGCCGGGCGTGTGAACATTCTCGCGACCGCCTGCGCCCTGGCGCGAGACATGGTCAACACGCCGGCCAACGACATGGGGCCCGCCGAGATCGAGGGCGCCGCCCGCACGCTTGCCGCCGCGCACGGCGCGACGATCGCGGTTGTTCTGGGGGACGACCTGCCGGCGGCCGGCTACCCCGCGGTTCACGCCGTGGGCCGCGCCGCCGCGCCGCACCGCGCGCCGCGCATGATCGAGCTGACCTGGGGCGAGCCGGGCCATCCGAAGGTGGTGATCGTCGGCAAGGGCGTGGCCTTCGACAGCGGCGGTCTCGATATCAAGCCAAGCTCCGGCATGCGGCTGATGAAGAAGGACATGGGCGGAGCCGCCCACGCCCTGGGCCTGGCCGCCATGGTCATGAGTCTCCAAGTGCCGGTGAACCTCACCGTGCTGATCCCGGCTGTGGAGAACGCCATCTCCGGCGACGCCATGCGACCGGGCGATGTGCTGGCCTCGCGCAAAGGGCTGTCGATCGAGGTGGGCAATACAGACGCCGAAGGCAGGCTGATCCTGGCCGACGCCCTGACCCGCGCCGGCGAACTTCAGCCGGATCTCACCGTCGATCTGGCCACCCTCACCGGCGCGGCGCGCGTGGCGCTGGGCCCGCAGGTGATTCCGTTCTTCACCGATGACGAATCCCTGGCGGCGAGCCTCGCCTCCGCGTCAGCCGCGGTCGATGACCCGCTCTGGCGGATGCCGCTCTGGCAGGGCTACGCCGGCGCGCTCGACAGCGACATCGCGGACATCAAGAACGACCCCGACGCCTGGGCCCAGGCCGGGTCTGTCACCGCGGCGCTGTTTCTGCAGCGCTTCGCCCCGACGGGCGCGTGGGCGCATTTCGATGTCTTTGCCTGGAACCCGAAGTCGCGCCCCGGGCGGCCGGTGGGCGCCGAGGCTCAGGCGATCCGCGCCATCCTCGCGACTCTCGAGGCCCGCTACCGGTGATCCACGATCGGCGCCTGACCCTGGCGAGGTCGGACCTCGCCGACGAGGTCCTGGAAGGGGTGATCCGCGCCGAGCGGTTCGCTCCCGCCAGGCCCATGCGTCTGGTGGTGCCGGCCAGCGCGGTGCGGGCGGCGCCGAGCATCGAGGCCGAACAGGTCGATCAGGTTCTGTTCGGCGAGGAATTCCATGTCCTCGATTCCGAGGATGGCTTTCTCTGGGGCCAGGCCGCGCGTGACGGCTATGTGGGCTGGGTCGAGGCGCCGGCGCTCTCGCCGCGGCGGCTTGAGCCGACGCACCGGATCTCTGCCTTAAGAACTTTTTTTTTCTCAGAAGCTTCCATCAAATCTCTCGCGCGAGGACCCTTCAGCCTCAACGCCCTTGCGACGGTCACTGACACCTTGGGGACGCTCTCGCGCGTCGAGGGGGCCGGCTGGGTGGCGTCGTCCCATCTCAGCCCGATCGGCTCCGGTTTCGTCGAGCCCGCGACGGCCGCCGAGCTCTATCTCGGCGCGCCGTACCTCTGGGGCGGCCGTGACAGCCTGGGTCTCGACTGCTCGGGCCTCGTGCAGCAGGCGTTCTATGCGGCGGGTCTGGCCTGTCCGCGGGATTCCGACCTGCAGCGCCGGATGGGCGCCGCCGTCGCGCAGGGCGATCTCGCGCGGGGCGATCTGGCGTTCTGGCGCGGGCACGTTGGCATCATGCTCGACGAAGCCCGTCTTCTCCACGCCAACGCCCACCATATGGCCGTGGCCATCGAACCCCTCAGCGAGGCGATCGCCCGGATCACCGCCAATGGCGGCGGCGATCCCCTCGGGTTCCGGCGACCGGACAGGGCAGGCGCGTCGGCGGCGGACTGAATTCGATTTTATAGTGTTAAAACAATTAGATTTGCGACATATCTGACTAAGATCGTCGCCGGCGTGGCTAGAACGGCAGCGGCGCCAGATCCGGCGCCATCCAACGCCGCCGGGCTTCCACCGAGAACAACGTCTCGCGCGCCCAGTAGGTCAGCAGCCAGGTCTTGTCGCCGAGCGGCGAGGCGATCAGGGCCGTGAGGGTGACGTCCAAGGCTTCGTCCGCGGGCCGCGAGGCCAGGAAGGCGCGGCAGGCCCGGATGGACGCCTGGGTGATGGTCTCGTGGTAACCGCCATGGTCGTCGTTGGCGACGCCGCAGGCCTCGTTGTAGGCGCGGATCATGCCGGGCATGGCCGTGGGCAGGTCGATCTCCGGCCGCCGGCGCAGCATCCAGACCGTGGCGGCGAAATGGGCCGCGTGGGTCCATTCCGGCTTCGGCAGGGTCCGGTCGGCAAACCCTAGCCCCACGTGGTCGACCGCCGCCGCGTCAGGATAGGGCGAGGTCAAGTTTCCAATCCGGAAATCGCCTTGCTAAACAATTCACTGTCGACGTTACCTCCCGACAGGATGATCGCCGCCGTCCGCCCCTCCAGGGCGATCTTGCCGGAGAGCAGCGCCGCCAGGGCGACCACGCCGCCGGGCTCGACCACCAGTTTCAGGGTCGCGAAGGCGTAGGCCATGGCGGCCGTGACCTCGGCGTCGGTGGCGGTGAACATGCCGGACAGCCGATCCCTGAGGATCGGGAAGGTCAGCTTGCCCGGCATGGGCGATTCCAGGGCGTCGCACAGCGACCGAGGCGCGGGCGGCGCACCCCGGCGCTCGCCCGCCTCCAGCGACAGGCGGGTATCGTCGAAACCCGCCGGCTCCACGCCATAGAGGCGCGTCGCGGGCGAGAGGGCGTGCAGGGCGACGCTGACCCCGGCCATCAGGCCGCCGCCACCCACGGGACCCAGCAGCAGATCGATCGCGGTCCCGCGCGCCTCCGCCTGACGGACGATCTCCAGACCGGCCGTGCCTTGGCCGGCGATCACATGTTCGTCGTCGAAGGCGGGAACTACCACAGCGCCGCGCTCGGCGGCGGCCGCGGCGGCAAGGGCTTCGCGGTCGTCCTTGGCCCGGTCGTAGAACCGCACTTCGGCGCCATAGGCCCGCGTGGCCTCGACCTTGATGCGCGGGGCGTCGGCCGGCATCACGATCAAGGCCGGCATGCCCAGCAGCCGCGCCGCCAGGGCCACGCCCTGGGCGTGATTGCCGGAGGAGAAGGCCACCACCCCGCCGACCCGCTCTGCGGCGGACAGTTGGCTGAGGCGGTTGTAGGCCCCGCGGAACTTGAAGGCCCCGACCCGCTGCAGGGTTTCCGGCTTGATCAGCACCCGTCCGCCCAGTCGCTCATTGAGCGCCGGGTTCTCCAGCAGCGGTGTTTCGACGGCGTGACCGGCCAGACGCGCGGCAGCGGCCTCAATGTCGGCGAAGGTCACACTCATCGGGCGAATACCTGAGAATCATCAGAGAAAGATTTGAATTCCAGTGCATTTCCGGACGGATCGAGGAAGAACATGGTCTGCTGCTCGCCGGGCAGCCCCTTGAACCGGGTCTGGGGCGCGATGATGAACGACGTGCCCGCGGCGGTGAGACGATCGGCCAACCCGCGCCAGGCGTCCGGCTCCAGGATCACGCCGAAGTGGCGCGCCGGCACCTGTTCGCCGTCAACGGCGTTGGTCGGCGGCGCGGGTTCGGGCGGCGCCAGATGGGCGACGATCTGGTGGCCGTGCAGGTCGAAATCGACCCACTCGGGCGAGGAGCGGCCCTCCGGACAGCCGAGCAGGCCGCCGTAGAAGGCCTGGGCCTCGGCGAGATCGCGGACGGGAAAGGCGAGGTGAAAGCGCGGCCGTGTCATGACCGCCTCTTAAACCGCCGCGCCGCGCGGGGAAACGGCGCCCTGGACTTGGCGGCGCGCCCGCGCGCAATCTGCCTGCCTGTTGTCCGATTTGGGGGGAGCTACCCGCATGAACGCCATGACCTTCGACGCCGAGACCTGGATCGCCGCCGGCGAGGCGGGCCTTCCCGCGGCGATCGCCCTGCGCCGCGCCATCCACGCCGAGCCGGAACTTGGCCTCGACCTGCCCAAGACCACGGCCAAGGTGCGCGCCGCCCTGGCCGGCCTGCCGCTGGAGATTCGCGAGGGACCTTCGACCACCGGCCTGGTGGCTATTCTCCGCGGCCCCGCCAACGGCCGCACGGTGCTGCTGCGCGGCGACATGGACGCCCTGCCGCTGATCGAGGACACCGGCCTGGACTTCACCTCTCAGAGCCACGGCGCCATGCACGCCTGCGGCCACGACACCCATGTGGCCATGCTGGCCGGGGCGGCCCGGGCCCTGTGCGAGCGGCGCGAGAAGCTGGCCGGCACCGTGATGTTCATGTTCCAGCCGGGCGAAGAGGGCTGGCACGGGGCGCGGCACATGCTTGAGGACGGGCTGATCGATCCGCTGCCCGACGCCGCCTTCGCCCTGCACATCTCGCCCAACATGCCCGCCGGCGCCTTTGCTGGGCGGACCGGGCCCTTGCTGGCCTCGTCGGACAAGTTGCGGATCAAGGTGATCGGCCGGGGCGGCCACGCCTCCATGCCGCAGGACGCCCTCGATCCCATCCCCGTGCTTTGCGAGATCGTCACCGCCCTGCAGGCCATGGTCACGCGGCGCCTGTCGGTGTTCGACCCGGCGGTGATCACCATCGCCCGCATGGAGGCCGGCACCACCGACAATGTGATTCCCGAGGAGGGCCGGCTCTGGGGGACCCTGCGCACCCTCTCCGAGCAGACCCGGGCCACGGCGCAGGAGGGCATCCGCCGGGTGGCCGAGCACGTGGCCCTGGCCCATGGCGCCAAGGCCGAGGTGGAGATCGACGCCGGCTTCCCCGTGACGGTCTGCGACGGGCGAATCACCGATCTGGCCCAGCGGACGGCCACCCACCTGTTCGGCGAGGACGCCTGGATCACCATGCCCAACCCGATGATGGGGGCCGAGGACTTCGCCTACATCCTGCAGAAGGCGCCCGGCGCCATGGCCTTCCTGGGCGCCGCGCCCGAGGGCGGCGACTACCGCACCTGCTGCGCTCTGCACTCCAACCGCATGGTCCTACGCGAGGAGGTCATGGCCCGTGGCATCGCCATGCACTGCGCCATGGCGGAGGCGGCGCTGTCGGGGGATCTGGAGCTCTGACGCGCCGGGCGCGTCATTTAGGCCTAGAGCCGGGAGGCTCGCCGCGCTAAAGGGCCTCGGAAAGGCCGACCACGCACGTTTGCATCGCCTTTCCACGCACTTGGCGCGGAGGCGAGAGAGCTTTGGGTAATGTGACCGTGATCGGCGCCCAGTGGGGCGACGAAGGCAAGGGCCGCGTCATCGACTGGCTGGCCGATCGGGCCGACGTGGTCGTGCGCTTCCAGGGCGGCAACAACGCCGGCCACACCATCGTGGTGGGCAACAGCACCTATAAGTTCGCCCTGCTGCCCTCGGGCGTGGTCCAGGGCAAGCTGTCGGTGATCGGCAATGGCGTGGTGGTCGACCCCTGGTCGCTGCTCGACGAGATCGCCCGGGTTCAGGCCCAGGGCCTGACCATCAATCCGGACATCCTGGTGGTGGCTGACAACGCCGCTCTGGTGCTGCCGCTGCACCGCGACCTCGATGCCGGCCGCGAGGCGCGGGCCGGGGCGGGCAAGATCGGCACCACCGGCCGCGGCATCGGCCCGGCCTATGAGGACAAGGTCGGCCGCCGGGCGATCCGCTTCTGCGACCTCTCCGACCCCGCCGCCCTGGAGACCAAGATCGAGCGCCTGCTGGCCCACCACCAGCCTCTGCGAGCCGGCCTGGAACTGCCGGAAGTCACGGCCGAAGACCTGATGGCCATGTTGCTGGAAGTGGCGCCTCGGGTTCTGCCCTATGTGAAGCCGGCCTGGCGGGTGCTGGACCAGGCCATGAAGGACGGGCGCCTGGTGCTGTTCGAAGGCGCCCAGGCGACCATGCTGGACGTCGACCACGGCACCTATCCCTTCGTCACCTCGTCCAACACCGTCGCCGGCCAGGCGGCCACCGGCGCGGGCGTGGGCCCCTCCGGCGGCGGCTATGTGCTGGGCATCGTCAAGGCCTACACCACCCGGGTGGGCGAGGGGCCGTTCCCCTGCGAGCTCCATGACGAGATCGGCGAGCGCCTGGGCGTGCGCGGCCATGAGTTCGGCACCAACACCGGGCGCAAGCGCCGCTGCGGCTGGTTCGACGCGGTGCTGGTGCGCCAGTCGGTGGCGATCAGCGGCATCCAGGGCATCGTGCTCACCAAGCTCGACGTGCTCGACGGGTTCGAGACCCTGAAGATCTGCACCGGCTACCGGATCGGCGACCGGGTGCTGGACTATCTCCCGGCCGGCCTCAGCGAACAGGCGGCGGTGACGCCGATCTATGAAGAGATCGAAGGCTGGCAGGGCGCCACGCGGGGCGCCCGCTCCTGGAAGGACCTGCCGGCCGCGGCGGTGAAATACGTTCGCCGTATCGAGGAACTGATCGGCGCCCAGGTGGCGGCGGTGACCACCAGCCCCGAGCGCGAGGACATCATCATCATGCGGGACCCCTTCCGGGGTTAGCCGTCAGCCGTCCTGGCAGTCGGCGCTCTTGCCGCCGTGGGCGCGAAGGACGTCGCCCACATAGTATTCGGTCAGGCTGACGGCGAGCGACCGATCGCGCGGCGCCAGGCCCAGTAGCGGCGAGACCGCGCTTGCCCAGTCCGCGGCGCAGGCGCCCTTCGGCCGGCCGGAGCCGGCGCAGGCGATGAGGTCGTTGAACGCCCTTCGATAGAGCTGGAGCTGGGGCCGGGTGAGGGGCGCGCCGTGACCGGGGATGGCCACATTGAACGGCGTCGCCGCGATCTCATCCAGGGCCGCCGACCAGCCGGCCGGGCAGGCGGTGTCGAGGAATGGCGCGGGCAGGGTCACCAGATCGCCGACCGCGGCGACCTTGCTGGCAGGATCGAAAAGCCAGATATCGCCCGCGGTGGCGGCGTTCGGCGCGAGATGGATCACGAGGCTCCGGCCCGCGAGCCGCAGGGCTTGCGTGTGGTCGATGACAACGTCGGGGCGCAGCGCCTGGCCGTTGGCGATCGTCGCCAGATCCGTCTCGATGTCCTCGCGCGTGGCGGCCGGCAGGCCCGAGGACGCCAGATAGGCGCGGTCATCCGCGGCGCTGTGGGCGAGGAAGCCCGTGAGGGCCCTGTCGATGGCGCCGCTGGCGTAGACCTTCAGGCCGGGGAAGGCGCGTTTCAGGTCCGGATTGCCGCTGACATGATCGAGATGCCAGTGGCTGTTGACGACGGCGACGATGGGCCGGCCGCGTCGCGCCGCGAAGTCCAGGATGGCCTGGCGTTGTGCGGGATGGCGGCCGGTGTCCACGACGATCAGGCCGCCGCGCCCCTCGAGGACGACCGTATTGCCGTCGGGCTCGCGATCCGGCGCGAGGCCGCCGGGGATCAGCCAAATACCTGGCGCCACGACTTGCGGCGCGGCCGCGACCGACAGGGCCGGCCACAGGCCGAGGATCAGGCAGACAAACGCCGCGCCGACGGACCCGGCGAAGGCGGGCCGTCGCATCGCGCTGCGGGGGTGATCAGGCCTCGACGAGGTGCTTCTCAAGGGCGGCGGCCCTCACGGCCCGCTGGAGCTTCTCGAAGGCGCGGACCTCGATCTGGCGGACCCGCTCGCGGCTGACGCCATACTCCGCGGCCAGGGTTTCGAGAGTGGTCGGGTCGTCTTTCAGCCGGCGCTGCGAGAGGATATGGCGCTCGCGATCGGTGAGTTCGCCCATGGCGTCCTCCATGAGCGCCATGAACTTGGACTTCTCGTCGCTGTCGACCAGCGTGGTTTCCTGGCTGACCTGCTCCTTGTCCTCAAGCCAGTCCTGCCACTCGTTCTCGGAGTCGGCGCGCAGCGGCGCGTTCAGCGAGGCGTCGGGGCCGGACAGGCGCCGGTTCATGGAGATCACTTCGCTGTCCAGCACGCCCAGCTTGGTGGCGATGGCGCTGACCTGTTCGGGACGAAGGTCGCCCTCTTCCAGGGCGCTGATCTCGCTCTTGGCCTTGCGCAGGTTGAAGAACAGCTTCTTCTGGGCGGCGGTGGTGCCCATCTTCACCAGGCTCCAGGAGCGCAGGATGTATTCCTGGATCGAGGCGCGAATCCACCACATGGCGTAGGTCGCCAGGCGGAAGCCCTTGTCGGGCTCGAACTTCTTCACGGCCTGCATCAGCCCGACATTGCCTTCGGAAATCACCTCGCCGATCGGCAGGCCGTAGCCGCGATAGCCCATGGCGATCTTGGCGACCAACCGCAGGTGCGAAGTGACCAGGCGATGGGCGGCGGCCGGGTCTTCGTGCTCGCGCCAGCGCTTGGCCAGCATGAACTCCTCGTCCTTGGCGAGCATAGGAAACTTACGGATTTCAGTGAGATAGCGGGATAGGCCGCCATCAGGCGACATGACCGACAGGGCGCTTGCCGTAGCCATCGAATAGATCCCCTTCACAGGCGTTTTTCACCGCGTTCGCGGATCGCCCGTCCATTGAACGTCGAAGATAGGGTTTTGTTGCGCTGCGTTTAAGAGGGGCCCACCTTAAGCTTTCTTAATCCGCCCCCAGGCTTTCTGATAATCGCTCTCAGAACGCCCGCAGCAGGGCCTCCAGCCGGCCCATGTCCGGCGGTGGAGCGGTCTCGAACCGCAGCGTCTCGCCGGTGATGGGATGGACGAAACCCAGCACCGCGGCGTGCAGGGCCTGGCGCGCCAGCCCCGCCTCGGCGATCGCCGCTTTTACCGCCGACGCCGGCGGCCCGGAGCCATAGGCTGGATCGCCCAGGCAAGGCGCGCCCTTGTGGGCCAGGTGGACGCGGATCTGGTGGGTGCGGCCGGTTTCCAGGCGGCACGCGATCCGCGCCGCCAGCGGCCGCTCGGCCGGACCGAACGCGGCCTCGGTTTGATAGTGGGTCACAGCCTCGCGCCCGCCGTGGCGCAGCACGGCCATCTTCTTGCGATCGCCGGTGGAGCGGCCGATCTGGGTGGTGATCGTGCCGCGGCGGGGATCGGGCGCGCCGCGCGTCAGGGCCACATAGAGCCGGTCGATGTCGTGGGCGGCGAACAGTTTCGAGAGCCCGCGATGGGCCAGATCGGTCTTGGCCGCGACCATGACGCCGGAGGTGTTCTTGTCGAGACGGTGGACGATGCCCGGCCGCGCCACCCCGCCGATGCCCGAGAGGCTGTCGCCGCAATGGTGGATCAGGGCGTTGACCAGGGTGCCCGACAGGCTGCCCGGCGCCGGATGAGCCGACATGCCGGCGGGCTTGTCGATGACGATCAGATGCGCGTCCTCGAACAGCACCGTCAGCGACAGGTCTTCGCCCTGAGGCTCGGCGGGCAGGGCGGCGGGCACCACCAGGCGATAGAGGCCGGGCGCGGCCTTGGCCGCGGGGTTGGTGACCGGCGCGCCGTCGCGGGTGATCGCCCCCTCGCTCATCAGGGCCTGAACCCGGGCCCGGGAGAGATCGGGCAGGGCGTCGGCCAGGGCGCGGTCCAGCCGGCCCTTCGGCGCGGTCAGCGCGACCTCGATGGCGCCATCGTTCGTCAAGGCCGCTCCACCAGGGCGCCGTTCTCGACCACCCGATAAAAACAGGAGCGGAAGCCCACGTGACAGGCGCCGCCGTCGCCGGCCACCGCCACCTTCATCCACACCGCGTCCTGGTCGCAGTCCACGCGCAGCTCGGTCACGGTCTGCAGCTGGCCGCTGGTCTCGCCCTTCTTCCAAAGGGCGCGGCGCGAGCGGCTGTAGTAGTGGGCGACGCCGGTCTCCACCGTCAGCTTCAGCGCCTCATCGTTCATCCAGGCCAGCATCAGCACCTCGCCGCTGGCCGCGTCTGTGGCCACCGCGGCGATCAGGCCGTCGGAATTGAAGCGCGGGGCGAGCACCGTGCCGCGCTCAAGCGCGGCGTGGTCGGCGGCGACGGGGAAGAGGGTGTCGGTCATGGAGGGGATATGGCGCCCAAGGCGGGGTAGGCGCCAGGGGGAGCGGGCGGTCCGGGTGGCTTCCCGGCCCGGGTTTCTGTATAGGGCCGCCCATGACCCTGTCCCTCTATGACACCATGGCCCGCGCCAAGCGGCCCTTCGTTCCCGTGAATCCTGAACGAGTGACGATGTATGTCTGCGGGCCGACGGTCTACAATTTTGCCCACATCGGCAACGCCCGGCCTGTGGTGGCCTTCGACGCCCTGTTCCGGCTGCTGCGCCATCTCTACGGCGCCGATCATGTGCTCTACGCCGCCAACGTCACCGACGTGGACGACAAGATCAACAGGAAGGCCGCCGAGGAAGGCGTGCCGATCAGCGTCATCACCGACCGCTATCTGGCCGCCTACAACGCCGACATGGCCGTGCTGGGCGCGCTTCGGCCCACCTTCCAGCCGCGCGCCACCGAAACGATGGACGCGATCGTCGACATGATCGGCCGGCTGGTGACGTCCGGCGCGGCCTATGCCGCCGAGGGCCATGTGCTGTTCAACACCCAGGCCTATGCGGACTACGGCAAGCTCTCGGGCCGCACCCTGGACGACATGATCGCCGGCGCCCGGGTGGACGTGGCGCCCTACAAGCAGCACCCGGCCGACTTCGTGCTGTGGAAGCCCTCCAAGCCCGGTGAGCCGGTGTGGGAGAGCCCCTTCGGCCCCGGCCGGCCCGGCTGGCACATCGAATGCTCGGCAATGATCGAACAGGCGCTCGGTCTTCCCATCGACATCCACGGCGGCGGCAACGACCTGATCTTTCCGCACCATGAGAACGAGATGGCCCAGGGCATGTGCGCCGGCCACGCCGGCGGCGGCGAGGCCGCCCCGGCCTATGCCAACTACTGGCTGCACAATGGCTTCCTGAACATGGGCGGCGACAAGATGTCGAAGAGCCTGGGCAATGTCGCCCTGGTCAACGACCTCATCGCCGAGGCGCCGGGCGAGGCCCTGCGCTGGGCGCTGCTGTCCTCGCATTACCGCCAGCCCCTGGCCTGGACCGAGGATGTGGTCAGTCAGGCGCGCGCGGCGCTGGACAATCTCTACGGCGCTCTGCGGCGGGCCGCGGACGTGACGGCCGAGGGCGATACCCCGTCCGAGGCCTTCCTCGAGGCCCTCTGCGATGACCTGAATACCCCCAAGGCCAACGCCGAGCTGTTCGCCCTGGGGCGCAAGCTGGAGACCGGCACGGGCGCGGAGCGGGCCAAGGCCAAGGGCGAGCTTCTGGCCAGCGGCCGCCTTCTGGGCTTCCTGCAATCCGATCCGGACGTCTGGTTCCAGGGCGGCGCCGACGCGACCCTCACAGCGCGCATCGACGACCTGATAGCCCGGCGCGTGGCCGCCCGGGCGGCGAAAGACTGGGCGAGCGCCGATCAGATCCGCGCCGAGCTGACGGCTCTGAACGTCGAGGTGATGGACAATCCCACCGGCGCGACCTGGCGCCTCAAGGAGCCTGCCTGATGGCCGGGGTGAAGCTCGAGCATCGGATCGGAATCCAGGCCCCGCCGGAAGCCATCTGGGAGGTGCTCGCCGATATCCAGAACTGGTCGAGCTGGAATCCGCTCTACACCAAGGCCGACGGGGTGCTGCGCATCGGGGCTCAGCTGACCCTTGAGCTGGCCCTGGCCGGCCGCGCGCCGCAGACAATCCGGCCCGTGATCCTCGACTGGATTCCCAATGAGCAGATCCACTGGCGGCTGACGGCGGCGGGCGGGCTGGTGAAGACCACCCGCTATATCGAGATCGAGAAGCTGAACGACGCGGCCTGCATCCTGGCCAATGGCGAGCTGTTCGCCGGCCTGCTCGGCCCCCTGGCCGTCCGCTCCCTGCGCCGGCCCGTGCGCGCCGGATTCGCGGCCATGGGTGAGGCGGTGAAGGCGCGGGCGGAAGAGGCATGGCGCCTCTCCGGCCAAGCCCCTACTTAGAACGCCATGATCGACGATCTCTATTCGGCCAAGATCTTGAGCCTCGCGGCCAACATGCCGCGCGCCGGGCGTCTGGCCGCGCCTGACGGCTCCGCCGAGAAAATTGCCAAGCTGTGCGGCAGCCGCATTGTCGCTGATGTGACCCTGCGCGACGGCAAGGTCGCCGACTTCGCCCAGGAGGTGAAGGCCTGCGCCCTGGGCCAGGCCGCCGCGGCGGTGCTCGGGGCCAATGTCATCGGCGCCACGCCTGATGAGATCGCCGTGGCCCGCGATGCATTCCGTGATATGTTGAAGACGGGCGGACCTGCGCCCTCGGGACGCTTTTCGGACCTCGCCATGCTTGAGCCGGTCAAGAACTATCCGCCGCGCCACGCTTCGTCGCTCCTCGCGTTCGAAGCGGCCGTGGAGGCTTGCCGCCGCGCCGAGGCGGCGGGAACGCGAACTAGCCCCGCCGACGCGGCCTGAGCGGCGGGCGTTCGTTTCACGAACCTCACACGGCGTCGGCATGACCGTCTATGAGAGCGTCATCAGGACAGGCCATCGCGCCTATAAGCTGACCCTCTCGCCATGGATCGGGCGCCAGTGCCGGTATCTTCCGACCTGTTCGGATTACGCCGCCGAAGCCCTGATCACGCATGGACCGGTTCGGGGCGGTTGGCTCGCCGCCCGGCGGCTGTGCAGTTGTCATCCTTGGGGCGGATCGGGCTACGATCCCGTCCCGGCTCCCGTGAAGCGGGGCGGAAAGAAAGACCCATGATCGAACTGAAATTTCCCGACGGCCAGACGCGCGAATTCCCCGATGGCGTCACGGGGCGCGACGTCGCCGCCTCGATCTCCAAGTCGCTCGAGAAGAAAGCGCTGCTGATCAAACTCGACGGCGAACTGCTGGATCTCGGCCGGCCGTTGGAGCGGGGCGGGGCCCTGGAGATCGTCACGCGCGACAGCCCCGACGCCCTGGAGGTGATCCGCCACGACACCGCCCACGTGCTGGCCGAGGCGGTGCAGGAGCTGTTTCCCGGCGCCCAGGTGACCATCGGCCCCAATGTCGAGGACGGCTTCTATTACGACTTCGCCCGCGACGAGCCGTTCTCCCTGGACGACCTGTCGACGATCGAGGCGCGCATGCGCCAGATCGTCGACCGGGACGAGCCGATCACGCGCGAGGTCTGGGATCGGGGCGAGGCCATCGCCCACTTCGCCGGCATCGGCGAGGCCTATAAGGCCGAGATCATTGAGAGCATCCCAGGCGATCAGCCCATTACGGTCTATCGGCAGGGCGCGTGGAAGGATCTCTGCCGGGGCCCGCATCTGCCGTCCACGCGGCACGTGGGCAAGGCGTTCAAACTGACCAAGCTGGCCGGCGCCTATTGGCGGGGCGATCAGAACAACGCCCAGCTGCAACGCATCTATGGCACGTCCTGGGCCTCCGACGCCGATCTCGCCGCCCACCTCAAGCGGATCGAGGAGGCGGAGAAGCGCGACCACCGCAAGATCGGCGCGGCCATGGATCTGTTCCACCTCCAGGAGGAGGGCCGGGGCATGATCTTCTGGCACACCAAGGGCTGGACCCTTTACCGGACCTTGCAGAACTACGTCCGCCGGCGGGTCGAGGCGGCCGACTATCAGGAGGTCAAGACGCCTCAGGTGCTCGACCGGGTGCTGTGGGAACGCTCCGGACACTGGGAAAAGTTCCACGACAGCATGTTCGTCTGCGAGACCGACGACGGCGACATGCTGGCGCTGAAGCCGATGAACTGCCCCGGCCACGTGCAGATCTTCAACCACGGCCAGAAGTCCTATCGCGACCTGCCGATCCGCATGGCCGAGTTCGATGGTCTGCACCGCAATGAGAGTTCCGGCTCCCTGCACGGCATCCTGCGTGTGCGGGGCCTGGCCCAGGACGACGGCCATATCTTCTGCACCGAGAGCCAGATCGAGGCGGAGTCCAAGTCGTTCATTGAGCTGCTGCAGTCGATCTATGCCGACCTGGAGGTCGATCTCCACTCGGTGAAACTGGCCCTGCGGCCGGACAAGCGATTCGGCACCGACGAACAGTGGACGATCGCCGAAGACACGCTCGAGCGCGCGGCCAACGCCGCGGGCGTCGAGGTGGAGCGGGTGCCCAACGAAGGCGCCTTCTACGGTCCCAAGCTGGAGTTCCATCTGCGCGACGCCATCGGCCGGACCTGGCAGTGCGGCACCCTGCAGCTCGACTATGTCCTGCCTGAACGCCTGGACGCCAACTACATCGGCGAGGACGGTCAGAAGCACCGGCCGGTGATGCTGCACCGGGCGATCCTGGGCTCGCTGGAGCGGTTCACCGGCGTGCTGATCGAGCACCATGCCGGGGCGTTCCCGCTCTGGCTGGCTCCGCTGCAGGTGGTGGTGGCGACGATCACCTCGGCGGCGGACGACTACGCCCACACGGCGGCGGCGCGCCTGCGCAAGGCGGGAATCCGGGTCGAGGCCGATCTGCGCAACGAGAAGGTCGGCTACAAGGTGCGCGAGCACTCCCTGGCCAAGGTGCCGGTGATCGCCGTCGTCGGCCAGCGCGAGGCCGACGAGGGCAAGGTCGCCCTGCGGCGCTTGGGATCGGATCGCCAGCAGATCGTGACCCTGGACGAGGCCATCGCCCTGCTCACCGCTGAGGCGACACCCCCGGATCTGCGGTAGGTTAACGGGCGCGCGGCTGCGCCCCGATCAATCCTGCTCGTCGCCCGGTTCGGGTTTGACTTCGATCTCGGGGGGGCGGTCGACGACGATCACGCCTTCGGCGAGGCGCACCTCCGGCACGACGGCCAGGGTGAAGGGGGCGTACCAGCTGGGCGAGCCGTCTTCCGGGGAGATTTCCAGCAGATCCCCGGCCCCGAAATTGTTGACCGCCTTGACCCGGCCCATGGGCGCGCCATCGGGCGCGCGCACGGCCAGGCCGATCAGGTCGGCGAGGTAGTATTCGTCCTCGTCGGGCTCGGGCAGGCTGTCCCGGTCGATATAGAGCCGCAGACCCCGCAGGGCCTGGGCCTGTTCGCGGGTCTCCACCTCGCGCGCCCGGGCGACCAGGCCGCCCTTGACGAGGCGGCCTGAGGTCAGGGTCAGGGCTGGGCTTCCGTCCTCACGCTTGAGCGCGCCGTAGCGCAGCAGGGCGGCCGGATCTTCGGTGTAGGTCGTGATCCGAAGATCGCCCTGCACGCCGAAGGCGCCGGCCGCCTGGGCGACGAGGATCAGACCGCCTCGCGCCTGCGCCAAACGGACTAGCCTTCGGCCGGGGTTTCAGCGGCGGCTTCCACCGTTTCGGCGGGGGCTTCCTCGGCGACGGCCTCTTCGGCCGCCGGCTCCTCGGCCGCTACCTCTTCGACGGGCGGATTCGCGAGGGCTTCGGCGGCCGCGGCGGCGGCGGCTTCAGCGGCTTCGGCTTCAGCGGCGGCTGCGGCGGCGGCGCGATCTTCGCGCTCCTTCACCCGTTCCTTGGCCTTGGCGTGGGGTTCGCCCTTCTTGGGGTTGTTGCCCGGGGTCCAGGCCACGAGGCCCTGGGTGGACAGGAAGCGGGCGACGCGGTCGGTGGGCTGGGCGCCCTTGCCGAGCCATTCGGCGACGCGCTCGGCCTTGATCACCAGACGCTGGGGATCGTCCTTCTTGAGCAGCGGGTTGTAGGCGCCGACCTTCTCGATGAAGCGGCCGTCGCGCGGCGAATGGCTGTCGGCGATGACGATCGAATAGTAGGGGCGCTTCTTGGCGCCGCCGCGGGCGAGACGGATCTTAAGCATGAGAGGTATTCAGTCCTTTAGGTTGATTCAGCGTGGTTTCTTGAAGGGATTGAAGCCCGGCGGCAGGCCGCCGCCGAGGCCGGGAAGGGTGGGGCCGGACCCCATCTTGGGCCCCAGGCCGGGGAGTCCGGGAAGGCCCGATGGCGCGGAGTCGGCGCCGGGCAGGGGTGGGGGTTTGGCGCCGCCGCCCATGGATTTCATGGCCTCAAGACCGCCGCCGCCGAACATGCCGGCCATGCGGGCAAAGCCCTTGCCGCCGTCGCGGGCCATCATCTTGAAGGCGTCCTGCATCTGGCGGTGTTGTTTGAGCAGACGGTTGACTTCGGACACCTCGACCCCTGCGCCCGCGGCGATGCGCCGCTTGCGCGAGGCCTGGAGAAGATCGGGCTTCTTGCGTTCCTTGCGGGTCATGGAGCCGATGATCGCGCGCTGTCGGCGGATCGACTTGTCCGAGACGCCGGACTCCGCAATCTGTTTCTTCACCTTCTGGACGCCGGGCAGCATGCCCATCAGGCCTTCCATGCCGCCGAGCTTTTCCATCTGCAGCAGCTGGTCGGCCATGTCGTCGAGGTCGAACTGCCCCTTGGCCAGCTTCTTGGCCATGGACAGGGCCTTGGCCTCGTCCAGGTCCTGGGCCGCGCGCTCCACCAGGGCGACGACGTCACCCTGACCGAGGATCCGGCCGGCCACCCGGCGCGCGTCGAACACTTCCAGGGCGTCGATGCGCTCGCCCGTGCCGAGGAACTTGATCGGCAGGCCGGTGACGGCCCGCATGGACAGGGCCGCGCCGCCGCGGGCATCGCCGTCGGTGCGCGTGAGCACCAGGCCGGTGAGCGGCAGGCGCTCGTGAAAGGCCTTGGCGGTGCGCACCGCATCCTGGCCGGTGAGACTGTCGGCCACCAGCAGGGTCTCGGCCGGGCTGGCGATGCGGGCGATTTCCGCCGCCTCGCTCATCATCGCCTCGTCCAGGGTCGTGCGGCCGGCGGTGTCGAGGATCAGGACGTCGAAGCCGCCGAGGCGGGCGGCGGAGAGGGCGCGGCGGGCGATGTCGGCGGGGGCTTGCCCAGCCAGGATCGGCAGGGTGTCGACGCCGGCTTCCTTGCCGAGCACCGCCAGCTGCTCCATGGCGGCCGGACGGCGCACGTCCAGCGAGGCCATGATGACCTTCTTGCGCTCCATCTTCAGGAGCCGCAGGGCCAGCTTGGCCGACATGGTGGTCTTACCCGACCCCTGCAGGCCGGCCATCATGATCACGGTCGGCGGGTTGAGCGCCAGGCGCAGGTCCTCGGCGGTCTCGCCGCCGAGCATGTCCACCAGGCCGTCATAGACGATCTTGATCACCTGATCGGCGGGCTTCACCGAGCGGATGACGGCTTCGCCGCGGGCGGACTCGCGGGCCTTGTCGATGAATTCGCGGACAACCGGCAGGGCGACGTCGGCCTCGAGCAGGGCGACGCGGACCTCGCGCATGGCCTCGTCGATATCCTTCTCGGACAGGACGCCGCGACCGGACAGGCGGTCGAAAACCCCCGAGAGCCTTTCGCTCAGTCCTTCGAACATCTCAGGTCCAGTTCCTCAGACACCAACCACGCAACGACAAACGCCCCCGTGCGCGATCACGCGGACGGGGGTCCCCTCCGCCCTCATCCCGATATTGGCTCGCGAGGAGCCGCAGGGGGTCGTGGCGGTGGAGGCGACAGGCTAGGACTGGCGCCGGAAGGGGGCGCTTATGCGCCCGTGGGTCGCGGGGGTCAAGATGACGGCCTGAGCGGACCAGGCGGGAGAGTGCCATGGAACGACGCGCCTTGCAGCTGGCGATCCTTCTGGCCGGTCTCGTGCCGGTGTTCGGCGGCGGCGCCGGCGCGGTGCTGGGCGAGGCCGCGTTCGGCCATTGGGCGGGGGCGGGCCAGGACAGTCATATACGTTACCTCTCCGGCCTGCTGCTGGCCATCGGCCTTATCTTCTGGGGCTGTGTCCCCACCATCGAACGCCGGGGCGAGATTGTGCGGGTGCTGACGGCCATCGTGGTCACCGGCGGCCTGGCGCGGCTGGCGGGGGTGTTTCTGGCGGGCGATCCCGGCCTCATGCGCTGGCCCTTGGTGATGGAACTGGTCGTCACGCCGCTGATCTGCCTGTGGCAGGCGCGGGTGGCCCGCTCTGTCTTGGCGCCGTCGTCTTCGCCGCCTATGGGCTGAAGAAAGCGCGCCGGGGCCTGGCCACGCCGCAGACCGGAGGACCGCGCCATGGATCCGCACTTCAAGACCCTGCTCGAGGCCGAAGCCGCCGCGGCGCCCGCGGACTCGCCGCCGCTTGAGGCCCTGCCCCTGGATGTGCTTCGCGGGTTCTATCGGGCCCAGCGCACCGCTCAGAACGTGGGCAGCCGTCCGGAGGATGTGGCCAGCCGCGACTTCGCCATTCCGGGGCCCGCCGGGGCCGTTCCCGTGCGACTCTACACGCCGCCGGGCGCCGCGTCCCCGGGGCCCCTGCTGGTCTACTTCCACGGCGGCGGTTGGGTGATCGGCGACCTGGAGACCCACGACGCCCATTGCCATCGCCTGGCGGCCTATTCCGATGCGCGCGTCCTGGCCGTGGATTACCGACTTGCGCCCGAGCATCCTTTTCCCGCCGGCCACGACGACTGTCTGGCGGCCACCCAGTGGGCGTTCGACCACGCCGGCGAGATCAACGTCGATCCGGCCCGCATCGGGGTGGGTGGGGATTCGGCGGGCGGCAACCTGGCCGCGTCGGTGGCGATCGATCTGCGCGGCGATCCGGCGCGCCGCCTGAAGTTCCAGCTGTTGATCTATCCGGCCACCACCCCGGCTGAGACGACGGCCTCGCGCCAGGAGCGGGACGGTCCGATCCTGTCGAAGTCGGTAATGGCGTTCTTCGAGCGTTCGCTGGCGGCGGCAGGCCATCCCGACTGGCGCCGCGCCGCGCCGGCTCAGGTCGCGGATCTTTCGGGGCTGCCGACGGCGCTTGTGATCACCGCGGGCTTCGATCCGCTTCAGGACGAGGGCCGTGACTATGCCCAGGCCCTGGCGGAGGCGGGGGTCCCGGCCAGCCACCTCCACTACTCGGCCATGGTCCATGACTTCTTCATCATGGGCGATGTTTCACCAGCGGTGGTGCTGGCGGCCAAGGAGGCGGGGGCGGCGATCCGGGCTTGCCTTTAGACGTCGTTACCGGCGGATGAAGCCCGACAGGCGGAGGATGAGATAGACGCCGGCGGCGGACCCCAGCGCCAGCAGGGTCGCGAACAGGCTGCCATACTTGCCGCTCGTCCACAGTAGGCCGCCGGTGTTCATCCCGAAGATACCCGTGACCAGGGTGGCGGGCATCAGCAGAGCGGTGAGCACGGATAGGAAATACAGGTTCTGGTTGGTCTGCTGCGCGGCCTGAAGATCGAGTTCGTCGCGCAACAGCCGAAGCTGGCTCTGGATGGCCAGCAGGTCGGCGTCGAGGTTTGACAGACGTCCGGCGAACTTGGCTATGGCGGCGAGATGAGCCGCCGACACCCCAGGCTCGTCATCGAGCCGCCCCAGAAGGCCCCTTGTTCCGCCGTACAGGCGGTGCAGCCGCACCATCAACGATCGCATATTGATGAACGTGCGGGCGTCGGTCATGGGCCTGTCGCGGAGTAGCTCGTCCTCCACCGCCTGGACGTCGGCCTCAAGGTCGGTGTTCACATTCCGGAACACCTCAACCAGGGCGGCGAAGATCAGTTCGAGCGCCGCTGCGCTGTCCGGAACATGTGCGCCCGCGCCCAGGCGTTTTCTGATCACTTCGGCCGACCGCAGAGGATGGCTACGACCGGTGATCACCAGGTTTGGTCCTATGATGATCTTGACCGTGCCCACACGCGGTTCCGCCTCGATGAACTCAAACTCCAGATCGTGCAGCACCAGACCGATCACGGACTCTTCAATGACAAACCGCTGGGTTCCGTCGGGCGAGCCAAGAAGCTCGGCGACTGAGGTCGGAAGCGGCCGCATGGCGTCGAGCCAGCGGACCGTCCGCTGGTCGGCGAGATTGAAGTGGAGCCATCGGAAGGTCGCGCCGGGCGTGGGTGCGTCCGAGAGGTCGTTGTCGGTGACTGGCGCCGCGCGGCCATCGACGAAATCGTAGCCCCAGATCAGGCCGGGCGAGAGCGCCAGGTGACGCACATCCTCTGAAATCATCGGTTCGCCCTCGATCGCCAGCTTGGCCATTACGTCAGCAGAACCGGCGGCCGGTGTCTATCCGGCCGCGTCGCGTCGGGCCTGCGCCAGACGCAGCACCAGAGCCCCGGCCAGGATCGAGATCAGCGAGCCGGCAATCACGGCCGCGCGTAGCCGGCCCTGGTCCAGAGCGTCGGCGGCCGGGAAGGCGAGGGCGCCGATGAAGAAACTCATGGTGAAACCGGCGCCGCACAGCAGGGCGACGCCAAACATCTCCAGCCATGTGGCGCCGAGAGGCCGCCGGCCTGCCTTCACCAGCACGGCCATGAGCGAAAATCCGAACACGCCGGCGGCCTTCCCGGCCAGCAGGCCCCCGGCGATCCCCAACACCATGGGCGAGAGCAGGTCGTGGACACTCAACGCGGTCAGCGAAAAGCCGGCCGAGACAAAGGCGAACAGCGGCAGGACCAGATAGGCCACATAGGGGTGCAGGCCGTCGGTGAAGGTCTTGAGCATGCCGTCTGGATCGGCGCGGCGGGCGCCGATGGGCACGGTGAGGGCGCAGGCGAGGCCGGCCACGGACGTGTTGATCCCCGACTGCAGTGTGAAGGCCCAGACCAGGACGAAGCCGGCCGCATAGAGCAGGCGCGGCGCGGCCTTCCAGCGCGACAGGGCCGCCAGCCCGGCCAGGGTCAGGGCCGCGCCGCTCAGGGACACAGGATGCAATGGCGTGTGGAACAGGGCCCCGATGAGCAGGATAGCCCCCAGATCGTCCGCCACGGCCAAGGTCATGAGAAACAGCCGCAGCGACTCCGGCAGCCGGGGGCCGAACATCGCCAGGGCGGCCAGGGAGAAGGCCACGTCGGTGGGCGTCGGCACCGGCCAGCCGCCCGGCGCCCCGCCGGGGCCGGCGTTGATCGCCAGATAGACCGCGGCCGGGCCGATCATGCCCCCCAGGGCGGCGAAGATCGGCAGGGCCACGCGCCTGGCCGACGAAAACTCGCCGCGCAGGACCTCGAACTTGATCTCCATCCCGACGATGAGAAAGAACACCGCCATCAGCCCGTCGCGGGTCCAGCTGAGGATTGAGCGGGTCTGGTCGAAGGCCCCGACGCGGATCGGCAGGGGCGCGTCGACGAAGCCGAAATAGGCGGCCGCGAGCGGGGAATTGGCCAGGGCGACAGCGGCGAGAGCCGCCAGGCCCAGCAGCGCGCCGGCTCCGGATTCGGTCTTCAGGAACGCCAGGGTGGAGCGCTTGGCCATGGGTCTCGGGTATCACGCCGCGGCCCCGGGCGAGAAGCGTAAAGCCGGTTCGCCTTGCCGATCCCGCGCCGCTGGGCCATCTCAGGACCCATGCCCGTCTCGCCCGCCTATCGCCCCGATCCCGCCTATCAGTCCCTTTGGAGTGGACCGCTCGGCGGCGAGATCGCCGACGCCGTCGCGCCGGCTATGTTTCCGGCCCCGACGCTGCGCTTTCGCAATGACCGCGCCGCGGCGACGGTCGGGCTCGACACCCTGACCGACCCGGAGTGGCTGACCCACTTCAGCGCCTTCGAGGCGCTGCCGGACAACCAACCTCAGCCCCTGGCCCTGCGGTATCACGGCCACCAGTTCCGCAACTACAATCCCGATCTTGGCGACGGCCGGGGGTTCCTGTTCTCGCAGCAGCGGGAACACGGGACGGGCCGGTTGCTCGATCTTGGCACCAAGGGCTCGGGCAAGACGCCCTGGTCGCGGGGCGCCGATGGCCGACTGACGCTCAAGGGCGGGGTGCGCGAGGTGCTGGCGACGGCCATGCTGGAGGCGCTCGGCGTCCCGACATCCCGATCGTTCTCCCTGATCGAAACTGGCGAGGCTCTGGAGCGCAACGACGAACCGAGCCCCACGCGCGGCGCGGTCCTGACCCGACTCTCTCACAGCAATGTCCGCTTTGGCACCTTCCAGCGGTACGCCGCCCTTGGGCGCGCCGACCTGATCGCCCTGATGGTCGATCATGTGGTGGAGACCTACTATCCGGAACTGGCCGGGGCGCCTGATCGCGCCGTCGCCCTGCTGGAGGCGGTGTCGCTGCGCACCGCCCGGCTGGTGGCGCGGTGGATGGCCGCGGGCTTCGTGCACGGCGTGCTGAACACCGACAATATGAACATCAACGGCGAGAGCTTCGACTACGGGCCCTATCGCTTCCTGCCGAAGAACGATCCCAATTTCGTCGCCGCCTATTTCGACCACTCCGGGCTCTACAGTTTCGGCCGCCAGCCCGAGGCTGTGTTCTGGAATCTGCAGCAACTGGCCGGCGCCCTCAGCCTGGTCACCGAGACCGATCCCCTGGTGGAGATCCTCAACCGCTTCGGCGGGGCCTATCGCGACGCCCTGGCCGGCGCCCCTGGTCGCCCGGCTGGGCCTGAAGCCCGAGACGCCCGAAGCCGATGTGGACCTGGCCAACGCCGCCTTCCGCGCGCTGGCGTCGGGGGGCGAGCGCCTGAGGTGGGAGCCATTCTTCTTCGACTGGTTCTGCGGGGGCGCCTCGGAGAGCCGGGCGCTCGCGGGGCCGCGTGGCGATCTGTACGGGAGCGAGGCGTTCCTGGCCCTGCGTGAGCTGTTCGCCGGCCGGACGCCCGACCGGCCCGAACGGCTGGCGCATGCCCATTTCCACCGGGCGGAGCCCGAGGAACTGCTCTACGACGAGATCGAGGCGATCTGGACGCCCATCGCCGAACGCGACGACTGGTCGGCCTTCCACGCCAAGCTGGCCGCCATCGAGGTCGCCCGGCAAGCGTTGGCCTTGGACGCCTGACAGTTCGAATCCGTAACGCGTTACGACTTGCCTTCCTTTGCGGAAGCTTCGCCATCAATTTCGCCAGGAAACGAACGGAACTCCCTCATGCCGACGCTCTTCGACCCCATCCGCTTGGGCGATCTCGATCTGCCCAACCGTATCATCATGGCGCCGCTCACGCGGATGCGGGCCGTGCCCGAGACGCGGGCGCCGACGGATCTGGTGGCCGAACAATATGCTCAGCGCGCCAGCGCCGGCCTGATCCTGGCCGAGGCGACCTCGGTGGAGCCCATGGGCGTGGGCTATGTGGGCACGCCCGGCATCTGGTCGGCCGAACAGATCGAGGCCTGGAAGCGGGTGACCGCCAAGGTGCACAACGCCGGTGGACGCATCGCCCTGCAGCTCTGGCACGTGGGCCGGATCTCCGAACCCCTGGTGCTCGACGGCCGTACGCCGATCTCCAGCAGCGCCGTGGCCTGCAGCGGCTTCATCAGCCAGCAGCGTCCCAAGCGGCCCTTCCCCGTGCCGCGGGCCCTGGAGATCGACGAGATCGCGGGTGTGGTCGAGGCCTTCCGCCAGGCCGCCGAGAATGCCCAGGCTGCCGGGTTCGACGGTGTGGAGATCCACGGCGCCAACGGCTATCTGCTCGACCAGTTCCTGCAGGACAACTGCAACAAGCGCACCGACGCCTACGGCGGCTCGATCGAGAACCGGGCTCGTTTGCATCTTGAGGTCACGGACGCCTGCGTCTCCGTCTGGGGCGCAGATCGTGTGGGCATGCACCTCGCGCCGCGCGGCGACGCCCAGGACATGGGCACCACCGATCCGCTGGGCACCTTCACCTATGTCGCCCGCGAACTGGCCAAGCGGAAGATCGCCTACCTGTTCCTGCGCGAGCATGTGGCCCCCGACCGCCTCGCGCCGGCGATCAAGCAGGCCTTCGGCGGCCCGGTGATCGCCAATGAGCAGTACACCCTGGAGCAGTCGATCGCCGACCTCGAGTCCGGCGTGGCCGACGCCATCGGCTTTGGCCGGAGCTTCATCGCCAATCCGGATCTGCCGGCACGGCTGAAGTCGGGGGCGCCCCTGAACGAGCTCAATCCAGCGACGCTCTACGCCCCTGGACCGGCCGGCTACACCGACTATCCGACCCTGGAGATGGCGGGCGCCTGAATCGCTGGCTGGTGGACGGGGGCTCAGCGAGCCCCCGTCATCACGGTGGGGGCAGCAGCTGACTGCGCGTCCTCGGAGTTTCGCCCCAATCGGCGTAGTCGTCGCACAGTCCGGTCAGATGCACCGGCGGAGAGTGCGTCGCAGCCTGTTTCAGCAGCGCCGTGACCTCGGCAAGGTGGCGACGGTTCTGGGCGTTGGCCAGGTTCTCATAAGCGTCGGCGGTTTGCGCCTCCGACAGGGCGGCGCCTTTGGTGTTGTCCGCCAACGCCTCCGCGATCCGGCCCTCCGCCGCCAGCGCGCAGGCGCGATAGGCAAAGGCCCAGGCATAGTCGGTCTGTGAGGGCAGGCCCGCGTCGAACGCCTTGATGGCCTCGGCTGTCCGGCCGAGTTTCAGCAGGGTCAGACCCCGATTGTAGTGAAACCTCATGCCCTCCTGCGGACCTTTGCGGGTCACCAGATCGTCGAGCGCGGCCAGGGCGCGATCGTACTTACCCTCGGCGCGATAGGTCGACCCGATGCGGACAGCGACCGCATAGTCCTGGTCCGGATGTTTCGCCAGGATCGCCCGGTACATGGCGATGGCCTCGTCGAAGGCCCCCAGCGCGCGCAGCTCGTAGGCTGTTTGAAAAGCCGCCTCGCTGTCATCCGGCGCCAGGGCGGACCAGGCGCGACTGTCGGCTAGGGCCGAGAGAAGTAGCCGGTCGCGCGCCTCGCCGGCGGGATAATCGCCCAGCGCATATTCCTCGCTGGTGTTGGCGCGGGCCCGCAGCGCCGTCACGCGCAAGGCCTGGGGCAGGGTCGGGTCGGCCAGAACACCGGTCAGGGCGTCCCGGCGAGGCGACGGGGCCCCCTTGTCGCTCTCGGCGAGGGCCCGCGCCACGATCGCCTCGCTGCGCGACGCCGCGGTGCGGCGGACGTCGTCGCGGGTCGCGACGCCGGCAATGACCTTCTCGCCCAGGCGAACCTCGCGGATGGCGAAGGTCGCCTTGCCCGTGCCCGGGTCGATGAAGCCGGTGTCCAGGTCGTAGCTGACCTTCAGCGGCGCCTTCTTCCGGGCCGACTCCTTGGCGGTCGCGAACAGGGTGTCGGGGGCTTTCAGCGCGTCCATCGGCGCTTCGAACCGCAGGTCGCTGCCGACCAGGGTGATCCAGATCAGCCCATCGCCCTCGGTCCCATCGTCGACCACGCCGGTTGCCACGGCCAATCCGGACGTCGGCGGCGTCTGGCCCCGCGCCGGGGTCATGGCGATCGCGCCGCAGGCGGCAACCGTGGCCACGAAGATGCAAGTCCGTCTCTGCAAGGCGCCGCGCTCCACCGGTCTATTGGCCCACATGCGGGTCTAGCTTTCGCGCCTGGGCCTTGTCGGCGCGGGCGCCGGCGGCGTCGCCCGACGACTCCTTGGCCAGGCCCCTGCGCCACCAGGCCAGGGCGAGATCGACCTTGGCGGCAATGGCTGCGTCGAACTGTTCGATGGCGCGCAAATCGTCGCCCAATAGCCGGTAACACTCACCCTTGTCGGTCAGGGCGTCGGCGTCTCCGGGGAGCAGTTTCAGGTAGTCATTGTAGGCGCGAACCGCCCGGTCGTAGCGCTTCAGGTCCATGTAGGCCAAGCCGAGGTTGAAGTAGGCTGGGTCGTATTTGGGGTCTACGGCGATGGCGGCGCTGAAATCGGCGATCGCGGCAGTGTCGTCGTCGCCACGGTAGAAATAAAGTCCGCGATTGTTCAGCGCGTAGGTGGATTTCGGATCCAGGGACACGGCGGAATCTAAGGCGGCCTTGGCGGCGGGCTTATCGCCCTTGGCCTCCAGAGTCTTGGCCCGCTCCACCAGGTGGTCGGCGTTCTTCGGCTCGGCCTTGATCGCCGCATCCAGTCGCGCCAGCGCCAGATCGAACTTGCCGGCGCGCTTGTAGAGGTCGGCGACGTCGCTCAGGAGATCGACATCGTCGGCCTTGCGTTTCAGGCCCGCTTCCGCCGCGGCGATCGCCTGATCGACGTGCCCCTGCTTGTCCAGCAGCTCGGATTTCAGACGGTAGGCGCGTTGCTGGTCCGGATCGTGGGCGATGGCGGCGTCGAAATCGGCGAGAGCGCCCTTCAGGTCGCCGGCGTCGAACCTGGCTGAGCCGCGGTAGGTGTAGGTGGCGGCATTGTCGGGGTTGGCCTTGAGGATTGCGCTGTAGGCGACGATGGCCTCGGCGCGACGGTCGAGGTCCTCCAGAGCGACGCCACGGTCGCGGGCCGCGAGAATGCTGTCCGGCTGCAATTTCAACGCGGCGTCCAGATCCGCCAGGCCGCCCGTGAAGTCCTTGGCGTCGAGACGCAGCATGCCGCGATCATGCCAGGCCATCATCAGACGCGGATCCGCCGTCAGGGCGGCGTCGTAGTCGGCGCGCGCCTTGTCCGGCGCGGACTTATTGTAGTGCCAGATCTGCCCTCGCCGCCACAGGGCGACGGCGTTGCGCGGCTCGCCCTTTAGAACGATCTCAAGATCCTTGAAGGCCGCGTCGTTGCGGTCCATCATCGAGCGCGCCTCGCCACGCGCCAGTCGGGCGGCCAGATCGTCCTGCCGGATGCTCAGGGCCGCATCGGCGTCCGCCTCCGCCTCGGCGAACCGGCTGACATCGTTCAGCGCCCGCGCGCGCGCCACCAGAAGCGCCCCGCGCGCATCGGGAGCTCCGCTCCAAGCCGCCTTGACCGCGAGGTTGCAGGCCTTGACGCGGTCCTCCGCGGGCGACTTGCCGCCGGGGTCGAGACAGGCCGCGGCCGGGGATGGAGCCGGCGCGGCAGCCGTGGCGGCCGCCGCTACGGCGACTCCGGCGACAAGGCCCAGGATCGCCCAGACGTGTCTCATGACTTGGTCTCCGGCGCGGCCTTGGCCGGCGTGACGAGGACGACGAAGGGATCGGAGGCCAGCCATATCCTCGCGGCCGCCTTGACCTCGTCGAGCGTCAGAGAGGCGAACATGTCGGAGAATCCCAGGACGTCGCGGAGCGCCTGGTCCGTGCGCGACAGGCGGAGCGCCCCGCCTGCCCAGCGCGCGTTCGTGGCCATCGCCTCCCGGTCGTGGCTCAGGATCGGGGCGCGGGCCGCCTCCAGCTGCGTGGTGGTGATCTCACCGTCTCTAAGCCGACGCGCGACGTTGAGGATTTCGGCCCGGATGGTCTGCACGTCGGCGGGATAAGATTCCACCGCCGCCGTCAGTCGTCCTTGGTCCGCGTCGTCCGGCATCAGCGACTGCACAGTGGGGGAATAGGACTTGCCCAGGGTCTCTCGCACCCTGCGATAGAGTTCGTCGCCGAACACGGCCGCCAGCAGGCGGATCGCATACTCCTCGCGCCGGCGCGCTGGCGTGGCCACGTAGAGGGGCCATGTCACTTCGGTCACAGCCTTTTCGGTCGGCCCCTGGTGGGTGGCGTTGATGGGGGGAGGCGGGGATGGCGGGAACCTCAGGAAAAAGGCGTCCGCGTGCAAGGGCGCGGGGGCCGGACGCGCCGGCAAGGCGCCGAAGGTTCCGGCCACGAGCCGCGTCGCGGTCTTTTCGTCCACATCGCCGATCAGGGTAAGCTCGACAGGGTCCTGGGTGATCGAAGGTTTCAGGATGGCGGCCAGCCGCGCCGTGTCCAGGCCGTCGAACGCGGCCCGCGAGCCAAGGACCAGCGGGCTGCCGGGGGCGATGCTCCTGGCCAGGGCGTCGGACGCGACCACCTTCGGGGTCGTCGCATAGAATCGGAACGTAGCCTCGATCGATTCGCGGACGGCGGGGTTGGCGGAAGGCCTGAAACCCGGATCGGACATGAACGCGGCGAGCACCTTCAGGCGATCACCGAGATTGCTCTGGGTGGTCTCTCCGGCGATGACGAAGGTGTCATCGCCGATGCGAAGCTGAAAGACGGGAACCTGCGGCTGGAACATCCGGCGCAGGTCCTCAAAGCTGTGCTTTCCGACGCCGCCGAGGGGGGCCAGAATGCCTCCCACAAGAGCGGACTGATAGGCGTCGTTGGCGATCTCGTGGCGGCCATGCCCGAACGCGACAAACAGCGCGAGGCCGTCCTTGGCGAAGGCGGTCTGTTTGAAATTCAGCCTGACGCCGTTGCGGAACAGGATTTCGGTGACGCCGCCCACCGCCGACATCCTGCGCGAGGCCACGGCGCCGGGCTGGCCGAAATCGTAGGCCCAGGTCGCCACCTTGCGATCCGCATAGGCCGTCTGCGCTGTCCCGCCCTCAGCGGCGGCCCAGGCCGCCGCAATGGTCTCGGGCCCCGGCGCCCTGGGCATGGTGACCGCCACCAGCGGTCCGGCCCCTTTCCAGTCCTCGGCGAAGGCCTTCTGGACATCCTGGGTGGTCAGGTCTTCGACGGCGACATCGAAGGCGCGCAGCGCCTGGACGGGCGTCAGCAATTGCGCCCTGGCGAGAGTGCGGCCCAGGATCGCCTGGGCAAGGTCGCCGTCGGTGCGGTTTGGCGCTTCGCTCACGCCGCCGCGCATCTGGCCGCGGACACGGTCGATCGCCGTTTCCATCTCGATGTCCGTCGGACCGGCGTCATGAAACCGCCGGAACTCCTTCTGCGCGGCCTGCAGGGCCTTATCCCACTCGCCCCGCGCGGCGGATATGCGAAGACAGGTCGCCCGCAGATCTAAGCCGTTGTCCTCCGTCTCCATCTTCACGCCAAGCATGGCGTTGGCGGGAACGGCCCTGAGGTCGGACAGGCGCTCGTTGAGGATCTCGCCCCAGATGGCCGCCAGGGCGTCGCGGCGCGTGTTGGCAAGGTCATCCAGGCCGCGAGGCCGCACCGGTCCTGTCCTGCAGATGTCGACGGTGTTCAGCAGGGCTGCCTGATCGATTCCCACCATGTCGGCGCCGCGGGCGGGGTCGACAACGCCGCGCGGCGCCGGGGTGGGCGCGGGGCTCGCCGCGCGCCAGGTCTCGAAGGTCCTCCGCACCATCGTCTCAAGCTCATCCAGCGGCCGATCGCCGACCAGAATCACCGTGGCGGTCTCGGGCCGGTACCAGCGCTCGTAGAAATTCCGGAGCGTCTGCGGCGTCGACGCTTTCACGGTGGCCTCCGTGCCGATCGGCAAACGCGAGCTTGAGCGGAGACCTGGCGCAAGGAACCGCCGCAGGGCCTCGTCGGCCTGGCTCTCGGCGGACTTCTCCGTTTCCGCCTCGGCGAGGACAACACCGCGTTCCTTGTCGACGTCGGAGGCGTCGAACACCACACCGTCGCCGATGTTCCTCATCCAGGTCAGGGCCATCTCCGAATCGGCCGCCGTGGGCTTGGGCAGGTCGAGTTCGAAGACCGTGGCGGCCAGAGAGGTGGAGGCGTTGAGATCCCGGCCAATGGAGACGCCGCGCGCGGCGAAGGCGGCCTGGATGGCGTTATCGGGAAAAGCCCGCGTCGACCGGAACGCCATATGTTCGATGAAGTGCGCGACGCCCCTCTCGCTGTCTGCTTCCTCGTAGCTGCCCACGGAGACTAACAGACGCAAGGAGAGGCCGCCGGCGGGCTTGGCGCCGCGCATCACCGCGTAGTGAAGGCCGTTGGCCAGCACGCCGCGCCTGACGGCCGGGTCCTCCGGAAGCGGGGCGTGCATGTCCACGGACGCGGGCGCGGCCGGGGCCGCGCATGTGGGACCGCCCAGAAGCCAGGCCAAGGCGAGGACTGCGACATAGTCGGCTATTTTCAACGGCGCCCCCGATGGGCCTGCGCCCTCGGGTCAGTAAGGCTTTCCCTGGCAGGATTGGCAAGGGTCGCCCGGGCGCGATCGGACTCAGATGTACCCCACCGCCCGCCGCTGATCCTCGACGATCGTCTTTGCGGCGCGCCAGTAGTGGAAGGCGGCCCAGAAGCCCGTGGGCGCGAGGATCAGCAGGGCCAGGCGCAGGGAGGCGGCGTCGGCGCCGTGCGGGCCGGCGAAGCGGTCGCTCAGCCACCCGACGATCCAGGGGGCGACGATCAGGTTCAGGACATTGGCCGACACCAGGGAGACGGCGATAAACATCGCCCGCATCCGGGCCGGGGCGAGGTTCTGCACCAGGCCCATGGCCGGGCCGATGTAGAAATAGATCGCCGGGATGAACAGCCAGAACATCAGCCGCGCCAGGGCCAGATCGTGCGTCCAGTAGGCGATGAACGACGGGATGGTGCAGAGCGCCGTCACCCCCGCCAGCATCCAGACCACGCGGCGTGGGTCGGCGAAGGCGGGGCGGGCCAGGAACCAGGCGGTGACCAGGCTGGCCAGCGAGCCGCCGATCAAATGGATCGGCCCCACGACCGCCCCGGCCTCGCCGACGTTCAGCGACCATGTGCGCTGGATGAAGGTCGGGGTGAAATACATCAGCCCCCAGCCCCAGAAAGCCGAGAGCGCCCCGCCGGTCATGACGTGAAAGCTGGCCTTCTGGGTGACCATGAACCGCAAGGTTTCGATCACCGTGGGCGCCTGTCCCTCGGCGACGGTGTCGAGCCGCCCCCGCGCGGGCTCGCGGATCGTCGCCCAGACCAGCAGACCGATGGCGACCCCGGGCAGGCCGAGCACGAAGAAGGCCGCGCGCCAGCCGTAGAGATTGGCCACCCAGCCGGCCAGATCGGCGCCCAGCCAGGCGCCCACCGGCGCGCCGAGGGCGAAGACCGCCATGGCCATGGGCCGGCGACCGGCGGGGAAATAGTCGCCGATGATCGAATTGGCCGGCGGCGTGCCGCCCGCCTCGCCCACGCCGACCCCCACCCGGGCCAGCATGAACTGCCACGCATTGTGCGACAGGCCGCATGCGGCGCTCATGACCGACCAGACGACCAGGGAGATGCTGAGGATGTTGCGCCGGTTGGATCGGTCGGCGAGCCACGACAGCGGGATGCCGAAGCTCACATAGAACAGGGCCAGCGGCGCGCCGGTGAGCAGGGCGACGCCGCTGTCGCTTAAGCTGAGTTCGTCGCGGATCGGGTCGAGGACCGTGGAGACCACATAGCGATCGGCGATGGAGATGGCGTAGACCACGCTCATCACGATCAGGACGTACCAGCGCATGGCCATGGACGGAACGGGCCGCGCGGGCGCCTGCGCCAGTGTCGTCATCCCGTGTCCCCCGCGGCGTTTGCCCTTGCCGCGAGTTAGGCCCGGTTGGGCCGCCGGGTCCAGGGCGCGGCGCGGGCCGGGGCTCCCGTCCGGGCGGGTTCCGGTTTAGGAATGCGGCGTTCATCGGGGGAGACGACAGATGGCGACCACCTACGACGCGCTCAACGCCAAGCTGAAGGCCTTCATCCGGCGGCAGAAGATGTTCTTCGTCGCCACAGCGCCGCTGTCGGCGGACGGGTCGGTGAACCTCTCGCCCAAGGGCTACGACAGCCTCGTGATCCTCGACGATCACACCATCGCCTATCTCGACCTCGGCGGCTCGGGCATCGAGACCCACGCTCATGTGCGCGAGAACGGCCGCATCACCCTGATGTTCTGCGCCTTCGAGGGCGCGGCCAATATCGTCCGGGTCTATGGCCGGGGCGAGGCGATCGCCTTCGGCGACCCGGGCTTCGCCGAGAAAATGGCCCTGTTCCCCGCCTTCAGCCGGGCGCGGGGCGTGATCATCGTGCACATCACCCGGGTCCAGGACAGCTGCGGCTGGGCCGTGCCGTTCTATGACTACAAGGGTGAGCGCGATCAGCTGCTGCGCTGGGTGGACGCCGCTGACCAGGACACCTGGGAGGCGAAGCGCTACAGCGGCAACGCGCGCTCAGTCGACGGGCTGCCGGGACTGGTGAAGCCCGCCTGAGCGCCGAGGGTCAGGGCCGGCCGGCGCCCGGAGTGTCCACCGTCGCGATGACGATCTTGCCGCGCGGCGCCTCGGCGGCTTCGTGGGCCAGGGAACTGGGGGCGGTGAGCATGAACAGGGTGCGGCCGTCGTCGCCGCCCAGCATGCAGGCGTAGCAGTTCATGCCGGTGTCGATGACCTCCAGCACCTCGCCGCCCTCGGCGATCAGCACGCATTCCGGGGCGATGGGGTTGGCGATCCAGATCGCGCCCTTGGCGTCCAGGCAGATGCCGTCGGGAACCCCTGGCCAGGTCGGGGCCCATTGCCGGCGGTGGGACAGGGTCCCGTCGGCGGCGATGTCGAAGGCCGTCAGCGCCCCGCCGAGGGTCTCGCCCACGATCAGGGTCTTGCCGTCGGGCGTGATCACCGGGCCGTTGGGGAAGCTCATGTCCGGCGCGGCGACGCTCACCGATCCGTCTGCTCCCACCAGGATCAGGCGGGCCTTGGGGTGGTCGGCGATCACGTTCTCCACGCCGCGGCTGACGATCTCGGCGTCGAGGTCGAAGCCGAAATTGCCCACATAGGCCCGGCCGGCCGCGTCCACCACCATGTCGTTGCAATGAAAGTCGGCGAGGCCGTTCAGGTCAGCGTGGACGGTGATCTGACCATCCGCGGTGCGGCGCAGGACCTGGCGCTTGGTCATGGAGACAATCAGCATCGATCCGTCCGGCGCCCAGCCCAGGCCTGAGGGCCTGTCGTCGATCTCGAACTCTGTCCGCATATCGCCGGCCAGGGAGACCGACTTCACCGCGTGGGCGTAGAAGTCGCTGAACCACAGCCGGCCCTCATGCCAGCGCGGCCCTTCGCCGAAATAGACACCCTCGGTCAGAACCGTCGTCACGCGTCCCATGCTCGTCTTTCCTGTGTGAGACTAAAGGCCGTCGCGCAGCGGCAGCAGGTCGGGGAACCGCGTCTCGCGGCCTTCCTTGCGGGCCGTGAAGGCCTCGACCATGTGCGGTCCGGAGAACATGCCGGTCTGCCAGGTGGCGATGTAGTCGAGCCCGTCGTCGATGGTGTGGTCGCGGGCGTAGTTGATCATCACCTTCGAGCCGGCCACCGCCAGGGGGGCCTTGGAGGCGATCTCGCGCGCCGTCGCCATCACGTGGGTCAGCAGCTCTTCCTGGGTGTCGAACACCTCGTTCACCAGGCCGATCTCGCGGGCCTTGTGGGCCGGCAGCCGGCGGCCGGTATAGGCCATCTCGCGCACCCAGCCCTGGGGAATCAGGCCGCAGAGGCGGGGGAAGGTGCCCACGTCGGCGGTCATGCCGATATTGATCTCCTGCACGCAGAAGAAGGCGTCGGCGGTGGCGTAGCGGATGTCGCAGGCCGAGACGAGGTCGACCCCGCCGCCGATGCAGCCGCCCTGGATGGCGGCCAGAACCGGCATCCGCGCCTTTTCGAGCGCGGTGAAGCTGTCCTGCAGGTGGCGCACATGATGGCGCATCATCTCGCCGGCCGTGGCCCGGTCGGCCTGCCGTTCACCGGAGCCCTCGCCGCCGCCGAACACGGCCAGGTCCATGCCCGAGCAGAAGTGCTTGCCGGTGGAGGAGATGACGATGCAGCGGGCGAGGGCGCCGTCGTTGATCGCCTCGACGATGGCGGGCAACTCGCGCCAGAACGCCCGGACCATGCTGTTGAACGCCTCGGGGCGCTTCAGGCGGATGTGGGCGACCCCGGCGTCGATGGACACATCGAAGCACTCATAGGCGGCAAGGGTCAGAGTTTGCGCGTCGTCGGCCAAGCGGCCCTCCCGTTGTCGTTGTGCGCCTGACCATAGGGCGCCACGCGGGGGGTGGGAAAGGCGCCTGGTCTTAAGGTTTCGACGGCGGCAGGTAGCGCATGACGCCCTTGCGCAGCACCTGGGCGCCATAGATCACGCCGTGGCTGTCCGCCCACACGCCTTCGGGCCCGCTGGTGGCCTGGCTTTCGGGGTCGGTTTCGGTGTCGGGGATGAAGGCGGTGACGGCCCCGGTGCGGGCGTCGCCGACGCGGATGCCGCGCTTCCAACCTGGGTTATGACCATAGCCATCTCGGGCGCGAGATTCGGAGTCGGCCACATAGATGCGGTCGGCCTTGTCGATATAGATCCCGCTCGGCCTTCCGAACTGCGTCCAGACATCGAGCAGCTTGCCCTCGGGCGTGAAGATGTCGATGCGGTTGTTCCAGCGGTCGCCGACGAACAGGCGGCCCTTGGAATCCATGGCCAGGGTGTGGGGCACTTCCATCTGGCCGCGGGCGGGGCCGCGCGTTCCCCATTGGCCGAGGAACTTGCCCTTGGCGTCGAAGCGGACAATCCGGGCGGGTCCCTTGCCCGGACTGTGGCCGTCGGCGACGAGGATTGTGCCGTCCCGCGCCACGATGACGGCGTTGGGCTCGCTGAAGGTGTCCGGACCCTCCCGTGATATTCCCGCTTTTCCGAGCGTCATCAATCGATGGCCTTGGCTATCGAAGGCGAAGACCTGCGCGCCCCGGCCGTCTTTCGCCTGGGCGCAGGTGACCCAGATGCGGTCGTGGCCGTCCACGAACAGGCCGTGGGGGAACACCATCAGGCCTTTGCCGAAGCTCTTTATGAAGGCGCCATTGGACGCGAACTCGAGAACCGGGTCGAGATCGCTGCCGTCGCAGCTGTTCGCGGCGCACCGGTCCGCCACCCAGATGTGGCCCTGGCTGTCCACGGCGACGCCGCTCGTCGACCCGGCGGACCGCCCTGCCGGGAAGGCCAGGAAACCCGGCTGCGCCACATAGGGATTGGGCTGGCTGTTGGGGACGGGTTCGGCGAAGGCGTGGGCCAGGAGCGATCCGCGCGCCGCCGACGCCCGGAAGGCGTCGAAGCGGATGCCGGCCAGCACCTCGGTGCGGTGGTCCATCTCGGCGGGTCCTGCCGGAAAGCCGTTGAATTTCAGAACATAGGCCAGGATATCTGCATAGGCCTCGCGGGTCAGCGCCCGCGGGTTGTCCAGCGGCATGGTGGTGCGGACCCGGTCGAACAGGTCGCCGACCGTCAGGCCGTTCCAGTTGGACAGGAACTCCGAGCCGGTCAGCGGCTTGGCCTCGCCCAGGCCCTGGAGCTGGGCGCCGTGGCACTTCTGGCAATTCTGCGCATAGCCGGCCGCGCCCCGTTCGGCCTGCTGCGGGGTGTAGATCCCGCTCCAGACGCTCTTCTGGCTCTCCTGAGCCAGGGGCTCGCCCAGAACCATGGCCACGATCGCCGCCGCCAGGGCGCCGATCAGGCCGGTGGATAGCCTTACCCTCATGCCGGGACCCGGGTCACTGGCCGGAGGAGGGCAGGGCGTAGGCGATATATTCGCCCGAATAGGCGCCGCCGCTCACCGCTACCACCAGATACTGCTTGCCGCCGACGCTGTAGGTCATGGGCGAGCCGCTTTGCGGCGCGGGCATCCACACCGCGCCCACTTCCTTGCCGGTCGCCTTGTCATAGGCGCGCAGCATGGCGCCGCGCGGGTGGTCGGCCGTGGTGGTCACCATGCCGTCGCCGGCGACGACCAGCGACTTCGTCACCAAGGTGCCGATGCCGTAGCCGGTCTGGCCGGTGCGCGGGATGCTCAGGCCCTTCAGGGCCGGATGGTTGCGGACGTAGTCCGGGGTCTCGCCATGGGCGATCTGCCAGATGATATCGCCGCTATCGAGATTGATGGCGCTGATGGTGGCGTACGGTGGTTTCTGCAGCGGCAGGCCGTCGACGCTCAGACGCCGGTAGCCGTCGCCGCCGCCCGGCTTGGTCTTGGGAAGCGGCGCGTCCGCCCCGGCGTTCTCGCCCGGGCCCCGGATCATGGTCACCGGCACGCCGGCTTCGCCCACCACCCAGTCGATATCGCTCATGCCCGCCGGCGGGCGTTGCAGGCCGCTGGAGTTCAGACAGGAGTTGCAGGCGTAGACATAGACCGTGTGGGTCTCCGGATCGAAGGAGCCGCCCGGCCAGTTGGTGCCGCCGTTGGGCGACATGTTGAGGGTGCCCAGCGGGCCGGGCGCCGTGCTGACCACGGGCGGGGTGTAGACCGGGCCCATCTTGTAGTTCTTGACGATCTCCAGCGCCTTCTGACGCAGTTCGGGCGTGAAATCGATCAGGTCGTCCACCGACACGCCGTTGCGCGTATAGGCCTTCGGCTTCGTGGGGATCGGCTGGGTGGGGGCGTACCACTCGCCGGGCACATCGCCCTTGGGAACCTTCACCTCGGGGATCGGCCAGACCGGCTTTCCGGTGAGCCGGTCGAACACATAGAGGAAGCCCTGTTTGCTGGGCAGGGCGACGGCCTTGATCGGCTTGCCTGAGACGTTGATGTCCATGAGCAGCGGGGCCGAGGAGTTGTCGTAGTCCCAGATCTCGTGGTGGATTTCCTGGAAATGCCATTTGCGCTGGCCGGTGGTCAGGTCGACGGCCACCAGGGTGTTGCCGAACAGGCCGTTGCCGGGCCGCTGGCCGCCGTAGAAGTCACTGGTGGGCGATTCCACCGGCAGATAGGCCGTGTTCGACGCCTCATCGACGGTCATCTGAGTCCAGACGGCTGTGTTGCCGGTGGTCTCCGCCGAACCATTCAGCCACGTGTCGTAGCCGAACTCGCCCTTCTTCGGGATGGTGTGGAAGGCCCATAGGCGTTTGCCGGTGCGCACGTCGAAGGCGCGCACATAGCCGATGTTGTTGTGCATCTTCGCCGGGGTGAAGCCTTCGCGGAACGCGGCTCCCACAAGAACAGTGTTGCCCGCCACCACGGGCGCGGAGTGCAGGCCCACTTCGCCGGTGACGAGATCGGGACGTACGTCCTGGTCGAAGTCGGCCTTGAGATCGATCGCCCCGTCGGTCCCGAAACCCGGAACCGGCTGGCCGGTCGCCGCGTCCAGCGCGATCAACCGGTAACCCGGCGTGACATAGAGGATGCGTTTTTCCTTGCCGTCGGTCCAATAGGCGAGACCTCGCCCGGACAGCTGGCGGGGCGCCGCCGCGCCCCGGGCGCCTTCATGCTCGCCGTGCATCCACAACAATTCGCCTGTCACCGCGTCCAGGGCGATGACACCCCGGCGGGTGCCGGCTGTGGCGTAGAGCACGCCGCCGACTTCGAGCGGCGTGCCCTCCAGCTTGTATTCGGGACGGTTGCCGATGGCGTCGGTCTTGAAGCGCCAGGCCACCTCCAGCTGGTTGAAATTGCCGGCGTTGATCTGGTCGAGCGGCTTGTAGCGGCTGCCGGCCAGATCGCCGGTGTAGGTGGGCCAGTCCACATCGGGGATCGCCGCGCGCAGGGTCCCGGCGGACAGGAGCAGGGCGGCCGACAGGGCGGCGCGGATGAGGGCGGTCGTGCGGTGAGTCATGGGTAATGGTTTCCGGCGGGCCTGCTCAGGGCAGGTCCTTGATCTTGGCCAGGGTCTCGCGGATCGCCGCCTTCTGGGCGTCGGTGACATCCGGATTGGGTGGCCGCTGGTAGGTCTGCGGTCCGCCCATCTCCAGGCCGATCGCGTATTTCATCGGCCCGTAGGAATCGATGTTGGTGCCGGCGCCGCGCATGAGCTTTTCCGCCGCGCGCATGCGCTCCAGCGGGACGTGATAGTCCTTGCCGGCGCGGTAGGCGGCGAAGGTGTCGGCGCACATCTTGGTGAACACATTACCTTCGGCCAGGATGGCGCCCATGCCGTGATCAAGGGCGTGTTCGAGGTTGTTGCCCGTGCCCGTGCGCATGTTCAGCTCAGGGCACGCGGCCACGAAGGCGGCATAGCCCGCCGGATTGCCGGTGGAGTCCTTGATGCCGGCCAGGTTGGGATAGTGCTGCAGGTTCTTCAGCAACTCGATCGGGATCGGCGCCTCGCTGGTGCCGGGGATGTGGTAGAGGTTGATCGGCATGCTGACCTTGTCGAACAACATCGAATAATAGCGGGTCAGCGGCTCGACGCCGGGGTTGTTGTAATAGAACGGCGGGATCACCAGCAGTCCGTCGGCGCCGTGGTCCTGGGCGTGCAAGGCCAGCTCCAGGGTTTCCGGGAAGTTCGACGTGCCAGGCCCGACGATGATGTTCAGCCCCAGCTTGTCCTTCAGCGCCGTCTCCGCGATCAGCTTGCGTTCGGCCATGGAGAAGGAGGGGAATTCCCCGCTTGTGCCCAGGACGACGACCCCATCGGCGCCGCAGTGGCGATACCAGGCGAGGATGTCGCGGAACGCCCCGGGATCGAACTTCAGGTTCTTGTCGCAGGGCGTCACCGTCGCGGTCCAGAACAAGGTCTTAACCGGACTGCCCCAGCGCGTCGCCGCCGTGGCAAGACCTGGGGCCGCGGCCGCGACGGCCGCCGCCGCGGCCGCGCCGCCGGCCAAGCCCAGCGCCTGTCTGCGGGTGGTGTCCATCTGTTCCTCCTGCCGATCTGACGCCGGCCGTTTCAGTCTTCGTGCCTACGTTTTGCCCAAACGCGACGCAAGGCAACGGAAATCCGCAGTCCGCGACGGTTGACCTCACCTTCCTGGGGGTCGAACCTCGCGCCGTTCCCGAGGCTCGATCCCATGCGTGCTGGCGTGTTCATGTGTTTCGCCCTGACGCTCGCCACCTCGGCGGCGATCGCCGCGCCGACGTGCCTCGACCAGACGGGGGCGCCGATTCGCTGTGGGACTCCGGGCGCCATGCCAGTGGGCTGGAAGCCGACGGATGACGATCCGGCGTTCGAACGCCCCGCTGAGGCGCCGATGACCACCGGCGAACTCGCCGCCCTGATCTATGTTGTCGGAGGCATCTTCGCCCTGATCGCCCTTATGCCCCCGTTTGTTGGCCGTAACCCCGAGGACTGGGACCGCCAGGAAGGAGACGATCCAAGGTGAGCGACAGCCTTTGGAGGCCCGGCCGGCGGTCGATGATTCTGGGCGCCGCGGCCCTTGGCGCCACGGGGACGGGCCTCGCACGCGCGGCCGCCGGCGATCCCTTCGCCGCCCTCGAGGCGGAAACGGGCGGACGAATCGGCGTGGCGGCTCTGGATGGCCATTCCGGACGGCTGATTGGCTGGCGACTGGACGAGCGTTTCGCCATGGCCTCGACCTTCAAGGTGCTGCTGGCGGCAGCGGTTCTGGCGCAGGTCGACCGGGGCCGACTCAGGCTGGATCAGGCGGTTCCCTATTCGGAGGCGGACCTCCTGTCCTATGCGCCCCGGACGCGGAGCCATCTCGGACAGGGGGCGATGAACCTCGCCGATCTCTGCGCCGCCGCCTTGGAGGTCAGCGACAATACGGCCGCCAATCTGCTGCTGCCCCTGGTGGGCGGCCCCGCCGGCGTCACCGCGCGTCTGCGGAGATGGGGCGATCCCGTTACGCGCCTGGATCGCACCGAGCCGACCCTCAACACCAATCTGCCGGGCGATCCACGGGACACCGCGACGCCCCGGTCCTTCGCGCGAACCCTGCGCCGCGTCCTGACTGGGAGCGTCCTGTCCCCGGCCTCCCGCGCGCGTCTGGCCGGCTGGATGATCGCCTGTGAGACCGGTAGCGGCCGGCTTCGCGGCGGCCTGCCGCCTGGATGGCGGGCCGGCGACAAGACCGGCACTGGCGAGAACGGCGCGGTGAACGATGTCGCTATCGCCTGGCCGCCGGACCGCGCCCCGATCATCATCGCCGCCTTCATGAGCGCCCCGGGGCGCTCCGCGGACGAGCTTGGCGGCGTGCATGGGAAGATCGCCCGCATGGCGATCCAACAGCTGGTTCGACCGATCGTGGCGGCCTGACCTCGAAATTGCCCCTGTGGGACCCTAGGTCCGCGCCCGGCGGCGGTCCGCCGGCTGGCGGAGGAAGCGCATGGACGGCGGCGAGTTCCAGGTTCCTGTGGTGTTCGATCACGTGGCGGTGTTCGCCTGGGCGCTGTCCGGCGCGATCGTCGGCCTGCGCAAGCGCTATGACGTGATCGGTGTGTTCATGACCGCCCTGCTGTCGTCGATCGGCGGCGGCATCATCCGGGACGGAATTTTCCTGCACCGCACCCCGGCGGTGCTGACCGACGCCTGGTATCTGCCGCTCATCCTCTCGGCGACCGTCCTGGTGATCGCCTTCCGGGCCCAGATCGAGCGGACGAAACTCGTCGCCCGGCTGGTGACAATGATCGACGCCATCGGCACGCCGGCGCTGGCGGTGGCCGGACTCCAGCTGGCCCTGCGGGCCGGCCTTCCAATCCCCGGCGTGATGATGATCGGCTGCATCAGCGGCGTCGGCGGCGGGGTGCTGCGCGACGTGGTGGTGCGGGACACGCCGGAAATCTTCAAGCCCGGTCACTTCCTGGCCATCCCGGTCGCGATCGCGTGCGGCATCTTCCTCGTCCTCGCGCTTGGCCTGAATGTCCCGCCCGAGGCGTCCGCCTGGGGGACCGTCGTCGGCTTCTTCGTCGTCCGGGTCCTGACCCTGCAATACGACTGGCGCACCCGCGCCATTCTTCAGGACGACTGAGGCTCACCGTCACCGGCGGGTGAAGGTGAACTCGCAGACGCGCTGGGCCAGCCAGCGGCCGGCGCCGCGTTCCGGTCCGAAATGGGCGGTCACCGGGTGGCGATAGGGCTGACCCGGCGGGGTGTGGTTGATGCTGTAGATCTGCGGGCCGGTCAGGCCGCGGGCCTGCAGGTTGGCCTCGCCGTCCGGCCCGATCATCCCGTCCAACGTCACCCATCCCGGTTGCCCGGGTGTGCCGCGCTCGGCGTGCAGCTGGCCGCGGACGACGACCGCGCTGAGGCCGTTCACGAACGGCGCCGCGCCGTCTGTCGAGCGGGGACAGGTCTGGACGACGTCCCAGCGACCATCGAAACCTGCGGCCGCCGACCCCGCCGGGGCGACCTCCGCCGCGCGGCCTTCCGACGCGGCGCTCACCAGGGGCCGCCGCGCGCGCTGAAGCGGCGGGGCCGGCGGCGGCGTGGCGTCCAGCGCCGCGATCTTGGCGCGCGCCGCCGCCGCGAAGGTCCCTTTCGGATACTGATCGAGATAGGCTTGAAGCTGGGCCCGGTCGTCGCTGGCCTGCACAGATTGCCAGAACGCCAGGTCCAGCGCCCGCGCGTCCGGCGCGGGCGCGAAGGCGGGCGGCCCGGCAGTCAGGATCGCGCCGCCCGCTGGAACGGCTGTTTTCATGAAGAACTGCTCCCCGCCCAGGGACTCATAGACGGCCGGTTCCTGCCGCCGCTGGGTGGCGGTGCGCACGTCGTCGCGGATGCGGCCGAACATGATCCGAATGTCCACGTCCGGGTCAGGCAGATGTCTGGCCAGGGCGGCCGCGAACGGACTGTTGCCACCTGTCCCGTCCTCGGCCGTGGAGCCGGCCTCGGCGGCATAGGCCACCAGCATGTCGCCCTCCTCGGGATCGGGCGGCTTGGCCAAGCCCTGGCCGATGCCGCGCGTTCCGGAACTGCGGCGCATGGTGTCACGGAAGGGGTTGTTGCGGCAGGCGTCGAGGATGACGACCTTCAGCCGGCTGGCCCCGGCCACCGCATGCATCACCAGATCCAGCGGCACGGCTTCGAAATCGATGTCGCTGTCGGCCGCCAGGGTGGCGTCCACAGGGATCAGGTAGTTGGTGCCGCCTTTCTCGATGCCGTGACCGGCATAGTACACCACCGCGATGTCGGCGCCGGCGGCGGCTCGCGTGAAACTCTTCAACGCCGCTTCAAGCTGGACCTTTCCCAGATCGCCCTGCGTGAAGACCTCGAACCCGACCTGGCGAAGGGAGGTGGCCACCGCCGCGGCGTCGTTGGGCGGATTGGCCAGCCGGCCCCCATGGGCGTAGGCGGAGTTCCCGAGTACCAGAGCGACGCGCCCCTGGGCGAAAGCGGCCGGACCGGCGAGACACAGCCCGCCGCCGGCGATCAGCGCCGCGAAGATGAGACGAAGCAGTCTCGCGATCCGCATGGACGTTTCCGTTCCTGTCGTCATCCGCAATGCGTCAGCCCCGCGACGAGCGCAAGACGGTCGTCTTTCCGGCCATCGCTGGAGTCAGGTCGCCGGGGACATAGATTCGGCCCCCTTCCGGGCGCAGAAGGCGGCGCGGTCCTCTTCCGGGGATTGACGGCGCGGCTCCGCGCCCGGACGAAGAGCGCGAGATGACCCGACCCCCAGCCTTCAAACAGGGCGCGCGACTGGATGCGCCGCCCGTCGAGATTCTGATCGAGACCATGGGCGCCCAGGGCGACGGCATGGCCGGCGGCGTGTTTGCGCCCCTGACCTTGCCGGGTGAGCGGGTGCTCGCCCGCGTCGAGGGGCCCCGCGCCGAACTGGTCGAGATTCTCGAGGCCAGCCCGGAGCGGCGCGCGGCGCCCTGCGTCCATTTCGGCGATTGCGGCGGCTGCGCCCTGCAGCACTGGGCCGACAAGCCCTACTTGGCCTGGAAGGTCGATCAGGTGCGCACGGCCCTCTCCTGGGCGCGGATCGAGACGCAGATTCTCGCGCCGTTCGCCGCCCCGCCGGGCTCGCGCCGGCGGCTGGCCCTGCATGCGCGGCGCGAAGGCCGCGAGATCGTCCTGGGCTTCAAGGCGCGCCGGTCCTGGCGACTCGCCGCGATCACGTCCTGCACGATCGCCGATCCGCGCCTCGTGGCCGCCCTGCCGGCGCTGCGCGCCATCGCCGGACCGTTTCTGGAGCATCCCAAGTCCGCGCCGATCCTGCATGTCACGGCGACTCTGACTGGGCTGGATATTGATGTGAGCGGCGTGGAGCGGCGCAGCGGGGGGCTGTCGGCCGACGCGCGCATGCGCGCCGCCCGCGCCGCCGCCGCCGCCGATGTCGCCCGGGTGACCCTGGCGAGCGAGGTGATCTATCAGGCCCGCCCGTCCATGGTGCGCATGGGCGCCGCCAGCGTCGCCCTGCCGCCGGGCGCCTTCCTTCAGGCGGTCCCTCAGGCCGAGGCGGCCATGACCGCCTTCGCGGTGGAGGCCGCGGCGGGCGCGAAGCGGATCGCCGATCTGTTCTGCGGGGCGGGCGCCTTCACCTTCCCCCTGGCCACGATCGCGCCCGTCCTGGCGGTCGACGCCGCGGCCGGCGCCGTGGCGGCCCTGGTCTCGGCCACCGGCAGCGCGCCGGGCCTCAGCCCGATCACGGCCCAGGTGCGCGACCTCGACCGCCGGCCGATGCTCGCCCAGGAGCTCAAGGGCGTCGATGTGATCCTGTTCGACCCGCCGCGGGCCGGTGCGGCGGTGCAGAGCGGAGAGATCGGCCGTTCCAAGGCCAGCCGGGTGATCGGCGTCTCCTGCAACCCCTCCACCTTCGCCCGTGACGCGCGAACGCTCATCGACGCCGGATTCACGCTCGACCGGGTCCTGCCGGTGGACCAGTTTCTGTGGTCGCCGCATATCGAGCTGGTCGGTGTGTTTTCGAGATAGGCTAGAGACGTGACCGAGCCCGTTCCACCCGCCTTCGCCGTCGACCGCTCCGCCCAGCGCGTTCGCGCCGCGCTCAAGGCGGTGTGGTGGGGCGCGGCGGGCGGCGTGGCCCGGGCCATCACCCGGCCCACCAGCGCCCCGCCGGCGGCGTTCAAGCCCAGTTCCGAGCCTTTGCCCGCCGGCTTCGTGCGCCGCGCCTGGGGCGAGGCCTTCGCCAAGGATGCCGCCGACGTGGCGCGCGGGCTCTATCCGGCCATGGAGGACGCCCCGGCGCGCGGGCTGAAGGCGTTCGGGGAACTGGCCGATTTCATTGCCGACGCTCGCCAGGTCGAGGCCCGCCGGCGGCGGGGCGGGAGCGTCGAGGCGCGGGAGGAGGCGCCGGAAAGCGATGCCTATCCGGTCTATTACCGCCAGAACTTCCACTTCCAGTCGGGCGGCTGGTTTACGCAAGAGAGCGCCCGGCGCTATGAAACCCAGGTCGAGGCCCTGTTCGCCGGCACAGCCGGACCCATGCGCCGCCGCGCCCTCTCGCTCCTCGCCCAGGCGTGGAAGGACCGCGATCAGCGCAGCCTGAAGGTGGTGGACGTGGCCTGCGGCGCCGGCGCCTTTCTGTCCGATCTCTCCCGCGCCTTCCCCCGCGCGCTTGTGGCCGGGGCGGACCTCTCAGGGCCGTATCTGGCCGAGGCCCGCCGTCGTCACGGCGTGCGGGCCCTCGTCCAGGCCCAGGCCGAGCGGCTGCCCTTCGCCGACGCCAGCCTGGACGCGGTGACCTGCGTCTACCTCTTCCATGAACTGCCGCCGCGCTATCGCGCCGACGTGGCCGCCGAGATCGCCCGGGTGCTCAAGCCCGGCGGCCATCTGGCCTTCGCAGACTCTCTGCAGCCGGCCGACGAGCCGCGCCTGACGAGCCTGCTGGAGGCCTTTCCGGCCTATTTCCACGAACCCTACTACGCGGACTACAGCCGCACGGACCTCACGGCGCTGTTCGCCGGCGCCGGCCTCCACGCCCAGGCCCAGGATCGCGCCTTCCTCACCAAGGCGATCCTGTTCGAAAAGTCTCCTTAAGCGAAGATCTCGAACAACTCCGCCGCCGCCTTGGCCTGACCGCCGCTCGTCGAGGAGGGGACGATGATCGGGGTGGTGATGCCGGCGTCGAACCAGGCTTCGATGCCGTCGCGGACCTTGGTGGGCGAACCGAACAGGGCGTTGTCGTTCAGCCAGCTATCGCTCATCAAGGCGGGGATCCGGTCGCGATCGCCGGCGGCCAGGGCGGCCTCCACCGCGGCCATCTCCTCCACATAGCCCGCTTCCTTCCAGTAGTTCCGGTAGTTGGGCAGGCCGCAGTACATGGTCAGGGTTTTCTTCACGACCGCCTTGGCGGCCTCTTCGTCCGCGTCGATGACGGTCGGGGCCATGTCGCCGAGGAAGAAGCCGGCCTTGCGCTTCTCTTCGGGCACAAGCTTCAGCTGGGTGGCCATATAGGCGCGGCTGGAGCAGGCCCAGACCGCCCCGTCGCCGATCTCCACGGCCAGGGCCAGCATCTTGCTGCGCAGGCTGGCCACCACGATCGGGGGCAGGGGACCGGTCATCTTTTCGGCGGCGCGCATCGCTTCCACATAGGCCCGCATGTCGCCCAGCGGCTTGCCCACATTGACCCCGTGGGCGTTGTGCACCGGGGCGTGACTGACGCCGACACCCAGGCGGAAGCGGCCGCCGCTGATCTCATGAATGAAGGCGGCGCTGCGGGCCAATTCGGCCGGCAGCCGGAAATAGATCGGCTGGATCGAGGTGCCGATCTGAAGCGTGGTGGTCGCGTGGGCGATGGCCTGGCACAGGGCCACGCAGTCGCCGCCGCCGGCGGTGGGGCAGTAGATCCCGGCGAAGCCGCGCTTTTCGGCCTCCTGAGCCAGGTCGATCACCTGTTGGCGGCGGCCGGGCGAGGCCGCCAGGCCGATGGCGGGCATGCGTGTCATGGGTGTTGTCCTCCCGCGACCTGTGTCGCTTTGGGTCCAACACTGGCAGGGCGCGCGACGCGGTCAAGCCTCGCGACAGCGAAACCAGCCTAGAGGGCGTCGATCTCGCCCTGGGGCTCCAGCACCACCACGGGGATCTCGCGATCGGTACGGGCCTGATAGGCGGTGTAGGGCGGGAACACGGCCGCCATCATGGCGAACAGCCGCGTGCGCTCCTCGCCGGACACCGTTCGCGCCACGCCGCGATACTTCTTATCGACGACCTGGAAGCCGACTTCGGGGTCGGCGGCGAGGTTGAGATACCAGGCCGGATGCTGCGGCGCGCCGCCCTTGGAGGCCACGATCACGAAGCGGTCGCCGTCGCGGCCATAGATCAGCGGCAGCAGCTTGGCCTCGCCGCTCTTGCGGCCGGTGGTCTTGAGGATCAGGCAGGGCGTCTCGGCCGGCCCGCCGGTCTTGCTGAAGTCCATCAGTTGGCCTTCGGCGCCGTTGGTGCGCTGATAGAGGTCCAGGTGCGCGGCGATCCAGCCGTCCGCGCCGATCTCGATCTTCGTGCTCATGGCCTCACCTCACTTCGTGTCTGTCAGCACCGGCTTGAAGGTCTTGGGACTGCCGTCGTTGGCGCGCGGCGTGACGCCCAGAACCTTTGCGGTCACGCCATAGACATCGACATTGTCGAAGGTGGCAAGCCGCTTTCCCGAGCGGAACGCGGGTCCGTGGGCGATGAACAGGGCCGCCATCTCCGGCGCATCCACGCGATAGCCGTGGGCGCCCTTCATGAAGACCTTGGTCTTCGCCATCCGGTCGTGGGTGGAAATCATCCAGCCCGTCTCCGCCAGGCAGAACACCGGCGGCACGCGCCGATGGGTTCCGTAGTGGTATTCTGCCGGAATCTCGGCTTTGCGCCAGCACTGGGCGTGGGCCTGGGGGGCCAGCAGCTTGGCGGTGGTGTCCGGCGGCGCGGCGGCGGTGACCTCAAGGCCGGCCGTGGGGCCGAGGGTCACCACCTTCACGCCGGTCAGGTCGGCCGCGTCGTCCAGATAGACCACGCGGTCGGATGAAATGGCCGCCATGCCGTGATCGGCCACCACGATCAGATTGACGCGGTCGAACAGCTTGCGGGCCTTCAGCCCCTCCACCAGCCGGCCGATGGCCGCGTCCGTGTCGGCGACGGCGGCGTTCACCTCAGGCGAATCCGGCCCGGCCATGTGGCCCTCATGGTCCACCTTGTCGAAATAGAGGGTGATGAACCCCGGGCGGGTCGCCGCCGGCAGGTCGAGCCAGGCCAGCACCTGATCGACCCGGGCCGTGGCGGGCATAGCCTGGTTGAACTTCGTCCAATAGTCGGGCCGCAGGCCGTGGATCTCGGCCTCCGAGCCCGGCCAGAACATGGTGGCGGTCTTCAAACCCTGGCGGTCGGCGGTCACCCACAGAGGTTCGGCGTCGTCCCACCAGCGATGGTCGGTGACCGAGGCCGTCGCCAGGGAGAAGTGGCCCGGCGGAATGGCGGGATCGTCCATGGCGTTGTCGACGATGCCGTGATGGTCGGGCCTAAGCCCCGTCACCAGGGTGTAGTGATTGGGAAAGGTGATCGACGGGAACGACGGCCGCATCGCCGCCCGCACCCCGCTGCCGGCCAGGGCCGACAGCACCGGGCTCACGCCCCGGTCGAGATAGTCGGCGCGAAAGCCGTCGACGGAAATCAGGATCACGGGGCCCTTGGGCGCGGCCAGGGCCGGCGGGGCGAGCGCCAGGCTCAGTAGAACGATCAGGGCGGCGAAGCCGCGGGAGAGGAGGCGAAGCGGTCTCATGCGTCCGCGGCTAGCAGATTGGTGCGACGGGCGCGTGAGGGATTTTCAGTGGCGCGCCGACGGCGGAACGCAACTCAAGGCGCCCAGCCGATCGACGCGGCCAGCGCCAGGGCGAAGGCGACGGCGGCGAGGGCGCCCTGGAGACGGAGGGCGTTGCCGAACTCCCGCGGCGAGGCGACGCGCGTGAGGACGCGGCCGCCGGTCTTGATCTCCCCGGATTTCCAGGCGCGCCAGGTCCAGACCGCCATGCCGAGGCCTGACGCGAGGAGAAGGAGAACGCGGATGTCCATGGCGAGGCGACAACTTCCTGTGACGGATTCAGCCCATCGAGCATTGCGCGATCTCCGCGTCGCGCCAAGCCGTGCGGTTCAGGCGGCGGCGGTCTTGGCGGCCGGCACCACCATCAGCTTGTTCTTCCGCCAGCCGCCCCAGCGGAAATAGGCCAGGGCCAGGGCGGCCGAGCCGATGGTCCCGAGCGGGAAGCTCCACCAGATCGCCGCCGCGCCGAACACCGGCAGCAGGAAGAAGGCGAAAGGCACCCGCAGGGCCCACATGGTGGTGGCGTAGATCAGGGTGGGGGCCAGCATGGCCGAATTGGCCCGCACCATGGCCGAGAGGCCATTTGTCACCGCCAGCAGGATCCAGCCCCAGAGCACGATGCGGTTGAGGGTGCGGGCGATCTCCAGCGCCTGGCCGCCGGCCGGCAGGAACAGCTTCAGCGGCAGATCGCCCAGACCATAGACCGCCGCGGCGGCGATCAGGGTAAAGCCGCCGGAGACCAGGCAGCCCTGGAAGGCGATGGTGTCGATCCGGTCCCAGCGATTGGCGCCGATGTTCACCGCCGCCATGGCCGACATCGAGGCCGCCACGGCTCCCGATGGCATCTGCACATAGCCCCACAGCTGCGCGGCGCCGCTGTAGGCGGCCGCCGTGGCCGCGCCCTGGCCGTTGACCAGGGTCAGGAGCACGAAATAGGCCCCCTGGACGATGAAGGTCTCCGCCGCCATGGGCGCGCCGCGGGTGACGAGCAACCAGATCAGGGCGAAGTCCGGCTTGAGGTGATGGAAGTCGCCGCACCTGAGGGCCAGGGGGTGGTCCCGAAGATACATGTAGACCAGTAGGGCCAGCAGCGCCGCGCCGTTGGCGATCAGGCTGCCCACCGCGACGCCGGCGATGCCCAGGCGCGGGAACCCATAGGCGCCGGTCAGCAGCAGGGGCGAGAGCGCCAGGCTCCCAAAGATGGCGATCAGGGAAAAGCGGAACGGGGTGCGCGGATCGCCGGACCCGCGCAGCATCATCATCAGGAAGGCGTAGGTGAACACTGGAGGCATGGAGAGGCTGGTGAAGCGCAGATAGGTGATCGCCATGCTCCGGGCGGCGGCCGGCAGGTGGATCAGGTCCAGCAGGGCCGGGGCGAAGGTCCAGCCCAGCACGCCGAGCAGGACCGATGTGGCCAGGACGAAACTCATGGCGTTGCCGGTGAAACGCTTGACCGCCGTCAGATTGCCCTGGCCCAAGGCCTGGCCGATGGCGATCCCCGCCGCCGAGCCGACGCCCATGATCGAACCGGTCATCATGCCCATGAACAGATTGGCGTTAACCACGGCGGTGAGGGCGTTGGGGCCGAGCACATGGCTGACCCAGATGGCGCCCCAGCTGGCCGACAGGGCCGCCAGCAGGTTTGTGGCCAGGAGCGGCATGGCGAAGCGGACCAGGGTCGGGGCGACACTCTCACCGATCAGCCGCTGTTCGTTCAGATGCGGCTTGCGCGGCGGTGGCGCCTCCGTCGCCGGACTGTCTTTGGCCATGTTCTGAACGATCCAACCGCCCGCCGGGGCCAGGGGCCGGGGCGTGTGCCTTCTGGTGAAGAACAGGCGCCGCTTCGTCAAGCGCGCCGGGCGACGGACAGACCGGCTTGACGGCCCGGCGGGCGTGGTGATCTTGGCGCATCGCGGCGGGGAGAGGCCCAAGATGTATAAGCGTATTCTGCTGGCCTACGACGGCTCCCGCGAGGGGCTTGTCGCCCTGCGGGAAGGCGCCCTCCTGGCCAAGCGCCAGGGCGCGGCGGTGTTCCTGCTCTCGGTTCTGCCGCCTCTGGCCGGAGTAGTGATGGGCGAGGGCGTGTACGCCGGTACGGCCCCCGAACAGATCGACGGACATCGGGCGTTGCTGGAGCGCGGCGTGGCGGTGGCGCGTCAGTTGGGCCTTGAGCCGCAGTCGCGGCTTGAGGTGGGCGAGCCGGCCCCGCGCATCGGCGCCGTGGCCAAGGAGATCGGGGCGGATCTCGTCGTGGTCGGCCATCGGCGCCAGAACGCGCTGGAGCGCTGGTGGTCGGGCGGCACAGGCGCCTATGTCAGCGACCACGTCAAATGCAGCGTGCTGATCGCCTGCAATGGCGTCAGCGACGAGGCTTTCCAGGTCGAGATCGACAACGCCCAGGCCGAACTGAAGGCCTAAGTCGCCGCGCGGGTTGGCCTTTCGGTCGTCGCCGGCTCATAGTCCCCACCTGAAACCAACCGTGCGCGAGAGAACATGGCTGAGGTTCTTTGGGCTTCCAGGTGGCTGTCGGTGCACGGCGAGGCCGACGCAGACGCGTTTTTCGTCAGCGGCGTGGAGGTGATGATCGTCGCGGTGGACGACGAAGATCACGTTCTTTTCGTCGAGGAGCCCTCGCCCGCGTTCGGATCTTTTGAACTGTTCCTTCCTGGGGGCGGGGTCGAAGACCACGAGCATGTGGCCGACGCGGCGCAGCGGGAGTTGCGGGAAGAAACCGGATATCGGGCTGCCGAACTGAAGGTGGTCGGCCTGATCCGGCCCTGGCCGAAGTATCTGCGGGTCACCAGTCACATCGTCATGGCCCGTGGCCTGACGCTCGATCCCCTGGTTCCCGACGAAGCCCACCCCCTGACCTTGCACCGGCGGCCGCGCGCCGAGGTGAAGGCGGCGATCACCAAGGGCGAGATCACCGACGGACGCATCGTCTCGGCCTTCAGCCTTTGCTTTCCATGACCTTGAGCGATCCCTTCGACCTCACCGGGCGCGTGGCGATCGTCACGGGCGCCGGCTGGGATCCGCCGCGCGACGCAGTCGGCGACGTCACCGGCGCCGAACGGGTGATCGACGGCGGCTAGATGGCCGTCTGAAACCGGCGGCGCGACCTCAGGCCGGCGCCGACGACGCCAAAACCTATCAGCATCAAGGTCCAGGACTCCGGTTCCGGGACGGCGGTGGCGAACGTGCCCTCTGAAACGGCCGTGAAGTTCGCCAGTCTGTGGGGGGCTGCCAGTGTGAAGGACGGTGCGACCGCGGTGAGCGACAGGTTGAATTCCTCAAGCTTCGCTTTGCTGAATGTATAGAAGGGTGAGTTGAAGATCACCGAGCCCGAGAGGGTGGAGTCGGCGACCTCGCCCTCCGAACCCTTGCCCTTGAGCAGCGCCTTCTTGAAGCGGCCCGAGAGCAGGGTCTGGCCCGTCTTGATTGTGAGTTTGTACTTTCCGCTGCCGACGGTCGTTGCGGGCCCGGTGTAGACGAAGGCGAAGTTCCCGTAGAATCGACCGAACTCGGTCGACCCGTACCTGGCGGCATCCGTTTCGACGGCGTTCAGGCGCAGCAGCGCGTTCAGCGGGCCGAACTTGGACAGGCCGACGGTCAAAAAGGAAAAGCTCACCGGCGAGGAGGACGACAGGCTCGTGCCGGTCAGGCTCACGTTCGCGGTGGAATCGATCGGTCTGAAGCTCGCGAAGGTCACGGCGCCAGCGCCTGTCGTCCCGAGCGTGAGGGCAGCGCTGACGGACAGGGCGGCGATTCGCTGAGCTTTCATGACCGTGTCCTCTAAACACCGGGCGCACCAGGACACCGAATCCCCGGAATCGAGGGATTGGCTGGACACGACCCGACGCTATCAACCCGATTTGTGTGACACTTTTTGCCGTCCGGCGTTCTTTGACTGGGGGCGCATTGCCGCAGTTTGCGCGGCGCGGTGTCGTGAACGGCCTGGCGATGGTTCGTGAATTGACCAAACTCCAGTTGGCTTGGTTGGCCGCGGTGAGGGCGGCCGGCCAGACGCCGTCGTCGCAGACCTTCGGAGCGCTGAACGGCCGACGGTAGCTGTCGCACAGGCCGTTGACACGTGACTAAACGGTCACCTAATGTCACCCGTGTTCGATGACGACCTCGTGTTCAAGGCCCTGGCCGATCCAACGCGGCGGCGGCTTCTCGACCGGCTGTTCGGTCGCGATGGCCAGAGCCTGCTGGAGCTTCAGGGCGCGGTGGAGATGACCCGGTTCGGAGTCATGAAACACCTGCGCGTGTTGGAGGACGCCGGCCTGGTGATCAGCCGGCGGGCGGGGCGGGAGAAGAGGCATTTTCTGAATCCGGTCCCGGTCCGGCTGATACACGACCGCTGGATCGACAAGTTCACCGAGCGACCGGTTTCGGCGCTCACGGATCTCAAGGTGGCGCTGGAGGGCAGGATGAGCGAAACGACGGTCAAGGTGTTCGAAATCTATATCAAGGCGACAGAGCAGGCCGTCTGGGAGGCGATCACGACGCCCGAATGGACCGCGCGCTACGGCTACAAGGGCCCATCCTACTATGACCTGAAGGCGGGCGGCGCCTTTGAGACGCGGTCCAACGACCAGATGCGATCCATGGGCATGGCCGACGTGATCATCGATGGCGAGGTCATCGAGGTTGAGGCGCCGCACAAGCTGATGCAGACCTACCGCTTCCTGTTCAGCGACCAGACCCGCGCCGAAGGTTTCACCCGCCTGACCTGGGAAGTCGCCGCGACGTCCGGCGGATTCACCCGCCTGACCGTGACCCACGATCTGACCGGTGCGCCCTATGCCGCCGGCATGGTCAGCAGCAAATTCTCCGACCAGGGCGGCGGCGGCTGGAACTGGATCCTCAGCGATCTGAAGTCGCTGCTGGAGACCGGCGCGAACCTCTGAGCCCGACGGGGCGACTGACATCGCCGTCGACCTGCCACTAACGCGCCGTCTTGAGGGTCACCTCGACGGAGACCACATCGCCGGCCGTGATGTTGGTCTTCTTCCGCACAGCCGCCTTAAGCGGCAGGAGATAGGTGTCGTCCTTCGGGAACAGCGCCGTATAGAAGGTGACACTCGCGACGGTGGCGTCGACTGGGATCATGCCCCAGCCATAGGTGACGAGCTTTGCGAGCCTGCGGACCTCCGCGGCGCAGTCCGCGGGCAGGGGCGCGTAGAAGAAGGGCGAAGGGCCTCGCCAGTAGATCACTTCGGCCTGGAACCTGAACACGGGCAGAGCCGAATTCTCGGAGTGTGACATCCCGAAGGTCCTATGGGAGCCAGCGACCCCCAGCCTAGGCGAGACCGGCGGCGCCGAACAACTCAAGTTGATCGCCGCTTCGCGGCGGGACCCGAAACTGGGTGAGATCAAGCGCCGGAACAGGGCGGTCGAGCCCGTGGCGGCGGCGGGCGAACTTGAAACGTTGAGCGATCATCTCGGCGATCGGGCCTTCGCCCTTCATCCGCTTGCCCCACTCGGCGTCATAGTCCTTGCCGCCGCGCATCTGGCGCACGAGGCTCATGACCCGCGCCGCGCGATCGGGCCGCTGGGCGGTGAGCCATTCGGCGAACAGATCCTTGATCTCGCGCGGCAGGCGCAGCGCCACATAGCCGGCGCCGATCGCCCCCGCGTCGGCGGCGCGCTCCAGGATCGCCTCGATTTCATGGTCGTTCAGCCCCGGAATGATCGGCGCGGTCATGACGATGGTGGGGACACCGGCCTCGGTCAGGCGCCGCACGGCCTCCAGCCGCCGCTCCGGCGTCGCCGCCCGCGGCTCCATGGCCCGGGCGAGGGATCGGTCGAGGGTGGTGATCGAGACGGCGGCGCGCGCCAGGCCGGCCTGGCCGAGCGGCCCGAGCACATCGAGGTCGCGCGCGATCAAAGCCGACTTGGTGATGATCGAGAGCGGATGTCGGAAGGCCCACATCACCTCCAGCACCTGGCGCGTCACGCGCAGGAGCTTTTCCTGCGGCTGATAGGGGTCGGTGTTGCCGCCGATGTGGATCACACCGGGGGCGTAGCCGGGCTTGGCGAGCTCGCGTTCGAGTAGCCGCCCGGCCTCGGGTTTGAAGAACAGCTTGCTCTCGAAATCCAGACCCGGCGAGAGACCCATGTAGGCGTGGGCTGGCCGGGCGTAGCAGTAGATGCAGCCGTGCTCGCAGCCGCGATAGGGGTTGATCGAGCGATCGAAGCCCACGTCCGGGCTGTCGTTGCGGGTGATGATGGTGCGCGCCCGCTCGGCCGTCACGGTGGTGCGAAGGGGTTTCGGCGCCGCGTCGCCATCGTTCCAGCCGTCGTCATAGGCCTCGCGCTGCAGCGATTCGAAGCGGCCCGAGGCGTTGGACGCCGCGCCGCGGCCGCGCGCGGAAGGGGAGGGCGTGGACATGGTTCAAAACCTACGCAGGAAACGAGAACAAAATAAGAACAATGACGTTCAACCCTGCCGGCAAACGGCCGCTTGACTTGCAGATTGCAATATCTGATGATGTGCCCATGCCCGCCGCCGAGACCGATGACGTCGATGCCCCGAACCCCGCCATCGCGGGGACGGAAAAGCGTCGCCGGAAGCTCGAGGAGCTCAGCGACATCGGCATGGAGATCGCCCGGTCG
>CAIQJF010000075.1 GCA_903872075.1 uncultured Caulobacteraceae bacterium | reverse complement strand
TCGGCGACTTCGAAGTCGGCGATGACCCCGTCGCGCATGGGGCGGATGGCTTCCATGTGCCCGGGCGTCCGGCCCAGCATCATCTTCGCTTCGGCGCCGACGGCGTAGACGGTCTTGCGCCCACCCGAGGTGCGAAGGGCCACCACCGACGGCTCATTGAGCACGATACCTTTGCCCCGCATGTAGACGAGGGTGTTGGCGGTGCCGAGATCGATGGCGATGTCATTGGAGACGACGCCGAACAAGGACGAGAACATTCAGGGCTCGGTAAGGGGGTGAGGGACGAAGACACCCATGGTCCATCGGGTCTTTGAGGCCACGCGTTCCCTCGAAACGCGGCCACACTGACCATGTCGGCGGATCATGAGACGAGCGGCATCCTGTGCCCCCGCACGGATCGAAATTCAAGGACTTAATGTCTTAACGGCCGCCCGGCCGCCGTTGCGTCAACCCAGCGCCGCCATGCCGACGCCAACGGCGATCAACACCAGCATCAGCATCTGCCAGAGCGCCAGTCGCTCGGCGAACAACCGCCGGCCGGCCAGGGCGGCGATGGGCATTTCGGCGACGCCCACGGCGCGGACCGGGCCCGCGGGCGACAGGGCGAAGGCGCTGAACCACAGGCCCGAGGCGGCCGCGCCGAAGAAGCCGGCCGGCAGCGATTCACGCCAGCGTGCGGCGATAGCCCGCAGGCTTCCCCGGTCGGTGACGCCGAGCCAGACCAGCAGCGCCGCGGATTGCATCGCCTGGACCACCAGCAGGGTTCCGAGGGCCGCGACGATCGGCGCGGGCCGGTCGAGTTGCAGCGCCGCCTGGCGGAAGGCGTTCGAGGAGACGGCAAAGCCTGCCCCAGCCACGAGGCCCAATATCGCGGCGGAGCCGATCTTCTCGCCCGCGAGGCGACGCGGCCATCCGAGAACCACGAGGCCCAGGGTGACCAAGCCGAGCCCTCCCCAGGCCACAGGATGGAGATACTCGCCGAAGGCGAGGGCCATGAGCCCAGCCAGCGGGATCGAACTCTGCTGGAACACGGTGCCGAGCGCGAAGCTCGACCGGCGCATTGAAACCAGCATCGCCGCCGTGGCGATCATCTGGGTCAGACCGCCGACCGCGCAGGCGAGGACGAAGGCTGGCGAAGCGTTCAGACGCGTGGGCCCGGTCAACCAGAGCGCCACCCCCAGGAAGGCCGCCGCGAACGGCAGGCCGAACAGGAAGCGCACGAGGGTCGCGCCCCACGGCCCCGCCTCGGCCAGCAGGCCGCGCTGAACCGCGTTGCGCGCGACCTGCAGGCCGGTGGCCCCGAGGGTGATCGGTATCCAGAGATACATCGTGAAGTCGCCTAGCCCCCGCGGGGGTCAGGGCGCCGCGGTCGGAGCTGTGTAGACGCGCGCGCCGCGGAACCAGGTCCCGAGGACCCGCGTCCTGGCGATCGCCTCGGGATGGCCCTGGTCGGCGAGGGCCAGGATGTCCTGATCGAGCAGGATGAAGTCCGCTGACTTACCGACCTCGAGCGAGCCGAATTCGCCGGACCGGCCCATCGCCCGGGCGCCGCCGAGGGTATAGGCCTCGATCAGGTCACGCACGCTCAGCCGCTCCCAGGGATTGGCCGACGGTCGCCCCGGTTCGGCGCGCGTTACCCCCAGCTGCATGTTGACGAACGGCTGCGGATCGCGGGTTCCGACGGGCGCGTCGGAACCGGCGGCCAGGATGCCGCCAGCGTTACGGGTCGATTTGGCCGGGTAGAAAGCCTTCTCATAGGCCAGCGAGGGATTGTGGAAGTCGGCGTAGGTGGTCCCGGTCAGATGCTCCAGGAACGGCGTGACCGAGAGGTCGTAGTCCGGAACCGCGGTCGCCCAGGAGTAGGTGTAGACGGTGAAAATGTGGTCGCGGCCGATCCGGGCGATGTCCTGCGGGGTGATCACCTGAAGGTGGGCGATGGAGTCCGGCCGGCTGGAGTTGCCGTCCGCGGCGCGGGCCGCTTCGATGGCGTCCACGGCCACGCGGACGGCGGCGTCGCTGATGGCGTGGATGTGCAGGGTGAAGCCGGCCAGGTGCGCGGCGCGGGCGTAATCAATGATGACCGCCGGATCGTGCTGATACTTGCCCTTCGAGACGGCGCACTGGCCCGGGTGGAAGCCGTGAGCCTTGGTGAAGGCGGCGGCGTCGACCGCGGTGGTCGCGGCGCGGACCGCGCGGCAGTCGGCCGAGTCCGTGTCGACATAGCCCTTCACCGTGAGCTTGCCGTCCAGTCCAGGACCGAAGATAGGCTGGAGATAGGGCTTCAGCGCGGGCGAATCCGGCAGGGTCGGCGGGGTGGCGTAGGGATTCCCCTCGAGCACCCCATCCGCGAAGATCTTTACGCCCGGGGCGCGGACCAGCTCGGAGCCGGCGTATTTCGCCCGCACGGCCGAAGCGGCGGCGAGGAGCCTTGAATAGTCGATCTTGCCGTCCGCGCCGCGATACTCTTCCGGCTCGAACAACTGCATCAGATTGACCCGCAGGGTCATGCGCCCGTCGGCCAGAAGCTTGTCGTAGAAGGGCAACAGGGCGGGCGAGACCCAGGCGTCCTGGATGGCGGTGATGCCGACGCTGTTGAGGCGCTCGGGAACCTTCCAGGGCGTCTGCATCAGGGCCGGCATATTGGCCGTGAGCATGTCCGGGGCGCCGAGGCGGTTTCGCGCCTCCTCATTGACAGTCCCGTTGGGCTCGCCGGCCGGATCGACGCCGATCAAGGGTCCGAACGCCTTGAAGTCCCGGGCCAGGGTGACGCGGGTGTAGCCGACGACCCGGCCGGCATCGTTCGTCGCCTTCGCCAGCGCCAGACTGTTGAAGGCGCCGTGATGCCCGTCATTGCCGAGCAGGCCCACCGGATGGTCGGCGGAGGCGTGATCAAGCGCCGCGCGCAGAGTAGGGTTGGCGGCGCTGGGCGTGTTGCCGCTGGTGAAGTTCCACTGCTGGACCCCCACCCACTGGCCCGGCGGGATGTTGAAGCGGTCGATGCAGCCCTGGACGAAGGCCGGCAGGGCGTCGAGGTCGATCGCGCGGCTGTCCAGGCTGCAGCCCGGCAGTTCGGCGATGCCCGCGGGATGGAGATGGGCGTCCACCAGCCCAGGCAGAACGAGCCGGCCCTCCCCCTGCACCACCAGGGTCTTGGGGCCCGCAAAGGCCTGCGCGCCCTTGGCGTCGCCCACATAGACGATCCGGCCGGCTCGCGCCGCGAGGGCTTCAACGGTGCGGTGGGCGGGATCGACCGTGTAGATCTTCGCGCCGGTGACGATGACATCGGCGGGCGCCTCGGCGGCGCGGGCCGTCACCGCCCCGGCGGCGAGCGCCAGGACGGTGACCAGGAGGGATCGGAACATGCGGATCGGTTCCGTCAGAAACCGCTGACGGTGATCGGTTCCGGCGCGCTCTTCTCCTTGCGGGCGAAGAGGTTGTTCAGGGCGTTGACATAGGCCGTGGCGCTGGCGGTGAGCGTGTCGGTGTCGGCCGCCTGGCCGGTGGCGATGCGGCCGTCCTCTTCCAGCCGGACCGAGACCTGGGCCTGGGCGTCGGTGCCCTCGGTGACGGCGTGAACCTGGAACAGGCGCAGCACCGCGCCGTGCGGCACGATCTGGTGGATGGCGTTGAACACCGCGTCGACCGGGCCGTCGCCGGTGGCTGTGGCCGTGGATTCCACGCCATCGACCACCAGGGTCAGATGGGCTTCCTGCGGGCCTTCGGTGCCCGCGATCACGCGCAGCGCCTTGACCTGGATGCGATCGGCGCCGCGGGCCAGGGCGTCATCGACCAGGGCGATGATGTCGTCGTCGAAGACGCTCTTCTTCTTGTCGGCCAGATCCTTGAAGCGGCCGAAAGCCTCGTTCAGGGCGTTCTGGCCCAGGTCGTAGCCCAGGCCCTTCAGCTTCTCGCGGAAGGCGTGGCGGCCGGAGTGCTTGCCCATGACCAGATTGGAGCCGCCCTGCCCCACGTCCTCGGGCTTCATGATCTCGTAGGTTTCCGAATTCTTCAGCATGCCGTCCTGGTGGATGCCGGCCTCGTGGGCGAAGGCGTTCTTGCCGACGATGGCCTTGTTGAACTGGACTGGAAAGCCGGTGATGGCCGAGACATAGCGGCTGGCCCGAGTAATGTGTTCGGTCCGCACGCCGGTGACGAAGGGCAGACGATCGCCGCGCACCTTCAGGGCCATGACGACCTCTTCCAGGGCAGTGTTGCCGGCCCGCTCGCCGATGCCGTTGATCGCCACCTCCACCTGACGCGCGCCGGCCTGGATGGCCGAGAGACTGTTGGCCACGGCCAGGCCCAGGTCGTTGTGACAGTGGGTAGAGAAGATCACCGTGTCGGCGCCGGGGACGTTCTCGATCAGGTCGCGGAACATCTCAGCGTATTCGGTGGGGTAGGTGTAGCCGACGGTGTCGGGGATATTGATCGTGGCGGCGCCGGCGCGGATGGCCGCCTCGACGCAGCGGCGCAGGACGTCGCGTTCGGTGCGGGTGGCGTCCTGGGCCGACCATTCCACATCGCCGCACAGGTTACGGGCGTGGGTGACCGAGGCGTGGACGGCGTCGATCACGTCCTGCGGGCTCATCTGCAGGATGTAGTCGCGGTGTTGCGGGCTGGTGGAGATGAAGGTGTGGATCCGGCCGCGCTTGGCGGGACGGATGGCTTCGGCGCAGCGCTCGATATCAGCGACGCCCGCGCGGGCCAGACCACAGACGGTGCTCTCGGTGACGATCTGGGCGATCTTGCGGACCGCTTCGAAGTCGCCGTTGGAGGCGATGGGGAAGCCGGCCTCGATCACGTCGACGCGCATGTCTTCGAGGATCTTGGACAGCTCCAGCTTCTCGTCGATCGACATGGAGGCGCCCGGCGATTGCTCGCCGTCGCGCATGGTGGTGTCGAAGACGACGATGTGGGCGGGTTTCACGGCGGACGAGGCGGCGCTCTCGTTGGCCGCGGCGGGGACGGTGTCGGTCATTGTTTCAAAGTCTCTTCACGGAGGGCTGATCAGGTGGGCGGAACGGCTATCCCCTGAGCGCCCGGTCGCGAAGTTTCACGCAACCAGAAGCGACGCCCAGGGGCGGCTAAGCCCGAGGTCGCTAAGAAGCAGCCTGTTGCGCGACGTGATCATGTCTGACCGTCTAACCGCGCCGCTGCGATGGCGCAAGACCGCACATCGGCGGACCTCCGCCTACTTCAGAAGTTTTTCGGTCAGAACATCCAGGTGGTTCAGAAGACCCGCCGCGCCACCGGCAGCCACCGGTTGGGCAAAATCCGAGCGCCGGGTCGTCAGTTGACTGACGCCATCGTAGATCACATCGACGATCTTCCAGCCGTCCGGCGTCTGACGCATGCGATAGACCAGGGAGACGGGTTTATCCTTCGGCACGATCAGCTTGCACTGCACGATCTTGTCGACGCCACGGGTCTGGACAACCGGATCGAGATCGAAGCGTTCGCCGCCATACGAGTCGAAGTTGTGGGCATAGCTGGCCACGGACAGGCGCGTGAAGCCCGCCACGAGCGCGCTCTGCTGGACCGCGCTCATCTCCGACCATTTCGGTCCGACCGCCACGCGGGTCATGGTCGCCAGGTCGAAGGCCGATTCGACCGCCGGGGTGAGCTTCTTCGCCCGCCCCTTCACGCCCAGCGACGCCCCGCCCTTCATGGCCTCGATCAGGGCGTGATCGAACACGTCAACGCGCGCGGCCGCGGGATCGGCCGGAGCCGCCCCCGCGCCGCCGGCGAGCATGGTCAGGGCGAGGCTCGCCGTCGCGGCGGCGAGCGTGAAGAACGGCCGTCTAGCCAATCTTGAAGACACAGAGCTTGTTGCCATCGAGATCCCGGAAATAGGCGCCATAGAACTCTCCACCGCGAAGACCGGGCGCGCCCTCGTCCTTCGCGCCATTGGCCATCGCCGCGGCATAGGCCTTGTCGACGGCCTCCCGCGTTGCGGCCGCGAGCGAAATCATCACGCCGTTGCCGGCCGTCGCGGTTTCGCCATCGTAGGGCTTGCAGATCGCCAGCATGGCCCCGCCGCCCACCGAGCCGTAGCCCTGCATGCGGTCGTTGGTCATGGTGCGCTTGCCGCCGAGCTCGGCGGTCACCGCGTCATAGAAGGACTTGGCCTTCTCAAAGTCGTTGCTGCCGAGCGTCGCGTAACCGATCATGTGTGTCTCTCCCCGAGGTTGTTCGGCGCGAGGGTGTGTGCGCCGCCAACGACGCGGGCAAGTGAAAAAACGATCATCTGGGGAGGATCATAGACGCCGTGGTTGAACAGCAGCTGAACATAACGACCGCCGACGGAGAGATGTCGACGTTCATTTGCCATCCCGAGCGTGGCGGCCCGCACCCGATCATCCTGTTCTACATGGACGCGCCGGCGATCCGCGAGGAGCTGCGCGACATGGCGCGGCGACTGGCCAGCGTCGGCTACTATGTGATGCTGCCGAACCTCTATTACCGCTCCGGCGTGATGGAGCTGGGCCCCCTCACCGGACCCGACGCCGAGGCGCTGCGGGCGCGAATGTTCGGCTTCATGAACTCCCTGACCATCCCCCTGATCATGGCCGACACCACGGCCCTGCTGGCGCATGCGGACGCCGATCCGGCCGCCGCGAAAGGCGCGGTCGGCGCGGTGGGCTATTGCATGAGCGGACAGTACGCCATCAATGCAGCCACCCACTTCCCCGACCGGGTGACCGCCGCCGCCTCGATCTATGGCGTGCGACTGGTGACCGATCAGCCCGACAGCCCGCACCTGGCCGGGTCGAAGACCAAGGCCGAGCTCTATTTCGGCTGCGCCGAGACCGACCACTGGGCCCCGCTGGAGATGCTGCCGCCGCTGCGCAAAGCCCTGGAAGACGCGGGGGCCACAGCCGAGGTGGAGCTCTACCCGGGCGTGGAACACGGCTTCGCCTTCCCGCAGCGCCCTGTCTACAACCGCGACGCCGCCGAACGGCACTGGGAACGCCTGTTCGCCCTGTTCGGCAGGCGCCTTGGCTAGCGCCATGACCATCCACGACACGAGGACGCGCACATGATCGACATCCACTACTGGCCGACGCCCAACGGCAAGAAGGTGACCATCCTGTTGGAGGAGCTGGGCCTGCCCTACACCATCGTCCCCTGCAACATCGGCAAGGGCGATCAGTTCACGGATGGGTTCCTGGCCATCGGCCCGAACAACCGCATGCCGGCCATGGTCGATCACGATCCCGCCGGCGGCGGGCCGCCGATCACCCTCTTCGAGTCCGGGGCGATCATGCTCTACATCGCCGAGAAGGCCGGACGGTTCCTGGCCTCGGACACCCGCGGCAAGTGGGAGGTCACCCAGTGGCTGATCTGGCAGATGGCCAACCAGGGCCCCAAGACCGGCGAGGCCGGCCATTTCCGCCGGCTGGGCGACACCCAGGGCGATCAGTCCTACGCCGTGCGCCGCTTCACCGACGAGGTGAACCGCCTCTATGGGGTGCTGAACAACCGCCTCTACGACCGGCCTTATCTGGCCGGCGACGACTACACCATCGCCGACATGATCTCCTATCCGTGGACCGTGGGCTGGGAAGCCCAGGGCCAGGACATCAATGAGTTCAAGCATTTCAAGCGCTGGTTCGAAGAGATGGGCGCGCGCCCGGCCGTGCAGCGCGGGATGGCCGTAACCGCGGGCCCTGCCGAGGACTTCGCCACCCTGCCCCCCGAGGAACGGCAGCGGCGGATGAAGCTGCTCTACAATCAACGCGCCCGCCCCGCCCCCGACGCGGTGTCGGGCGCGTGACAGCGCAGACTTAGCCGTCGTGTCAGTGAAAGCGCCTGCTCACTCTCGCCGGATGGACGGCGCGGGGTCGTAGTAGACGATTGCGGGATCGGCTGCCGCCTCAATGGCGGGCGACGGCTGAACCGGCGCCTCTGGCGGCGGCGTTCGCGGCGCCAGCCTCGGATCGCGGCCCGGCGTGGTAAAGACGGAGAACTTCGGCCGGGAGAGCGGCGGGCGGGGCGGAACGCCCGGGCCCGACCAGACGTGGCGGTTGGGATCGATGCCCAGATCCTTGCAGATCGTGCGCACGACATAGTCGAGGGCGGTGTCTTCAAGGTGGGCGTAGGCCTCGTCGCGCTCCAGGCGCTCGTCCAGGGCGTCGGTGAGGTTCTCGTATTCGGTGAGGCTCTCGGATTCGCGCCCGACGATCTCGCGAAGGATCTCACGAGCCTTGGCGACGCCGGCGTCGTGGCGGGCC
>CAIQJF010000074.1 GCA_903872075.1 uncultured Caulobacteraceae bacterium | reverse complement strand
GTGGAGATGTTCGTCGGCGTCGGCGCCAGCCGGGTGCGGGACATGTTCGAGCAGGCCAAGAAGAACGCCCCCTGCATCATCTTCATCGACGAAATCGACGCCGTGGGCCGCCATCGCGGCGCGGGCCTGGGCGGCGGCAACGACGAGCGTGAGCAGACCCTGAATCAGCTGCTCGTCGAGATGGACGGCTTCGATCCCAACGAGAGCGTCATCGTCATCGCCTCGACCAACCGGCCGGACGTGCTCGACCCCGCCCTGCTGCGGCCAGGCCGTTTCGACCGTCAGGTCGTCGTGCCCAATCCGGACGTCTCGGGCCGTGAGAAGATCCTGCGCGTTCACATGCGCAACGTCCCGCTCGCTTCGGATGTGGACGTGAAGGTGATCGCCCGCGGCACCCCGGGCTTCTCCGGCGCCGATCTGGCCAACCTGGTCAACGAAGCGGCGCTGATGGCCGCCCGCCGCAACCGCCGCATGGTCCTGCACCGCGACTTCGAGGACGCCAAGGACAAGGTGATGATGGGCGCCGAGCGCAAGTCCATGGTCATGAGCGACGAGGAAAAGAAAAAGACCGCCTATCACGAGGGCGGACACGCCCTGGTGGCCCTCTCGGTTCCGTCCGCCGACCCGGTCCACAAGGCCACGATCATCCCGCGCGGCCTGGCGCTGGGCATGGTGATGCAGCTGCCCGAGGGCGACCGTCACTCCATGGATTACGAGCAGATGACCTCACGGCTGGCGATCATGATGGCCGGCCGGGTCGCCGAGGAGCTGATCTTCGGGAAGAACAAGATCACCTCGGGCGCCTCGAGCGACATTCAGGCGGCAACCGGTCTGGCCCGGAACATGGTCACCCGATGGGGTTATTCCGACACCCTGGGCACCGTGTCCTATGGCGACAACCAGGAAGAGGTGTTCCTTGGGCATTCCGTGGCCCGCACCCAGAACGTCTCCGAAGACACGGCCCAGAAGATCGACCTGGAAGTCCGTCGCCTGGTTCAGGGCGGCCTCGAAGAGTCGCGCCGCATCCTGACCGAGCGCCTTGAGGATCTGCACAGCGTGGCCAAGGCCCTGTTGGAGTACGAAACCCTCTCGGGCGACGAGATTCTGGGTGTCGTGAAGGGCGTCAAGCCGCTGCGAGACGAACCGGAAAGCCGGCTTCCCCCGGCCCCGCGCGTCTCCGTGCCGCTTGCGCCCCGGCCGGACCCGGAACCGGCCTGAGGTGAACGGACGGCCCTCCCCTCCCGGGGACGGCCCGGACGAGAGGCAAAGCGGTCGGGCGCGGTCAGTCTTGCGCCCGCCCGCCGCCGATGGCGCGAACCCGCGTCGTCCCCTGGTCATGGGCATTCTCAACGCCACGCCGGACAGTTTCTCTGACGGCGGACGTTTTCGCGATCTCGCCGCGGCCGTCGACCATGCGGCGCGGCTCATCGGCGACGGGGCCGACGTGCTCGACATCGGCGGGGAATCCACCCGCCCCGGCGCGGCGCCCGTGAGTGAAAACGAGGAACTGGATCGCGTCATTCCGCTGATTTCCGCCTTGGCCTCACGCTTCCCAACGGCCCTTTCAGTGGACACTCGCAAGCCGGCCGTGGCCGAACGGGCCATCGTCGCTGGCGCACGCTTCTGGAACGACGTCTCCGCCCTGCGCGGCGAGCCCGACGCCCCGGGGACGGCGGGCCGCCTCGGTTGCGCCGTCGGGCTGATGCATATGCAGGGCGAACCGGCCGACATGCAGCGTGCGCCGCGCTATGACGATGTCGTGGCGGAGGTGGTGGCCTGGCTGGCTGAGCGCGCCCGTGTAGCCCGGGCGGCCGGCGTGGCCCGCGAGTCGATCTGGCTCGATCCCGGCATCGGCTTCGGCAAGACTGTTGCCCATAACCTCGCCCTGCTCGCCGCCCTCGACCGCCTCGTCGCCCTGGGCTACCCGGTGCTTTTGGGCGCGAGCCGAAAAGGCATGATCCGCACGCTTGATCCGTCAGCCGCCGATCCGCTCGACAGGCTGGGCGGATCTCTGGCCATAGCCCTGGCCGGCGCCGCGGCCGGCTGCGCCATGATCCGCGTCCATGACGTGCGCGAGACGGTTCAGGCGCTTAAGGTCGCCGCCGCCATCGAATCGGCGAGGAAACCTCATGTCTGAACACCGCGGCCGGGTGCTGATCGTCGCCGGATCCGATTCCGGCGGCGGCGCCGGTATCCAGGCCGACATCAAGACCGTCACGGTTCTCGGCGGTTATGCGGCCACCGCCATTACCGCCATCACGGTCCAGAACACGCTCGGGGTCTCGGCCATCCAGGGGCTCTCGCCCGACCTCGTGGAGGCTCAGGCGCGGGCTGTCCTGGACGACATAGGCGCCGACGCCCTGAAGTTCGGCATGCTTGGCGACGCCGCCATGGTGGAAGCCGCCGCCCGGATTATCGACAGCGCGCCAGGGATACCCGCGGTGGTCGATCCGGTCATGATCGCCAAGGGCGGCGCGGCCCTGCTGGCGGGTGGCGGCGCCGAGGCGCTGCGCAGCCTGATGATCCGCCGCGCCGCCCTGCTCACGCCGAACGCCCCCGAGGCGGCGGAGCTGACCGGCCTGGTCGTGGAGACAACGGACGATCTGCGGCGGGCCGGCGAGGCCCTGCTGGCGCTCGGCGCGGGGGCTGTGCTGATGAAGGGCGGCCACGTGGCGGGTGAGCGGGTGATCGATGTCCTGATGACGGCGCAGGGCGAGACCACCTTCGAGGGACCGCGGATCGAGACCCGTCACACCCATGGCACCGGCTGCACCCTGGCCTCGGCCTGCGCCGTCGGCCTGGCCCAAGGCCTGCCGATGGAACAGGCGGTTGGGCGCGCTTGGGGCTATGTGGCCGAGGCGATCCGCCTGGCGCCAGGCCTCGGCGCGGGGCATGGCCCGCTCGATCATGCCTGGCCGGTCCGCGGGACGTGAGCGATCTGGAAGACCGGCTTCGCGCCATTCTGCGCGCCGTCCCTTCGCTGACGACCGTCATGCGGGTCGCCCGGGATCAGGCGCTCCCCGACTGGCTGGTCTTCTCCGGCGCCATCTACCAACCGGTGTGGAACCACCTCACCGGCCGACCGCTCGATTTCGGGATCAAGGACTACGATCTCGCCTATTTCGACGCCACCGACCTTTCCTACGAGGCCGAGGACAAGGTCATCAAACGCGTCGCCACCGCCTTCGAGCCGCCCTTGCGCGATCAGGTCGAAGTCCGAAACCAGGCCCGCGTTCACCTGTGGTTCGAGGCGCATTTCGGCGAGCCCTATGCGCCCCTGACCCACAGCGCCGAAGCTCTGACGCGCTTCGCCGCGCCCGTCTTCGCGGTAGGCGCCCGCCTTGAGGCCGACGACAGTCTGACGATCTTCGCCCCATTCGGCCTTGAGGACGTCTTCGCCATGCGTATCGGCCCGAACCCGCTTCGCCGGGCCAAGGGACTGCCGAAAATCATCGCGAGCGCCAAGGCGCGCTGGCCCGAACTGGTCGTCGCCGAAGGTCTCGATAGCGACTGAACAGGTCGAGACGACTTGCGCCGCGAGACGCCTTGGCCAATCTACGCCGCTGGGTAGGAACGACAGGCCGACCGGACGCCGGACGGCGGGGAGAATACGCATGACATTCGCCGGCTGGAACTATGGCGACATCTTCGACGGCGTGGCTCGCGTGATCGCGCCCGACCATCCGGCCCTCATCCATGGCGCGCGGGTCGTCACCTGGGGCGAGCTCGACCAGCGAACGAACCGCCTGGCGCGCGGGCTGATAGCCGGGGGCGCGCAGCCTGGCGACAAGCTCGCCTTCTACCTGCGCAACCACCCTGCCTACATCGAAGGCGTGGTCGCCGGGTTCAAGGCCCGGCAAACCCACGTCAATGTGAACTATCGGTATGTCGCCGACGAGGTGCGCTACATTTTCGAGAATGCCGACACGGCCGCGGTGATCTTCGCCCGGGAGTTCTCACCCATCATCGCTCAGATCGCCCCGGATCTGCCGGCCATCCGCACGTGGCTCGTCGTGGAAGATGGGACCGGCGCGGATGTCCCCGCTTTTGCCCGCCCCTACGAAGACCTGGCGACGCGCGGCGATGGCTCGCCACTGGGAAATACGCGCTCGCCGGACGATCTGTTCTTCCTCTACACCGGCGGCACCACCGGCATGCCCAAGGGCGTGATGTGGCGTCAGGATTCGCTGCGCCGTGCGCTGCTCAACCCTGCTCTCGTGGCCCGGATGCCGGTCGACCTCGCCGATCACCTCGACATCGTCCGGGAAGCCGGACGTGGCCCGGTGTCCCTCCCCGCCTGTCCCCTGATGCACGGCACCGGCCTGTTCACCGGCCTCTCGGCCATGGTTGCAGGCGGCACGGTGGTGACGTTGGAAGCCACCCACTTCGATCCGCACGAACTTTGGCGGGCCGTGGACGCCCACAAGATCGAGCAGATCATTATTGTCGGCGACGCCTTCGCCAAACCGATGCTGCGCGGCCTCGATGAGGCCGCCCCGCCCCATGACGCCTCAAGCGTCGGGGCGATCGTGTCTTCGGGCGTGATGTGGAGCACCGAGGTCAAACAGGGGCTGTTGCGTCACATGCCCCAGGTCACCCTGCTCGACTCCTTCGGCTCCTCGGAGGCGGTCGGCTTCGGCCTGTCGGTCATGACCGCCGCGGGCGAAGTGGAGACGGCGAAGTTCCAGATCGGCGACAATGTGAAGGTCTTCACCCCCGAGGGCCGCGAGGTCGTTCCGGGCAGCGGCGAGGTGGGCATGATCGCCCGCGGCGACCCCCTGCCCGAGGGCTACTACAAGGATCCCGCCAAGACCGCCTCGACGTTCCCGATAATCAACGGCCTGCGGTATTCCATGCCCGGCGATCACTGCACCGTGGAGGCCGATGGCACGATCACTCTGCTAGGGCGAGGCAGCGGCTGCATCAACACCGCCGGCGAAAAGGTGTTCCCGGAAGAGGTGGAGGAAGCGCTCAAGCTGCATCCCGACATCGAAGACGCTCTGGTCGTCGGCGTGCCCGACGACAAATGGGGACAGTCCGTTACCGCTGTCGTCGAGCTGCATGGCGGAGCCGATCTCGATGAGCTGGCGATCCGCGAACACGTCCGCGCCCGTCTGGCGGGCTACAAGACTCCCAAACGCCTGATCGCCGTACCGCGCATGCTGCGGGCGTCGAACGGCAAGGCAGACTACAAGGGCGTCCGGGAGCTCGCGCTGCGCGAACTGGGACTCAAGGGCTAAGCTGTTCGGCCCGCCGCCTGCGCACGGAGTCCGATCGCCCATGCCCCCAGAGATTCGGGCCGCGCCGCTGGAAGCCGCCGGCGTACGCCTGGTGCAGATCGCCGCAGATCACCGAGAGGAACTGCGCGCCGCGGCGGCCGATCCCGCGATCTGGACCCATATGCCAGGCGCTGCCACCGGTGAGGCCTTCGACCCTTGGTTTGACAGGGCCCTGGCCGTCGATGGTTCGGGTGATGAGGCCGTGTGGGTGGTCCGGCCGGCCGCCGGGGCGGCTCTGGCCGGGTCGACCCGCTTTCTGTCCATCGCGGCGGAGCACCGGCGCGTCGAAATCGGCCACACGTGGTACGCGCCCGGTGTTTGGGGCGGGATCGTCAACCCGGCCTGCAAATTCGCCCTGCTGCGCTACGCCTTCGAGACGCTCGACCTTAACCGGGTCGAGTTGAAGACGGACATTCGCAACCAAAGATCGCAGGCCGCCATCGCGAAACTCGGCGCGGTTCGGGAGGGCGTATTTCGCGCCCACATGATTCGCCAGGACGGCAGCCTGCGGGACTCGGTCTATTTCGCCGTGACAAGGGATGACTGGCCGCGGATCAAGCCGGGCCTGATGGCCCGCCTGACCGCGACTCGATCGGAGCGTTCCTGATGCGCCAATGGACTGTCGACGCCTTCACCGCCGCGCCGTTCAAGGGCAATCAGGCCTGTGTCGTGGAACCGCTTGACGCCTGCCCCGACGCAGCCTGGATGCAGGCCCTCGCCGCCGAGAACAATCAGGCTGAGACCGCCTTCCTTATCAAGACGGATGATCCCGCGCGATTCGGCCTGCGATGGTTCACGCCGGCAGTTGAGGTTCCGCTTTGCGGCCATGCGACCCTGGCCTCGGCCCATGTGTTGTTCGCCGAAATCGGCTTGAACGCGCGCGCCATCATTTTCGACAGCCAGTCGGGGCCACTCACCGTCGCCCGCGCTGGCGACGGCTATGAGATGAGCTTTCCGGCCGATCAGCCCAGGCTCATCGACCCGCCCGCGGGCTTGACGGAGGCGCTCGGCGTCGCCCCTACGGAAGTCTGGGCGGGACAGTATCTGCTGGCTGTTCTCGCCAGCGAAGATCAGGTGCGAACCCTCGCCCCCGATCTGGCCGCCCTGCGGCATATCGGTGGCGGGGCCTGGGGCAGCGTCGGCAATCTCGGCGTCTCCGCCATCGCCGACCCCGGCCTCCCCTACGATGTGGTCAGCCGCTTCTTCGCGCCCGGCTCCGGCATTCCGGAAGATCCGGCCACCGGCTCGTTCCACTGCATCGCCAGTCCGCTGTTCTCGGCCAGGTTCGGGCGCTCCACCTTGAGATTTCATCAGGCCTATCCCGGTCGCGGCGGCGATCTGGTCTGCGAGCATCGCGGCGACCGGGTGCTACTGCGGGGTCGCGCCGTAACTGTGATGGAGGGGAGGCTTCGGGTCTGATCGCGCCGATAACGTCAGCACCCGGTTTCTTTCTTCCGGCTTTCATACTATATCGAAAACTCTGACCGCCCGGCCGCAAGGCCGGGCGCCGCTGTTTCTGGAGACCCGCATGAACGACATTCTGATGCCGAAGGCGACCGCCGTCTGGCTCGTGGACAACTCCTCCATGACCTTTGACCAGATCGCCGATTTCTGCGGCCTGCATCCTCTGGAAGTGAAGGGCATCGCCGACGGCGAGGTCGCGCGCGACATCCGCGGCGCCGATCCCATTTCCAACGGTCAGCTCACGCGCGAGGAACTTGACGCGGCCCAGGCCAATCCGGCCTATCGCATGCGGGCGCAGAAAAGCCGCCACGCGGAGCTTCTGAAGCCCACGAAGAAGGCCCCGCGGTATACGCCCGTCTCCCGCCGTCAGGATCGGCCCGATGCCATCGCCTGGTTCGTGCGGAACCACCCGGAAATCACCGACGCACAGATCGCCAAGGCGCTCGGCACGACCAAGTCGACGATCGACCAGGTTCGCAATCGCACGCACTGGAACTCGACCAACATCAAGCCCGTGGACCCGGTGTCCCTGGGACTGATCGGTCAGCTCGAACTCGACGCGATCGTGAAGAAGGCGGCCGAAAAGCGGGCCAAGGACGACGCCAAGAAAGGGATCACGGAGCCCGAGGGCGCCGCTCTGAAGAGTCAGGCTGAACTCGCCAACGACTCCGACGAGGACTGACCCCGCCCCAGCCGATCGACGGAAACGCCGCGGCGCAAGCCGCGGCCTGCGACGTCAGTTTGGCTTCGCCCTGAGACTTTCCATTTCTTCCTTCAGGCGCAGTTTCTTTCGTTTGAGTTCCCGCAGCCTCGCCGCATCCGCGGCGGGTCGGCTTATTTCGTCCTCGATGGCGCGTTCGAGCGACTGATGTCGCACGCCGAGCTCACGAATACGGGCTTCGATAGCCATAGTGGGAGACTCCCTTGCTGCCCCAGCCAGAGGAGTGAACACCCATGACGCGCGGGTGTCAGATCACATATATTTGTTCACAGGATGAACGGCGGGCCGGACAGTCGGCGGCGCCTGGATTCCCGGCGGCGGAGCCCATGAAATGATCGCGCAGAAGCCGAAACTTGTCGTGGGCATCTCCGGCGCGTCAGGGGTGATGTACGGCGTCCGGGCCCTGGACGCCTGCCGCGACCTGGGTGTGGAGACCCACCTCGTCGTCAGCCGCGCCGCCCTGCTCACGCTGGCGCAGGAAACCAGCCTCACCGCAGGGGATCTGACCGCCAAGGCCGATGCAACCTACAAGGTGGCCGACGTCGGCGCCGCCATCGCCTCCGGTTCGTTCCGCACCCTCGGCATGATCGTCGCGCCGTGCTCGGTGCGGACGATGAGCGAAATCGCCACCGGCGTGACCAGCTCCCTGCTCACCCGCGCGGCGGACGTCACCCTCAAAGAACGTCGCCCGCTGGTCCTGATGGTTCGGGAGACACCGCTGCATCTCGGACATCTGCGAACCATGGTCCGGCTGGCGGAAATGGGCGCGGTCCTGGCGCCGCCGGTGCCAGCCTTCTACGCCCAGCCCCAGACCCTTGCGGACATGGTCGACCAGTCCGTCGGCCGGGCGCTGGACCTGTTCGGACTGTCATGGAGTGCGGTCCGCCGCTGGGGAGAATCCATTCCGCCCCTGCACGGCCCCAACAGATGACCTCGGCCTGGGACTACGCCGCGGCCGCCTGGGGCCGGCCGGGGGTGGAAGCGGCTTGCCTGGACTTGCAAGCGGCGCACGGCCAATGCGTCGCGCTTCTGCTCTGGCGCCTCTGGGCAGCCTCGGAAGGCCGCGACGTCGCCTCCTCCACCTTGGAATCTGCAATCCGTTTGGCGCGAAATTGGGACGTCCGCGTGCTGACGCCTCTGCGGGCCGCACGCGATGCCGTGCGCGATCCTGTGGCCGGTATAAATCAGGCCACCCGCGAGAATCTTCGCCGTCAACTTCTCGGTACGGAACTGGAAGCGGAGAGAGCCTTGCTCGCGGCGCTCGACAACCTGACGCCTGCCAAGCAAGGCGACCCCGCCGTGTCCAACGCCCGCCAGCACCTTGTTGCACTGACGGCGCTATGGGGAACATCGCAGCCCATCGGCAGTTTGAACGCGCTTCTGGACGCACTTCAGGGCCGCCCCGGCGGCTCGGGCGATTCCACCTGAGCGTGGTTTGCGCTACGGAAGCGCAGCGTTGAAGGTGATCAGGTCAGACCCATGGACAACGAGTCGCAGGTCGATGAAAACGCCGGGGTCCGAGAGGAACTTGCGCGGCTCCGGCTTGAGCACCAGGACCTCGACGCGGCGGTTCTCGCACTGCAAAGCCTGGCCCGGCCGGACCAGCTTCAGGTCGCCAGACTCAAGAAACGCAAGCTCGTCCTGCGCGACCAGATCGCCAAGCTCGAAAACCGGCTGACTCCCGACCTTATCGCCTGATCGAAGCCACGCGCGCCGCGCTGTTGCGCTTGCCCACACCCGCGCCATCGCCCATATCGCGGGCATGGATGAAAACCTGTTGAATGAAGTCGCTGCGTCGGCTCTGGCCGCGGGCGCCGATGCGGCCGAGATCGCATTTGCCGAGCGCCAGTCCCTCTCCGTCACCGTCCGCCTGGGCGAACTCGAAGAGGTCGAACGCGAGGAATCCAGAGACCTCGGCGTCAGGGTTCTTATCGGCAAGCGTCAGGCGTCCGTCTCGGGTTCAGACATATCGCCAGAAGGCCGCCGCAAGCTGGTCGAACGCGTTGTGGCCATGGCGCGACTGGCGGCTGAGGATCCCTGGGTGGGACTGGCGCCGCGCGACAGGCTGGCCAAAGGTCCCGCGCCGGACTTCGACCTCCGCGACCCGACCGAACCGGGACCGGAATTCCTCGAGGAGCGCGCCCGCGCCGCCGAGGCCGCGGCCCGAGCGGTGGCCGGTGTCACCAACTCCAACGGCGCCTCCGCGTCCTGGTCGTCCTCAGCCTGGCGCCTTGTCACCACCGACGGTTTCTATGGCGCCCACAGCGGCACGGCCTTCTCCCTGTCGGCCCAGGCGATCGCCGGCGAAGGCGCGGCCATGGAACAGGGCGGTGAGGGCCGCGCCACCCGCTGGCTCGAAGACCTGCCGACTCCGGAGGCTATCGGCGCCGAGGCTGGCCGTCGCGCCGTGGCCGCGCTCGGCGCCCGAAAGATTCCCTCCACCACGGCGGCGGTGATCTTCGAGAACCGCCTGTCCGGCTCGCTCCTGGGTCCGCTGCTGGGCGCGATCGCCGGCCCCGCCGTGGCCCGGGGCGTTTCCTTCCTGAAGGATCGCCTTGGATCGGCACTGTTCTCCAAAGCGGTCACCCTCACCGACGATCCCCACCGCCTGCGCGGCATGGGATCATCGCCGTTCGACGACGAAGGGGTCGCCAACCACCTGACCAATATTATCGACGAGGGGGTCCTGACGACCTGGCTGCTGAATTCGGCGACAGCCCGGCAACTTGGTATGGAAACCACCGGCCACGCGTCACGCGGTCTTGCCGGTCCGCCGGGCGTTTCCGCCTCGAACCTGACCCTGCAGGCGGGGACGCTCGATCAGGCGGGCCTGATGCGGGAGGCCGGGTCCGGCGTGCTGATCACCTCGATGTTCGGCCCCTCGCTCAACAGCAATACCGGCGACTGGTCGGTGGGCTGTTCAGGCCAATGGTTCGAAAACGGCGAACTCGCCTATCCGGTCACGGAGATCACCGTCGCCGGGAATCTGATCGATATCTATGCACGGCTTATTCCCGGGGCCGATCTCGTGCGCCGGGGCTCTGCGGACACACCATCCATTCTGGTAGATGGCCTCGCCATCGCCGGAAAGTAGGAGGCCGCCATGCCGCATCGACAGCTTTTGCACCTGGTCATCGGCGGCGAATTGAAGGATGTCGCCGACATCGAATTCCGCGACCTGTCCAAAGTCGACCTGGTCGGCGCCTATGCCAGCTACGACGACGCCTATCGGGCCTGGCAGGCCAAGGCTCAGTCCACCGTCGACAATGCGCTGATGCGTTATTTCATAATCCACGCGCACAAGTTGCTCGATCCGCTGGCGGAGAAGGCTACTCGCGCCTGAGCAGCTTCTCGCTCAGCACCGTGCCCCACCAGGCGGCGCGGAAGTCGGCCTTGATGGCCACCGGATCGTACGCCGGGCTTTGCACCCAGTCGACAAAGCTCTGGCCGTGCGCCTCACCCTCCCGCAGATAGCGCTCAAAGATATAGTCGAGCACTCCGGTCAGGCCGGCCTTGGTGTGCAGGTACTTCGGCGATAGTTGCTCCATCGCCTCGCGGATGGGCCGCCCCTGCCGGAAGTGACGGTAGAACACGCCCATAATTCCGGCCCGATCGGCGCCCGACTTGCAGTGCATCAAGGCCGGATAGCGGATGGTCTCGAATAGGTCCCGGGCCGCGAGAACCTTCTCGGCCGTGGGCACGTCGCGGGACGCGACCACGAAATCCACCAGTTCGAGGCCATAGCGGCGGCAGGCGTCCACCTCGAGGGCGCGGAAGCTGGTGTGAAAGCCGCCACGGAGATTGATCACGGTTTTGATCCCGCGCTCCGACCAGGCCTTGAACTGGAACGGCCAAGGCTGATTGGCGCGCACCAATTCGTCGCTGATCCAGTGGGCGTTGGAAAAGCCCAATCGGATCCAGGCGTGATCCTTCCACAGATAGTCGAGCACCGCCGCGCGCCGGCCGGCCGGCGATGTCAGATCGAACTGGGTCAAAAAGTCGACTGGCCCTATTTCTTGAACAGGGCGTCTGCGGCGGCGCGGCTGGACTGCTTGCGCGCCATCTGCGCCCGCACCCGGGCGATCTCGCCCTCCAGCAAAGCAATGCGTTCCGCGAGTTCGTCGTGCCCGAACAGTTCCAGATCCTCGCGAGTCACATCGACCAGCGCCTGGCCTCTGAAACGTCTAGCCTCCGCCGGTTCTTCGGCCATGGCCCGGTCTCCCTTTGCCCCTGGGTCGTCCAGCGGCTATCTGAGCCCAGGCGTCAGCAGGCGCAAGATCAGGAGAGGCGTAACCCATGGCCCAATCGGAGATGACCGCCATCGCGGTAGAGGGCGGCAAGGGCCCAGCCGAGGCGCTGAAGCCGGTCACAGCGCCCCGTCCGGATGCGGGCGACGGCGAGATACTCATCGCGGTCCAGGCCGCCGGCGTGAACCGGCCCGACATCGTTCAGCGGCTAGGCTTCTATCCCCCGCCGCCTGGCGCGCCAGACACCCTTGGGCTTGAGGTGGCCGGTACGGTCGTCAAAGCCGCCGGACGCTGGAAACGCGGGGACCGGGTCTGCGCCCTGCTGGGCGGCGGCGGCTACGCGGAATACGCCGTCTGCGACGCCCGCCACGCCCTGCCGATCCCCGCGTCGCTGGATTTCGTCCAGGCGGCCGCCCTGCCGGAGACGGTGTTCACGGTCTACGCCAACGTCTTCGAGCACGGCGCTCTGAAGGCCGGTGAAACCATCCTGATCCATGGCGCCACCTCCGGAATCGGCGTCGCCGCGATCCAGATGGCCAAGGCGGCCGGGGCGCGCGTGATCGCTACCGCCCGTGGCAAGGACAAGGCGGCCGAGGCGGTGGCGCTCGGCGCCGATATCGCGGTCGACGCCTCAACCGAAGACTTCGAAGCCATCGCCCGCGCGGCGGGCGGCGTCGACGTCGTCCTCGACATGGTCGCGGGACCGTATTTCGCCAAGAATCTCGAGGCGTTGAACACAAGCGGGCGGCTGGTTCACATCGCCAGTCTCGGCGGCGCCACGGTGGAGCTGCCGATCTTCAAAATCATGATCAAGCGACTGATCATCACCGGCTCGACCTTGCGACCCCGCCCGGCGGACGAAAAGGCGCGTCTTGCCGGCGAGATCGAACGCACCGTCTGGCCCTGGATCGAATCCGGGGCGGTCAGGCCGATCGTCGACAAGGTCTTTCCGCTGACCGAAGCGGCGGCCGCCCACGCCTGGCTGGAAGGTGGCGCGCACGTGGGCAAGGTCATGCTGACGGTCTGAAGGCGAAGCGCATAGAAGGGCGATGCGCTTCAGTGGCTCTCGCCAGCGATATCGAACCGCACCTTCACCGTATGAAAGTCATCGCCAGACCGGCTGGTGACGCCGCCGAGATCGTGGACCATGTGCAGCATGCCGGTGTTCTCCACCAGGACCTCCCCGTCGACCTGCCTCAGCCCACGCGCCACGGCCCAGCAGAGCATTTCCTGCATCAGGCAATAGCCAAGCCCGTGGCCCTTGATGTCGGAGCGCACCATGACGGCATAGTCGCCACGGGTCCCATCCTCGGAGAGCACCAGGCGGACGACGCCCAGGAAGTGCTGACGCCCGCCCTCGGCGGCGGGGTCGTAGGCGCCCACCGCGATCTGACGGTCATGGTCATAGTGCGAGAGCAGGTAGGCGAGCGGACCGAGGTCTGGCCGCACCGCGGTGAAGAACCTCAATCGCCGGTCATCCGGCGTGGATAGCCGGTTCATTTCGATGAGTGTCGGGGCGTCGTTGTCCTCGACGGAGCGCAGACGCAGCCGCCAGCCCTCTCGGGTGACGATCTCGCGATCCGATTCGGATCCGTCCGAGGGGGACATACCCACGTTCTCCCGGGACTTGCGCGGTGAGGCCCCACTCTAAGCCGATTTTCTGTTCCTTCCGAGTGGAGATCACAGCGACACACCGAAACACCGAGTATTGGCAAGACGAAAAAACCGCTTGCATCGGAGCTCAAACGGGAGCTTAAGCGCCGCGGGCCACGCCCTCCCAACGGGGCGCAGTCCATCTGTAAGGATGGGAGACATCGATATGACCACCGACGCCAAGCCGGCAATGCGCCCGGCGCGACCCGAATTTTCCTCCGGCCCTTGCGCCAAGCGCCCCGGATGGACACCCGAAAATCTAAGAACCGCGATCCTCGGACGGTCTCACCGGTCCAAGCCCGGCAAGGCGCGCCTGCAGGCCGCGATCGACCGCACGCGCGAGGTGCTGCAGGTTCCGGCCGACTATCTGATCGGCATCGTTCCGGGCTCCGACACCGGCGCCGTGGAGATGGCCCTGTGGTCCCTGCTCGGCCCCCGGCCGGTTCAGCTTCTGGCCTTCGAATCGTTTGGCAAGGACTGGGTCACCGACGTGGTGAAACAGCTCAAACTCAAGGCCGAGGTCCTTGAAGCGCCCTATGGCGCCCTGCCCGACCTGACCAAGGTCGACCCGGCCGCCGACCTGATCTTCACCTGGAACGGCACCACGTCCGGCGTGCGCGTCCCCAACGGCGACTTCATCTCTGCCGATCGGGAAGGCCTGACCATCTGCGACGCCACGAGCGCCTGTTTCGCGCAGGATCTCGACTGGCCGAAGCTCGATGTCGTCACCTTCTCCTGGCAGAAGGCGCTCGGCGGCGAGGCCGCTCACGGCGTGCTGATCCTGTCTCCCCGGGCCGTCGAACGGCTTGAGAGTTACACCCCCGCCTGGCCGATGCCGAAGCTGTTCCGAATGACCAAGGGCGGCAAGGTGAGCCGCGACATCTTCGAAGGCGCCACCATCAACACGCCTTCGATGCTCTGCGTGGAAGACTATCTCGACGCCCTGAAGTGGGCCGGGTCAATCGGCGGTCTCGCCGAACTTCGCCGCCGGGCCGATCAGAACCTCGCGGTCCTGGACGCCTGGGTGAAGCGCACGCCGTGGGTTGATTTTCTGGCCGCGGACCCTGCCACGCGTTCCAACACCTCGGTCTGCCTTAAGGTTGTCGATCCCAAGGTCGCGGCTCTGAGCGCCGACGGACAGGCCGACTTCGCCAAGAAGCTCGCCGGAGTCCTGGAAAAGGAAGTGGTCGCCCTGGATATCGGCGGCTATCGCGACGCCCCTCCCGGCCTGCGAATCTGGTGTGGCGCCACCGTGGAAGCCGACGATCTGGAGGCCCTCACGCCCTGGCTCGATTGGGCGTTCGCCACGGTCTCGGCCGAGCTGATCGCCGCCTGATCCCGCTTTCCCCTCCCCTTTCGGGGAGGGACCCGCCGCCTTCGCGGCGTTCCTCGTCACATCCCTCAGACGGCCTGGCCGTCCTCCCTTCCGCTCCGCGGCGGGGAGCACCCGCAAAAGGACAACTCTCATGGCTCCCCGCGTTCTTATCGCCGACTCGCTCTCCTCCGCTGCCGTCGCCATCTTCCGCCATCGCGGCGTGGAAGCCGACGTGAAGGTCGGCCTGACCAAAGATGAGCTGATCGCCATCATCGACAAATACGACGGCCTCGCGGTCCGCTCCGCCACCACGGCGACCAAGGAGGTCATCGCCGCCGCCAAGAACCTGAAGGTGATCGGTCGCGCCGGGATCGGCGTCGACAACGTCGATATCCCCGCCGCCACGGCCGCCGGCGTCGTCGTGATGAACACGCCTTTCGGCAACTCCATCACCACGGCCGAGCACGCTATCGCCATGATGTTCGCCCTGGCTCGCCAACTGCCCGCCGCCGATGTCTCCACCCAGGCCGGCAAGTGGGAGAAGAACCGCTTCATGGGCGTGGAACTGTTCGCCAAGACGCTCGGTCTGATCGGCGCCGGCAACATCGGGTCGATCGTCGCGGATCGCGCCAACGGTCTGAGGATGAAGGTCATCGCCTATGACCCCTTCCTGTCGCCGGATCGGGCCGTGGAAATCGGCGTTGAAAAGGTCGAGCTGGATGAACTGCTGGCGCGGGCCGACGTGATCACGCTTCACACGCCGCTCACCGACAAGACCCGGAACATCCTTTCGGCCGAGGCTCTCGCCAAGACCAGGAAAGGCGTCCTGATCGTCAACTGCGCGCGCGGCGGCCTGGTGGACGAGGCGGCGCTGCGCGCGGCGCTGGAAAGCGGCCAAGTGGGCGGCGCGGCCTTCGACGTGTTCGTCGAGGAGCCGGCCAAGACCAATGTCCTGTTCGGCGCGCCGAACTTCATCGCCACCCCTCACCTGGGCGCCTCCACAGGCGAAGCCCAGGAGAACGTCGCCCTCCAGGTGGCCGAGCAGATGAGCGATTATCTGCTCAACGGCGCCGTGAGCAACGCGCTCAACAGCCCCTCGATCACCGCCGACGAGGCGCCGAAGCTGCGCCCGTTCGTGGCCCTGGCCGAGAAGCTCGGCGCCTTTGCCGGTCAGATGGTCGATGCTGGTCTGAAGGGTATCGACATTGCCTACGAGGGCCACCTCGCCGGCCTGAACGTCAAGCCGCTGACCGCCGCGGCCCTGGCCGGCGTGCTTCGCCCCATGCTGGCTGAGATCAACATGGTCTCGGCGCCGGCGGTGGCGAAAGAGCGCGGTATCACGGTCTCCGAGTCCCGTCAGGAACTGTCCCCGGTCTATGACAGCCTGATGCGCATCACCGTGCTGACCGACATGGGCCGGCGCGCCTTCGCCGGAACGGTGATCGCCGGCGCGCCGCGCATCGTCGAGGTCAAGGGCATGGAGCTGGACGCGGCTTTCGCCCCTGCCATGCTCTATGTGAACAACCTCGACAAGCCGGGTTTCATCGGCGCGCTGGGCGCACTTCTGGCCGACACGGGCACGAATATCGCCACTTTCAACCTCGGACGGGTTGCCGCCGGCGACGACGCGATCGCCCTCGTTGGCGTCGATCAGGCGCCGGACGATCAGTTGATCGTCAAGATCCGGGCTCTGCCGCACGTGAAGGAAGCCCGCGCGCTGGGGTTCTAACCTGCGCCCTCTACCACTAGGGTTCCCGGAGTTCGGGGGACGCACGCATGGGTGTCACAGGCTGGCTGAAGCGGATCGCCCTGTGCCTGTGCGCCGCGCTGCTGATTGTCGTGCTGGTCGGTGCGGCCATCGCTCTGGCGCGGCAAGGCGGGGCTTTGAAGCCGCTTCAGGCTAGCGGTCTGGCCTGGGACATCTGGTTCCTGGGCTGGACCTTCGGGGCCTTGTGGTCGCGGCCCGCCATTGCTCGCCCCAGGCTGCGGGACGACCTGTTGCATTGGACGCCCACCGTCGTCGGGTTCGCCCTCCTGGCGGAAGGTTCCGCCATCCGGATCGACGATCCACATGCCGCGCTCTGGGCTTCGCCCCTATGGACCTTGCCGCCGGCCGCAAGCTGGGCCTGCACGGGACTTGTCGCGGCCGGACTGCTGTTCACCGTCTGGGCCCGGCTATCCTTGGGCAGCCTGTGGTCCGGTTCCGTGAGTCGCAAGACCGACCACATCATCATCGAGTCAGGTCCCTATGGGCTGGTCCGGCACCCGATCTACACCGGTCTGATCCTGGCCGCCTTCGCCATGGCGGTTCAGATCCACATGCCCGCCAACCTGTTCGGCGCGGGGCTGATGAGCGTCGGCCTGTGGCTCAAGGCGCGTCTGGAAGAGCGCTTTATCGCCGAACAGCTGGGTCGGGAGGCCTATGCCGCATACAAGGCGCGAACGCCGATGCTGATTCCCTTCCTGCCGCCGCGGCACTGAACAGCCTCTCGCTTTCAAACTTTCCGGCGCGGCCGCCTGCCTTCGCTGCCAAGGTAGGCCGTTTGAGCCTCGGCCACCGCGAACAAGCCGCTGTCCCCGGCGCCGAGGTCCTTGAGCCGCCGCCCTCCACGCCCGCGGCTCGCGAGGCGCTCATAGGCCTCGGCGGACAGGATCACGAACCGATCGCGGCCGTGCTTGGTTATTGTAACAGGCGCCGCCAGCGCCTGATCGGCGTGAGCGCCGAAGTTCTTGATGAAATCCGCCGTCGAAATCCGCATATCCCACTCTCGCCTGATCGTTCCGAGGGCCCTCCGGACGCCGCATTGACAGAGGCCCCGACCCATGATGTTCTTGTTATGTTCTCTTTTGTGGGGTGCGGTCAATGACCTCTGACAGACTTCGTCGCGCACGCGAGTTCCTGCTCCTGAACGCCCGTCTCCTCGAGCGCAGGCTGTTCGCCCATCAGTTCGAAGGCGCCGACGGCACGCCGGTGGTGGCCGCCCTGACCGCCTATCGCAACCCCGACGGCGGATTCGGTAACGCCCTGGAGCCGGACAAGCGCGCACCGCCGAGCCAGCCGCAGGATGCGGAGATCGCCCTGCGCACCCTGGACACTGTCGGCCGATTCCCAGGGGCGCTCGTCACGCCGCTGTGCGACTGGTTGGCGAGCGTTTCGACACCAGCAGGTGGGGTTCCCTTTTCGCTCGCAACGGTCAACGCCTTCCCGCACGCCCCCTGGTGGGCGGTGGAGGAGGCGGACCCGCCCGCGAATCTCAATCCAACCGCAGCCATCGTCGGGCTGTTACTCAAACACGGCGTCGACCACCCCTGGATCGCCCCGGCGGCTGACTTCTGCTGGCGCGGTATCGCGGCGTCCGAGTCGACGGACTTTCACGAAATCGCCTGTTCAATCCTGTTCTTGACGCACGCGCCCGACCGGCCACGCGCAGATTTGGAGATCCGCCGCCTGCGTCAACGGATCGCGACGCCCGGCGTCGTGGCCCTGGACCCGGATGCCGCCGGCTATGTGCAGAAGCCGCTCGACTTCGCACCGACGCCGGACAGTCCGTTCCGCCCGCTGTTCAGCGAGGCGGTGATCGCCGACCACCTTGCCGCCTTGGCCGCGCGTCAGCAGGCGGACGGGGGCTGGCCGATCAACTGGGAGGCGATCAGCCCAGGCGTCGCTTGCGAGTGTCGCGGGCGGGTCACCATTGCCGCCCTTCAGACACTGCAAGCCTACAGCGCCTGACTTGTTGCGCAGGTGCGCTACGACATTCAGTTCAGCGTGAACGTCGCCTCGCGACGGCGAAGGTCGACCGTGACCTTCCGGCACAGGCTGAGCACATCCATGCCAAGCAACAGGGCGGGCTGACGGGTGAGCCCGAAGCGATCGAAGATATGCAACTGGGCGAAGGCCAGGAGCATGTTGCGGATGGTGATGCCGCCGATCTGAGCCTCGGCAATATCATCCAACTCCACGACTTGATGTCGGCCGGTCACGGTCACGATCTCCGTCGTCTTTCGGCCGGCGAGATCGGTAGACCGGCCGGTGAGAAGCTTCAGCAACGCAGGGTTGCCGACCGACAATTGCGAGCCGGAATCGAGTACCACCAGCACCGGCACGCCGCGAATCCTTGAATTGGTCAGGATGAGCTGGCCATAGCGGCTGCGCCCCTGAACCACGATGGTGTGGTCATCCACAGGCTCGGCCCGGCTCGATTCGCTTGAGAGCTTCAGGGCCTTGAAATCCATGACCAGATGCAGGTCCTTCAGAGCGTCGACCCCGAGCATGCCCGCCGCGCCCAGATCCGACGCCGCCAGAGACGGCGCTTCGATATGGAGAATGTCGCGGGCGCCGACCTTGAGGTCGTCGATGATCACGGTCTTCACATTGTCCGCGCCGGCGCTTTCATGAATCACCACGCGGGGGCCGGCCGCCAGGCCAAGCTTCCCTGCCAGTTCCCGCGAGATCACTGTCCGATCCGAGCCTGTATCGACCAGGAAGTCGAAAGGCCCCTGGCCGTTGATCATCACCGGCAACGTCAGACGCAGGGTAATGTCCTGCGCCAGGGGGAGGCTTTCGGCCGGCGCCGACGGCTCGGTCGGCGGAGGCGGAGGCACATCGGCCCGCGCCGGAGTTGCCGCAAGTCCTGTCAGCAGCACCAGGCCCGCAGCCGCGGCGCAGAAGGCGGTCGCGCCGTTCATTGGGCCGTGAACCCCCCGTCCACCACTAGCTCCGAACCGGTGACATAGGCCGCCCGGTCCGAGGCGAGAAAACAGACAGCGTCGGCGATATTCCGATCCTGACCGAGACGCCCCAAAGGATGGCCCCGCGCCATCCGGGTGCGCGCTTCATTGTCGCCGACACCGAGTCGCGCCGCGGTTCGGTCGAGAACCTCCTGACCCATGTGCGTGTCGATCAGGCCCGGATGAACGGAATTCACCCGAACCTGCGAGCGCGCCAGTTCCAGGGCGAGGCCCTTTGTCATGATGCGCACAGCGCCCTTCGAGGCATTGTAGCAGATCGCCCCGGCGGCCCCGACGAGACCGGCCACCGACGACAGGTTCACGATGGCCGTCCCGCCGGCCCAGCGTGGCGCCCGCTCCGTAAGCAGGGGCGCGGCGTATTTACACCCCAGGAACACACCTTCCACATTCACCGCATGCAGTTTGCGCCAGTCTTCCAGCGTGGTGTTCGCCAGCGACTTCTGGAGAAAGAGGCCGGCGTTGTTGACCAGGATGTCGAGCCCGCCGGCCTCGGCCCGGGCAAACGCCATGACGGCCTCCCAGTCGGACTCGCGGGTCACGTCCTGCCGCAGGGAGAACCCATCGATCTCGGCCGACACCTCCGAGGCGTCCGAAACATCGGTCACGATCACCCTGGCGCCGGCGGCGGCCAACGCCCGCGCGGTGGCGGCGCCGATGCCGCGCGACGCGCCGGTCACCAAGGCGACCCGGCCTTCCAGTTCACGCATGACAGCCTCCCTGGGCGCCGGCTGTGGTGCCGCCGGAGCCGCCATCACAGCCTAGGGACCTTGCCGCCGATAGCAAGACCAGCAGCTGCGCCAAGGCCTGCACCCACATTTCTGTTCCAGAGAAAGTAAGGTCGGCGAAAGGAAAACTCGAAGGCAGGCCGCCGTCCGTGTCGGTTATGTCATGCGCATGCGGTCGAGCTCTCAGCCTCTCCTACGGCGCGAACAGGCCGCCCCCGGGATCGCGACAAGCGACGTGGGGCCTCACCGCGACAGCCCGCCGCGGATTGAGGATATTGTCGCCACCCTGCGCGACCTTCGCCTGAAGTCCCACAAGTCGCGCTACGGCGCGGGTCCGCTTCCAGAACTTCCGTCGCGCAACGAAACGATCGCCATCGTCGACAGGCTGATCGCGGCGCTGTTCCCCCGGCATTTCGGGCCGGCGGGTCTTGGCCTGGAGGACATGGACGCCTTTGTGGCGGAAAGCCTGACCGCGGCGTTGCGCGGGCTCAAGCGCCAGGTACGGTTGGAGCTGGAACTCGCCGACGCGAAGCCATCAGCCGCGTCGGGCAATACGGCCCGCCGCGCCGACACTCTCGTCGGCGCCTTCGCGGGACGGCTTTCGGACATCCGCGCCCTGCTCGAGACGGATATCCACGCCGCGTTTGAGGGCGATCCCGCCGCCCGAAGCCTGGATGAAGTGATCTGCTGCTATCCTGGCGTGGCGGCGATCACCCGCCACAGACTGGCGCACGAACTCTACCGGTTGGGCGCGCCGATGTTGGCGCGAGTCGTCGCGGAGGCTTCGCACACGATCACCGGCATCGACATCCATCCCGGCGCCGCCATCGGCGAGAGCTTCTTCATCGATCACGGCACGGGCGTGGTGATCGGCGAGACGGCGATCATCGGCCGCCGCGTCCGACTCTACCAAGGCGTCACCCTGGGCGCCCGACGCTTTGACCGCGATGAACGCGGCGGACTGGCGAAGGACTACCCCCGGCATCCAATTCTAGAGGACGACGTCGTCGTCTACGCCGGCGCCTCGATACTTGGACGCATCACCATCGGGCGCGGCGCGGTGATCTCAGGCAGTGTCTGGGTCACCCAGGATGTGCCAGCGGGCGGCGTCGTCACCCAGGCAAAAAGCCGAAGCGAAACCTTTGACGGCGGCGCCGGCATCTGACACTCGGCTCGCCCGCCGCTTTGCGCGCGGCCCTCACCCTGATAGTTGACCGCTTCGACAGCAGCGACCGGAGCCCGACGATCCATGGATGACGCCTTCACCATGCCCAAGGGCGACCTGATGCGCGGCAAGCGCGGACTCGTGATGGGGGTCGCCAACCACAACTCCATCGCCTGGGGCATCGCCTCGCAGCTGGCCGCCCAGGGCGCGGAGATGGCCTTCACCTATCAGGGCGAGTCGCTGGAACGGCGCGTCCGCCCCCTGGCCGAGAGCATCGGCGTCACCACCATGATCCCCGCCGACGTCACGGACGACGCGTCCATGGATCTCGCCTTTGAGACCATCGAGAAGGCCTTCGGGACACTCGACTTCGTCGTCCACTCCATCGCCTTTGCCGACAAGGACCAGCTCAGGGGCTCGTTTGTGGAAAACACCACACGGGAGGGCTTCCTCCAGGCCATGAACATCTCCGCGTTCAGCTTCGTGGACGTGGCCAAGCGGGCGTCCCGTCTGATGCCGAACGGCGGCTCGCTGATTTCCATGACCTATCTGGGGTCGGAACGCGTCATCCCGAACTACAACATGATGGGGGTGGCCAAGGCCGCCCTCGAGGCCGCGACCCGCTATATCGCCCGCGATCTTGGCCCCTCCGGTATCCGGGTGAACGCTATTTCCGCCGGCGCCATGCGCACCCTCTCTCTGGCCGGCATCTCCGGTGGCCGAGGGATGATCGCCCAGGGCCGGGCATTCAGCGCCATGAAGGAAGACACGTCCATGGAAGGCGTGGCCGGCTGCGCCCTGTGGCTGTTGTCCGATCTCGGCCGTTCCACCACCGGCGAGGTGGTGCATGTGGACGCTGGCTTCCATATGATGGGCATGCCGGGGGACGAGGGCGCCTGAAACGCCCATCGGTGAAGGACCGCTCATGACCGGCAAGTTCGACGCGGAAGTCATTATCGTCGGGGCCGGGATGGCCGGATCCACGCTGGGTCTGGCGCTTGCGAGCGGCGGAATTGACTGCCTGCTCATCGATCCACAGCCGTTTGACGCCCAGCTTGAACCGACCTTCGACGGCCGCGCCAGCGCCATCGCCTTCTCCGCCTTCCGCCAGTGGCGCGCGCTCGGCGCCGGCGAACTGCTGGAGCCGCACGCCCAGCGAATCGAGCAGATTCTGGTTACGGATGGGCGATCGCCGGGCGCAGCCGCGCCCCGGCCGTCCGGCGTGTGGCTGAGATTCGATTCGGCGGAGATCGCCGATCGCAATGAGGGCGAGCCTCTCGGCTATCTCATCGAGAACCGCCGCATGCGCGCGGGTCTGACGCAGGCCGTGACCGCGGCGGGTATCCCGGTGCTTGCACCCGCGCGAGTCATCCGCACGGAAAGCGACCCAGGGGCGGCGAGCGTACATCTCCAGGACGGTCGCATCCTGCGCGCGCCTGTCGTGATCGGCGTCGATGGCCGGGGCTCGAAGGTGCGTTCCGACATGGGCATCGGGACCATCGGCTGGGGCTATGGGCATGTGGGTGTGGTGGCCACCGTCGGCCTCGAGCAGGATCATCAAGGCGTGGCTTACGAGCATTTCCTGCCCACCGGCCCGTTCGCCATACTTCCCTTGACGGAACAGCGCGCCAGCCTGGTGTGGACCGAAACGCCGGAGAAGGGCGCGGCGCTGAAGGCCGCGCGACCGGAGATCTTCGAGGCGCACCTGCGCCGCCGGTTCGGGGCCTTCCTTGGCGGCGTGTCGGTGAGCGGACCGCGGTTCACCTATCCGCTCAGCCTGCAACTGGCCGACCGAATGACCGGCCCCCGCGTGGCGCTGCTGGGCGACGCCGCGCACGCCGTCCATCCCATCGCCGGACAGGGACTCAATCTCGGACTGAAAGATGTCGCAGCCCTTGCCGAGGTTCTGGTCGACGCCGCTCGCCTGGGCGAAGATCTCGGGTCGGACGCTGTGCTGGCGCGCTACGTCCGCTGGCGCAGCGTCGACAACCTCAGCGTGGCCCTGGCCACCGATGTCTTCACCCGGCTGTTCTCCAACGATAATCCGGTTGTCCGGGCGGCGCGGGACGCGGGCATGGCGGTGGTCAACCGTATCGGGCCTGCGCGGCGGCTGTTCATGGGCGAAGCCGGTGGGGCTGTGGGCGATCTGCCCCGGCTGCTGAAGGGCGCCCCGGTCTGATCGACAGGCGGAGCGCGACTATTCCCCCTCGCCGAGTTCGCGCGCCTCATCGGCCAGCATGATCGGCACACCATCGCGGATGGGATAGGCGAGGCGCGCGCTCTTGCTGATCAGCTCCTGCGCGGCGCGGTCATAGACCAGGGCTCCCCGGGTCACCGGGCAGACCAGAATCTCCAACAGGCGCGGATCGATGTCGGTTTGGTCGGCGGCGGCTTCGGTCATGGACAAGCCCTACTGCAATGGCGGCGGGGCGTCATCATCCCCAGCGGAAGAGGCGGAATCGATTTCGAGCAGCGTGGTCAACACGCCGCGTCGCGCGTCGAGATCGTCGGCTTCCAGCAGCGCCTGCTTTTCCTGCGGCGCGAAGGGAAGCGCCATGCAAAGACTGTTGATCAGGGCCGCGGCTGGGGCGGCTTCGACCGCTTCCCACTCCACGCCCAACTGGCGGTGGTCGAGGTAGCGCCGCAAGACAGCCACGAACGCGACCCGGTCGAAGTCTGCGACAGTGGCCGGATCGTGCAGGTCGACCTCGAACGGCGCGAAATCGGCCTCAACCTGCCGGTAGGGTTTCGGCGCGTCGACTTCCGTGAGCAACCGGAAACGACACACCCCCGTCAGCGCGATCAGATACCGGCCGTCCCCGGTTTCGGAATAGCTGGTGATCCGCCCGACGCAGCCGACCTGGGCGAGCACCGGCCGGGCGCGGTCGCCATGACCGTTGGTCTGGATCATGCCGATGAGGCGGTCGCCTGCCATGGCGTCGTCAATCATGTTGAGGTAGCGCGGTTCAAAGATCTGCAAGGGTAGGACCCCGTCCGGCAGCAGCATCGCGCCATCGAGCGGAAAAACCGGGATCACTCCCGGCAGGTCCTTCGCTTTTCTGTAGCCGGCCATGGTCATGGACCTATCCTCGCCGCCGCGCCGCCTCAGGCGAAAAGTATCGAAGCCATCCGCTTGCGCCCCTGCTTGGCGACGTCGGAGGTCGGCCCGGCCGCCTCGAAAACCTTCAGCAGCTCCGCCTTTGCGGCGCCTTCATTCCAGTCCCGGTCCTGCGCGAGGATCGTTAGCAGATGGTCGGCGGCGGCCTGCAGGTTGCCCTTGCCGGCCAGAGCCTGCGCCAGTTCGAGCCGCGCTTCGTGGTCGTTGGGGTCCGCGGCGAGGCGGCGATCGGCCTCGGCGGTGTCCGAAGGCGCGGCGGCGGCGAGCGCTAGCGCGGCGCGCACACTTTCGAGATCCGCGTTCTTGGCGCCAGGCGGCGCCAACTCAGCGACCTCGGTCGCGCGCTCATTGTCCCCGCCCGCCAGATAGCAGCGCGCCAGGCCGCCGATCGCGGTGAGATTGTCGGGCTCTTCCTGCAGCACCTGGGCATAGGCCTGAGCCGCGACGCCCACGTCACCGAGGTCAAGCGACTCCTTGGCCATCAACAGCAGTTCGTCGATTTCGGACAACGGGGCGTCGGCAAGCAGTTTGTCCATGAACGCCTTGATCTGGCTATCGGGCAAGGCGCCCATGAAGCCGTCAACGGGCTTGCCGCCGACGAACGCATAGACCGTAGGGATCGACTGCACGCGAAGTTGGCCCGCATAGACCGGATTCTTGTCCACATCGATCTTGACCAGCTTGACCTTGCCCTTGGCGGCCAGGACCGCCTTTTCGAGGGCCGGCGTGAGCTGTTTGCAGGGGCCGCACCAAGTGGCCCAAAAATCCACGATGACCGGCTGATCTCGCGAAGCTTCGATGACGTCGGCCACAAAGCCGGCGTCGGAGCCCTCCTTGATGAGGTCAGCGGGGGCCTTGCCGGGCGGGGTCTCACCGATCAGGGTCATGGTCGAGGGGCTCTCCAGAAAACAACCGGTCAGAACATGGTCGCGGGGGCGGCCCCGCGCAACGGCGGAGCCCTAAGGTTTACACCACGGCGAGGCGGTCGAAGTCGACGACCAAAGGGGTGACGCCCACCGCCTCCCAGAACCGGCGCAGGCCAGTCTGGCTGACGCCGGTGGTTGCGGTGTTGGTCAGGGGGTGGAAATTCACCCGCTCCGCCTGAGCCAAGGCGATGTCGAGAACGAACCTGACGCGACGAGTAGAGTCGTTGATGAGCGCGAATGCCGTCACCGACCCCGGCGTGACTCCCAGTACGGCTTCCAGGAGGTCCGCCGAGCCGAAGGACAGGCGCGCCGATCCGATCACCGACGGCAGGCGCTTCAGATCAATCCGGGTGTGCTGCTCGGCCGAGATCAGCCACAGTTGATCCTTGGCGTCCTTGAGGAACAGGTTTTTGGTGTGCGCGCCGGGCAGGTCCGCCTTGATGTCCTCACCTTCGCCGACCCGGAACACCGCCGGGTGATCGCGCGTAGCGTGGTCGATCCCGTGCGCGTCGAAGAAGGCGATGAGGTCATCCCGAGATGGCATGATCGCGGTTTAGACCGGGGCGTCGCGACATGGAAAGCGCCGGCGTGTTGGACGCCCATGGCGGCGCGGGTTAAAGCCAGGGACCGCGCCCTGACCACACAGAGCCTGACCGCATGCAGATCGAATGTTTCCCGATGTCCGCCCGTCCGCCGGAGCTGGTGCCTGGTCGTCCCCAGCGCGCCTGGATGGAGCGCTTCGTCGATCGCCATCCCTACCGTTGCCTGCCCCTGACCATGGCCAACACCACCGGCTGGGAACTGCTCTGCCCGGTCGGCTTCACCATGGAGTGGAATGGCGGGCTCTCGCAGTCGGACATCACCTTCACGCCGGACCACCCTTTTCCTGGGTTCACCGATTTCGCCAAGAGCCACTTCTCCCACGGCGTTGCGACCTTTCACCCTGACTATCTGTTCCGCACGCCGGAGGGCTGGTCGATGTGGGTCGGCGGTCCGCCCAATCACATCAAGGATGGCATTCAGCCCCTTGAAGGGCTGGTCGAGACCGACTGGCTGCCATTCCCCTTCACCATGAACTGGATGTTCACGCGCCCCGGACGCGTGAAGTTCGTCAAGGGCGAACCGTTCTGTTTCATCGTGCCGGTTCAGGACAAGCCGCTTGAAGAGTTCGAGATGGTCCAGAAGTCCCTGGACCGTGATGTCGAACTGCATGGCCAGTACGAAGCGTGGCGGTCGCGGCGCGACGACTTCAATAACCGCATCTACAAACGCGACCCCGAGACCGTGAAGGAGGCCTGGCAGCGCTTCTACTTCAAGGGCGAGATGCCTGACGACACGGGTCCGTCGCCGAAAGCGCACGTGAACAAACGCCGCCTTAAATCGCTTAAACTCGGCCTATAGAATCTGGGCTAAGAGGCTGATCAGTCGAGTTTGCTGCTGAACCACGAGACCTGACGTCGGGGGACGCCACATGCCGGAGCCAAGCCAACTACCCCTATTTGCCGTCATGAAGCCCGAGGTCCGACGGGACATGCTCGAACGCGTGCGCCCGCTGAGGGCCCGCAAGGGCCAGTCCATCATGCGCAAGGGCGACAAGTCCTCGGACGTCTTTTTCGTCCTGGAAGGCGCTCTCCAGGTCGTCATCTATTCCGCCAGCGGCCGCGAGGTGTCCCTGGCCGATATCGGCGAAAGCGCGGTGATCGGCGACATGGCCGCGATCGACGGCGAGGAACGGTCGGCGAGCATCGTCGCCCAGGTTGATTCGCGGCTGCTTGTGATGTCTTCAGCCGATTTCCGGGCGGCGCTGGCCGCAGCGCCGGAAGCCGCCCAGTGGATGATGGTCGAACTCGTCACCCGAATCCGCCGCTACATCCAGCAGGTGTTCGAACTGAGCGCCCTTAACGTTCAGTCGCGGCTGCACTGCGAGCTTCTGCGTATGGCCGCCAGTTCACCCACCGGCCTGGAAATCCGGCCGGCGCCGACCCACGCCGAACTCGCCAATCGCATCGGCACCCACCGCGAGGCGGTCACGCGGGAAATGCGGTCGTTGACGGCGCAGAACATTATCCGCACCGGCCGGAGGCGGCTGGAATTCGTGGACCTTGCCCGGCTTCAGACCTCGGTGGCCAAAGTCGCCATGCAGGGCAAGGACGGCTCCGAGCCGGAAGACTAGCGATCTCGCCGCCATCTTGTCCGGAGGGAGCCGAGTTCGTTGACACCCCCCGCTCACGGTTTAGAACACCCGCCGACGTGAATGCAGAGGGGCTTTGAAAACCAATGGCCGGAACAGCCTCGGGCGGGCGCGCGCGTCCCCTGTCTCCGCATGTGCTTCACTGGCGTTGGCATGTAACCATGGCCATGTCGATCCTGACCCGGGTAACGGGGGGGGCGGCTTTCGTAGGCATGTTCCTGGTGACGGGCTGGGTCTTGGCGCTGGCCTCCGGCCAGGCCGCCTACGACAGCTACATGGGCCTGCTCGGATCCATTCCCGGCAAGGTCGTTCTGTTCGGCTTCACCGTGGCGATTTTCCTGCATCTGGCCGGCGGTTTCCGCCACCTCATGTGGGACCTTGGCAAGGGCTATTCCAAGGGCGCGGCGTCGGCCAGCGCCTGGGCCGCCATGGCTTTCGCCATCGTCGCCTCGCTCGTGGTCTGGGGCCTCGCCGCCATGATGGGAGCCCTCTAGATGTCCACCCCTTCTAAATCCGGCGCCTACCGCACGCCGCTGGGTCGCGCCCGCGGTTTGGGCGCCGCCAAAAGCGGTGTCGGCCGCTTCATCGGCGAACGTGTGACCTCGGTCGCCCTTCTTTTCCTTGTGTTCTGGGCGGTGGCGTCGGCGCTCGGCTTGGCCAAGGGGGGTTACGCCGAGGCGATGCAGTGGTTCGCCTCGCCGGTGAACGCGGTGCTGCTGTTGCTGCTGAGCGTGGTCGGCTTCTACCATATGCAGGTCGGCATGACCGTGATCATCGAGGACTATATCGGCAAGCCGGTGACCAAGGCTGTGTTGCTTCTGGCCAACGCGTTCGCCTGCTGGGGCGCCATGGCGTTGACGGTCCTGTGTATTCTTAAAGTGGCCTTGGCCGGTGGGGGAGCTTAAGCATGTCGGCCTATGAGGTGATCGACCACCGCTTCGATGTTGTGGTGGTGGGAGCCGGCGGCTCCGGCTTGCGCGCGGCGCTGGGGTGTGCGGCAGCCGGTCTGAAGACCGCCTGCGTCACAAAGGTCTTTCCGACCCGGTCACACACCGTGGCGGCCCAGGGCGGCATCTCGGCGAGCCTGGGCAATATGGGCCAGGACGACTGGCGCTGGCACATGTACGACACCGTTAAGGGCTCCGACTGGCTCGGCGACCAGGACGCGATCGAATACCTCGTGCGCAACGCTCCTGCGGCGGTTTACGAGCTTGAGCACTGGGGCGTGCCGTTTTCGCGCACGCCGGAAGGCAAGATTTATCAACGCGCCTTCGGCGGCATGACCCGCAACTTCGGCGAGGCGCCGATCCAGCGCACCTGCGCCGCGGCCGACCGCACCGGCCACGCCATGCTGCACACCATGTACGGCCAGGCGCTGAGCAAGAGCGTCGAGTTCTTCATCGAATATTTCGCGCTCGACCTGATCATGGATGAGGG
>CAIQJF010000073.1 GCA_903872075.1 uncultured Caulobacteraceae bacterium | reverse complement strand
GGCCGTGTCGGCCTCGGCTTGGGCGAGCGCCCGGGCCTTGGCGGTGGCGATCTCCTGGGCGGTGCAGGTTCGCAAGGCCGTCAACCCGCGCAGGGCCTCTTCCAAGCGCATACTCATGGCGATAGCCTGGCGGACGGCGGCCGAGATCCGGACATAGAGGTCGGCGGCGTCGGTGGCCTTCATGCGGCCGCTCTTGACCGCCGCCGCCAGCTCGCCCGCCAGCGCCACGCCGGACTCGGCCAGTTCCTCAAGCAGCCGCAGCCACCATTCGCCCTTGGCGATGGCGGCGTCGATATCGCTGAGATCGGGGGCGGCAGCGGTCATGGGGAGAATGCTATGACATCGCAAATTGCAAGTCAATAGTCTCCAATTCGCGAATTTCTGTCAATTATTGTCCAGATGGCTTCACCGAACGCAAAGTCGACCATGAAGGCATCCATGTCTTGCGCACCTCACGCTCATGCCAGAAGCTCAGGCATGAACAAAACGACGGGCGAAGCGGCCGAAGGTCCGGGAGCCACCCTGCCGCAGCGCACCCCGTGGGCCGACGACTTTCCCGTCGTCGCGATTCATTCGACGGTTGATTGCCGCGACTCTCACCCACGGTACCTGGCGGCAAAGGCCGGCGATGCGGAAGCCGCCTGGGTCCTAGCCTCGGATCTACTTTCGCACAAAGCGGTGGATGACCTGGGTCGGGCCCTAGAATTGAAGGGAGGCGATCCGATCCTGCTTCCAATTACGGCGCTTGAGACGACGGGGTTCAACGCCATCCCGGACGCCATGGCGCGAATTCTGGCGCGCCGTCTCGGTTGGCGACTTTCGAGCGGTGAGATCGTGCAAAGCAATCGGGTCGGCCACACCCGGGCGAGAGCCTTCAATCGCCTTGTCACTCCCGCGACGTTCGCCGGCCCGGTGGCGAGCGGCGAGCGGTACGTGCTCGTCGATGATCATGTCGGACTCGGTGGAACGCTGGCGAACCTTAAGGGCCACATCGAGACCCATGGCGGCGCGGTCGTGGCGATGTCGACTTTGACCGAGAGCCGAGATGGTCGACAGATCGCCCTTCGCCGGGAAACCCTGGATATGCTATGGGAGCGTCATGGAAAGCGGCTCGACACCCTCTGGCGCGAACAACTCGGACACCGGCTCGAATGCCTCACAAACGTCGAAGGCGGAATCCTTTGTCGTGAACTTTCCGTTGACGCCATCCGAGATCGAATGGCTCAAGGCGCAATCGAAGCGCGTGGGCGAGGTCTCGGAGAGGCTGTTCGCTTTGGCGGCTGAAGCCTAGCGCCGCGATTTCGTTGGGAACCGTCGCAAACGCCGCGATGCCTTTCGATGACGGAGCTTGTCACAGCCAGGGTCGGCGTCGCTGATCGAGTTCGATCTTCCATGTCCCAAACAACGGACGGTCCTTGGGAAACCATCGAGCCAGCCCGGCGATGATCAATCGTTGCTAAGGTTGTGGGCCGCCCGCACTATGGCGTCCATCCAATCGGATCATTCACCGCACGTGGCCGACCAAGACAAGATCGGGAAGGACTGGAGCGGCGACGAACTCGACGCCATCGTCGCCGACTACTTCGCCATGCTCCGCGCCGAGAGGAGTGGTCAGTCCTTCGTGAAGGCGCAACATCGTCGGGCCCTGATGGAAGCGATCGGCCGCACAAACCGATCGGTCGAATTCAAGCACATGAACATCTCAGCTGTGCTCAGGGAACTCGGATTGCCGACAATCAAGGGCTACAAACCGAAGTTCAACTTCCAGGGGGCGATCTTCGACGCGATCGATCGTTACCTAACGGCCGATCCGACGGCGCTTTCCTTGGATGAGGTCGTGAGCCCAACGCCGAGCAGGTTGGGTGTTGCCGAAGCGCCGACTCTGTTCGAGGAAGCGGCGCCAGCCGCCAATCCGGACTCGGCGCCGAAGCCGGAACGGCTCGAACGACTCGTCCGTAAGTTCGACCCGACGGAGCGCGACTTCCGAAATCGAGCGTTGGGCAAGGCGGGTGAAGCCCTGATCCTCGACTTCGAACGCGCGCGACTGGCGTCTGAAGAACGCAAAGATCTGGCCTCCAAAGTGCGCTGGGTGGCGCAGGAGGACGGCGACGGCGCCGGTTACGATATCCTCTCGTTCGACCGGGCGGGTCGGGAACGCCTCATTGAAGTCAAGACGACCCACGGCACGAGGACGACGCCCTTTTTCTTGTCGAGTAACGAGCGCTCGCTCTCTGACGAAAGGCCGGACGCTTTCAGAATCTATCGCGTCTTCGAGTTCGGCCACGCGCCGCGCCTCTTCCAGCTCAGGCCGCCTTTAGACAGGGCGGTCATCCTTCAGCCGGCGACCTACAGGGCGTCGTTTCGATAAATTCGGACGCCACCGCACTTGCATTATGCGATATGACCCACGATCCTGGGGCGGACAGATCGCTACCTCTCCAGGACGCGCCGATGGCCGAAACGCCCCCCATCGCGAAAGATGCTACGCAGGCAAAGGCGCTTTTACCTTGGTTCGTAAAGGTGTCGCCGGAGTTCTATGACGGCGATCTTGACACGGGCTTCGGCTGGGAAGGCTGGGCCGTCAGCGCCGACGATGCGGTGCGACAAGCGCTGGAAGATTGCAGTCTCACCAACGACCGGGAGCCTGACAGCTGGGATGACGATGTCGATCCGGAGCAAGCCAAAATCCACGCGGCGGAGATCAACTTTCGCCAATTTGCCGGCCCCCTCCTCCGCTGGGCGCGCTCAGTGGGCGGCTTGGACACGCCGCTTTGGCGTCTTTTCGAAGCCGCCGTTCGTGAGGCCGACTTGACCGCCGCCCCGCTCACTGACGCCCAGTTGGGGGTGTTTGGAGAGTAAAGGCTACAGACACGTCACGGGGGGCAAGGGACCACGACCTGAACGGTGGCGCCGTTTTGCGCGAACAAGGGGCCCGTTTTCACGCCCGCTTCAACAACTCCGTATCGACCGGCAGCCGCCGCAGGCGCACGCCGGTGGCGGCGAAGATGGCGTTGCAGAGGGCCGGGGCCACGGGCGGCAGGGCGGGTTCGCCCAGGCCGCTTGGCGCGTTGTCGGTCAGGCGGAAATGCACCTCCACCGGGCATGACTGGGGCATGCGCAGCAGGGCGAAGCCGTCGAAGTTTTCCACCTGGGCCTTGCCGCCGGCGATGACGATCTCCTGACCCAGGGCCTGGGCGAGGCCGTCGAGCACGGCGCCCTGGGCCTGGGTTTCGGCGCCGGTGGGATTGATGATCTGACTGCCCACGTCGCCGGCCACCCAGACCTTGTTGACCGTCACCGAACCGTCGGCCGCCACCGTCGCCTTCACCACCTCGGCGAAATAGCCGCGGTGGCTGTAGTAGAAGCCCACGCCCATGCCCTCGCCCTTGGCGAGGGTCGCCTTGTCCCAGCCGGATTTCTCGGCGACCAACTCGATGACGCCGCGCGCCCGGCCGGTGTCGAAGAGGCCGTCGGCCGCCTTGCCCACCAGACGGGGCTCGCCCAGCAGGGCCAGGCGGAAGGCGACCGGATCCTGGCCGGCCGCATGGGCCAGTTCGTCGATGAACGACTGCAGGGCGAAGCTGAGGGCGTTGCTGCCCGGCGCGCGCAGGGCGCCGGTGGGGATCTGGGTCGGCATCAGCGAGGCTTCGATGAGGCAGTTGTCGACAAGCCGCGCCGGGAATTCCGTGCCGCTCATGCCGGCGCTGGAGGCGAACTTGTCACCGTCGCCGAAGCTGACGAAGTGATCGCGCCAGGCGATCACCTTACCCTGTGCGTCCAGGCCGCCCTTGAGGAAATGCCAGCCGGCCGGGCGGTAGAAATCGTGCTGCAGATCGTCGGCGCGGCTCCACAGCAGCTTCACCGGAACCCCGGCCATCTGGGAGATCTTCGCCGCCTCGACCATGTAGTCGTTGTTGAGTCGCCGGCCGAAGCCGCCGCCGCAGCGGGTCATGTGGACAGTGATATCGGCCTCGGCCATTCCCAGTGTCTTGGCGGTGAGGGCCAGTCCGCTCTGGGGGGTCTGGGTCGGGGCCCAGATCTCCGCCTTGCCGCCGCGCACGTCGGCGGTGCAGTTCTGCGGCTCCATGGGGGCGTGGGCGATGAACGGATAGGCGTAGGCCGCCTCGACCACTTTCGCCGCCCCGGCCAGGGCCGCGTCCGTGTCGCCATCCTTGCGCAGGGACTTGGTTCCCGGCTGTTTCGACAGCTCCACCGCCCGGGCGGCGTAGCCGGCGGTGCTCTGCCCAGCGCCCTCGCCTTCGTTCCAGACCACCTTCAGCACCTTGCGGGCTTTCTGGGCGCGCCACCAGCTGTCGGCCAGGATGGCGACACCGTCGCGCAGGCCTGCCGGTTCGCTCCCGCCCTTGACGATGAACGCCTGGCGCACACCCTTCTGGGCCTTCACCTCGTCGAGGTTGGCGCTCACCACCGTGCCGTTGAACACCGGGCACTTTTCGAACACCGCATAGAGCATGCCGGGGCGGACCACATCGATGCCGAACAGGGGCTGGCCGGTGACCACCTTGGGGCTGTCGATGCCGTGGTGGGACTGACCGATGATCCGGAAATCCTTGGGATTCTTCAGCGGCAGCTTCGCGAGATCCGGCGCCGGCAGCGCCGCCGCGGAGGTCGCAAGGGCGCCGTAGAGCAGGCTGCGGCCGCTGGCGGTGTGACGAACGGCTCCGGGGGTGGTGTCGCATTCGGCCGTGGGAACGTTCCAGCGCAGGGCCGCCGCGGCGATCAGCAACGACCGGGCCGCGGCGCCGACCCGGCGCATCAGGTCATAGTTGAGCGGGGTGGCCATGCTGCCGCCGGCAAACTGCGCGCCATAGGCCTTGAAATCCACCGGCGCCTGCTCGATCCGCACCGCGCCCCAGTCGACGTCGAGCTCCTCGGCAATGACCATGGGCAGCATGGTCTTGATGCCCTGGCCGATCTCCGGGTTCTTGGCGGCGATGGTCACGCCGCCGTCGGGGGCGATGCGCACATAGGCGTTGAGGATCGCCGTGTCCGCGGCGGCGGCGGCGGCAAATGCAGGAGCGAGGCCCACCAGCAGCCCGCCGCCGGCGGCGAGGCCGACCTTGAGCAGCAGACGGCGCGAGGGCGCGGCGAGATCGTCGGTGAGGACGGGCTTGTTCATGATCTCAGCCCGCCTTGGCCAGAGAGGCGGCGGCCGTCTTGATGGCCGCGCGGATGCGGATGTAGGTGGCGCAGCGGCAGATATTGCCGCCCATGGCCGCGTCGATGTCGTCGTCGCTCGGGTGATGATTGGCGGCCACGAGGGCGGTGGCCGACATGATCTGGCCAGCCTGACAATAGCCGCACTGCACCACATCGTGCGCCAGCCAGGCGGCCTGCACCGCCTTGCCCGCGGCGCTTTCGCCCACGCCCTCGATGGTGGTCACCGCGCGGTCCTTCACCCGTGACACCGGCGTCTGGCAGGACCGCACCGGCTGACCGTCGAGATGCACGGTGCAGGCGCCGCAGAGGCCCGCCCCGCAGCCGAACTTCACGCCGCGATAGTCCAGGGTGTCGCGCAGCACCCAAAGGAGCGGCGTATCGGCCTCGACATCCGCCTCGCGCACCTTGCCGTTGACCTTGATCCGGTAAGCCATGGCCGTTCCTCAATTTCCTGGTGAGCTCATTGTCGGGGCGGCGGCCCCAGGATGCAACGCCAAGCCCGCGCCGCCGCTCTCGTCTTTCAGTCCGACACCCGTCATCGCCCGATCCCGCGCCGCGCGGACCAGCCAGGTGATCGTGTGGGCGGCGCCCAAGTGGCTCAGGCCGTGGGGCGGGCGGATGTTGGAGACGCAGTTGCGCTCCGAATCGCGGCGTCCCACCGCCGGGGCCCAGGTGAGATAGGCCCCCAGGCTGTCGGCGGCGCTGAGGCCCGGCCGCTCGCCGATCAGGACCAGCACCATGGCCGTGCCGAGCCGCACCCCGATCTCATCGCCCAGGGCCACCCGGCCGAGCCGGGCCAAGACCACCGGGGCGAGCCGCCAGCCGGTCAGGCGCTCGCGCAGCGCCAGGGCCACCGGGGCGGCGTGGGCGTGAACCGCCGGGGCGGAGAGGCCGTCGGCGATGACGATGGCGAGGTCGAAGGCGCCCGGCGCCAGCCGCGGGGCGTCGATCGGATCGAGGGCCCGGCCGAGATCGGGGCGGCGCAGATAGGCGCCCCGGTCGGGCGCGCGGCTGGCGACCGTGATCGTCGGCCAGTCCGCCAGGCCCGCGGCCACGACATCCGGGTCGAACGGCGCATGGACGGCGTCGCGGGCCAGGGCGTGGTCGCGCTGGAAGGCCAGAAGGGGCGCGGTGGGAAGGCCCGCCCCGCTTCGCCCCAGCGCCACCCGCGCGGTGGTCATGGCGCGCAGCCGGGCAAAGGGATCGAGAGCCTCGGGGAGCTCGCTCACGGGCGATAGTCCAGCAACGGCGCGCCGCGCGGCGGCGGCGAGATGCGCCCGGCCGCATCGATCATGCCCATCCCCGCTAGCCAGGCCTCGAACTCCGGCGCCGGGCGAAGGCCAAGGGCGGCGCGGACATAGAGGGCGTCGTGGAAGCTGGTGCTCTGATAGTTCAGCATCACATCGTCCGCCCCCGGCACGCCCATGACGAAGTTCACCCCGGCGACGCCCAGAAGGGTCAGAAGCGCGTCCATGTCGTCCTGATCGGCCTCGGCGTGGTTGGTGTAGCAGACGTCCACCCCCATCGGCAGACCGAGCAGCTTGCCGCAGAAATGGTCCTCCAGCCCGGCCCGCAGGATCTGCTTGCCGTCATAGAGGTATTCCGGGCCGATGAAGCCGACCACCGTATTGACCAGGAAGGGATCGAACGCCCGCGCCACGGCATAGGCCCTGACCTCAAGGGTCTGCTGATCGACGCCGTGATGGGCGCCCGCCGACAGGGCCGAGCCCTGGCCGGTCTCGAAATAGCAGACCTGCGCTCCGCCCCGGCCCAGAGACAAAGCCGCCTCCCGGCCCTCCTTCAGCAAGGCCAGGTCGATCCCGAACCCGCGGTTTGCGCCCTCGGTCCCGGCGATCGACTGAAAGACCAGATCCACCGGCGCGCCGCGCTCCACGGCCTCGATGGAGGTGGTGACGTGGGTGAGGACGCAGCTCTGGGTCGGGATGGCGTAGCGCATCCGAGCGTCGTCGATAAGCCGCAGCAGGTCGGTCACCGAGGCCAGATTGTCCCCGGCCGGATTGATACCGATCACCGCGTCGCCGCAGCCGAAGGTCAGGCCGTCGATGATCGCGGCGGCGATTCCGGAGGGATCGTCGGTGGGATGGTTGGGCTGCAGCCGCACGGAGAGGCGCCCCTCGAGCCCGACGGTGGTCCGGAACCGGGTCACCACCCGCCGCTTGGCCGCCACGGCGATGAGATCCTGGTTGCGCATCAGCTTGCACACGCCTGCGACCATCTCAGGGGTCAGGCCGGGACCCAGGGCGGCGAGGCTCTCCGCCGTGGCGGCGTCCGACAGCAGCCAGTCGCGGAAGGCGCCGACCGTGAGATGCGCCACCGGGCCGAAGGCCGCCGTGTCATGGGAATCCACGATCAGGCGGGTGACCTCGTCATCCTCGTAGGGGATCACCGCCTCGGCGAGGAAGGCCCTCAGCGGCGTGTCGGCGAGGGCCATTCGGGCAGCCACCCGCTCGGCCTGACTGCCGGCCGCGACCCCCGCCAGCTCATCGCCCGACCGCGCCGGGGTGGCGCGCGCCAGCAAGGCCTTCAGATCGGCAAAAACGTATCTCTGGCCGTTCAGGGTGCTGGCGAACATGGACCGGGGCCTCCGCCCTGGACCATACAGGACCAGACCAGAAAACACTGCCCGAGGAACCTCCGTTCATGATCGATCGCCGCGCCCTGATCGCCGCCGCCCTGGCCGCCCCGCCCCTGGCCCTGGCCGGCCGGGCCGCCGCCGCGCCCGTCACCCTCTCCAAGCCCTGCGTGATCTCGACCTGGGACTTCGGCGTCGCCGCCAACCAGGCCGCCTGGGCGGTGCTCTCCAAGGGCGGCAGCGCCCTGGACGCCGTTGAGGCCGGCGCCCGGGTGCCGGAGGCGGATCTGAAGAATCACAGCGTCGGCCGGGCCGGTTATCCCGACCGCGACGGCCACGTGACCCTTGACGCCAGCATCATGGACGCGGCGGGCAACTGCGGGGCGGTGGCGGGCCTTGAGCACATCGCCCATCCGATCTCGGTGGCGCGGCGGGTGATGGAGCGCACGCCGCACGTGCTGCTGGTGGGCGACGGCGCCCTGCAGTTCGCCCTGGAACAGGGCTTCCCCCGCGAGGACCTGCTGACGCCGGAATCCCGGCAGGCCTGGCAGGACTGGCTGAAGACCGCGAAATACAAACCCGCCGCCAACAGCGAGGTCGACACCTATGGCAAGGGGGCCGGCGGGGCGGCCAACCACGACACCATCGGCATGCTGGCCCTGGACGCGAAGGGCGACCTGGCCGGCGCCTGCACCACCAGCGGCATGGCCTGGAAGCTGCGCGGCCGGGTGGGCGATTCGCCCATCGTCGGGGCGGGGCTCTATGTGGACGGCGCGGTGGGAGCCGCGACTTCCACTGGGGTCGGCGAGGAAGTCATCCGCAACGTGGGCAGCTTCCTGGTCGTGGAGCTGATGCGTCAGGGCCGCTCGCCGCAGGAGGCCTGCGAGGCCGCCGTCGCCCGCATCCTCGCCCGCAAACCGGAGACCAAGGATCTGCAGGTGGGCTTCCTGGCCCTCAACACCAAGGGCGAGGTCGGGGCCTGGTCGATCCAGAGGGGATTCTCCTACGCCATGGCGGACGTAGGCAAGCAGGACCGGCTGCTGCCCGGCGGCAGTGTCTACTGAGGCGCCTTGCCAGGGTCGTGCGGAACGGGCCAATAGCGCGCTTCACATCAGGGGAAATTCCGTCATGGATCTGGGACTCAAGGGCAAGAACGCGGTCATTCTGGGCGGCACGCGCGGCATCGGCCGGGCCATCGCCGACACCCTGGCCGCCGAGGGCGCCAATGTCGCCGTCTGCGCCCGTAAGGCCGATCAGGTGGCCGAGGCCGTGGCGGCGCTGAGCGCGCTGGGGGTCAAGGCCACGGGCGCCTCGGTGGACATCACCGACGGGGCCGCCCTGAAGACCTGGATCGGCGCCGCGGCGGCCGAGCTGGGCGGGATCGACATCCTGGTCTCCAATGCCGGGGCCATGGCGGTGGGCAACGACACCGCCTCGTGGGAGCAGAACTTCCGCCTCGACGTGCTCGGCATGGTCAACGCCTTCGACGCCGCCCAGCCGCACCTCTTGAAGGCGGCAGAGGCCAGCGGCGACGCGTCCTTCGTGATCATCTCCTCGGTCTCGGCCGCCGAAAGCGACAGCGCCGGCTCCTACGGCCCGATCAAGGCGGCCCTGATCCACCAGGCCAAGGGCCTCGCCCGGCAATATGCCGCCAAGCATGTGCGCACCAATGTCGTCTCGCCCGGCGCGATCTATTTCGAGGGCGGGGTCTGGCAGATGATCCAGAACAATATGCCGGACATGTACAACGGCATGCTCTCGCGCATCCCCATGGGCCGGATGGGGACGCCGACGGACATCGCCAACGCCGCGGTCTTCCTGGCCAGCCCGGCTTCGTCCTACACCACCGGCGTCAACCTGGTCGTCGACGGGGCGTCCAGCCGCCGGGTGAACTTCTAGCTTGAGCGCGGCGCCATCCCCCGCCGACGTCGTGATCGAGACCGACGCGGCGGCTGATCACGACGAACTGGCCGATCTCTATCTGGCCTCCCGGGCCGACGCGCTTGGCTATCTGCGCAAGGTCCATAGCGACGAGGAGACCCGCGCCTGGGTCGGCTGGCATGTCCTGGCCAAGGGCGTGACCTGGGTGGCGCGGGTGGAGGGCCGGATCGTGGGGTTTCTCAACCTGCAGGGCGAGGATCTGGATCAGCTCTACCTGTTGCCGGGCTTCTACCGGCTGGGGATCGGCACGCGGCTCCTGGCGCTTGCCAAGGCGGCCAGCCCCAGGCGGCTGGAACTCTACACCTTCCAGCGCAACGATCGGGCCCGGGCCTTCTACGAAGCCCACGGCTTCACCGCCCGCCGCTTCGGCGACGGAACCCTCAACGAAGAGGGCGAACCGGACGCGTTCTATGTCTGGGAGCCGGCGGGCTGACGGCCGGCCCGCGTCTCACGCCTCAGGCAATGATCTTCAGCGCCTTCAGGGCGAAGCCGATCAGCGAGCCCAGAACGAAGATGTAGATCGGCGGCATGCTCATCAGCAGGCCGGGGACCCGCTTCTCCGGCGCGGTGGTGTAGCCCAGGGCGTACCAGAGCCGCCCGGCGGGCCAGAGCAGGCCGATCCCCGCCGCCCAAAGCGGGTTCACGGCAAACGAAAACAGCCACAGGCCGGGCAGGAACAGGGCCAGATGCTCCAGGGTGTTCTGATGGGCGCGGACGTAGCACTCATATTCCGGCGGTCCGCTGTGCGAGGGCGCCACCACCTTATATTTGCCCCGGGCCATGCCCGACCGCAGCAGGGTGAAATAGTAGACCAGCAGCGCCAGGCTGCTGACCATGCCCGGATAGACATAGTTCCCCATGGGTATCTCCCTCGCGGGCGGCCTTGGCGCCGCCTCGTTCTGGACGCGACTCGCGCCTCTCCTTCTTTTGCGCCGATCCGGCCCGGAAGACCAAGCCCCCTTGCCTCCCGGCCCGCCGCCGCCTAGCCGTGAGGAGAACGCCGCGGCGAACGCGGCGACCTTCTGGGAGAAGCGGGATGAACGATCTGGTGATCCGCAATGCGCGGGTGGTGGACGGCGCCGGCGGCGCCTCTTTCGCGGCCGATGTCGCGGTGAAGGACGGACTTATCAGCGCCATCGGCGCGGTGGCCGGAACCGGACGGCGGGAGATCGACGCCAAGGGCCATGTGCTGGCGCCCGGCTTCATCGATATTCACACCCACTACGATCCGCAGATCTGTTGGGACCGCATGGCGACGCCCAGCCTGGAGCACGGCGTGACCACCGTGGTGATGGGCAACTGCTCTCTCACCCTGGCCCCCGTCCGGCCAGAGGGACGTCTGAAGCTGATCAAGATGTTCGAGAAGATCGAGGACATCAAGGAAGCCACCTTCGACGCGGCCGTGCCCTTCACCTGGGAGTCCTTCGCCGACTATCTCGACCATATCCGCCCGGGCCTGGGCCTGAACGTCGGCGCGCTGGTGGGCCATTCGGCCCTGCGATTCTATGTGATGGGCAAGGAGAGCCAGGACCGCGTGGCCACCGACGGCGAGATCGCGGCCATGTGCGCCCTGCTGGAGGAGGCCATGGCGGCCGGGGCTATGGGCCTCTCCACCTCCTACATCGATATCGACGAGGACGGACGGCCGGTGCCCAGCCGTCTGGCCGACATGCGCGAGAAGATCGCCCTGTGCAAAGCCATGGCCAAGAGCGGCCGTGGCGTGCTGCAGACCGTGCCCTATTTCATCGACCTCGAGCAGCAGCTGGCCAATATCGAGGAATTGGGCGAGCTCAGCCTCGCCAGCGGCGTGACCTGCTCCATCGCCCCGATCATCTATAGCCCCGTCGCCCCCGACGCCTGGAAGCGCAGCGTCGCCAAGCTGGAAGAACAGCGCGCCCGCGGCGCCAAGGTCTATGGCCAGTCGATGCCGCGCAGCTTCGATCTCAACATCCGGCTGTCGGAGACCTCGTTCCTGCTGTTCGGCACGCCGTCGTGGAACGCCGCCATGCAGGTTCCCATGCCCGACCGCGTCGGCGCTTTCGGCGATGCGGCGGCCCGCGCCACCCTGGTGGAGGACGCCAGCAAGACCATCCTGCCCCTGATGTTCGGCCTGCGCATCGGCCAGACCTACAGCGATGCGAACAAGCCCCTGGAGGGCCGCATGCTGGCCGAAGTGGCGCAGGAGATGGGCAAGGCCCTGCCCGACGCCATGCTCGACATCGCCCTGCGCGACGGTCTGCAGACCGAGTTCCAGCTCAAGGGGGCTATCCACGCCAATCCCGACGAGGTGATCCAGCTGCTGGACAATCCGCTGGTGCATGTGGGCGCCTCGGACGCCGGCGCGCACGTCTCGCAGTTCTGCGGGGCCGGCGACACGGGCGACCTGCTGGACCTCTATGTGCGCCAGCGCGGCGACATCACCCTGGAGCGCGCCGTCCATCGCCTGACCGGCGAACTGGCGCAGGCCTGGGGCCTGGGAGAACGGGGCCTGATCAAGGAAGGCTATGCCGCCGACCTGGTGATCTTCGATCCCGACACCATCGCCCGGGGCAAGGAAGAGTTCGTCTCCGATTTCCCCGGCGAAGCCCGCCGCTACGTCTGCCATGCCAAAGGAATCGACACGGTGATCGTCAACGGCGCCATCGTGCGCGAGGCCGGCGCCTACACCGATGCGCGGGCAGGGGTGATCGTCTAGCCTTCGGGCGTTCGTCGTCCCGGGGGGTGTGTGGTGGTGAAAAGTGCGAAGACCGGGGCTGAGCACGCCAGTCCCGGCATCGGTTTCGAGCGCATGGTGTTCTTCAGCGACGCCGTGTTCGCCATCGCCATCACCCTGCTCGTGCTGGACCTGAAACTGCCCGAGTCGGACCATGGCGTGCTCCACCTCCGGCCTCTGCTGCTCAAGGCGCTGGGCTTCGCGATCAGCTTCTTCGTGATCGGGGTGTACTGGATCCGTCACCACCGCCTGTTCGAGACCCTGGCGCGTCACGACAGCCGGCTGCTGCGCGTGAACCTGCTGTTCCTGGCCGGGATCGCCTTCCTCCCCTTCCCCACCACGGCCGTGGCCGAACATGTGGACAGCGCCTGGGCGGTGGAACTCTACGCCCTGTCGGTGGCGGCCATCGGCCTGTTGCTGATGCTGCTGACGTTCACCGCCCGGCGACCGCATCTGATGCGGCCCGGCGAGACCCGCGGCGGCACGGCGCGAGACCTCATCCGCGAAGCCACGCCGCCCGCGGTCTTTCTCGGCAGCTGCCTTATCGCCCCTGCCCACCCCGTCGCGGCCAGTCTGTCGTGGATGCTGATCATGCCGGGACTTTGGATCACCAGCCGACTGGGCTGCTGGGCCGCCGCGCGCATCGACCGAAGCGCTTGACAAGCGGGCGGGCCTCACCCGTCCTTCCCTCAAAGACAAGACTATGCGTGAGGATACGCCTTGGCCGACGACGCTCCCCGTTTCGCCTCCCCCGTGGCCGTGGCGGCCGCCCTGGCCGACATGACGCCTGAACAGCGGGCGGCCTGGCGCACCGCCGATGTGCCCGGGCGTCCCTCGGTCGCGGAGCGCAACCTCGACATCTCCTTTCCGTTCGGCTGGTTCCCCGCCCTGCTGTCGTCGGAGCTGGCGGCCGGCGAGGTGAAGCCCCTGCGCTACTTCGGCCGCGACCTCGTCGTCTGGCGCGGGGAGGACGGCGTGGCGCGCATGCTGGACGCCCATTGCCGCCACCTCGGCGCACACATGGGCTACGGCGGCCGGGTCGCCGGAAACCTGCTGGAATGCCCGTTCCACGCCTGGCGCTGGGACGGCGAGGGCGTGGTGCATGACATCCCCTACGCCCAGACCTTGCCGCCTCGCTTGCAAAAGCCCTGCGAGACCCAGTGGCCGGTGACCGAGGCCAACCGGCTGATCTGGTTCTGGTATCACCCTCAAGGCCTGGCGCCGCAGTGGGAGGTGGAGATCTACCCCGAGACCTCGGATCCCGCCTGGACCGACTACGAGATTTTCGAGTGGCGGGTGTTCGGCAGCCTGCAGAACATGGCCGAGAACGCCGTGGACACGGCCCACTTCCGATATGTGCACGGCACCGCGACCTTCCCGACCTCGGAGATGATCTGGGACGGCCCGCGCCGCACCTCGATCATCGACGCCGGCGTCGACACGCGCCAGGGCCGCATGGAGTCGCGCATCGAAGCGCGGATGATCGGCCCCGGCCAGAGCGCCACGCGGTTCACCGGGGTCGCCGAGACCCTGCTGGTGGCGGCCGTCACGCCGGTGGAGAAGGACGAGGTCAGGGTGCGCTTCTGCTTCACCCAGCCGCGCGAACAGGCGACGCCGATCGCCACGATGTTCGCCGCCGGCTTCGTGCACGAGGTCTGCCGCCAACTCGACCAGGACAAGGTGATTTGGGACCACCAGCGCTATCTGCCCCGGCCGGTGATCTGCGATGGCGACGGGCCGATCCTGAGGTTCCGTCAGTACTACAACCAGTTCTACGCCGACTGACGCCGGCCCGGACCGGAAGGGAGAGCGCCATGACCTATGCGGGCGAACGCCTGATCCTGGACGCCGACAGCCACCTGATGGAGCTGCCGGACTTCCTCTCAGCCCATGCCGATCCGGGTACGGAGGATCTGCTGCCGCGGCTGATGGACATCACCACCGGTCAGTTCGATCCCAGCGCCTTCATCGGCAAGCCGGGCCACGATCCGGAAGTGGTGGCCGATCTGGTGAAGCTGGGCGACGGCCTGACCCGTGGGCCCAAGTGGCATGCGGCCCTGGGCGCCTTCAGCGGGCCAGAACGCACGGTGGCGCTCGACCTGCTCGGCTTCCGCGCCCAGGTGGTGTTCGCCTCCTTCTGCGCCCGGCCGACGTTCGAAGCGCCGCCGGCCCATCGCTATCCCATTGCTCGGGCCCACAACCGCGCCATGGCGGCCTTCTGCCAGGCCGACCCGCGTCTGATCGGCGTCGCCCTGATCCCGCTGGACGATCCAGATGAAGCTCTGAAGGAGATAGATCGGGCGACCGCGTTGGGGCTCGGCGCGGCATGGATCGGGGCCGAGGCGCCGGGCGGGCGCTCGCCGGGCCATCCCGATCTCGATCCGGTCTGGCGCACCCTGGCCGAGCGCGGCCTGCCCTTCATCCTGCATGTGGGCAGTTCGTCGCTGCAGATTCCCGCGCCCTGGATGAACGACGGCCACCCCGAGCGGCGCACGGCGCGCGGCGGGGCCGAGGTGATCGGCTCAAAGGATTTGACGGTGATCCACCACGCCTCGGTGCGGTTCATCTCGGCCCTGGTGCTGGACGGGGTGCTGGAGCGCCATCCGGACCTGCGCGGCGGGGTGATCGAGATCGGCGCGGGATGGGTGCCGGACATGATCCGCCGCCTGGACCACGCCGCCGACATCTGGGCCAAGTCGGAGCCGCATCTCGCCCAGATGCGCCGCAAACCTTCCGAGCAGATCCGCCAGCAGCTGCGCTTCACCCCCTACCCGTTCGAGGACGTAGGGGCGCTGATCCGGGAGTCCTGGCCGGAGCTCTATCTGTTCTCCTCGGACTATCCCCACGCCGAGGGCGGACGCGATCCAATCGGGCGCTTCGAGCGGGCGCTGGACGGCGCGGACGCGGAGGCCCGCGCGAAGTTCTTCGCCGGCAATTTCCGCGATCTGTACCGAAACCTGCCGGTCGCGGTCTGATAGGCCGCCCGGGCGCTATCTGATCCCGGCCAGGAAGCCGGTGATGGCCCTCAGCGCCTCGTCATGGCGCCCCACCAGGGCGTGGCCGCCCGTGGAATAGATCACCGCCTGGCCGTCGGGCACGCTCGAGGCGATCGAACGTGCGCGGCGGGCCGTGCCGAACGCATCGTCCTTGGCGCTGATGGTCAGGACCGGACAGGCGATGGTCTCGATCGGGCATTCCTCGACGTCCGCCGCCGTGGCCACGTCCAGGCCCATGCCCGCACGCCGCCAGCTGATCGGCAGGAGGTGGTCGAGCAGCCGGCGCACGCGCGCCTGTTCCGACGGCACGGCGCCCAGCACCACATCCGCGCCGGTGCCCAGAATGAGGGGGGTGAAGATGCGCGGCAGCACGCGATTGAGGGTGACCGCCGCCCAGGCCACGAAGTCCGAGGCGAACATGGCGCGGACCACGCCGCCGCCGTGCATGGAGGTTCCCACGGGCAGGGCGTCGGCGGGGACCAGCAGGACCAGGGCTCGGCAACGGTGCGGATAACGCACGGCGAAACGCAGGCTCGACCAGGCGCCGGCGGAAATGCCGACGACCACCGTCTTGTCGACGCCCAGATGGTCGAGGAGTTCGGCGAAGGCGTCGGCCTGACGCGCCGGGCTGGCATCGCCCGGCAGTCCCGAACGAAGATAGCCGAAGCGCGAGGGCGCGATCAGCCGATAGCCCTTGTCGGCCAGGGCGCCGGTCATCTCCAGGGCCTGGTCGAAGCCGCCCGAGGCCCCATGAACCACCAGCACCGGCTGGCCCTCGCCCGCCTCGGCGTATTCCACCGTGCCGGAGGCGGTTTCCAGGGTCTCGCTACGGCCCGCCAGCCGGGCGCGGGCGCCGTCGAGCGCCCGGACGAACAGGGCATAGACTCCCACGGCGGCGGCCGTGGCGAGCAGCAGCGGAACGGCCGGGGACTTTCGGCTCATGAGGCGGACTCCGGCTTCGGGTGAACTAAGTTTCCTGTGTCGATCTGGGGCGCGCCTTGGTCGGACGCAAGCGGCGTTTTCACGCCACCCCACGCCCCTGGCGGTGCGCCGCAGCGATCAAACGCCTTAGGGGGGCGCCCAAATCGCGATTTCTGGCGCAGGCTGGCGGCATGAGCGACGACTATGAATATCGCGGCCTGATCGCCGAAGCCTGGGATTTGTTGCGCGGCGACACCAGCGCCTGGCCGGACCGCGCCTTCTACCGCGCCCTGATCGACCGGCGGGGCGGACCGGTGCTGGACGTCGGCTGCGGCACGGGCCGGCTGCTGCTGGATTATCTGGCCGACGGCGTTGACATCGACGGTGTCGACAATTCCCCGGACATGCTCGACCTCTGCCGGCGCCGGGCCGCGGAGCTGAGCCTCGACGTCGCGGGGCGGCTCTTCGAGCAGACGATGGATCGGCTCGACCTGTCCCGGACCTATGGGGTGATCCTTGTCCCCTCCTCCTCCTTCCAGCTTCTGACCGATCCCGACGCGGCCGACGCGGCCCTGAGACGGTTCCTCACGCATCTGGAACCGGGCGGCGTGCTGGTGATTTCGATCATGTCGAAGGTCTGGCCCGGCCGGCGGACGCCGGCGCACCTGCAATGGACCGACTGGTTCAAGATCGCCGAGAAGGCCCGCCCGTCGGACGGCCTGGTCATCCGGCGCTGGACGCGGGCGATGTACGATCTGGACGCCCAGCTGGAGCATGAGGAGAACCGTTACCAGCTGCTCGACGGCGAAACCGTCGTGCGCGAGGAACTCCACGCCCGATCCCCCGCCCTGCGCTGGTATTCCCAGGCCCAGGCCCAGGCGGCCCTTCAGCGCGCCGGGTTCGGCGAGGTGAGCGCCACCTCCGGATTCACCTTCGACCTCGCCGCGCCGGAAGACACCACCTTCTGCGTGATCGGGGCGCGGCTCACATGATCCCCATGCCGCCGTCGACCTTGATCACCTGGCCGGTCGTGTAGCCGGAGGTCATCAGGAACAGATAGGCGGCGGCCACCTCCTCCGGCTCGCCCACGCGCGGCAGGGGCTGGCCCTCGGTGAACGACTTCAGCTGGGCTTCGCGGGACTCGGCCGGGATCGAGTCCCAGACCTCGGTGCGGATGTAGCCGGGACAGACGCAGTTGACCCGGACCGGGGCCAGTTCCACAGCTAGGCCGCGCGCCAGGTGCTCCACGGCCCCGGCCATGGCCGAACTCACCGAGGCGCCGGCCCGCGGCCGGTGGGCAATCATGCCGTTGGTGAGGGTGATGGAGCCGCCGGCCGCGATCCGGCTCTGCGCCGCCTTCACCACCGCCAACGCGCCCCAGAAGCGGACGTTGAACATGGTCCGGGCCGCGTCGAGGTCGAGATCCTTGACCGCGCCGCGGCGAGGTCCGCCCCAGTCGCCGGCGGTGAACACCAGGTGGTCGAACGCGGCGATCCCGGAAAAGGCGCGTTCCACATCGGCCGGGTCGGTGACGTTCATCGTCAGTCCGCCCGCATTGGGTCCCAGCCGGTCGGCCGCCGCGGCGACCTTGTCGGCGTGGCTCGAGGCGATGGTCACGCGCGCGCCCTGCGCCACCGCGCCCGAGGCCACCGCGAAGCCGATGCCCGAACTGCCGCCGACGATGACGATATGCTGATCCTTGAGACTCATGGCGCGGTCTTCCAGTGTTGAAGGCTTGTTGGGCGCAGGTTCGACCGAAACCGCCGCGGCGCCAAGCGGCGTTCAGGCCGCCGCGCGATCCTGCGTCGGCGCGAGCCCGAGCAGAGGCTCGAAGATCTGTTCGGCGAGATAGCGGACGACATCCACGGCCACGCCATCGCCGGTGAGATGATAGGCCTCGTTGTAGGATTTCGGCAGGCGATAGTGGTCGGGCAGGCCCATGAGGCGGGCGGTCTCGCGGGCCGAGATCAGGCGCGAGCGGACCTTGGGGCCGTCCACCACCAGGATCACCTGGCGGCTGGAGCCGCCGGCCGGCGTGCGCAGGCAGCCGGCCACGTCGTCGAAGCGCACCTCGGCGCGCTGGCGCTTCACCCCATCTGCTTCGGCCCGCGTACGGCGGTAGACCCCGCCGACCATGCGCCGGCCGGCGCGGCGGGCGGCCTCGAGCTTGGCGCGGTGGACCGGCGCCATCAGCGACACCAGCCGTTCCGTCTCCGCCGGGGTATGCCAGGCGACGCCGGTGGGCGCCTCCTCGATCAGATCGGCGAAGCTGGTGTTGCGCCGAGGTGGCGGCGGGACGTTCCACCAGAGCGACCCCGCCCGCGCCGTTTCGGGCAGCCCGGCCACGGCCCGCCTCAGGCCCGGCGTGTGGAACGGGCCTACCGGCTCCGGCGCGAGCAGAGCCGGATCGACGGCCACATCGCCGCGCACCCCGATCAGGAACAGCCGTGGCCGCGACTGCGGGAGGAACAGATCGGCGTTGATCACCAGGGCGCCATGCCGATAGCCGGCCCCGGTGAAGGTCTCGCAGATCGCCTGGAAGTCCCGCCCGCCGTGCGAGGTCAAGGTCCCGCAGACGTTCTCCAGGGCGACGATCCGGGGGCCGCGCCCCTCGGCGACCAGGCCGCGCATCAGGTCCCAGAACGGATAGAAGGTCCCCGACCTGTCGCCCTCGAGCCCGGCGCCGGCGCCGGCCAGGGACAGATCCTGACAGGGAAAGGAGCCCCAGGCCAGATCGGCCTGGCCGGGCAGGTCGGCGGGCGTGAGCGCCCGGATGTCGCCGACACGCAGCTCCCCGCCGGTCCCCCAGTTGGCCTGATAGGCCAGGCCTTTGCGTGCGTCGAAGTCGTTGGCGAACAGGCAGGTCCACCCTGGTCCCAGACCGGCCCGCGCCATGCCCCCGCCGGCGAAGAATTCATAGAAGGCGGGCATGGGTGAGGGATCGATTCGCCGGGCGGAGGAGGAAGACCTCACCCTGGCCCCCTGCCCCCAAAGGTCAAGCGGCCGAGCCGTTACCGCGCCTGCCGCCCCATGGTGAAGAACTCATCGTTCGGGCGCATGCCGGTGAGATTGGCCATGCGGTTGCTCAAGGCGAAGAAGGCGGCGATGGCGCCGATGTCCCAGGCGTCCTCATCGGTGAAACCGTGGGCGCGGAGGGCCTCGAAGTCCGTGTCCGAGATCGTCGCCGAGGCCTGGGCCACCTTAAGGGCGAAGGCCAGCATGGCCTTCTGGCGCGGGGTGATATCGGCCTTGAGCGGATTGACCGCCACCTGATCGGCCACCAGCGGATCCTTGGCGCGGATGCGCAGGATCGCGCCGTGGGCGATAACGCAATAGAGGCAGCCATTGGTCGCCGAGGTGGCCACCACGATCATTTCGCGTTCGGCCTTGGTGAGTCCGCCCTCCTTGTCCATCAGGGCGTCGTGATAGGCGAAGAAGGCGCGGGCCTCTTCCGGCCGGTGAGCCAGAACCAGGAAGACATTGGGCACGAAGCCCGACTTCTCCTGCACGGTGAGGATGCGGGTGCGCAGATCCTCCGGCAGGTCCATGACCTCGGGGATGGGATAGCGGCTGATCGGGCGGTCGGTCATGTGGGGCCTTGGTCGTAGCGGTCGTGGTGGCGGATCCAGGCGACGGAATAGGGCAAGGCGCCCTCGTCCCGGCCCTTCGGCGTCAGGTCGAGATAGTTGTAGGGGCTCATCAGGATGTCGTCGCCCCGGGCGTAGGTGGAATAGGTGTGGAACACCTCCCCAGTCGCCGGATCCTTGAAGAACACGCTCGTCCCGTTGGCCTCGCCAGCCGGGCCGTTGCGTGGGGCGTAGTTGTAGGTTCCTGGCCCCTCAGCCAGCGAGACGCCGAAGTCGAAACCGAAATCGCTTCCGAGGGAGGAGACCCATGGGAACCGCCAGCCCATCCGCGCCTTGAAGGCGTTCATGGCCGCGAGACGTCCGCGCGAAACCACCACCAGGGCAGTGTCGCGGGCCTTCAGATGCGGGATCAGGGCGTCAAAGCCGTCGGCGCGCAGGGAACAGACCACGCAGCCGGTCTCCGCCTCCGGGCCGAACATGAAATGGATCACGATCAGCTGGCGGCACGTCCCGAACAGGTCGGGCAGGGTTTGGGGGCCGTCGGAGCTTTCGAAAACGTAGGGCTTCGCCACCCGGCGCCAGGGCAGCGCCCGCCGGGCGGCGCTCAGGGCGTCCCGGGCCTTGGTGAAGGCCTTTTCCTCGGCCAGCAGCGCCTTGCGGGCGGCCAGCCAGTCCTCGTCGGACACGATCTCACGTGGTTCCATGCCTTGTCCTCCCGGCCACAAGTCCGCGCCAGGCGTCAGGCCGCTGTCAAGACCGGGTCGGGGCGGGCGCCATATTGGCGAGCTTGCGGGCGACGCCCACCAGCTTCTGGAAGGCGGCGAGGTCCAGGGCGCCCGGCACCAGCAGGTCGCCTACCAGCAGGCCAGGCGTGCCAGTGAAGTTCAGCGCCCGCGCCTCAAGATGGTTACGGGCGAGAACCTCATTGATGGCCTGGTCGTGCGCGGCGAGATCCTTGTCCAGCCGGGCCAGGTCGATCCCCGCCAGGACCAGGCGGTCGCGCGCCTGACCTTCGGTGGTCAGCCGGCCCGGCGAATCGATGAGGATGTTGTGGGCGGCCAGATAGCGGCCCTGATATCCCGCCGCGAGGCTGACCCGGGCGGCGTAGAGCGACACGCCGCCGAAGATCGGCCAGTCCTTATAGAGCACCCGCACGCGCGGATCGGCCGCCATGAGCTCGTTCAGGGTCACCGCCGCCTTGCGGCAGTAGGGGCAGTTGAAATCCAGATACTCCACGACCGTGATGTCGGCATTGGCCGCCCCGGCGAACGGCGTGGCGGGATGACCGAGGATGGCGTTGCGGCCGGCGTCGGTCAGGCGCGAGACCTGGGCGACGGCGGGCGCGGCCAGACCCACGGCCAGGGTTCCAGCCAGGCCGGTCAGGGCCGTTCGGCGCGTCGCCGCCATCGTGCTCATGCGCCCGAAACTCCACCTGCCGCCCCACCTGACGGGGAAGCGTCCTGATACACGGCGAACACGTCGCCCGCGAGCCCCGCCGGCCGGGCCGGCACGGGCTTGACCGGCGGTCCGGGCGCATGCGGACATGGCCCATGACCGCCTTCGATCCCCACGCCGCCACCGAGGCCTTCCTCGCCGCCCTGCCCGCCGCGGGCCATCTGAAGGCGACCCACTACACTCAGGGGGGCCACTGGCTGCTGCTCTGGGGCTGGCTCGCCGCGGTCGCCGCCTGTGTCGTCATCGCCCGGCTGCGGCTGCTGCCGGCCGTCAAACGGCGGATCGAGAGCGGGCGTCCGCGCCCGGTCCTGTTCAGCTTCCTGGCGGCGGTCCTGTTCACCACGGCCGACTTTGTTCTCGAACTGCCGTGGGAGTCTTATGCCCACTGGTGGCGGGAAAAATCCTACGGCCTGACGAGCCAGACCTACGGCGGCTGGTTCGGCGAACAGGCGCTCAATCTCGTGATCGGCGCGGTCACGTCCGGCCTGTTCTTCATGGCCCTCTACGCCCTGATGCGCCGGACGCCGCGGTCCTGGTGGATCTGGGCCGGCGGGCTCGCCGCGATCGCGGTGGCCCTGATGATGGTGATCGGGCCGGTGTTCATCGAGCCGATGTTCAACACCTACACCCCGGCCCCGCCGGGGACGACGCGAGACGCAGTCGTCGCCGTGGCCAAGGAGGCGGGCGTCCCCTCCGACAAGATCTACATCTTTAACGGCTCGAAGCAGTCCAACCGCTACACGGCCAATGTCTCAGGCCTGTTCGGCTCCGCCCGCGTCGCCATGAGCGATGTGATGTTCGCCAAGGGCGCCGACATCGCCGAGGTGCGCGGCGTGGTCGGCCACGAGATGGGCCACTACAAACGCGGCCACGTCATCTGGGGGACGCTGTTTCTCAGCCTGATGGCGCTGACGGCCCTGGGCCTGGCCAACGCGGTCTTCCCCCTGGCCGACCGCTGGATCGGCAGCGGCGCGGCGTCCATCGCCGATCCGGTGGGCCTGACCACCCTGTCGGCCATCGTCGCGACCCTGGGCCTGCTGGCGACGCCCCTGCTCTCCACCGACTCGCGGCTTGAGGAGTCTGACGCCGACGCCTTCTCCCTGCGCGTGGCCCATGAGCCTTCGGGCCTCGCCAAGGCCCTGGTCAAGACCATCGAATACCGGGCGGACTCGCCCTCGGCCCTGGAAGAGTTCCTGTTCTACGACCACCCCAGCGTGCGTCGCCGGGTGCAGACGGCCATGGACTGGAAGGCCGCCCACCTGGCGCAGGCGCAGGCTCAGGAGGCGGCCGACACCGCGGCCTCGAAACCCTGACCGCTCAGGTCACCACATGATCGGCGATCAGCTCGACCTCGGTGGCGTGATGGGCCGCGTCGGCCGATGGCAGATGGGCCGCGGCGCGGCGGCGGTCGAGCTCGGCCCGCGTGGCGGCATGGCCGTCGCGGGTGATGCGGTAGCGTGACCCCAGCATCAGCGGAAACACCAGCAGCAGCGGGGTCAGCACCCCGGCCACCAGCCCCAGGCGGATGACCATGGCCGGATCGGCGCTCTGGGGCGTGGCGTGCGCCGGCCAGTGCACGATCTGGGAGAGCATGAAGCCGCCGACGAGAGCGCCAACACCGGCCGTGGCCTTGCCGGAGAAGGCCAGGGCGGCGGCGAACACGCCTTCCTGGCGTTTGCCGCTGGTCAGCTCCTGCACGTCGATGGTGTCGGCCAGCATGGAGACGAACATGATCCCCACCAGAGTGCCCAGATAAGTGCGCACGATCTCGTTGCCCACCAGCAGCACCAGCAGAGCCATCGATCCGTTGGGCGGCGCGAGATGCAGCAGACGCAGGGCCGTGACGCCGATGCCGTCGACGAGCAACAGGAAGAAGGTTCCCACCAGCACCGGCTTCTTGTCGAAGATCCGCTCGACCCAGCCCAGGGTGGCGAAGGCGGCGATGGCGCCCAGGATCGAGACCTGGAACCAGCGCAGTTGCTCCGGCGCCAGGCCCCAGAAGAAGGTGGAGACATAGGTCCCCAGGGTGTCGGTGGTGCCCGTCACCCCGGCGGTCATCAGGGCGCTGGCGAACAGCACGAGGAAGTCGCGGTTGGAGAAGGTGCTGGAGACGTCACGCCAGACGCGCATGAGGCTGAACCGCGGCGTCGCCGCCACCGGCTGCAGCAGATAGGGAATCTCGCGCTGGGTCAGCAAGGTGGTCGCCAGAATCGCCGCCATGACCGTGACTGAGATCACCGGGGCGAAGACGCCATAGGCGTGGGGGTTGAGCTGGCCCGGATGAAATTTCGCCGTGCTGGCGAAGATCAGCGACCAGGTCGAGACGATGAACACGATCGAGCCCAGCCAGCCGATGGCGTAGCGCCAGGTAACGATGGTCGTGCGCTCGGCATAGTCCTCGGAGAACTCGGCGTAGAGCGCTGTCCAGGGCACGACGAAGAGGCTCATGGAGACGTGGGTGATCACCACCGTCCCGAACAGCCAGGCCAGCAGCAGGGTCTCGGAGAGTCCGGCCGGCGGCGAAAACACCAGGAAGAGGCCGAGGCCGATGGGCAAGGTCGAGGCGTACATCAACAGATGCCGCCGCCCCAGCTTCACCTTCAGGCTGTCGGAGAAGGAGCCGATCAGCGGATCGCACAGGGCGTCGAGGATCAGGGCCACGGCGATCGCCGCCGAGGCCTTGAAGGCGTCCAGGCCCAGGATCTGGTTGTAGTAGAACAGCAGAAAGGTGCTGAAGGCGAAATTCTTCAGCGATTCCGGCAGGGCGCCGACGCCCTGATAGATCTTGGTGGAGAGGCTGACCTTGCCGACGCGGATACGCTCGCGGCGGTAGAGACTCGTCGTGTCGGACAAACGCGGCTCCCTCGCGAACCGCCCGGCGTCGTGGCGCGCCGCGAGGGTCAGGAGGGGAGCCTAGCGAGAAGGACGCCGGTGCGGAAGCCGCAAAGCCCCCTTGCCTGACGCAAGGTCTTCCCGCTCAATCGGACCCCATGACTCACGCCCCCATCGACTTCGACCAGATGCCCACCCTGGGCGACATCGCCCGCTATCACGCCCGCGAGCGGCCCGACGCCGTGGCCCTGGCTTTCGAAGGCCGCGACACGACCTTCGCCGCCTTGGACCGGCGCACCAACCAGGTGGCCAACGCCCTGCTGGCCGAGGGTGTGACCAAGGGCCGGCGGATCGCCTACATCGGCAAGAACAGCGACCACTATTTCGAGCTGCTGTTCGGGGCGGCCAAGATGGGCGCGGTGATGACCCCCATCGGCTGGCGCCTGGCCCCGCCGGAAGCGGCCTATATCATCGGCGACGCCGAGGCCCCGCTGGTGTTCATCGGCCCCGAGGTGATCGGTCACGCCGAGGAGACGGCGCAGTTCCTTGAGACCCGGCCCAAGGTTGTCGCCATGGAGCCCGGCGAGCACGCCTATCCGCTCTATGAAGCCTGGCGCGACGCCGCTTCCGACGCCGAGCCGCCGGTCGCCATCGCGCCCACCGACATCGCCGTGCAGCTCTACACCTCCGGCACCACCGGCAAGCCCAAGGGCGCCATGCTCTCCCACCACAATCTGCTGGCCGGCCGCCGCGCCGCCGCCGAGGCGGGCATGGACTGGAACGACTGGGGTCCGGACGATGTGAGCCTGGTGGCCATGCCCGTGGCCCATATCGGCGGCACCGGCTGGGGCATGGTGGGCCTGTTCAACGGGGCCAAGGGCGTGGTCGCGCGCGAGTTCGACCCGCTCAAGGTTCTCGACTTCATCGAGATCGACAAGGTCTCGAAGATGTTCATGGTGCCCGCCGCCCTGCAGATCGTGGTGCGCCAGCCCCGCGCCCGCGAGGTGGATTTCAGCCGCCTGAAGTTCATCATGTATGGCGCCTCGCCCATCCCGCTGGATCTGCTGCGCGAGTGCATGGAGGTGTTCGGCTGCGGCTTCTGCCAGCAGTACGGCATGACCGAGACCTGCGGGACGGTGGTCTATCTGCCGCCCGAGGATCACGATCCGGCCGGAACCCCGCGCATGCGCGCCGCGGGCCTGCCCATGCCGGGGGTGGAGCTGAAGATCATCGACGAGGCGGGCGCGACCCTGCCCCCCAACACTGTCGGCGAGGTCGCCACCCGCTCGGTGGCCAATATGCCTGGCTACTGGAAACTGCCCGAGGCCACGGCCGCCACCATCGACACGGACGGCTGGCTGCGCACCGGCGACGCCGGCTATCTCGACGAGGACGGCTACCTCTATATCCACGACCGGGTGAAGGACATGATCATCACCGGGGCCGAGAACGTCTATCCGGCCGAGGTGGAGAGCGCGATCTATGGTCATCCGGACGTGGCCGAGGTGGCGGTGATCGGCATCCCCGACGAGAAATGGGGCGAGGCGGTGAAGGCCGTGGTCGCCCTCAAGCCCGGCGCCACGCCCGATCCGGCCTCCATCATCGCCTTCGCCCGCACCCGCATCGCCCACTTCAAGGCCCCCAAGAGCGTCGACTTCATCGACGCCCTGCCGCGCAATGCGTCGGGGAAGATTCTGCGGAAGGATCTGCGGGAGCCCTATTGGGCGGGACGGGCGCGGCGGGTGAACTAAGGCGCGTTCCACGGATCGATGATCGCAACGTCGAGGTCGCGGAATTCGGCGACATTGCGGGTGACCAGGGTCTTGCGGTGAACGCGAGCCGTGGCCGCGATCAGGGCGTCGGCCATGTCGCGCGGACGCGTCGCGGCGATCTGGCCCCACTCCAGCGCCACGGCGTCGTCGATGGGCAGAATCCGGCGGGCGTGGTCGGTGCGCAGTTGCTCCAGCCACCGGCCGAGAACGCCCGCGGCGACCGGGTCGGTCCGCGCTTTCTGGCTGACGCCCTTCATGATCTCGCCCACGGTGACGACGCTCAGAAAGACGTGATCCGGATCGACGGATCGCAACCAGTCCCGCGCCTCGGCCCGCCCGCGCCGGGCCTCCGAAAGGACGTTGGTGTCGACGAGATACATCAGACGTCGACCGCCCGGTCGGGACCCCGCGCCCGATCGTTGATCATCTCGACCAGATCGTCGGGCCACGGCTCGCCGTCAAGGATGTGGTCGACGATCGAGGGCCGTTTGGCCGTGAGAGCCTGATAGTCCTGCTCGGAAAGCACCACCGCCGCGGGTTCGCCGCGTACGCTGACGTGCTGCGGTCCCTCATCCTGGGCTCGGCGGACGAGCTCGCTGAAGCGGGCTTTGGCCTCTTGCAGCTGCCAGGCAGTGACATCGCCTGTTGGCTTCGCGGGAGCGTTCACGGTCGAACATCCTAGTCAGACTAGTCGGACGATATTGGCCAGCGCCCATCCGAAGGCAAGAGTCGATGCCGATCCGGCGCTGGTCGATTTCGACCGGACCGGCGACAGGTTCAAACCGGCATGAGCCAGGATCTGGCTTCGGCAGGATAGGCTTACAACTTGAACCCGACCGGAATGGCGACCCTGGATTTGACCGGAATGCCGTAGTTCGTGGCCGGACGCATGCGCATGTAGGCCGTGATTTCCAGCGCGGCGTTGCCGAAACCAAACCCCTCAGGGGTTTCAGACGCGACCACGCAATCCTTCAGATAGCCCTGCTGGTCGGCGAGGCAGGACAACCCGACGTTGCCGGTGATATGCCGTTGCATGGCGAGGCTGGGGTACACCCGCGACACCTCAACGTCGGTTGGCCGCCTCAGCCAGTCCGCGTCCACGTGACTTGGGAGGCTGAGGTCGGGGCGGTAGGGCCGCGGCTGAAACTCCGGGCGCGGCGCGGTCTCACTTTGCGCCACCGCCGAAGCGTTCTCGACCTCGAATCGCTGCTGCTGGTCTGGCGAGAGCAGGCCATAGAAGCGGTCGAACGCCTCTGACCGCCCCTTCACGATCGCAAGGTCGCTTTCGATATTGGCGAGGAGCCGCGCGTTGCGTTGCTGTGTCGCCAACGCCCGCAACGCCTCGGCGCTCATCGGCAGGGTCCCGGCGGCCGGTGGCGGCCGATAGGACACATAGTCGTTCAAGGCCGCCTTCTGCGCGGGGCTAAGATGCAGCGCCGCCTCCATCCGCGCCGTGAACGCCTGCGCGAGTTGTGCGCGCTGGGCGTCGGGTGAGCCGTCCGGCTCCGCACGCGCCGCACCCGCAAGGGCCAGGATCGCACTCAGCGAAAGTAGGCTTGCCATCAACCGCATCATCAACCCCCTTCCACAGCGTCAGCTGACCCGTTGGCAAGTGTGCCATCTTCCGCGAACGCCGTCATCGCGCTTGACTGCCGATGCATTGCCCTCGACGCGCCTTAAACTTGTAGAATCAACTCGAAGGGGCGCACCTCACACAGCACCAGCGCCGCGACACACCCGGAGCCTGCCGCATGACCGACACCGCCAAGACCCTCGTGGAGATGACCGGCCTCGAACAGCTGCGCGCGGCCTTCGGGGGCGCCGGCCCCGGCATCGGCCGGACCATGGGCTTCAAGGTGGTGGAGATCGAGGAAGGCCGGGTGGTGTTCTCCGGAAACCCGGGGCCCGAGGTCTACAACCCGATCGGCACGGTGCACGGCGGCTACGCCGCCACCCTGCTGGACTCGGCCTGCGGCTGCGCCGTCCATTCCCGCCTGGCCCCGGGTCAGGGCTACACCACCCTGGAATTGAAGATCGCCTACCACCGAGCCATGACCCAGGCGACCGGCGAGGTGTTCGCCGAGGGCAAGGTGGTCAGCCTTGGCCGTCGCGCCGGCTTCGCCGAGGCCACCCTGAAGGACGCCGCCGGGCGCCTTTACGCCTCGGCCACCTCCAGCCTGCTGGTGTTCGACAGATGAACCGTCCGACCTGAGCCGCGACCGTGACGGCGACGATCCTGGCCGTCGCGCGGGACGCCGCTCATCGCTTCTCCAAGCACGTCGTCACGGAGATCCGCCTGCTTGCCGGCGTCGGCGTGGAGGGCGACGCCCATGCGGGGGTGACGGTAAAGCACCGCTCGCGCGTGGCCGCCGATCCCACCCAGCCGAACTTGCGTCAGGTTCACCTGATCGATCAGGACCTGCTCGGCGAGCTGCGCGCCCAAGGCTTCCAGGTCGGTCCGGGCGTCATGGGCGAGAACATCACCACCCGCGGGATCGATCTGCTCGGCCTTCCCCGCGGCGCCCGACTTCGCCTGGGCGAGACGGCGGTGATCGAGATCACGGGCCTGCGCAACCCTTGCGCCCAGCTCGATGCGTTCCAGACGGGCCTCACCCACGCGGTGCTGGACCAGGCGCCGGACGGAACCCTGATCCGCAAGGCGGGAATCATGGCGATCGTCATCGCCGGGGCCCGGTCCGGCCGGGCGATCCCATCGCCGTCGATCCGCCGCCCCCGCCTTTCCTGCCGCTGGAACGGGTCTGAAGCCAAGCCCGCTTGACGGCCCCCGGGCCGCCGCCGAAGCTCAGGTCATTCGCCACCGGAAACCCGCCATGCCCACCCTCAAGCACCTGCCCGCCGACACCCCGGCCGAGACCATCGCGGCGATCCTCGACACCGACGGGGCGCTGATCCTCGACGATGTGATCCCGGCGAGCCAGGTGGCGGCGGTGATGGCCGAGCTGAATCCCTATATCGAGGCCACGCCCAACGGCCGGGACGAGTTCACCGGCTTTTCGACCACCCGCACCGGCGCCCTGGTGGCGCGCTCGCCGGCCAGTCGGGAGCTGGTCATGCACCCGGCGATCCTGGCCGCCTGCGACGCCTATCTGCTGCGGTCGTGCGACCGCTATCAGCTGCACCTGACCCAGGTGATCCGCATCCGGCCGGGCCAGGGCCGCCAGGTGCTGCACCGCGACAAGCTGGCCTGGGGCGGGTTCCTGCAAGGGATCGAGCCGCAGCTCAACACCATCTGGGCCATGACCGACTTCACCGAAGAGAACGGCGCCACCCAGGTGGTTCCGGGCAGCCCGTCCTGGCCCGAGGGCCGCCGGGCCGAGCCGCACGAGATCGGCTACGCCGAGATGAAGGCCGGTTCGGTGCTGGTCTATTCAGGCTCGGTGATCCACGCCGGCGGCGAGAACCGCACCGGCGCCGACCGCATCGGCATCAACATCACCTATTGCCTGGGCTGGCTGCGGCAGGAGGAGAACCAGTATCTCTCCTGCCCGCCCGAGATCGCCCGCACCCTGGACAAGAAACTCCAGGCCCTGCTCGGCTACGCCATGGGCAGTTATGCCCTGGGCTACTACACCCCGCCCCTGGCCCCGGGCCTCGGCCCGGAGATCGCCCCGCCCCAGGTCGCCCTGGGCGCAGACGCCGCCGGCTGGGGGGAGGACCTCCGCGCCGCGATCAATGAGCGCGAGCGGGCGAAGGCGGAGGGTTCCCAGGCGTGACAGGTCCCAAGATCGTCCTCGTCACCGGCGCCGGCAGCGGGATCGGGCGGGCGGTGGCCCTGGCGTTTCTGGCGCAGGGCGACAAGGTGATCCTCACCGGCCGGCGGGCCGGAGCCCTGGCGGAAACGGCGGATCTGGGCGGCGCGCCGGAGCGGACCCTGGTCCATCCGGCCGATGTGGCCGATCCGGATCAGGTGGCGGGGCTGTTCGCGGCGGCGGATGCGCGGTTCGGCCGGCTGGACGTGCTGTTCAACAACGCCGGCCGCGGCTCCCTGCCCGTCCCGTTCGAGGACATCTCCCTGGCCGACTGGCGGGCGGTGGTGGACGTCAATCTCACCGGCGCCTTTCTCTGCGCCCAGCACGCCGTGCGGCGGATGAAGAGCCAGAGACCGATGGGCGGGCGGATCATCAACAACGGCTCGATCTCGGCCCATGCGCCGCGGCCCAATTCCACGCCCTACACGGCCACCAAGCACGCCATCACCGGCCTGACCAAGTCCCTGGCCCTGGACGGGCGGGCCTTCGACATCACCTGCGGCCAGATCGATATCGGCAACGCCGAGACGCCGCTGACGGCCAGGATGAGCCAGGGCGTGCCCCAGGCCGACGGGCGTCTGGCGGTGGAGCCGGTTATGGACGTGGAGGATGTGGCGCGGGCGGTGCTGTACATGGCCGGTCTTCCGCTGACGGCCAACGTGCCGTTCCTGACCGTGATGGCGACGAAGATGCCCTATATCGGCCGGGGCTGAAGGTTTAAGACAGGCGCGCGGCGCGACCGGCGCCGGATAAGGACACCCATGCGCGCGACGTCTTTCCGGGCCGCCCTCTGCGGCCTCACCACCCTGACCCTTCTCTCCGCCCAGGCCGTCCAGGCCGCGACTCCGGCGGCCCCCGCCGCGCCGCCGGCGCCGCCCGCCCCGGCCGCCGCGCCTGCGCCCG